>NZ_CP097751.1:0-600000 GCF_023585825.1 Candidatus Blochmanniella camponoti
GTTGCCCAACACCCCTAAAAAGAAAAATCAGAATACTGTCGAAAAAAATATACTAATACATGATAAATTAAATTATCAGTCTCATGAATCTAATGAACTCAGTAATTTACTGAATACATTAATTAACAAAAAAAAATCTATAGAAAATAACAAAGAATTTAAATTAAACTTGACAACAAAAAAAAATGATAATGAGAATAATATTTCAAACGAAATTATTAAAAATAATGAAATTAATATGTATAAGCGTATGATCAGTGAATCAATACAAAAAAAATTTTATAACTTTTCGCATTATGTTGGTAAACAATGTAATTTACGTATCAAATTAGCACCTGATGGCACATTATTATCAGTAACCGCTATATCTGGAGATTACGATCTATGCCAAGCAGCAATTATCGCCGCTAAATTAGCAAAAATTCCCAAACCGCCAAATTCAGATATTTATGAAATATTTAAAAACACAATATTAAATTTTTCTCCTCAATAAACAAAATATTTACACATTTACAAAATAATAATAATATAAATGGTCCATTATAAATAATTCGTTTTCATTATAAAATTTTCATGTATTTAATAATTAGAAAAACTCATAAACTGCCACATTGGTTGCAAAAAATATCTTTATCAATAGTGTTAATTATATTTTTATGGAAACCTGCGCTACTTGCAGATATGCATATTGAAATTACATGTGGAGTAAATGCTGCGCACCCCATTGCTGTAATACCTTTTACATGTGTTAGTAATCAGTATAACAAATCAATATCAATTGAAGATATAGCATCAATAATAGCTGCTGACTTACGCAATAGCGGCAAATTCAATACTATTCCTGTAGAATATTTACCACATAAACCTACTAAAGTATCCGATGTCATCCCAACTTTTTGGGAAAAAATGGGTATTAATATTATTGTATTAGGAACAGTACATATAAACTACGATGAAAGTTATATTATTTCATACCATTTAATAGATACTTCTAACAACCCTGCGTTAATAATCTCAGAAAATCAATATTCAGTAGAAAAAAAATGGCTACGCTATGTAGCCCATTCTATAAGCAATGAAATTTTTGAAAAGTTAACCGGTATAAAAGGTGCATTTTGTACACGTATTGCTTATGTTTTACGCATTCATAATGATCAATATCCCTATGAGTTATATATTTCTGATTACGATGGTCACAATCAAATTTCAATTTGCCGCTCGACAGAACCATTAATGTCTCCAGCTTGGTCTCCAGATGGAAAAAAAATTGCTTATGTTACCTTTGCTTCCGGACATTCAGAACTTGTTATTCAAACATTAAACACCGGGTTAGTTAATAATATTATTAGTTTTCCACACCATAATGGTGCCCCTGTTTTTTCTCCCGACTGCAAAAAACTAGCTTTTTCTTCATCCAAAACAGGTAGTTTAAATTTATATATTATGGATTTGGAATCTGGAGAAATTAAACAATTAACTAAAAATAGAAACAATAATACCGAACCTAGTTGGTTTCCGGATAATCAAAATATAGCCTATACTTCAGACCAAGGAGGCAGTCCACAAATATATAAAATTAATGTTAAAACTACTGAAATTCAAAGATTATCTTGGCTACATACTAGTAATCAAAATCCAAATGTTAGTTCAGATGGAACATTTATAATAATGGTTAATAGACATCAAGGAAAACAAAATATTGCTAAATTAAATTTATTAACTGGACAAGAAGAAATATTAACAGATACACTGTTAGCTGATACTCCTAGTATAGCTCCCAATAATACTATGGTACTATACAGTAGTATTAATAAGGATGTAACAACAACATCTAATTTAGAATTAATCTCTATTGATGGTCATTTTAAAGCTCATATACAAGGAGAGCAAGGAGATATACGATTTCCAACTTGGTCCCCATTACATTTAGAATAAGATAATAGCTATTTTCATTACAATTAATGATTTAAAAATAATGAACAATGGATATATAAATGAAACCAAATAATTTTTTTAAACAACTAATATTCGCGATAAGTGTGAGCGTAGTACTAACTGCATGTTCTTCATTATCTCAGTACGATACTGCTACTCCTAATCAAAAAAACATTGAATTAAATCATTTTAAACATCTTAGTACAAAGAATAATAGAGTAGTCGATGAACAAATACAATTAAAAACACAAGAATTAAAATCCAATAATGTTATTTATTTTCCTTTAGATCAATATGATATTCCTTCTAATTTTTTTTACTCATTAAACATCCATGCCAATTTTTTATATAATAATCCATTGCAACATATTAAAATTGAAGGTCATGCTGATGAACGTGGTACTCCGGAATACAATATTGCATTGGGTGAACGTCGAGCTAACTCTGTAAAATCATACCTCCAAAGTAAAGGTGTATTATCTGAACAAATGTTAACTATATCTTATGGTAAAGAAAAACCAGCTGTATTAGGACAAAACGAAGAAGCTTATTCTAAAAATAGACGTGTTGTATTAATATATAAATAATATCCATATGATTAAATATATTATACTATTTTTATGTAAATTAGATATAATCATCATAATGATGATATATTTTAATATTACCAATAATAATATTGTATATGCTAAAGATGTAAATCATAAGATAGATAGCAATCAACGTATCAATCAATTACATCAGATATATGACGCACATAGTCAATGCTTAATTCAAATGCAACAACAATTGGCTGAAAATCAACGAGATATTGATATTTTACGTGGACATATTCAAGATATGCAACATCACATATCAGAAATTGTAAATAATCAATCAGCATCACTTCAACATATCAATAATATTCCAAATAAACATAACAATATACACCATTCTAACAATATTCCTGATAAATTATCCAGTCACTCAAACATTCAAAAATCCAAAAAAATGAATAATGCAATGATAATAGATGTAGATACTGCGTATAAACAAGCAGTATCATTAGTATTAGAAAAAAAACAATATAATCAAGCAATAGAAGCTTTCCAGAATTTCATAAAAAATCATCCAGAATCAATCTACCAATCGAATTCGCATTATTGGCTAGGACAGCTTTATTACAATAAAGGCAACAAACATGACGCTGCTCAGCATTTTGCATTAGTCGTAAAGAATTATCCTAAATCATTAAAAGCATCAGATGCATTATTAAAAATCGGTATTATCATGCAAGAAACAGAACAAAAAGACAAAGCCAAAACAATATATAAACAAGTAGGAAAATTATATCCTAATAGCAATGCGGCAAAACAAGCTCAAAAACGTCTAATACACCTATCATAATAGAATAATAATAAATTATTATTAATAATAAATTTTTTATCTTTCATATATTAGAAAATACAAAACAAATAAAATCCACTTTAAATTTTTTAATTCTAGTTGAGACAAAATTTTTCTTCCAAAATAATAAAAACAACAACCTTACCCACTGCAATCCCAATTATTTATTAAGTTGCCACGATTCAATCAACTATTATAATTATAATGGTGTTATTTTATTTATTCTTGATGAATACTCTTATTGTATTCTATACAAAAATTGAAATATCTGGAGATAACAGATATTTTTAATAGAAACAATATGATCTAAATATAATTCTATATATAGATATCACAATTTAATAATGTGTATTACCACACATACAATTAATCAGTCTAATTCATTAGATTAAATGTCATATTTAATATTTTAAAAAATCAATTAATTTTATATACTAAACAAAAACACATACCCATATGATATATGAGTACACTCATTTTGCTCATAACAAAATTAACAAAAAATGTTTAGAATAAGTAAATATTCTTTTGTTTAAAAAATATTTAATATATCTAAAATCTTTCTAAAATCTGTAGATTCAATTACTCAAGATGAATATTCATGATATTCATATAATTCGAAAATAATTACAAACAATCATAACAGATTTAAAAAACAAAGATCCTATCTCACGTTATCTGCCTCCAGCGTTCCCATTATACACTTTACTTAAAAACAAAGTATATTATAAATTTTGAAGATTATCAGTTAAAAATCTGATCAAACACACATAGGAAAATAAAAAAAATAAAACAAAAGTTTTTGTGTTTTTATCCCACTTGTAATAAGACAGAATCCACAATCTTATTATTTTATAATGAAAACCTTGTTTTATACTTACCAACAACATAATTAAACGGTAATTTTATCCGATTATATTTTATATATTCTTAACATGAATATATAAAATATATTCACATAAATTTACTATTTATCTATAAGTATATAAAAAAATATATTTATAAAAAATTATGCTTTACGCAATCATCATTGTGTAAGAATGAATAATTTTGTTGTATACTCATTTGCAATTCAACGCCATAATACTAATCCACATAGGACCCTTTCCTGATGAATAACGAGACAACATAGTTAATTTTCCATTATCTGAATCAATCTTATATAAAGAGATATAATTTGATTTTTGACCTGCGGCTACTAAAAACTTTCCCTGATAATCAATTGCAAAACCACGCGGTTGTTCCTCGGTGAGTTGATAACCAACAAATTTCAATTTTTTTGTCTTTTTAGAGATCTCCAAACAACTAATAATATTAACAGATCTATCAGAACAATATAACCAACGCCCATTAGGAGTGATATGTATATCAGCTGCCCAACCTCGGTTAATGTTGATATTTTTAGGAATTATACTTACTGTTTGAACGATACTTGGAGTTTTTTGAAAATTATCATATTTGATAACATCAACAGTACTCGTTAATTCATTAATGACATATGCGTAACAATCGAAATCATAGAAAGTCATATGGCGTGGACCAGAACCAATATTCATTTTAATAATAGATGGATCGTATGGTGTCAACATTCCAAACGAATTTATGTTAAATAACCTAATAGCATTCTCCTGCAGACAAGGAACCCAAAGTAATGCTTTGAATTTATCTATATTTGCAGAATGACACCCCAACAGACCTTCTATAATTTGTATAGGACTACTAAGAAGCATTCCTGACATACTTATAGGAATCACACTCACCGTGTGATTCCTATAAGATGTGCAATACAAAAATGCACCCTTTTTGTCGCTAATCAAATGAGTGGGACTACTGAGGATCTCAATTGTTCCATTATCCGTTAACAACCCCATCTGATCGATACGATAAGTAGTAATTCCAAAATTGGGACGTATTCCAACATATAAAAATCGTTTATTAGGATGCACAGCCATAGGTTGTGCATGTCCGTAAGTATATATCACCTGCATTAATTCTAGTAGCCCATAAATACTATCTAATTTCCAAACGTGAATTTGTTGACTTTCCGGGCTCACTACATAAACAATTTGTATCATATATTTATTCATTTTATAACATATATCAAATATAAATAAAAAATCATACTATATGTGGATCGTATTTCAGTATGGGACTACAAAGCCATTCTAATTTTTTAGAATAATTCATAAAAATTATCACTTTTAAACTGCATTAAAATAAATATATTATTCATATATACATATATTAACAATTTAAGTTTATTTCGATATTACGCATCACAGAATTAAATAGCCAATCTAAAACAAGCAGTATATACTTAACTTTGTATGTTCGTAAACAAAAAAATAAGAGAACAAATTATGCATATAACTAAATTAGTTTTAATAAGACACGGAGAAAGTCAATGGAACAAAGAAAATCGATTCACTGGATGGGTTGATGTAGACTTATCAGAAAAAGGACGTGCTGAAGCGCAATGCGCTGGTAGAATATTAAAAAAAAATGGATTTTTTTTTAATTATGGATATACTTCGGTATTAAAACGAGCAATTCATACTTTATGGATCATATTAGATCAATTAGATCAGGCGTGGCTACCAATAGAAAAATCTTGGCGACTAAATGAACGTCATTATGGGGCACTACAAGGATTAAATAAAGATGAAGCCATAAAAGAATATGGCTACGAAACAATTCAAAAATGGCGTCGCAGTTTCAATGTTATTCCTCCAAATGTTTGTGAAAATAATCAGTTTATTGCAACAAATGACAATCGTTATGCTAACATCAGTACTGATGAATTACCTAGTAGTGAAAGTTTAGAACTAACCTTAACAAGAGTAATCCCTTGTTGGAACCGATCCATAATACCTCATATCAAAAAAGATCAAACAATTATTATCGTTGCCCATGGAAATTCCATACGCGCTATAATAAAGTTTCTCAATCACTTAAATGAATCAGAAATATTTCAAATTAATGTGCCAACAGGCGTTCCATTAATATATGAATTTGACAGAAACGCAGATCCCATTCAACATTATTATTTAAAATAATTATTTAAACAATAATTTATTTTCAGTTATTATTTTTGATAAAGTAAGATATACGCTTATTTAATGTTCATTTGAACTTCACATTTATTTTTAAAATGATGTAATGAAACATTTTGTTGATCACATGATTTGCTTACGATATAATGCACATAAATTTTTTATTTCAATTATTTTTGAAGGTGATAAGTATGGATCAATTTCCCCGTTTTCAAAACACAGCGTCAGAACAAGTCAACAACGCAATACAACCATATATCTTGCAAGTATTTGGGTGGATGTCTTGCGGATTATTGTTGACAGCCTTTGTTGCTTGGTACGCTTCTCGAACTCCGGCAATACTTCAATTATTATTTGCCAACCAAATAATATTTTTTAGTCTGATTATTGGTCAACTAGCATTAGTATTTGTTCTGTCTGGTATGGTAACACGATTAAGTGGTTCTTTAGCAACTACCTTATTTATGTTATATTCAATGTTAACAGGTTTAACCTTATCCAGTGTATTTATACTGTATACTACGTCATCCATATCTAGCGCATTTGTCGTGACGTCCGGTATGTTCGGAGCAATGACATTATATGGGTATACTACTAAACGAGATTTAAGCAGTTTTGGTAATTTATTATTTATGGCGCTAATTGGTATAGTACTAGCCTCAATGGTTAATTTATGGTTGAAAAATACAGCTTTAATGTGGCTCATTACATATGTTGGCGTTATTATATTCGTCGGTTTAACTGCATATGATACTCAAAAACTCAAATCTATAGGAGCATCTTTATCTATAGACAATCATGATCAATTTCGTAAATACTCGATTATAGGAGCATTAACTTTATATTTAGATTTCATTAACTTATTTTTAATGATAGTTCGTATTTTTGGAAATCGGCGTTAACAACAATAGCTATATTTAACAACAATAGCTATATTTAACAACAATAGCTCAGCCTATTGTTTGCATAAAACAATAGGCTGAGCTATTGTTGTTAAATATCATCCAAAATTTTTTAAGATAATACACTAAATTTGAAATAAAAACTTCAATATATCCCCATCCTTCACACAATAATCTTTACCTGCATAACATATTTTTCCAACTTTCTTTACACCTAATTCCCCACGGTAAAAAATAAAATCATCGAACTTAATAATTTGAACGCGAATAAAACCCTTTTTAAAATCACTATGTACTTTTTTAGCCGCTTCTAATGCAGTCATTCCGCCTACATATATCCAAGCACGTGTCATATGTGAATTGATGGTAAAAAAAGTACGTAAATCCAACACAGAAAAAATGACACTAACTGTATCATGCAATATGTCTGTTTGCTGTTTCATAGCTGTTTCAACACGATCACCTCTATTTTTTAATAAAGATAACATTGCACAACATGAAATTAATGGTATGCCATCATTAGATGCAAATGCGCGCAATTTGTTTAAATAGATATTATTCGTAACAGATTTTTCATCAATATTAGCAAAATAAACAATTGGTTTGTTAGTTAAAAAATTAAATTTTTCAATATTCGTTCTTTCTGTCTTAGAAAAATGTCCCCTCCTCAAAAGAACTCCGTCATATAAATAATCCAAACATTTTTTTAATACAAGTAGCTGCTGTTCAATATTTTCGTTAATAAGTTTATATTTTTTTTGTAAAGTACAAATACTTTGTTCGCACTGAGAAATATCAAATAATATAAGTTCAGTATTAACAATATCCACATCTCTACAAGGATCTATATCATTAAAAACATGAACAGTTTCGTTATCATCAAAACAACGTACCACATGACACAATACTTTTGTTGTTCGAATATGATTTAAAATTTTGCTGCCTAGACCAATACCTTGAGCAGCCCCTTTTATTAAACCAGCAATATCTACAAATTTAATCTTACCATGCACTGTTTCATGTGACGAAACAATATCTGTTAATTGATATACACGCAGATCAGGTATCTGAACCACAGATATATTGGGATGAATAGTACAAAAAGGAAAATTAGCTATTTTAACAGGTGCATTAGTCAATATGCTAAATACAGTAGATTTACCTACATTCGGTAATCCGATAATACCACAATCAATTTGCATAAAATTTTTTAACAATCAAAAAATACGTATTAAAATTCATTGTTGCAACCAATATTTTTATAATTTAAATTAAACATTTTTTTAATTAATATTTCCATGCAACATCAGGCTTATAGGAATGTAGTTGATTCATAACTTTAATAAATTTTTTATTAACTATACTTTCAGTATGTAGTATTGCTTCATTAATTACATGGTTAATCCTATATTTCTCATAAGTAGTTGGTTTATTTAATACAAAGTCAATGACTTTACTTTTGTTACCAGGATGACCTATCCCAATACGTAAACGATAAAAATCATATTTATTATGAAGTTTAACAATGACGTCCTTTACGCCACGATGACTGTTATTAACGTTTTTACCTAATTTAATACGCATTGCACCAGGCGGTAAATCAAGATCATCATGTGCAATCAATATTTCCTGTGGACATAATTGATAAAAATCAACACATTTAGATATTGAAAGTCCATTATTGTTCATATACGAATCTGGTATTAATAAATGTACAATATTGGTTTCTAATTTTAATCGCCCAATATATCCACACAATATAGTATTTTTACTTAGTATTACCTTATACCTTGTTGCTAAAGATTTAACATATCTGGAACCAAAATTATGCCTGGTATTAAAATAACTCGTTTCAGAATTTCCTAATCCAGCAATAAGCTTAATAGTCATTATTATATACACCACTACGCAATTTTATAAATTTAAAATTTAATTAACCCCAATATTTACGTTATAAATATATTTTTAGTTGAACACACATACATATATTAAAAATCATTTGATATTTTCATCATATAGGATTTAGTATTATACTAAATCCTATATTATTAATATGATAGTAAAACGATTAACATGAAGAAAAATACAATATTTATATAAATTAATATTTTTATATATACAACATAATCTTATTAATGATCAAACATAGCAGAAATTGATTCCTCATTGCTAATACGTCGAATTGTTTCAGCAAGCATACCAGATAAAGTTAACACACGCACATTAGACAAAGATTTTATTCTTGGTTTTAATGGAATAGTGTCGCAAACAATAATTTCATCTATCATAGAATTTTGAATATTCTCATAAGCATCTCCAGAAAAAATTGGGTGGGTAGTGTACGCAAATACTCGGCGAGCTCCTCTTTCTTTCAAAACATCTGCAGCTTTACACAATGTTCCCCCAGTATCAATCATGTCATCTACCAATATACAGTCACGATTACATATATCTCCAATAATATGCATAACTTGAGAAATATTAGCGCGAGACCTTCGTTTGTCTATAATTGCCATATCAGTATCGTTCAGTAATTTTGCAATAGCACGAGCACGTACTACTCCTCCAATATCTGGGGATACTACAATAGGATTATTAAAATTCTGTTGCATCATATCTTCCAATAAGATTGGACTACCGAAAACATTATCTACTGGCACATCAAAAAATCCTTGTATTTGTTCAGCATGTAAATCTACCGTTAAAATGCGATCCACTCCTACACTAGATAGAAAATTTGCTACAACTCTAGAAGTAATAGGCACTCTAGCAGATCGCACTCTTCGATCTTGACGAGCGTATCCAAAATAAGGAATTACAGCAGTAATTCTAGCGGCTGATGCGCGTTTTAATGCATCAACCATAACAATTAATTCCATTAAATTATCATTTGTTGGAGCACAAGTCGATTGAATAATAAACACATCTCCACCACGCACGTTCTCATTAATTTGAACACTTACTTCTCCATCACTAAAACGACCAACAGAAGCCTTACCGAGATTAAGGTATAATCTATTAGCAATACGTTGGGCTAATTCTGGAATAGCATTTCCAGTAAACAGTTTCATATTTGGAAACATCTCATAATTTATATCTTCTAATACTATTAAGTATTTATATCATTAATAATGACAATGATAGTAAGGCATTTATTATGCATAAAAAATTATACTACTATATGTAGTATATTTTAATAATTTTTGATGTAATGGAGATAGATTTATTCCACGTGTTATAATACTGTTGATCCATGATGGTAAATAACTTTGAACTTGATAAGCAAGATGTTCAGTCTTAAATTCAGAAAAAATACAAGATCCTGTTCCTGTAAGTCGTGCTAATGCGAATTGCGACAAACACGCAAAAAACATCTTTATTTCAGGAGATATTTTTTTTATAATTTCTTCGAAATCGTTATGAAATGAAACAGATAATAACTCTCTCATCGAACGAGATGGAGAATAACAATGGTTCTCTAATTCATACATTTGAAAACCCCACGAAGTACTAATTTGAATCGGCGGAATGAGAATGAGGTACCATTTTTTAGGAACAAAAACCGGTGTTAATATATTTCCAATACCTTCAGCAAATGCTGAACGCCCGTACAGAAAAACTGGCACATCAGCTCCTAGCATCAAACCTAAATGCATTAAAACGTGTTTGTTCAAATAACATCGCCATTGTTGATTAAGTACCATCAATACAGTTGCCGCATTAGAAGAAGCGCCTCCTAAACCAGAGCCGATAGGCAATACTTTATCAAGAAAAATATCTGCACCGAATACCGGTTTTTTATTTGGCCAGCAATAATGTTGTAATAATTTTGCTGCTCGTATAATTAAATTATCACAACATACCAAATCATTCATAATAGTAAATAATCGAATTCTACCATTATTTGTGACAAGTATTTTGATCGTATCACCATACTCAATCAATTGAAACAATGTCTGTAAGTAATGGTAGCCATCTGCACGACGCCCAGTTACGTATAAAAATAAATTAAGTTTTCCTGGAGAGGGCCATTGATAATTCATCGTACATTCCAATTATTAATTACTAGCTTAATATGATGTTGATCATAATACGCATCCAATACTTTAGGTAAAATTGGTATACTATTAGTATAATAATGACGATAATATATAGATATATTTTTATTGCCATAACAACAATTTACATGAGATAAACAGCCGATAGCATTCAGATTATATTCTACATTACTACCAGGTAATCCAATTATCCATTGTTGTAATTGTTTCAAAAAATAGTTGAAATCCACAATCCATTTTTGTATTTCATTTTTTAAATTATTATTTTGACAAATTATACCATTTAAAATACAAACAACTCCATTTTCTACAGATATAGAAATTATAGTTAACCCGAAAATATTAAATAATTTCATGCAATAATTATTATCATTATTATGAATCCAAATAAACCTAAAATGCATCTTCTTTTGGTGATTAACTGAATAAATAATAGTACCTTGTGTTTGATAATAAAATATCCGGGATATTGACTTCTTATGATTATTCCACATACATACCAATTTATCTTCATACAAACTAAAATTATGATGATAAACACAGGAAACACAGATCAACATCACTATACCCAACACTCGAAAACACCTATGTTGATACATTTAAATATTAAAATTTAAAAAACTATTTGCGAAAACATAAATTTTATTTATTGCATTCACGTTAACATTCACATCTTAAATGTAATCATCTATTCACTAATCAAGAGAAATAATGTTTTGAATTATCTAAATATTTATTAAATTTGTTATTTAACATTTTTCAACAAAAACACACAATTTTTTCTATTTAATTCTTTAAATCTCAATACTTTAATTTTCACTATTGATTCAGATATTCATATATACATATTGCTTTATTAAATAAATAATCATAATGATTAGGTATCATTTAAATTAATAAAAAATTAAACACTGTTTTGATAATCTTAATTATATACACAAATACAATCCTTAATGACTGTTAAAAATTAATTTAATAACAAATATTCATTACTCACAAGGTACATATGTATTAAAAAATAAAAATTAAATTATTTTATAAATAAAAAATATATGATACCATTCTGGTATGTTGATACTTTGATATTTTTTATAAACAAACGTGTATAGTTCTGTTAATATTCACATGTAAATATGGTTTAAATATAATTTATAGCATATAAAAAAATCCATAATATCTTCAAAAACGCAATATATACTTAAATTATATTGGTAATTATTGATGTTATCAATTTTTATCTAAACAAAAATCCACCTCTCCTTAAGATAAAGATATATGAATCCTATCATTGTCAATAAACTAATAGCTTTACAGGAACGTTTTAATGTATTAGAAAAATTGCTCAATAAACCCAATGCTATTGATGACAAAAAACGTTTTTGTACCTTAGCTAAGGAACACGCTCGACTATCTGAAATAGTTGTTTGTTTTGAACGTTGGTTAGATATAAAACAAGAAATAATTAATACAAAAAAATTGCTCGCAGATATAGATATGCATGATATCGCGCAAGATGAGCTAAAAACATTCTATTTAAATCAGCGTAATATTGAAAAGAACTTAAAAATACTACTATTACCCACTGATTCCAATGATAAGCTAGGTTGTTTTATTGAACTACGCGCTGGAACTGGCGGAAAAGAAGCAGCAATTTTTACGGGAGAATTATTTCGAATGTATGCTCGTTATTCAGAGGTTCGTCGATGGAAAATAGAAATTATCAATGCTACTTATGGAGAATGCGGTGGTTATAAAGAAATTATTGCTAAAATTCCTTATAGAGGTGCATATAGTCTCTTAAAATTCGAATCTGGAGGACATCGCGTTCAAAGAATACCACATACTGAATCTCAAGGTCGCATTCATACTTCCACTTGCACAATCGCTGTAATTCCAGAGATACCAGATATCGAATTGCCTAGTATTGATCCTCATGATTTAAGAATCGATACCTTTCGATCATCAGGTGCAGGAGGACAACATGTAAATACTACCGATTCAGCAATCCGTATTACCCATGTACCAAGTGGATTGGTTGTGGAATGCCAAGACGAACGCTCACAACATAAAAATAAAGCCAAAGCATTATCAGTACTGGGTTCGCGATTGCATGATATTGAAATGAAACGTCGACAACAAGAAGTATCCTATACCCGGCGTAACTTACTAGGTACCGGAGATCGATCTGATCGAATTCGTACATATAATTTTCAACAAGGTCGAGTTACTGATCATCGCATTTCTCTTACATCATATAAATTAAACGAAATAATGAACGGAGAATTAGATATATTGATACAACCTATCTTTAATCAACATCAATCCGATCAACTTAATAAATTATTAGAGTTAGAATAATGACATGGGATCAATGGTTACATTGGGCCAATTTAAAACTAAAAAAATCCATCAGCCCAAAAAGAGACGCAGAGATTATTTTAGGCCAAGTTACCAAAAAATCTCGTACTCAATTGTTAGCATTTGGAGAATCATTATTAGAATATGACACTATTATTCAGTTAAGATCTTTAATCTATCGAAGAAAAAAAGGAGAGCCTATAGCCTATCTCGTTGGTTCAAAGGAATTTTGGTCCTTAGACCTTAAAGTTTCACCGGGTACGTTCATTCCTAGACCAGACACTGAATGCTTAGTAAAACATGTATTCGATTTATTAAAAGTATCTCACTTAAATGTTTTAGACTTAGGAACTGGAGTAGGCACAATAGCTTTAGCTCTTGCATCAGAACGACCAAACTGGAATATTACAGGAATAGACTCTCAAAAAAAAGCATTATTTCTTGCTCATAAAAATAAGCTTTTACTTAATTTTAAAAATGTAAAATTTATATATGGAAATTGGTTTAAATATTTAAGAAAGAAAAAATTTAATCTCATTGTGAGTAATCCACCATATATCGATAAAAATGATTCATGTTTACAATCTAGAGATATGGTTTTTGAGCCCAAAAATGCATTAGTATCAGAACAAAAAGGTTTAGAAGATTTAACAGTAATTTGCAAACATTCCACTCAACATTTGCGTCAAAATGGATGGCTGGTGTTGGAACATGGATGGAATCAAGGAAATTATATGCGCACGTTATTTTTTAAATTTGGATTTACTCATATCCATACAATACGTGATTATCATAATTATGAACGCGTAACATACGGAAAATGGAAATCCCATTAAAATATTATATTAATAAACACAAATAAATAGTACAATATTTAACTGACAGAATAATATGAGTTAAATAAATAAATTAAAAACCAATAAAAAATCACAACTTGAATGCCCGTAAGAACAAGATATTTATATCTAAAAAAATCATATTTTTGCTGTATAAGTATTAAATTTAACTAATATTTTTTATTATAGTGGATTCCCTTGGTTAAATTATAGGTAATTAATGATCATTACGTGGCTGATACACTATGGTAATCTTTAATAAATATTAATAATATTACTGATAAATTTTACAGTTTTATAATCTTAAAATTAAAAAAATATTGGAAATACATATATGCAACAATTAATAGTCAATATCTCTAATATAAAAGTATCCAATAATTTACCGTTTGTGTTATTTGGAGGAATGAATGTTTTGGAGTCACGAGACATAACCATAAAAGTTTGCGAGCATTATGTAAACATAACTCATAAACTCAATATACCTCATATATTCAAAGCATCTTTCGACAAAGCAAATCGTTCATCAATTGACTCATATCGTGGACCAGGATTAGAAGAAGGGTTGCGCTTATTTCAAGAATTACAGGAAATATTTGGAGTTAAACTTATGACTGATGTACATGAAATTTACCAAGTAAAAACTGTATCAGAAGTAGTAGACGTACTACAGATTCCTGCGTTTTTAGCTCGTCAAACTGATTTAATTGCATCTATCGCGCAGACTGGTATGCCAATTAATATAAAAAAACCACAATATATGAGCCCTACACAAATCGTACATATTGTTAAGAAATGTCGTTCATTTAGCAATAAAAAAATTATTTTATGTGAACGAGGAACTTTATTTGGTTATGATAACTTGATAGTTGATATGCTAGGATTCAACATAATGAATCACATTTCTAAAGGCTGTCCGATAATAGTAGATGTTACGCATGCTTTGCAAAGACGTAATCCATTAAGTCCTATTTCTGGAGGAAGAAACAGACAAATTTATGATCTAGCTAGAGCTAGCACAGCGGTAGGCATAGCCGGGTTGTTTCTTGAGGCACACCCCAATCCCTGTCGTGCTAAATGTGATGGATCCTCTGCATTACCCTTAAATCAATTAGAACATTTTTTAACACAAATGAAAGCTATTGATGAACTAGTCAAATCTTTTTAAAATCTCACACTAAAATCTTGAATTAATAATAAAAAATGTTCTAATTGAAAATCATTTTTAAAAAAAAACACACAAATTTTTATATTTCATATAAAAATCTTGAATTCATTTTATTTGCCATGCAATTAGGAATATTTACAATTTCTAAAATTACCATAATCATGATGATATCTGTTTAAAAAAATTTTTAATCAAAATATATAAATTCAATAACACAATGTATACCAATTACAGTAAAAAAAATTATCATAAATTCAATATAAATAAATCAAACATTTAATGTTTTACAATTAAGTTTTACTGAGCTTAGTACCAATAATAAATAAGAATATGATCCTAAAACAACTTACAATATAACATTAACTCAAAAATCATAAAAAATGATATTTATTGATTTTCTAAACTTTGTTAGATATCTATCATTTTTTTTGTTATCATTTATAAATTTTATTATTATAATATAGATTTTGAATTTTTGTTCATGTTCATCAATATTATTGCATTAATGATAATTAATGACAGATTATATCTATATCATGTATATGATATAACTTATTACGATTAGTGTGTTGACTTTTATAAAAAACCATATCAATAATATTGAAAATCTTACATCATTGAATGTATCAAGAATTATAATGATAAAATATGATTATTTAAACAAAAAATACAATGCAATAAAGTATACAAAATACTATTAAATGGTGTCTTATGTCTTTATGTAGTAAATAAAAAATAAATATATATATTAGTTACCTATAAATATTCGTTTTTTTAAAGAATTCTTGGGCATTTTATTGCAAATAGACTTAAATTATCTTATATTTCATCAGATTTTTTAATTACATATTAATGAAAAATTTTAATACAGAATTAACTTGATTTTAAGCGTTAAATGTGTTGAATAATTGATTAGAAAATTTTTTTTATTTTAAAAAACCATAATCTTTATAAACTCAAGATAGAAAGAATTATCAATTTTTACAAATAGACTGATTAAACCCAAATATAACAGAAACTACTAATCATAAGTTCCAGCATTTGGTAGAACATAAAAAAGAATCAACTTCTAAACATAAACCTCGTATACTTCTTATAAAATGTATATGTATTAATTAAACAATTAATATTATTATTAATAATTGAAAAAACATCAGTTAAATTAAACATAGTTTTAGTGTTTTTATATTATTCACATATAATAATATTATAATAGAATGAAATAAGTGTTACTATGTAAGGAAAATATTTCATAAGCATCCAATAAATTTAAAATCTTTACAAGTACTCTATTATTTTCTTCAACGTAAATTATGTTGTCCCTATAATGTGATTTAGGGATAATAATTGAATATATAAATGATATATTTAATGATTCTACATGGTGTAGTATAGCATCCAATGAAAAATTGAAAATAGACTTAAAACGTTCAATACTATTATAACAAATGATTGTATGAAATATTTATAGTATGAATGAATCATGAATGTTTGCTGTAACTTTACGAAACGAAAAATCAATATAATTATATTGTATCTCTTCTATAACTTTATCGAGATACGCATTTCAATTTACGTAAAAAAATTATTTATTTAAGCAGACAATGGTGAAGTTTATTGATATTGTTGATTTAATACATCATAATTTAAACATTGGGTTTATTATACAGACTATGATGTAAGATAACATGTGATTACTTTCTTGCGCGTGTTCATTAGAACACGCAGTGAAAAAATTAATCTATTATAATGCAAACCAAATAGTATTCAGTCCAACAACAAACATAGGATTTTATTATGACATAGATCTCTATTATTACCTTCTCAAGATAACCTAGTAATTATAGGGAACACAGCTAATACTTGCTAATAAAAATACAAATATTATAACCAACGTTATCTACAAGAAAACCAAATAAACTTTATCCATCATTTTCTGAAAATATATAAAATATCAGTTATAAATGAAAAATATTTACCTTATTGAATATGCCAGGTTATATTATCATGAAAAATATATAAATATATATATCATGGACTACATACTCGATATCAATTTTTATCAGAATTTTAAATTATCTAAAATTTCTGAATTTTACTAAATAGAAAACAGTAAAATAAAAAATTACACGTATTCGTGGTCTTTATAGAACTAAAAAAATAATAATGTATAACGCACAAAATATGTCACAAATACTTAAAAAAAATGATCATCGCAACCTTGCGAAACAACTACACTTATACCATACACAAAAAGATGCTCCCGGTATGGTATTTTGGCATCAAAATGGATGGATTTTATTACAAGAATTAAAAAAAATTATACGAGCGCAACTTAAAGTATATAAATATCAAGAAGTGAAAAGTCCTGCCATGATTAATCATACATTATGGAAAAAAACAGGCCACTGGGATAATTATCATGAACATATATTTACTACTTCTTCAGAAAGTCATGAATATTGTATTAAACCGATGAATTGTCCGGGACATATTCAAATTTTTAATCAAGGTATTAAGTCTTATAAAGATTTGCCTTATCGTATAGCTGAATTTGGAAATTGTCATAGAAACGAACCATCTGGGTCTTTACATGGACTCATGAGAACACGCGAATTTACCCAAGATGATGGTCACATTTTTTGTACAAAAACACAAATATTCGACGAATTAAACCACTGTATTAAAATGATGTATGATGTATATAATACATTCGGTTTTAAAACGATTTTAGTAAAATTATCTACTCGCCCTACAAAGCGAATTGGTACAGATTTGACATGGGATATGGCAGAACAACATTTATCTACTGTACTTCAACACAATAATATTTCATTTCAATATCAACCTAATGATGGTGCATTTTATGGTCCTAAAATAGAATTTGCTTTACTTGATTCTTTAGATAGAACTTGGCAATGTGGTACAATACAATTAGATTTTTCTTTGCCAAATCTATTAAACGCACGTTATATCGATCATCATAATAGTCGCGTAGTCCCCGTAATGATTCATAGAGCAATCCTTGGTTCTATGGAACGATTTATTGGTTTAATAACAGAAGAATATGCAGGATTTTTCCCAACATGGTTAGCCCCAACACAGGTTGTGCTCATGAATGTTAGTGATCAACAATCTGAATATATTTCTGTTATAGAAAAAAAACTAATAAATAAAAAAATAAGAACAAAAGTAGACTTGAGAAATGAGAAAATAGGATTTAAAATTCGTTATTACACCTTACAACGTATACCTTATATGTTAATTTGCGGAAATAAAGAAATGAATCATAATACAGTAGCTATACGTACATATCGAGGTCAAACATTAAAAAACTGCAACATTGACATATTTATAAAAAAATTATTACGTGAAATTAACAGTTACAGTCTTCATCAAATGGAGGAATGACATATTATTAAATTCGCAAAAAAAATACAATCAATACGATTACATCGTATTAACAGAGAAATTAGTTCTGCAAAAGTCCGTCTAACCGGAGTAGACGGAAAACAAATTGGTGTGGTTAGTTTATATGAAGCGCTGAAGCAATCCGAAGACATCGGTCTTGATTTAGTTGAAGTTAGCCCTAATTCCGATCCACCTGTGTGTAGGATTATGAACTACGGTAAATTTTTATACGAAAAGAATAAATCTACAAAAGAACAAAAGAAAAAACAAAAGGTGATTCATGTCAAAGAAATAAAATTCAGACCAGGCACTGATGAAGGAGACTATCAAGTCAAATTACGCAATTTAATTAAATTCCTTAATGAAGGAGATAAAGTCAGAATCACCTTACGTTTTAGAGGAGGAGAGTTGGCGCACCATCAACTTGGAGCAAAAATACTATACCGAATACGTCATGAATTACATGAGTTAACAACAGTAGAATTTTTTTCTAATAAAATTGAAGGGCGCCAAATGACTATGATTTTAGCGCCAAAAAAGAAATAATAATTTCACATTATCTATATATCAGCGTCGATGCATATAATGAAAAAATTATAGGGATTAGTTTATGCCTAAAATTAAAACACTTCAAGCAGCTAGCAAACGATTTAAAATAACAGCTTTAGGGAAATGTAAGCATAAACATGCTTATATGCGACATATTTTAACAAAAAAATCTACAAAACATAAGCGTCATTTGCGTCAAAAATCTATACTCCCTAAAATTTATTTAACTACAATTATGAAGTATTTACCATATATATAAATTAATGCTATCCTAATAATTAGGATAAACTTCAATATATGCCATCGCTTACATTATTAGGAGAGCAATACATATGACACGAGTAAAAAATAGTGTAGTAGCCCATGCTCGCCATAAAAAAATTTTAAAACAAGCAGCAGGTTACTATGGCGCAAGATCACGTACTTATCGTGTTGCCTATCAATCAGTTATAAAATCTGGACAATATTCTTATCGCGATCGTCGTCAGAAGAAACGTTTATTTCGTCGATTGTGGATTAACCGCATCAACGCTGCATCACGTAAATATGGTATATCTTATAATTACTTAATAAATGGATTACAAAAGTCTGATGTGTGTATTAACAGAAAAATGCTTGCTGATATAGCTATTTTTGATAGAAAGACTTTCTCTGCTTTAATCGATAAAGCAAAGATTAATTTAGAACATACATAAATCTACTCAATCAAAAATACATGTTCATGAAATATTAAATTCATAACGATAATACAACAAACTGGTATTAATAAGATTTAATAATTAACACAGTTAATCAAATTGAAATATCACAACCAATTATTAATATATATTTTAAATTAATAAAAGATAGCACTATATGAATATAGTGACACGAGGATATTTATGTCATTAGATCTGGTAAAGAAATTAGTTATACTAGCAAAATCAAATATAATGCAATCTAATAATATAGATGCATTAGAAGCAACACGTATTAAATTTTTAGGTAAAAAAGGATACCTAAACCAACACATTAAAAATCTTAACGATACCCCATTAGATATCAAACCTAAATTAGGAGCAGCTATTAATCAAGCTAAAAAAGACATATACACATTATTTATTGAACGAAAAAATATTTTACAATCAAAAAATATAAAAAATACCTTAATCACCGATACATTAGATATATCTTTACCAGGACGGTTATCGGATATAGGGACACATCATCCAATAACAAGTACCATAAAACGCATGAAGATTTTTTTTAACACTTTAGGTTTCTCCATAATACATGGTCCAGAAATTGAAGATGATTATTTTAATTTCGACGCCTTAAATATTTCTAAGTATCATCCTTCTCGAGATGAACATGATACCTTTTGGTTTGACGAAAAACGTTTACTTCGTACGCACACTTCTGGCGTTCAAATACGTGCTATGACTAATAAAACCCCCCCAATTCGTATCATTTCTTTTGGACGAGTATATCGCAAAGACTATGATCAAAATCATACACCTATGTTTCATCAAATGGAAGGATTAATGGTAGATTCTAACGTTAACTTTAGTTATCTAAAAAAAATATTGTATGATTTTTTATATAATTTTTTTGAAAAAGATATTACTTTACGTTTTAGACCATCTTATTTCCCATTTACAGAACCATCGGCGGAAATAGATGTAATGAAACAAGAAACTGGAAATTGGTTAGAACTTTTAGGATGCGGTATGGTACATCCCAAAATATTACATCATGTTGATATTGATACAGAAAAATTTTCAGGATTTGCCTTTGGAATAGGAATAGAACGATTAACGATGCTACAATACAATATTGACGATATACGAGTTTTTTTCAAAAATGATTTACGATTTCTTGATCAATTTAAGTAATATAAGGATATTTAAATGAAATTTAGTGAAATGTGGATACGTGAATGGACAAATCCGCCTATTAGTAGCATTGAATTAGCTGATCAATTAACCATGGCTGGATTTAAAGTTAATGAATTAAAACCTGTTACTAATATTTTCTATGGAGTAGTTATTGGTGAAATTGTAGAATGCAAAATGCATCCTGATTTACATAATGTGTGGATAACAAAAGTCAATAACGGGGATAATAAATTATTAAATATTGTTTGTGATGCTTCTAATTGTCGTAAAAATATTCGAGTAGTTGTTGCCAAAATAGGAGCAATACTACCAAATGGACGTAAAATTAAATTAAAAACGATACGAGGTGAACAATCAGAAGGAATATTATGTACTTTTTCAACACTAGGAATCATTAGTCACACAGTAGGTATAATAGAATTACCTATAAATGCGCCTATTGGAGAAAACTTTTATAACTATTTACGTCTTAATGATAATATTATTGAAATCAACATTACTCCTAATAGAGGAGATTGTCTTAGCATAATCGGAATTTCTAGAGAAATAGCAGCTATAAATCATTTAAAATTAAAAAAAATAAAAATAGAATCAATTATTCCAACAATTAATGATACTGTCCCTATTTCTATTGAAGTTCCGGATGCATGCCCGCAATATTTGGGAAGAATTTTAAAAAACATTCATATTACTTCCCCCACGCCCTTATGGATAGCAGAGAAATTACGTCGCTGCGGAATCAGTTCAGTTAACATAGTTATAGACATTGTTAACTATGTATTACTAGAACTTGGGCATCCAATTCATGTTTTTGATTATAAAAAAATTGACGGTAACATAATACGTATACGTTTTTCCGAAATCGGAGAAATTCTGACATTATCCAATAATAATAGTTTAAAACTATTACCAAATACAATAGTCATCGCTGATTGTAAAAAACCATTATCAATTGCTGGAACAATCACTCCAAATAAATATTCTATTTGTTCTGAAACTCGTCATATAATATTACAATCTGCTTTTTTTACTCCGTCTGTTATCGCGAGTCAATCCACATTATATCATATGCATGATCTTCATTCCTTTCGTTATGCACGAGGAGTAGACCCAAGTATATCTAAATTAGCTTTAGATCGTGTCACCTCATTATTAATAAAAAGCTGCGGTGGTTATCCTGGTCCGATAATAAACATGACTAACAAAAGTATGTTACCAAAACCTACCAATATTATATTAAATCGAACTAAATTAAACAAAATTATTGGATTTCGTATCTTAGATTCAGAAATCACACATATTTTAAAACGGCTTGGTTTTCAAATAGAATTTTCAGACAACATCTGGAAAATACTCCCACCAACTTGGCGTTTTGATATCTCTATAGAAGAAAATTTAATAGCAGAAATAATACGTATTCATGGATATAACAATATCCCTCGTGTTTCTCTTTGCACAAACTTAATAACAAATCGGCCCCATGCATCAACCATACCGTTATCAAGAATAAAAAATTTATTGATAGATCGTGGTTATCAAGAAATAATGACATATAGTTTCGTAAGCTATGATATTCAAAAATTATTACACCCACAAAAAATTCCATTAATTTTAAAAAATCCAATTACGTTAGACATGTCTACTATGAGGCTGTCTTTATGGTCTGGATTAATTAAAACAGTAATATATAATCAAAATAGACAACAAAAACAAATGAAATTATTTGAAAGCGGTATATGTTTTATTCCACAAAAAAATGCTGAAAATCAAATAAATCAAGATTTGATGATAGCGGGTATACGATCCGGACTCAGATTTAATGAACACTGGGATCTGACAAAAGTATGTCCAGTAGATTTTTACGATATAAAAGGAGATGTAGAAGCTTTGTTAAACATAACTAATAAGTTACATTGTATTAGATTTAAAAAATATACACATCCCGCATTACATTCCGGTCAAAGCGCAGCAATTTATTTGAAAAACATATGCATTGGATATATTGGAATGATTCATCCTACTATACAAATGAAATTAAATTTACGTTCACAGGTACTAGTCTTCGAATTGTCGTGGAATATGATTTCTCAATTTATATTATCTAAAATTACTACCATTTCTAAATTTCCTAAAAATTTCCGTGATATTTCTATAATAGTACCAAATAAAGTGGCCTCAGAATCTGTTATTATTGAATGTAAAAAAATTGCTAACGAAGATCAATTAATTGACATCAAATTATCTGATGTTTACAGAGGTCAAAACATTGCGAAAGGTTTTAAAAGTTTTACTATTAGATTATTTTTGCAAAGTAAAACCCATACTTTAAAAGAAGAAGAAATTTCTGATATTGTTAACAAATGTTCGATGATTTTGAAAAAACGTTTCCATGGCACCTTGAGATGATAATACTCGTATTGTTATTATTATCATGTTTAAACCCTATTTTTCATATTATTCTAAAAAGAATGATCAATAAATGAATGTAGATAAATGTATTATCTATGTATACATGCCCTTTAATTCTTTTAATCGTTTAATCTTTCAAAAATATAAAACTCATGCACTCCATATAGTAAGCATACATATGGATATGGAGAATAAATACTATATATAATTATATAACAATTAATTATTTAAAAAATAAAAATACCCATCTCTTGTTTTAAAATTCATTGAATAAAATTTCAAACTTATCTAAAGATAAAATGTTTAGCGATTTTACATATACAATATGATATCTCTATCACAATGAGAAATGAAAATATATTATTGCAATAATATATAAAATAATGATGAAAGCTATATTCTCTGCCATCAATTAAGCTATTTGTACTGATTATATATAATTAAAAAACATATATAAAAATTTGTTTATAATACCGATAATTTAATAAAAAATAATTAAAAAATGATTATTATTAGTGATAATATAATTGTATCTTACATATAAGATTTGGCTTAAATATTAAATATCGACAAGGAGGAGCTATGTGTTCTTTGCGGTTATTATTATCTGATTCTTACGATCCCTGGTTTAATTTGTCACTTGAAGAATATATTTTTAAAAATATACCTAAAAAGCAATCTATACTATTTTTATGGAGAAATCAAAATACAGTAGTTATAGGACGCGCTCAAAATGCATGGAAAGAATGTAATACTCGCCGTATGGAACGAGATGAAATTAAATTAGCTAGAAGAAATAGCGGAGGCGGCGCTGTGTTTCATGATTTAGGCAATACTTGTTTTACTTTTATTTCTACTCAAGAGCATTATGATAAGAGCGTATCCTCTAATATAGTTTTGAATGGATTGAGTTATATTGGGATTAAGGCTATCATTTCTGGACGAAATGACATTGTCATACGTACAGAAAATGGAGAACGTAAAATTAGTGGATCTGCATATCGTGAAACATCTGGACGTAAATTTCATCACGGCACATTACTTGTACACGTTGATATTGATAAACTTGCTTATTATCTTAATCCAGATTTTAAAAAACTAGAGACTAAAGGGATTACCTCTATTCGATCAAGAGTTGCTAATTTAAATGAATTAAAACCTGGTATTAATCATCAAGAAGTATGTCTAGGATTAACAGAAGCATTTTTCCAACATTATGGAATGAGAGTAAAACCAGAAATATTATCTATGGATAATTTCTGTAAAATTCCAGAATTTTTTAAACAATTCAACAAACAACGTGACTGGAACTGGAATTTTGGCAGCGCTCCTGCATTTACACATCAATTGGATACCCGTTTTGATTGGGGCAGTGTAACGTTACATTGCGACATAGAGCGTGGAATCATTCGTCATAGTCACATTTTTACTGACAGTTTAGACCCAGATCCTTTAGAAATATTAGCAACAAAATTAGTAGGTATCCCCTATAACAATAAAAGCATCCTATGTTGCTGCAAAGAATGGATGCAAAGCTGGCCTCAATACAAAAAAGAATTATCAGAGCTTTCTAATTGGTTAATCAAAACAATATCCTAATCCACTGTTGATTTTTACTGGGCTCTAATTTTCATTAATTTTTGAGATTTTTAACATAATTGCATACATGTAAATTGTACATATTGATTATAAGCAAATTCATATGAAATATTTTCGATTAATTTTTAAAAAACAAATCAATTATATGTGCTTTTATAATATGCTATAATGATAGGAATCTCCAAGTGAGTTACATTTTACCATTTAAAATAAGAAAATCAATTTTAGAAGAATACCATAAAAACCTGTCTTTAATGCGCTGTTATTAAAATAAGATACTACACTAAATTTCAATAAGTATTATATATGTATGCAAATTTATAAAAATTAATATATGATGATAAATTATAATTTCTCACATAATTAGATATGTAGAATCATATCCTTGCATACACATCTTTATACTGTTATAAATATTTATACAATCAAAACGATTGAGCATTTACTATGGTAAAATGCTGCATAATAAATTTAAAGGAATTTATCATGAAAAATGATATCAAAAAAAATATACACTGCATATCCAAAAAAAATGTTTCTTGGAATGGCCTAACACTAACTGATGCGGCAGCGCAACAAATTCTTCGCTTAAAAAATAAAGATCCTAATATGTTAGGATTGAAAGTAACCATAAAAAAATCAGGATGCGCAGGATTTACATATCTCATGGATAAAGTTATATCATTAAATGATAATAGCCTAATGTATGAACATAACGGCGCTAAATTATTCGTGCCATTGTATGCCATGCCATTTGTTGATGGAACCGAATTAGATTATGTACGAGAAGGATTAAATCATATGTTTAAATTTAATAATCCTCAGGCTCAACATTCCTGTGGGTGCGGTGAAAGTTTTAGCATTTAAAAACAGGTATTATTATGATACGCAATAACTCTAACATATATGATGTCAATAGAAATTTATCTAAAAATAACGATTCGTATTATAAGGAAGGTTTTTTTACTAAATTAAATAATGAAGAGCTCAAACAAGGTATTAATGAAGATATAATATATGCTATTTCAAAAAAAAGATTAGAACCAAAATGGATGCTAGAATTTAGGCTGGCAGGTTATAATGCTTGGTGTAATATGAAAGAACCGCATTGGTTAAAAGGAAGCTATCAAACACTCAACTATAATTCCTACAGCTATTTTTCTGCTCCAGCATGTACAACTACACAAAAAACCCACAAAGTACAAAAAAATACAAACACTCTTTTAAATAAATCAAAATACTTAACCACAGAAGTAGAAAAAACCTTTAACAAATTAGGTATCCCGGTGCATGAAAAAGGAAACGTAGCGGTTGATGCTATATTTGACTCAGTTTCTGTATCTACTACATTTCGTAATACCTTACTAAAAAAAGGTATCATTTTTTGTTCATTTCACGATGCTATTCGAGATTACCCAGATTTGGTACGCCAATATTTAGGAACTGTAGTATCTTTTAAAGATAATTTTTTTGCCGCACTTAATGCTGCAGTTGTATCTGATGGTACATTTGTATACATTCCTAAAAATGTACGCTGTCCTATGGAATTATCAACTTACTTTCGCATGAATTCTAAAAAAACTGGACAATTTGAACGTACTATTTTAATTGCAGATGCAGGTAGTTATGTAAGCTATATTGAAGGATGTTCAGCTCCAATACACAATAATTATCAACTTCACGCAGCAGTTGTGGAAGTTATCGTACTAAAAGATGCTCAAGTAAAATATTCAACGGTACAAAATTGGTTTTCTGGCAATCAAAATTCTCAAGGTGGCATTTTAAACTTCGTTACTAAACGAGCACTATGTTCTGGAGAAAATGCTAAAATGTCGTGGACTCAATCTGAATCTGGTTCTGCTATTACTTGGAAGTATCCTAGTGTAATTTTAAAAGGAAAAAACTCTATTGGAGAGTTTTTTTCAGTGGCTGTTACCAATGGTACACAACAAGCAGATACTGGAACAAAAATGATTCATATAGGAGAAAATACACGTTCAACCATTATTTCAAAAGGAATTGCTCTTGGAAACAGCCAAAATACTTATCGAGGATTAGTTAAAATTACGAAAACTGCTTCAAATTCGCGCAATTTTACACAGTGTGATTCTATGTTGATAGGTAACAAATGTAGTTCTCATACTTTTCCTGTCATTGAATCACATAACAATCATTCACAGTTAGAACATGAAGCTACAACTTCACGTATCAGCGATAATCAACTGTTTTATTGTCGGCAACGCGGAATTAATGAAGATGATGCTATTTCTATGATTGTAAATGGATTTTGCAAGGATATATTTTCTAAATTACCCTTAGAATTTTCTGTAGAAGCTCAAAAATTACTAGAGATTACTTTAGAACACAGCGTTGGATAAAATTTATAATGTAAGTACCTGCAGTAATCATAGCATTAAAAACAGGAGAAGTCATGATGCTATTAATAAAAAATTTGAATGTAAGCGTAAAAAATGTATCTATTCTGAAAAAATTAAATTTAGAAATTAATCCCGGTGAAATACATATCATCATGGGACCTAACGGATCGGGAAAAAGTACATTATCTGCTACATTATCTGGTCAACAGGATTATGCTGTTACTAATGGAGAAATATTATTTAAAAATAAAAATTTATTACTCCTGAAGCCAGAAGAACGTGCGGGGGAAGGCATTTTTGTAGCATTTCAGCATCCAGTAGATATTCCAGGAATCAGTAATCAATCATTTTTACACCACGCTGTTAATGCCATACGTAAATATAGACACCAACCTCTTATGGATCGGTTTGATTTTATCCAACTCGTTCAAAAAAATATGGCATTATTAAAAATGCCTAATGACCTTTTGACTCGATCAGTAAACGTTGGATTTTCTGGAGGAGAAAAAAAACGTAATGATATTCTTCAAATGATGATGTTAGAACCATTATTATGTATTCTTGATGAAACAGATTCTGGTTTAGATATTGACGCAATAAAAATTGTTTATAATGGTCTTAATATATTAAGCGATAAAATACGTTCATTTGTGATTATCACGCATTATCAAAGAATTTTAGAGTATATTAAACCGGATTATGTTCATGTGCTACATAAAGGTCATATTGTAAAATCTGGTGATATCTCTTTAGTCAAAAAGCTTGAGGAAAAAGGCTATGGTTGGTTGGCTGGATAATAAAAATCGAGTATTAAACGAATGGTACGGATTATTTAAACAAAAAAATAATATTAATTCAAATTTGGCGCATAAATATTGGGAACGCGTTAAAACACTTGGATTACCAAATATTAAAAAAGATAATTGGAAACATACTGCATTTGAAGAATTTTTAACATACAATTTTGAATTTTCTAAAAATTTTGAATTAAATACTCCGCAATATGAAAAATTAAGTTTTCCAATAAATGCTTATCGCTTAACATTTATTAACGGTATATTTTCACCTGAATTAAGTGATAAAAATATCGATCCATGGATCCTCAAAATCAATCGTGATCCCAATCGTCATGACATGACTAATCCCATTCAACCAGACATGTTTTTATATTTAACTGAATGCTTAAGTGATGCCACAATACACATAAATTTACCTACGAAAAAAATCACAAAAAAACCATTATATTTACTATATATTAATGGAGGATCTAACGTAAAAAATAAATTAGTTACATCTCATTATCATCATCATCTTCAAATCGGGCACGACTCTAACACATGCGTCATAGAACATTTCATTAGTATAAATAACAACGGACATTTCAGTGGCGCGCGCATGTCTATGACAACAGGAAACCGATCTAAATTAGATCACGTTAAATTAATATTTGAGAACAATGCAAGTTATCATATAGCACATAATGATATTAATGTAGGACAATCTTCAAATGTAAACAGTAGTATCTTTGTTATTCTTGGTCCTAAATTTACATCCCATCGAACCAGCGCTCAAATCAATCACTCAGGATCATCTTTATCATTACAGAGTTTACTTTTTCTATCAGAACAAGATATTGGGAACATATGCACTTATTTAGAACACAATAATCGAGAATACGCATCAAGCAGGCAATTACATAAAATAATAGCATGTAATTACAGTACCGGTGTGTTTAATGGACTAATAAAAGTAAATCCAGATTCTATAAAAACTGATGGAATAATGATAAACAATAATTTGTTGTTGAACAAAGATGCAATTATTCATAGTATACCTAAACTTGAAATTTACTCAGACGATGTAAAATGTAGTCATGGAGCAACAATAGGCCACCTTGATACCAATCAGCTATTTTATCTAAGTACACGCGGTATTCCAAAAAAAGATGCTTTAAAAATGCTTATTTATGCTTTTGCTATTGAAATTATAGGATCACTTGAAAATGCTATGTTACAGGATCTTGTATTGACAAGAATCAATAAAGCTTTAGCAAGGATCATAATATGATAATTTATCCTATAGAAAAAATTAGATCAGATTTTCCTATATTAAACCGAATGATAAATAAATACCCTCTTACTTATCTTGATAGCGCCGCATCTGCTCAAAAACCTAATATTGTCATAGACTCACAAACTCATTACTATCGTAATGAATATGCTGCCGTGCATCGAGGTATTCACACGTTGAGTACTGAATCAACTAATCAAATGGAAACAGTACGCTTACGTATAGCCAATTTTATCAACGCATCTAAAGAAGAAATTGTTTTTGTCAAAAGTACTACTGAAGCTATTAACCTAATTGCCAACAGTTGGGGACACAATTTTGTAAATTATGGGGATAATATTATTATTAGCGAAATGGAACACCACGCCAATATTATTCCATGGCAAGTATTATCAAAACATAAGAACATTGTACTACATTATATACCATTAACTCCTAACGGTACATTAGATATATCTAGATTATCCGAACTTATAGATAATCGTACTCGACTCTTATCGATATCACATATCTCTAATGTTTTAGGAACAATTAATCCATTAACAGAAATAATTAGTATAGCACGAAAAAAAAGTGATACTCTAATTTTAATAGATGGCGCGCAAGGAATTGTACATCAATTAGTAGACGTACAAAAATTAGATTGCGATTTTTATGTATTTTCTGGGCATAAAATATACGGACCTTCTGGTATTGGCATTATGTATGGAAAAAAAGAATTACTTCAAAAAATGCCCCCATGGATAGTAGGAGGCGGAATAGTAAGAAATGTAAGTTTAATTCAAGATACAACATTTATAGATTCTCCTTTGAAATTTGAGTCAGGATCTCCTAATATTAGTGGTATCATAGGATTAGGCAATGCTATTGAATACATCAATACAATAGGTGTTGATAACATTTACAATTACGAAGATCAATTAATGCGTTACGCTATAGATACATTAAAAAAAATTCCAAATCTAGTATTATATGGACCAAGTACACGAGTTGGTATTATTGCTTTTAATTTAGGAATACATCACTCATATGATGTTGGAATGTTATTAAATCAATATGGCGTTGCCATACGCACAGGACATCATTGCGCAATACCTATTATGAACTATTTTAAAGTACCGGGTATGTGTCGCGCATCCTTAGCTATGTATACAAACAAGGAAGATATTGATCGTTTAGCACATGGACTAATTAAAGTGCAACATTTACTGAACCAATGAAAAATTACTCTAATAACGATGATAAATTTTCCAACAAAAAACCAATTATTACAAAATTTCTTAAGTTGTATTAATTGGGAAGAAAAATATATATATATAATCGATCTTGGAAAATTATTACCTGCATTCCCAGAAAATATGCGCACGCAAAAATATCTAATTTCTGGGTGCCAAAGTCAAACATGGATTGCTTTGACTACTACCTCTATTATGTCATCCCATGACAAGTCAATCAAATTATACGGATACAGCGATTCTTCTATCGTTAAAGGGATTATCACAATAATATTCAGCTTATATCAAGGATTAAGTTTACAAGAAGTCGCCAACTTGGATGTTAAACCTTTTCTAATAAATCAATTACAATTAAAACAAAACCTAAGCATGTCCCGATCTCAAGGAATACACCTGATACTAGATTCTATACAATCTCAAGCCAAATGCTCTATGTAAACTATAGCCATCCCAGATGGAATCTTATGTATACTATCTAATTGTAATTAGATAGTATATTAATTTTTATTTTTAAAGAATTATATATACTGTCTCCACATCTTTTCCCATTACTTATGATAAGAAGTAATTTGATTGTCAATACGTTGATTAGCTCGTGCTGCTTCATTTTTTGTTTTTTCTATTTCAGGACGCAAAACATCAATGTCGCTGCTTATTTGATCAATTCTTTCGTTTAAATCATGTACTTCAGAAGATAATTCTTTTATTTTAGTTGTGCTCGCACAACTAACCAATACGAAAGAACTCAAAATAATTGCAGAACATATTAATCTATTACGATTCATCTTTAATACTCTCCCATATTAAACGTACTTTAATGATTTAACTCATATAAAAATATAATTAGTAGATAATTATTTATTAGTTTTTAACAGACACTCTATTTTCGTATAATATTGATTGCGTTGAATTGATCATCTGATCATTAAAAATAGAATCAATTTGATCTAATACAATATTAAGTAATAATCTTTTTATTTAATTTCTTGCGCTACATATAAACAAGATCTTACTATCATTTTAATTTAATAATGCTTGTCAATAACTAATGCGTTCTAATGGACTTGAACCATCGACCTCTACCATGTCAAGGTAGTGCTCTAACCGACTGAGCTAAGAACGCACAATGATACAATTTTAGTAATCCATGATCAAATAGACTGTATTATTAATTTACATTATCTATTTCTTACCGTCTTACAAATTAAACAAAATGATTTATTAAAAACCACACTTATATGTGGTAAAATACATGTAATTTTATCATACGTCAAATGTTTTAAGAATATCTTATATTACGAAAGTACATTTTTATCACATTGATTTAAAATCATTTCAAAGTGATATTTAACAAAAAAGAGATATATGCTATAATAGCATTATATAATTTAAAATAATATTAAATAGTATTTGAAAGATATGTTTTCAGGTATTATACAAGCTATTGTTCCAGTACATACAATTTATGAAGTAACTAATTTTAAAACATATACGGTTATATTACCCACATATCTACTCTCAAATTTAAAAATTGGTTGCTCTATATCAAATAATGGATGCTGTTTGACTGTTATCGCCATAAAATATAATTTAGTTAGTTTTAATGTAATACATGAAACACTAAAACTAACTAATATGGGTATATTAAAATTAGGAGATTTAATCAATATAGAAAGATCGATTGGTTATCATTCTGAAATTGGTGGGCATTTAATGAGCGGACATATTGACTGTACTGGAAAAATTATAAAAATAATTACTTCAAAAAACAACAAAATAATATGGTTTAGTATAAAAAAAAAATATCTTAAAAAATATGTTTTGCAACAAGGATCAATTGGTGTAGACGGAGTAAGTCTTACAGTAAGTAAAATATTCAATAATTATATACGTATTTGTTTAACTCCATACACTGCAATACAAACAACACTTGGTGAAAAAAAAATAGGCGATATAGTAAATATTGAAGTTGACATTATTATAAAATCTGCTATAAACAGCTTTGAAAGGAAATGGTCTGTTATTAATTTTCAAAAAAATAATTAATATTTATCAACATGCGGATTTTGTGAACACAAAATAATTATGAGAAATTAAGAAGGATTTATGTTAAAACATTAAATGCTTCATCTATTAATAAAAAAAAATAATATTTACATAATTAAGCTTCACTAAGTATAATTTTAACTTTTAACACAAATACAACATGAACAATGCAATAGAAAAAATTAAAAATCAAATAAAAGAAAATCCTATCGTTTTATACATGAAAGGCACACCTAGCGCTCCTAAATGTGGCTTTTCATCAAAAGCCGCTCAAATATTGTCTACTTATACTCAATCATTTTTTTATATTGACGTATTGATTCATGTAGATATTAGAAACGCTCTGCCAATATTTTCTAATTGGCCTACTTTTCCTCAATTATGGATAGAAGGAAAATTAATAGGTGGATCTGACATCATAATCAACATGAGTCACAGCGGTACGCTAAAAACTTTAATTGATCAGGTTAAACTAAGACATAATTTGAATTGAATCTGTTTAATTCTCTTTAAAAGAGAATTAAACATTATAGTAGCTACTATATAGATACATAAAATTTAGATAAGTGTAGTAAAAATATGTTTTATATTCAAATTTATAACTTTTCTTTATAACACAAGAAAATCGTAAATAAATATCGGGTATTTAATGGTATTAAGACTCGGTACAACAAGGAGTTAATGGCCAACCGCCAAGTCTTTTCCATTTATTTACCAATTCACAAAATAACATTGCGGTTCGCTCAGTGTCATATAATGCAGAATGCGCTTTGTTCTTATCAAAAAAAACACCCGCACATGCACATGCCTTAGCCAATACAGTTTGCCCAAATACTAATCCACTTAAAGTCGCTGTATCGAACATAACAAAAGGGTGAAATGGATTATTTTCCATAAAACTTACGCGTTCTATTGCTGCCATTAAAAAACTGTGATCAAAAAAAGCATTGTGTGCTACGATAATAGCACGATTACATCCTTGAGTTTCGATGCCCTGGCGCACCATTTCAAAAATTTCATGTAATGCTTCTTGCTCTGTCACTGCAGCTCTTAAAGGACTATTTAAATCAATTCCATTAAACGCTAATGATTCTGGTTGAATAATAGCTCCAGGAAATGATTTAATATGAAAATTAAGAGAACCATCTACACACAACCAACCATATTCGTCCATTTTAAGTGTAGCAACAGCAATTTCTAATAAAGCATTAATATTAGCGTTAAGACCTGCTGTCTCTACATCAACTACAACCGGATAAAACCCACGAAATCTTGCTCGAAGAGTATTGCGATCATCTTTACAAATCATATTTATTATGAGATATAGTACATTACATAAACAGTTAATACTATCATAAATTCTAATTACATTTTCATATTCATCATGCAAAAATGATTGTTTGAATATTTCATGCAAAATAGTAAATAACTATGTTTTTAAAACAACGTATTTTTTATCTAAAATAGAATTTTTATATAATTACATCCTAAATTAAAATATTTATTAATTTTTAAGATAGTCACGTATGTCGATATTCATTATTTAATCACTACAAGATATTAAAATCTACAGCAAACAAACTACAATTTATTTATATAACAACAGATGCTTAACAAAGATATACATAACCCAGAAAAAATAATGAATAACACCAAGTTGATCTATAAAAACACACTTCTTTTAGTAATTCAATTGTTTGCGATCGAATTCCCAATGATAGTATTGTAACATAAATAACTAAACAAACAATTTTTTTAAATAATTATTATATTATAATTATAATTTTTATTTATTTTATATTAAGTATATTCCATTCAATAAATTATTTTTAATACTTGTATTAAAAATAATTTACACACAACAATAAATGTATGTTATACTTTAATGAATTAAATTATACATAATAACGTATCTAATTGATAAACTATGATAACAATCGTTGTACAATAAATTCTATTAAATTATATTAGAGTCATATTATAGATACGATTATCTCTATAGTCGCATGTGTATATATTTTTATCCACTTGTCTAAAACAAAATTCTAAAATAAAATAGACTCAATTATAAGGAAGGAAAAAATTGGAATCACCATTAGGATCAGATTTAGCACGCCTTGTAAGAATATGGCGTGCTTTAATTGATCATCGTTTAAAACCTTTAAAACTTACACAAACACATTGGATTACATTGCATAATATTTGTCAATTACCTCCAGAACAATCTCAAATACAATTAGCAAAAGCCATAGGGATAGAACAACCATCTCTAGTACGAACACTCGATCAACTTGAAGAAAAATCGTTAATTATAAGACATACTTGCGTGAATGATCGACGAGCTAAACGAATTAAATTAACTGATAACGCTAGACCTGTTATTAATGAAGTAAATCGTGTTATTTCCATCACTAGAAATGAAATTTTCAGCGGAATTAGCCATGAGGAAATAATTTTTCTAAGTAAAATTATCTCTAAATTAGAAAAAAACATTATCAATTTACATAATAAAAATTAGAAAATATCATATATATTAAAGAATTACATACTTGTTAATAACATTAAATAAATTTTTATATCTTATTTTACAGATATCATATAAGTATATATATGATATCTATCACTAAGTGTGCTGAAATATATCATCATTTATCAATTAAGTAAATAATTGACTCTTTTTTAACTTACATAAATATGCACTTAAATATTTATCAATCAATTAAACTTTATTATAAGAGATTTAAAACCAATAAAACTACTATTATAGCCCTTGTAGTACTTCTTGTTTGTTTTAGATACACACAAAAATGTGTTATTCTATTTTGCAACAATCAATATAATACCATATTTTATGCTAATAGACAAAACTAACATTTCTAACATCAGACGAGAATATATATCTGGACAATTGCGCCATACAGATTTAACTAATCAGCCTATTCAGTTATTTTCAGTATGGTTGCATCAAGCGTATTTTTCAAAAATACCTGATCCTACTGCAATGTGTTTAGCTACAGTAGATCACACTGGTCAACCTTATCAACGTGTGGTATTATTGAAGAGTTTTACTAATAAAGAAATGATATTCTATACTAATCTTAATAGCCGAAAGGCTATGCATTTAGCCAATAACCCAAAAGTTAGTTTATGTTTTCTTTGGAATGTTATAGATAGACAGGTAATAATAACAGGAAGTGTGAATAAACTTCCAGAAAAAGAAGTATTAAAACATTTTTATACACGCCCAAAAAACAATCAAATTAGCGCATGGGTATCTAATCAATCTAAAGTTATTTCTTCTAAAGATTTACTAGAAAATAAATTTTTAGAATTCAAAAAAAATCATCTCCATAAAAAAGTACCATTTCCCGAATTTTGGGGTGGATATAAAATTAATATAAATAGCATGGAGTTCTGGCAAGGCGGAACACATCGATTACATGATCGATTCATATATCAACGATATAAACATACATGGCGTATTTACCGTTTATCTCCGTAATTACAATTACAATTTCAGTGAATTTTATAATATATAAAAAATATAACTAAACTTAATAAAACAGTATTGATTTTTATCAAATACATATAAATACTCTTGATTGCTGTACTAAAACTATACTTGTATGAATAATAAAAATATTGATATAATACAACGTTTGTACGAACGTGATTTAATAGCACAAATTACAAACCAAGAAGCATTAATTAAGATATTAAAATCAAAATCCATTACTTTATATTGCGGGTTTGATCCGACATCTGACAGCTTACATATAGGACACTTAGTTCCACTGTTATGTTTAAGACAATTCCAAACATTTGGACATCGTCCTATAATTTTACTAGGCGGGGGTACTGGATTGATTGGAGATCCAAGTTTTAAAGACTCTGAACGAAAACTCAATTTAATTGAAACAGTACAAAAATGGATAGAAAAAATCAAATACCAAGTATCTTTGTTCGTAGATTTTTCTCACAGTCAATATTCGCAAGCCTGTATAGTTAATAATTACGACTGGCTATCTTCTATATCACTCTTAACATTTTTAAGAGATATTGGTAAATTTTTTTCTGTAAATAAAATGATAAATAAAGATGCTATAAAAAAACGATTACAACAAAATAATTATGGAATTTCTTATACTGAATTTTCCTATAATTTATTACAAAGTTATGATTTTACCTATTTACATAAACATTATAATGCAATACTCCAAATTGGTGGTTCTGATCAATGGGGTAATATTATATCAGGTATTGATCTGATACATCGCATATATAAAAGAACTGCTTACGGACTCACTATGCCTTTGCTTACCAAATCTGATAACACTAAATTTGGAAAAACAGAAAAACATACTATATGGTTAGATGCAAAAAAAACTAGCCCTTATACATTTTATCAATATTGGATCAATACTTCTGATACAGAAGTATATCGTTTTCTTAAATTTTTTACCAACATCGATGTAGATACGATCAATATTTTAAAAAAAGAAGATAAAATGAAAAATACAAAACCACAAGCTCAAATTATATTAGCAGAGGAAATTACCCGATTAGTTCATGGAAAATCAGGATTAAAAACGGCTCAAAAAATTACTAGCAATCTATTTACAGGACAAATACATAAACTCACTTTAAATGATTTCGAACAGCTATTTCAAGATGGCATACCGACTATACCACTGAAAGCAGGTATTACATTACAACAAGCATTGGTAGAATCTAAATTAGTAGCGTCTCGTGCACAAGCACGAGAATTAATTTCATCTAATAGCATCACTATAAACTCAAAAAAACAATTGAAAACAGAATATATTTTTTGTGCCACCGACAGATTATACGATCGATTTACGCTGTTAAGACGCGGAAAAAAACACCACTGCTTGATTATATGGGAATGATTTAGTTTAGATAATATACTTGTTATGTATATAACTATTTATATTTGCAAACAAATATAAACAAAATTTCACACAATATCTTATTACACCATGCGTAACATTTTATTTATGTAACTTTTACTGTAATATAAATCATTTTTTTTCCTTAAATTCACATAAATCTTTAATCACACAAACACGACAATTTGGTTGTTTAGCTCGGCAAATATTTCTACCATGTAGTACTAACCACTGATGACAGTTTCTTTGAAATTCCTTTGGTACTACTGACAATAATTTCTTTTCTACAGACAAAACATTATTTCCTGACGCAAAACAACTACGATTACAAAATCTAAATACGTGTGTATCTACTGCAATTGTAGGCCAACCAAAAACTACATTTAAAATAATATTAGCAGTTTTACGTCCAACTCCAGGTAAAGATTCCAAACCAACACGACTTGACGGTAATATACCGTTGTGTTTATCTATCAACAAACGACAAGTTTTAATAATATTTTTAGATTTAGTATTTGATAAACCAATAGATTTAATATAATTTTTAACCCCATCTACACCCAAACGTAGCATATCTTGTGGTGTATTAACTACTTTAAACAAACTCTTTGTTACTTTGTTAACTTGTACATCGCTTGTTTGAGCCGACAGTAATACTGCAATCAATAACTCAAATTCCGATCGATAAACTAATTCAATAACTGGATGAATATTATTATCCCGTAATTTACATAAAATCTGATAACGTTTAACGCGATTCATTTATTAATAGCACTTAATTATTTCATAACGTTTTATTAAAAATACTTATAATACTTATTGTTATTCAATTTACTATTCAGTTCTAATAATAATTAAAATAATTCTGAAGAATTAATCATATTTTCTGGGCAAACCCACAAGTCAAACTGTTGCTCATCGACATAACCCAATTGTAATGCAGCTTCCTTTAAACTTAACCCTTCCGAATGCGCTTTCTTAGCAATTTCTGCTGATTTGTCATATCCAATATATGGACTCAACGCAGTAACCAACATAAGTGAACTATTAAGTAATTCTTTAATTCGTTCACGCTTTGGTTGAATACCTACAATACAGTATTTATGAAAACTTTCTATACCATCTGCCAGTAAACGTACCGATTGTAAGAAATTATATATAATCAATGGTCTATATACATTTAATTCAAAATGTCCAGATGCACCTCCAATATTTATACTAACATCATTTCCAATAATTTGAGAACACAACATAGTCATAGCTTCACATTGCGTTGGATTAACTTTTCCAGGCATAATCGAGCTACCTGGTTCATTTTCAGGAATGCTTAATTCACCTATACCACATCTAGGACCAGAAGATAATAAACGCACATCATTAGCAATTTTCATCATAGAAACGGCTAAACCCTTCAAGGAGCCATGACTGTGCACCAATGCATCACATGTCGATAATGACTCAAACTTATTCGGTGCGCTAACAAAATTATGTTTAGTAAGAAATGATAATGCGTCAACAACACGGCCGGCGTATTCTGGATGAGTGTTTAGACCTGTCCCCACTGCTGTTCCGCCTAACGCTAATTCACATAAATGAGGTATCGTAACTTCTATATGGTCTATGTTATGTTGCAGCATAGATACCCAAGCAGAAATCTCTTGCCCCAAAGTCAATGGAGTAGCATCTTGAAGATGAGTACGACCAATTTTAATAATGTTATTAAATTTAACAGATTTATCAAATAAAGTGTTTTTTAACATCTTAACTTTAGGTATTAATTGCTCATTTAAAGTAACTACCGCTGCAACATGCATTGCGCTAGAAAAAACATCATTGGAACTTTGACTTTTATTGACATGATCATTTGGATGAATAAATTTCTCATTCACATTTTGTTCGCTGCTTAATAATTTATTAGCTCGATTAGCTAAAACTTCATTCATATTCATATTGCTTTGAGTTCCAGATCCAGTTTGCCAAACTGATATTGGAAATTCGTCCTTATGCACTCCAGATAGTACCTCACCTGCTGATTGAATAATTGCTTGAGCCCGTTCACGATCTATCAGTTTCAAATCATAATTTACTTGTGCTGCCGCCAGCTTGATTTGGGCCAACGCTTTAATTAACGAGAAAGGAATTTTTTCATTAGAAATATTAAAATATTTTAATGCGCGTTGTGTTTGCGCTCCCCATAATCGATCGTTCGGTACTAAAATTGCACCCATAGTATCTTTTTCAACACGCATCGCCATAATAATGCCACCTCACTTAATTATAAAAATATTAATTGATTATATTAACGGTATTAATATAATCAATTGTTTGTATCATATATACAAAATAAATGATATCATTTTAAAGTTACATTTTTATTCAAAACAGTGATTATTTAATTTATAATTTTTATATGTTAATTACTTGTATATAACAACAAAACAAAAATATAAATATACTGTATATACACAATATAAAATACGTTAATTAAAATTAAAACATGCCGACATTTATTATATTAGGAATAATATTTCAAATATTGATATACAACAAAATCGCTTGGTGTAGCACACTCAAGGAGTGTATTCAATCCAACGTTAGTAGTAACATATTGCACGATGATTTATATCAAAAAGAGATGAAATTACACACTCACGACCATATACATCATACTCTTAATTTTTATCCCTATACAACGAATAAACTACGCGTTCATGCATATAATTATCGATCCCCCTTTTCTTCTACTTACAAATCTAAAATGCAATTACAAAACGATTCAATCAATATGTTTCATTCGTTTTACACGCAACGTAGCAAACACAAAAAAAAATTATCCTTTATGCAATTAGGGGTACACAATCTTTTATCAGAACAAATTTTTAATTTTGGAGGGGGAAAAAGACATCTAACTAATGATAAATACGCTATTGGATATAATACTTTTTATCATTGTCCTATTTCTAAACCAAGCAGTCAACCATACTCAATTAATGTTGGTGTAGAATGTTGGTTATATAATACATTATTCATGTTAAATAATTATTATAACCTAGATAACATTTTTGATCCTGAAACATCATTAGAAAAATGTAACATACATTATCCAAGAAGTGGTCATCAATTATACATACAAACTAAATTTCCACACTTTTTAGAATTTACTGGAAAAATAAAATTGGAACAATTTATTTATGAAAAAAAATATAAAAAAATTTTCAATAAAAAAAATAATGACTATTATTTATCGTTAGATCTGAATTATCAACCCATTCCCATGTTAGGTTTTAGCATAAATAATATTTTTGTAAATAAGCAATACAATAATACTATTTTTCGAGTATTAATAGATTACCAATTCGGTACTCCTATTATAGAACAAATTTATTATACTAATAATAACAAAAATAAATCAATACTAAATAACCTTGATACTATAATACAACCGTTTATACCTACGATAATTCCGCATCACGATTATATTTCCATAAACGATCATAATCACCTTCCATCCTTGCGGTATACTCACAAAATAACAGGCTATCCTGGAGAAATTAAAATCATTAAAGTCGATGACAATAATGATAAATATGTACGATGGGATTTTGAGTCATTGGAAAATCACGGAGGTAATATTGTTGCAATAGCAAATAATACTTATGCGCTCTATTTCCCCAACTATCCTATTAAACAAGAAAACAATATTTTTGTTTCATACATTACTAATAATGCAACACAATCTCATCAGGAACAGAAAAAACAAAATATACATATTGTAGTAAAAGATTTTTCACAAAAAAAATTATCGAATACGAATACACAAAAAAAAGATGCGTCTATTATTAACATTAATAATGATTCTGGAATTAACGTTACAGAAAATACAGCTGAACATACATTAAATTATCATGACGATGATCAGCATAGTAGCATAAAGAATAATATAGCAGTCTCAAATTTCTTTGCGCCACAGCCACAGCATGATGTATATAATACTCCAACAGAAAACGCTCAGAATACTATAACAGAAGATAATCACATATTTTTAGCTCCTCCTCCCCCTCCTCCCATTCCTTTTCCTTTTTTAGAAAAAGATTCATCGGCATCTATAGCATCATCAACACTAAACGATATATTGCCATCGAACCAATCTGTATCCCACGAAGATCAACAAACTCATTCTGAAAAAAATGCAGATAATGAAGGAACGCATGATGCTTTTTTTAAATCTTCTAAAATTGAACTCAATCAAAGTGATGACTTATCGTATCGTTTATTTGAGCATAGGCAGTCTAAGTTTGCTTCATTGGGTACTACAGAACACATAAATAAACTTGAAAATACCATAAAAGAACGAAGAAAAACTAGACACCTCAGTGATATGGAACAAATATTTGTCAAACTAAATCTAGCGCAATCTTCATCATCTATTAGCGAAGATTACGCTACAGACGATAGTAGCGATAGTTTTAATTCCACAAATAAAGAAGAGCAGTATCATTAGATACATTTATACTTTAAATTATTAAATTAATTATTTTTTAAAATTTCAAGAATATACTCATTAAGTAACGTATTAAATATCGTCAATATAGACATCAAATAGTTAGCAATAATTTCAATTTAGTTTCATAAGATTATCATGAGTTCGATCCCGTATTCCTAACCAAGTAGGAGAAATATTGGTATCAATCCCAAATAAACTTAGAGCTCTTGCCACAGTGTAACAAATAACGTCATCTATAGTTTTTGGATGTGTATAATATGCAGGAACAGGCGGCATAATTACTGCTCCAAATTCTGTTAATTTAACCATTGTACGTAAATGCCCCAGATGCAATGGAGTTTCCCTGATCATTAACACTAGTTTGCGTTTTTCTTTCAACATTACATCTGCAACACGACCAATCAATGATGATGTCATGCCTGAACTAATTTCTGACATAGTTCTAATGGAACATGGAGCAATTAACATACCTAGAGTTGGATATGATCCGCTAGCAACTGATGCTCCGATATCTTGCGGAAAATGTACAACATCCGCTAATTCATATACAGATTGCTTGCTCATCTTTAATTCTTGTTGTAATGTAATCAAAGCATTTCTAGTCACGATAAGATGAGATTCTATATTCATAGAACATTTTTTTAAAATAGTCAATGCGCGGATTCCATAAATCCCACCAGATGCCCCTGATATTCCTACCACTAGACGTAATTGTTGCTGCATAATTATTTTTACACTCCACGTTAACATAAACAAATACACTTATGATTTTTAATAACTATCACGATACATAACATTAAAAAATATTTTTAATATGATATGATGAATTAAAAAATATTATACATATATTCTAAATTTTAATACTCACATTATAAGGAGCCATAATAATATCATGATTAATATAGTAATCAAAGAAATCCTTAAATTACATATTAGTAACATATATGCTTAATATAAATTAAGATAAATCGCTTAAAACTCTCCTATGTATTTATTTTCAATGATAATTAAATTCATTCGTATTATAATTAATAAAAAATTCACCTACGCAGCCATAATCAGCTATGTATAAGTAGTATATTTATTTTTTTTAAATACAGTATTAACACGGCTCAATGATTCTGGAGTATCCACACTAATATTAAATACATCATCAATTACAGAAACATGTATTGTCTCTCCATGCCATAGTACTCGAAGCTGTTCAAGGTGTTCCAGCTGTTCCAATGGACTTTTAGCCCATGCAATATAACGATGCAGGAATTTAACTCGATATGCATAAATACCAATATGACGTAATAGCGTCTTAGGGAATTTACTATCTAGATGATTTACAAAATCTCCTGTGTTCCATGGAATCATAGAACGAGAAAAATAAAGAGCATCGCTATTCATGTTTATAACAACTTTGACTACGTTATCATCGCGTGCTTCTTCGAAAGAATTCAATGGTGTTGCTAACGTAGCCATGGAAATAGTACTCATTGAACACAAAATACTTGCTACTTGACGAATCATAATAGAAGAAAGCAAAGGTTCATCGCCTTGAAGATGTACGATAATTTGATCATCTGAAAATTTATAATTGATAGCTACTTCTGCAAGACGTTCAGTACCTGACTGATGAGTAGATCGTGTTAAACATACTTCACTTGCGGATTGTTCTGATTCAATGACTCTCGCTATACAAGAACTATCCGTAGCAATGATTACTTTATTAGCTCCAGAATCTAAAGCATTTTCCATGACACGAACAATCATAGGCTTACCATTAATATCTGCTAAAGCTTTCCCTGGAAAACGCGTCGAAAAAAATCGAACAGGTATAATTACTACAAAATTCATATTTTTCCTTATTATAATATAAAATTACGAGCATCTTTTTTTAAGAGAACCGGGATTCCTTTTCTTATTGGAAAAGCCAAATTATCAACATTGCAAATTAATTCTCTTTTTTCTAAATCGAAAGATAATTTCGAATGACATACAGGACACACAATGATCTTCAATAACTGATATTTCATCATAATATTATTAAATCGATTAAATGTTTAACTTATACATATTATATACAACGAAACTGTTATATATATTCTATAATTTAAAATGATAATTTTTATCATTTAAATATTTTATTTTTGTTATATATGACACTATCATATATATAAACAACACTTAAAATATTATTTTTTATCTTTCTCCTACGAGGGTTATCATATTGTTGTGAAAATGCAATTACTATACATTAAATTTTGAATCCTTATAATATCTAATCTTATTTTCCACTGTGCGCAATAGATTATGCGTATCTATCTTATTGATTTTCACTTCTGTATGCACATACCACCAATTATCGTGAGCAAAATCTATGCATTTAACTGCATCTTTTTCGGTCATTAGTAATATCTCATTTTTTTTAGTCAGGGGTGTTAACATTTTTTCAGAATACACGTGATGATCAGAAAATGAAATTGATCTGATCGGAATGATCCCATACCTTCGTAAGGTATCAAAAAATTGTGTAGGATACCCAATCCCTGCTATAGCTACAACATTATTTAAAAAATAAAGAGGTCTACGCTCTCCCGTTAATATATTGACTACAGCAATAGGACATAACCGCATTAATACTTCTCCAGATTGTATTCCTACTTCTGATCCATTTGCGATAATTGCTTGTACCGTATGAAGTCTGTTAATGCGTTCGCGCATAGGACCCGCTGGTAACCAACAACCATTTCCAAATCGAAGCACACTATTAACTATTACCCATTCTATATCCCTAAAAAGCGCATAATGTTGTAATCCATCATCACTTATTATGATATCCAATTCTTGTTTTCTCAATAATGCAGCGACTGCATCAGCACGTTTTGGAGAAACAGCGACCGATACTCCAGTTCGTTTCCAAATTAACATGGGCTCATCACCACATTCTTCACTATGACTATTCATATTAATAATTATTGGATAATTATTTGATTTACCTTTATATCCTCTCGAAATTACCCCAACCTTCCAACCACGACGTTTCAAGTGTTCTACTAACCATAATACCATCGGAGTTTTCCCGTTCCCTCCAATTGTTAAATTACCAATAATTATTATTGGTACCGAAAATCGATATACTTTTCGCCATCCATACTGATAACTAATACGATTAAGTGTACTGATTAAACCGTATAACCAAGAAAATGGTAATAAAAATAAATAAAAAAACGATGATTTAAACCAAATACGATCAAACATCAAGAAGAAAATTGTAATTTATATAATTGAGCATAAATCCCTTGGCGACGTATCAAAACCTTATGCACACCACGTTCCATAATATAACCATTTTCAATTACCAATATTTCATCTGCATTTTCAACGGTAGATAAACGATGAGCTATAATCAAAGATGTTCTATTTTTTTTTAACGTATCAAGAGATTTGTGAATAATGTGCTCTGACGCAGAATCTAAAGCAGAAGTAGCTTCATCGAAAATTAAAATAGGACAATCCCGTAACAAAGCACGTGCAATTGCAATACGTTGACGTTGGCCACTAGACAATAGTATCCCATTTTCTCCTATAATAGTATCTAATCCGTTTTTCATTTGAGAAATAAAATCCATAGCACATGCCATACGCGCTGCAGTTTCAATAGATTCTCTAGAATAAAAATTTCTGCGAGCGTACGCGATATTGTTTGCGATAGTATCATTAAATAAATGAACATTTTGAGATACCATAGCTATTTGATTACGCAACGAAGAAAGTTTATAATCATTTAAATTGAAACCATCAAGCAATATACGTCCTTTATCTATATCATAAAAACGAGTTAATAAGTTTACGATAGTAGATTTTCCAGAACCAGATCGACCTACCAGAGCAACAGTTTTTCCTGCTTCAATAGAAAAATTGATTTTAGAAAGCGATGGTGTACTTTTTTCAGGATAAAAAAAAGTAACATCATCAAAAATAATATGTCCCTGTACTCTTGTAATGTCGAGTATGCCTTGATCTTTTTCTGTTTCTAAATCTAATATGGAAAATAAAGTTTGACAAGCTGCCATTCCGCGTTGAAATTGAGCGCTGACATTAGTCAAGGACTTTAATGGCTTCATCAAAACTATCATAGATGAAAAAATAACAGTAATAGTTCCAGCAGTAAGCATTTCCATAACACTTGGAATACTAGCCGCGTACAACACAAACGCTAACGCTAATGATGCAACACATTGAATCAATGGATCAAAAATAGATGAAGTTTGCACCATCTTCATACTTTGTTGTCTCATACGATTACTGACGCAATTAAATCTATCTTTTTCTGTGTGTTGCCCTCCAAATATTAACACTTCTTTGTGTCCTTGTAGCATTTGTTCAGCGCTGCTGGTTAGTTGGCCCATGGCACTCTGCATCTTCTTACTGATTGTTCTAAATCTATGAGAAACAAGCTTAATAGTGATGGATACTATTGGTGCAATTAGCACTAAAATTAATGATAGTTGCCAACTATAATAAAACATCATTATACACAAACCAATAATAGATGCTCCTTCTCGAATAACAGTAACCAAAGCTCCAGAAGAAGAAGAAGCAACTTGATCGGAATCATAAGTAATTCTAGATACTAATGTACCAGTAGATTGTTTTACAAAAAATGAAACCGGCATATTCATGATATGTTTAAACAATGCACGTCTCATTTGCATTACTACCTTTCCGGATACCCATGATATGCAATAAGTAGACGCAAAACCACTAAAACCGCGAATACCCATTAATCCTACTAAAGCCAACGGCATCCACACAAATACATCTCTATTAGCTTTTCCAAATCCATCATCAAGTAAAGGTTTTAATAAAGCTAACATTAAAGCATCACTTGTTGCATTCAAAATCAGAGTAATAGAAGCAACAACTAATCCTACTCTAAAAGGAAAAATTATTGGCCAGAGACGACGAAAAGTTTGCCAAGTAGAAGAATGATTTTTATTGTACTGCAACATTTATGTCCCTGCAGTCATAATTTATTTCATACGAAACATGCGAATACATCGCAATCAACACACTACAAATATTGAACACTTCAAATACACTAAGGTTCGTGAAAAATCTTACAACATAAATATGCATAAAAACAAAAACTACTATATCTATATATAAATATTATTTATTGAATATATATAAACGTATTCCTAATCTTTAGTATATCTAACAGTCTGTGTAATTAAATGTGATTTTCACGACGAAAAAGAATTGAATGCTCATTCATATATATTAAACTATTTTATTGTAAAACCTCACTATCAACACCAATGATATGACAAGCATTAACTTAAGAGAACTTGAATAAGTAAATGTTATTTACTTATTCATATTATTCTATTTTAATATCAAATTAAATTTTTTATCTCTTTCACTAATAAACAACTAGGGTAACTTATTTCAAAATAAAATAAATATACAACATTAAAATTTCATTCTTTTTTATCTACTCAAGTAATAACCTCATTATATTTAATACATAATCCTTAATTACAACACAAGCAATCTAATTACCACACATAACCATATTAAAATTTATATATAAATATGAAATATTTATTCACTTAGTTTATTTCTTGTTACCTATAACTATCTCATTCTAACATATTAATAGATTTTATATATAAAAATTATTTAATAAAAACAATTACTCGTTTTTAGTCGCCGCTTTAAATGCTTCAACCATGACACTAGAAAAATTTTTATCTTTCTCTTTGATATGATTATCAATAATGTTGACTTCTGGTTTTTGAATTGGATCGCATATATTACATACAGATAAATTGACGATTCTATTTTTACGATCTATCCCATCTATCGTTGCTGATATGTCATTGCCTATGTGTAATGACATATAGGTTTTCTTATGAGTAGATTTATTATTTGATACGGCAGGAATAGATAAATAACCAATTACCATATTATCATCCAATGTGACAGTAGCTCCCCCTTTTTCATCTACAGAAAGAATCTTTCCAGATACCATACTTCCTTTTTTATGAGCAGATAAATACACATTTAAAGGATCTTCCGTTAACTGTTTTATACCCAAAGAAATACGTTCACGTTCTGCATCGACTTGCAGGACTACGGCAACTATTTCGTCACCCTTTTTATACTTATTTACAGCCTCTTCATTAGATAAATACCAAGAAATATCAGAAAGATGCACCAAACCGTCAATCCCTCCTTCTAATCCTATAAAAATACCAAAATCGGTAATTGATTTTATCCTTCCCATAACCCGATCGCCGCGATTATACATGTCTGAAAACCTCTGCCATGGATTAATTTTACATTGTTTTAATCCTAAAGAAATTCTTCGGCGCTCTTCGTCAATATCTAATACCATTACTTCAACAGATTCTCCTACCGTCACTACTTTAGAAGGATGAATATTTTTATTAGTCCAATCCATCTCAGATACATGTACTAACCCTTCTACTCCATCTTCGATTTCAATAAAACACCCATAATCAGTTAAATTAGTTACTTGTCCTATCAATTTACTTCCTTCTTTATGGCGTTGAACAATAGCCGCCCATGGATCTTCACCTAATTGCTTTAGACCCAAAGATACGCGAATACGCTCTCGGTCAAATCTTAATACTTTAACAATAATTTCATCTCCAACATTTACTATATCACTGGGATGTTTGACGCGTTTCCATGCCATGTCAGTAATGTGTAACAACCCATCTACGCCTCCTAAGTCGATAAAAGCGCCATAATCAGTTAAATTTTTAACTACCCCTTTAATTTTAATTCCTTCATGTAATTGATTTAACAATTGATCACGTTCAACACTATTTTCAGATTCAATCACTGCGCGACGCGACACTACAACATTGTTGCGTTTATGATCTAATTTGATTACTTTAAATTCAAATGCTTGCCCTTCTAGAAATGAAGTGTCACGTATTGGTTTAACATCTACCAAAGAACCAGGTAAAAAAGCGCGTACGCCATTTAGTTCAACAGTAAATCCTCCTTTTACTTTTCCATTAATAATACCTGTAACAGTAGTCATATCTTGGTGTGCTTGTTCTAATGATACCCAAGATTCATAACGTTTGGCTTTTTCACGAGACAAAACAGTCTCCCCAAACCCATCTTCTACCGCATCTAATGTAACATCAACATAATCACCAATTGAAATCTCTAATTCTCCTTGAGCATTATAAAACTGCTCAATAGGAATAGCAGATTCTGATTTTAATCCTGCGTCGACCAACACAATATCTTTAAAAATAGCAACAACAACTCCACGAACAATGGATCCAGGACAAGTTTCTACTTTTTTTAAAGATTCTTCAAATAGCTGAGCAAACGATTCTGTCATTTTTATAATCTTCAATTTTCAAATTAACGTCCACCGCATTCCATGTTTGATGGGGTTATAAAAAATATATCATAACTATCCTTGATTATGCGTAGTATTATATAGTACTCTCGATGAGAATACTAGACTCTCTCTAATATACATAAGTACTTTAGATTTTACTTCTTCAGCAGATAAATGAGTAGAATCTAATATTAATGAATCAATCGCAGGCGTTAACGGTGCTGATTTTCGGTTATAATCACGTTCATCTCGTTCTCTTATTTGTGAGAATAAAAACTTAAAATTAACATCAAAATTTTTTTTCTGCAACTGATGTAATCTACGGCGCTCTCTCTCCTTAAAAGAAGCATAAAGAAAAATTTTCAATTCCGCATTAGGAAATACTACCGTTCCCATATCCCGCCCATCAGCAATAAGTCCTGGACATTGACAAAATGTACGTTGATATGTCAATAAATTTTTACGTACCTGCGAAAAAGCAGCAATTTTAGATGCGTAATTTCCTATAGTTTCTGTATAAATATCCTTTTTAATTTCTTTACCATTAAAGGATTCAAAAAAACTATTTTTTCTATTTATAAAACTTATCTGTATCTCTTCCGCAAGTACTGCTACTTTTTCTTCACGATTAATATCAATTTTATTTTCCAAAGCTGCTAATGCTAACACTCGATAAATCACTCCCGAATCCAATAAATTCCATCCAAGAATTTTTGCTAATGTCCTAGACAAAGTCCCTTTCCCTACTCCACTTGGGCCATCAATAGTAATAACTGGAAATATATTGTTCACAATTATCCCCTTGTAGCGCATAATCTTCACTATATAATAATTATTTAATATTTTGATAAAATTGACTGCTCATAAATTTCATATGTACGGTTTAGATTATATATGAACACCACACTGTATAGAATACTTATTGCAATACACTAATACTAGATAATTGTGTAAAAAAATCTGGAAAAGTTTTATCGGTACACTTAGGATTGTTAATTATAATAGAGACATCCGATAATGCCACCAAAGAAAAACACATCGCTATACGATGATCATCGTAAGTATTAATATAAGCTGATTCTATTTTAACTGGAGGAGTAATTTGTAAATAATCGTAACCTTCCACAATCTCCGCTCCTATTTTACGTAATTCAGTAGCCATTGCCGCTAGTCGATCGCTTTCTTTAACTCTCCAATTATAAATATTACGTAATATTGTAGGACCATTAATAGAAAATAACGCAGTAATAGCGAGAGTCATTGCTGCATCTGGAATATTATTAACATCTAAATCAACAGCATTCAAATCAGCTCCACGAGTACACTCTATATAATTAGAGCCCCACGCAATCTTTGCTCCCATACTTTCTAATATATTCGCAAAATAAATATCTCCTTGTTTACTATTGTGACCGACTCCTATAACTCGAACAGTACCCCCTCGAATAGCTGATGCTGCTAAAAAATAAGAAGCACTCGAGGCATCTCCTTCCACTAAATAATCCCCAGGTGATTGATATGTCATATTTCCTTTACAATAAAAAACACGATAATTGTCATGTTGTATGTTAATTCCAAAAATTTTCATAAGAGACAAAGTCATATCAATATATGGTCTGGATACTAATGTTCCGTCCACTTTAATAAGAGTGTCTCGATAAGCTAATGGCGTCATCATAAGCACAGATGACAAAAATTGACTAGAAATACTCCCTTTAATAAAAATTTCACCTCCATAATACCCTCCATACAATCGTATGGGAGGGTAACCATCACGTTCCATATACTCAATACGCGCTCCTCCTTGTCTTAAGGCATCTACTAAGTGTGCAATCGGCCTATCTTTCATGCGAGGACGACCGGTGAGCACGACATTTTGAGTCTTTACAGACAATGCCGCAATAAGAGGTCTCATAACAGTCCCGGCATTTCCCAAAGACAAAATTAGTTGATTGTTATTTTTTGATTGAATCGGACCGCCAACACCATTAATTTCGCAAGTTTTTCTATTATTTGAAAGACAGTATGATACTCCTAGATTACGTAAAGCATCCAGCATACAACGCACATCATCACTATCCAACAAATTAGTTAACTGAGTAGTACCTGTAGCTTGAGCTGCTAACAACAATGCTCGATTTGATATACTTTTAGAACCAGGAAGATGAATGGTTCCCTGTACTTTTTTTATAGGAGCTAATTTAATAAAATCATTCACTTTTCACCAACTTTTTATATAAAATATTCAATTTTTGAAATTAATAGCCCATAATACACCATTTACAATAATAATATATGATTGTATTTAACGATTTAACACATGGATATAACAATCGATTGAATCTAATTAGCGATATTTTTCAGAAAATAATTTCATAAATCTAATTAATTGTTTTACACCTTCTAATGTCATAGCATTATATAAAGATGCCCGCATACCCCCCACTACTTTATGTCCTTTCAAACCATACAATCCGAAAGATATTGATTCTTTTAAAAAAAGATCATTTAATTTATTGTTTTTTAAAAAAAAGGCGATATTCATATATGAACGATTAGATAGACTAATATTATTATAATAGAAATTACTAGAATCAATAGCATCATATAAAAGAGCTGATTTTTCTTGATTACGTTTATTAATTTCCTGCAAGCCTCCTTGTGTTTTTAACCATTTAAACATTAAACTAGCAACGTACCAGGACATGGTAACAGGCGTATTAAACATTGAGAAATTATCAGCTAAAATTTTATAATTTAAAATAGACGGGACTACTCGGTAAGGTTCTTTCAATAAATCTTTTCTGATAATTATTACAGTCAAACCAGATATTCCAATGTTTTTTTGAGCCGTAGCATAAATTATACCAAAACGGTTTATTTTCAATGGACTCGAAAATAAAGTTGAAGAACAATCTGCTACCACTATTTTATCAGAAAAATTTGGGGTTTCATATACAGCTATTCCATCAATAGTTTCATTAGGACAATAATGAATATACAGACTATTTTCAGAAACATCCCATTTAGATATAGGTTGAATATTATATAATCCATTTTTTTTGCCGACCACATTAATTATACGTGGATCACAATATTTTTTTGCTTCTATTGCTGCACTGTATGCCCAATACCCAGTTTTTACATAATCAACTCTTTCTGAAGATGTTTTTAATAAATTCATAGGAATCGCAGAAAATTGTGCACGAGCTCCACCATGACAAAATAAAACTTCATAATTTTCTGGAATATCGAGAAGATCGCGCATATCTTGTTTCGCTTCTTGCATTAATTGCACAAATTCTTTACTACGATGACTTATCTCTATGACGGATATGCCCATATTATTCCAACTATATAACTCTTCTTTAAATTGCCTTAAAACTTGTTTTGGCAACATTGCCGGACCCGCGCTAAAATTGAATACTTTATTCATATAATAATCGATTATAAATAATTAAATTAATTAAAACAGTATCCTTCATAATGAACTACTATTGAAAACAACAATTAAAAAATATTAAAATAATGTTAAGCAACATACTGTATTGAAATTTTCATTCAATATAATAAAATGAAGACTATTATTTTAGCATAAATAACATTTTCAAGTGCAATGAACAAAATAAAATGTTTATCAAAAATAATGAATTTTTCTTATTATCATCTTTAATTCAAAGATCTAGTTACTCATAATAAATATATACATTTATTTATTTAACAAAATAATAACAATTAATTAAATCAAAAACCTATATTTAAAAATTAACATTCAATTAATATGTGTTATATCACTCATATAAGGATATAGCACCGAAGGAATCGCCACGCGTCCATCTTCTAATTGATAATTTTCAAGCACCGCTGCCAATGCTCGACCTATTGCTACTCCAGAAGCATTTAAAGTATGCAATAATCTTGTTTTTCTATGCATTCTTCCTTTATATCGCGCTCTTATACGACGCGCTTGAAAATCTCCAACGTTTGAACAAGAAGAAACCTCACAATAAGCATTATGTGCTGGAAGCCATACTTCCAAATCATACGTTTTGCAAGAAGAAAATCCAATATTTCCTGTGCATAATAATATTTTCCTGTAAGGTAATTTAAGTAATTGCAATACTTGCTCCGCATGACCAGTTATTTCTTCTAATATCTGCATAGATTTATCTGGATGTACTACTTGAACCATTTCAACTTTATCAAATTGATGCATCCTAATTAATCCACGAGTATGATGGCCATATGATCCTGCTTCATAACGGAAACATGGAGTATGAGCAACCATCTTAATGGGTAATTCTTCTTCATCAAGAATTACATCACGAACTAAATTTATTAGAGGCACTTCAGCAGTAGGTATTAATGCGTATGGATTGGTTCCAGATTGTAAGTGTTGAATATGAAACAAGTCTTCATAAAATTTTGGTAATTGACCTGCACCATATAAAGATTCTTGATTTACTAAATATGGTAGATAATACTCTTCGTATCCATGACGCTTAACATGCAAATCTATCATAAATTGAGACAAAGCGCGATGCAAATGTGCTATTTGTCCTTTCATTACGATAAAACGTGTTCCAGTCAATTTTGTTGCATTAACAAAATCTAAATCATTATTTAATGCGCCCAACGCTACATGATCCCGTATTGGGAAATTATATTGACCCGGCTTACCCCAACGCATAATTTCTAAATTATCTTGATCTCTAAATCCATAAGGCACTTGATCATCTGGAATATTCGGTAAAGATAACTCAAATTGTTTAATCCTGTTTTTTAATGCTTTATTTTCAAGTTTAAGAGAAGTTAATTTTTTTCCTAAAATATATGCTTCTTGACATAAAAATTCTACATTTTCTCCACGAGACTTAGCTATTCCTATAATTTTAGCCTTAGCTTTACGTTCGGTCTGTAAACTTTCGGTTTTCTTTTGTAAAATTTTTCGCAAACTCTCTTGCTGACGAAATTTATTAATATTTAGTATAAACTTTCTGCGAGCAAGCTTTTTAGCAACCAAATCAAGATTACTGCGCAACAAATTGGGATCAATCATATCTAACCTATACTATTCGTTTTATCATATACTAATTTTACTAATAATATATTTTTAACAACCACAACAAATTTATACTATTATAACAAATTCATACCATATTATTATTTATTAAAATTTACAATATCATATAATTTACTATACCAAATGTAAAATATTATGATTTATTATGTTAATGATGATATTTCAAATGCGTATATGCACTTTCCTAATGCCTATCCAATTTAACTCTTTAAAAATATCTAAAAACAATTAATGTTTGTATGCAAAATACATTTGCACACTATGCATACAGCAACACTACTTTATAGCATTTTTTTAATTCTTTTGTAAAAACAATACCTCTCTCATATATAAACACACCTATATATTATATAGGTAATAACTTGAAAACAATTCAAATGAATTTACTGCATCTTTATTAAAGAACAAAGATATATGTCATATATATACGACTTTTAAAATCATATTTATTCTCATAATAATACTTCCATTATCTTTCGATGATACAAAATATGTGCTCTGTTAATATTTCGTGAAAACTAATATAGAAACAATACAATAATCAAATGCGTTTTATTATTATGGAATGTCAAATATAACATTTTCTAAATTTCTTTTATTATATAGATATCGTAATACACGTCAAACTCCTTACAACATATCAATAAAAATCAACTGAACATGCTTTATATGATTTTTGATAAATATCTCACATAAAAAATAATTTTTTTTATTTATTTAACAAAAATTTAAATTAATTATCTAATAGATATTATTTTCTTTGATCGTCTAGTTGAATGTCCTTAGAAGGAGCGAAATAAAACTTACTTATATCAATGTCATTATTATTTTGATCTAATAAATAGTAATCTACATGTTGTCCTTTTTCTTCGAAAATACTAAATTTCTCGATTGTACCCCGATCAGTGATTTTAATTCTACATTCTTTTAAATTAAAATTATTACTTATCGGTATTAAATAAAAAAAATCCCCTTGTTGGGATACAGTATATTCATTCCATTCATATATATTATTACCAGAAAACAACATAAAAAAAATATTATCAGAAAAGTTTCGCAACCAATACGCAGTAACTTGTTTGATAGAAGGAATATAAAACCAAAGTGTTTTCCCATCAGATATTAAAAAATTTTCTTCAGGGGATATCATATGCCAATTAAATAAATTAGGACGTTTTATCCATAATTCTCCACGATATTCTAACACCACATTGTTATCAGAATTAATAACTTTCTGAATAAAATGCACGTAAAAATTATTTATTTTTTTAAGGCGGTTTTGTAAGACAAAAACAGATGTATCATCAGCTACTACTGTAATAGCTATAATAACGCTTAAAAAAACAGCATATATTATCTGTTTCGTCATTCTGAATTAATTATCTCCATTATCATTATATATTTGTTTAAATAAACAATAATATTATTATATCTGTATATACACATCCCTATACAAGATATAATAATTCTGATTATTCAGAAAGGATCATGAACTAATCGTTTGATTTTTCCAAAAATTAACTACTGCACGTATTTCTCGATCTTCTATGAAGGCTCCATGTACCCGAGTAGATATGGAAGAGTGAGGTCCTAAATATAACATATCGCCCATACCTAATAAGGATTCTGCTCCGGATTGATCAAGAATAGTACGAGAATCTATTTTACTTGATACAGTAAAAGCTATACGAGCTGGAATATTTGCTTTAATTACTCCAGTAATTACATTCACTGACGGTCTTTGAGTTGCTAATATTACATGAATTCCAGCAGCTCGAGCCTTTTGTGTTAAACGAATAACTAATTCTTCCACTTTTTTTGTTGTAGTCATCATCAAATCTGAAAATTCATCTACAATAATTACAATATACGGTAATTTATCTAATGTATTAGAACAAAATGCAGTATCATTATTCACGTATTTGCTGATAATATTATTTGTTGCATATTTTTTAGAATAACATTGTGTTATATAGCTGTTATAATTTTCTAAATTTCGAACACTAAGCATAGCCATCAATTTATAACGACGCTCCATTTCCTTTACACACCATTGTAATACTTCATAAACTTCTTGGGTATTGGTAATAATTTGTTTTAAAAGATGAGGAATACCTGAATATATTGATAATTCTAAAATTTTAGGATCAATCATAATAAAACGCACTTCTTCTGGTGTAGCCTTATATAAAAGACTAATAATCATAGCATTAATCCCCACAGATTTACCTGATCCAGTAGTGCCAGCAACTAATAAATGAGGTAGAGATTTAAGATCTATAATTAACGGCTGTCCAGATATATCCTTTCCCAAGACCAACGCTAATGGAGTATTGATATTCCTAAACTGATCTGAACCAATTATATCTCCTAAATATACTGTTCTTCGCTGTTTATTAGGAATTTCTAATCCAACATATGGAGTGCCCGGAATTACATCTACCACTTTAACAGAATTTGTGTATAAAACACGAGCTAAATCGCGTGATAAATTAGAAATTCTTGACGATTTTATACCCGGTGACAAATTCAACTCAAATCGAGTAATTACCGGTCCAGGAACAATATTAGCCACATTTGCTACAATGTGATATTCTAGTAGTTTCGATTCTAGAAATTGAGAAATTTTTTTTAATTCCAAGAAGTCTATCGTTGTTTTTTCTGAAGAAGATGTAGTCAATAAGTCTATATTTGGAAAAGTAGCAGCGCGATTGTTATAACATGGAATAGGATGTCCCGTGGGGACTTTTTTATATTTTAACAAAGGTACATGTTGTTTTATGTTTTTTTTAACAAACATGGGAATTTTTTGATCAATATTATTTCTATCAGTACGTATTACATTTAAATCTTGTATCAATGATACATTATGTTTTTGTTCTCTTTTGTCAACACAATGTATATTGTTATTACTACTACAAATTGTTTGGTCAAATTTATTATTTTTTACAGAACAATTTTTGCCTTTAGAAACAACGTTAGTCACATATTTTTTTTGATAATAATTGTAACCTTGACTAAATATCTTAATCGCTGAAATGCATTTCATTTTAAAAAAATTATTTTTTAAAATAGGATTAAATTGCTTAGTAGATCTGCTAATGTTTTTAGATACATCAGGGATGATTTGTATGTTTAATAAATCATTTTTTAAATTTTTTAAAAAATTAGGATCCTGTGTAGAAAAAACCAATGGATACATAAGTCGTTTAGCACACGATTTTTGATGAATAAATTGATATCGATATTTTTTCTTACAAAAAAATAATGCACTTAAATAGCGTAAATAATTAAATAAGTGATTCTTAATAGTTTTTAAAATCATCCCAAAAAATTTATTAAAAAACACTGTAATATCAATAATTCCAATGAAAAAAAATAAAATTATGCTGACATGATGAGTCATTTTTTCATAAGATGAAATAATATCATACGATATGCTTCCTACTATGCCGCCAGAAGAAAAATAAAAAAAATTATCGATTGTTATATGAGCTAATCCACAACACGCGAATAATAATATCAATATGCCTATTAATTTAAATATAAAAATAAAAACAGTAATACGCATACCCTGCACACAAATTTTCCAAAGATAAAAAAACAGAAATAAAGGAATTACATACACTGGAATACCAAAAATAAAAAATAAGAAATCAGAAATTTTCGCTCCTAACATACCTCCAACATTATGAATAGATCCATCCCACGTAGTCTGTAACCAGCCAGGATCTGCAGGATTAAAACTAATTAATGAGATAATTAAATATAATAAAGTTATACTTACACCAATCAATATAACATTAATCACTAAAGATATCTCTTACTTAAGTATTGATAATCATTTTTTATCTAATAATCGTTTTATTTATATCAAGTATTGCATTTATATTTGAATAAGAATACTGTTAATTCATATAAATAATTGCACGCAATATCGTTGCGTCATGGATTCAATATACATGCTATGTATATACTCTAATTTATAAAATTATAAACAAATAATGTTTCAAATATATTACTTCAACACCATATATATCTTTAACAAAAATCAAAATTCTAATAAAACTAAAAAATACTTTTAATTTTATATAAAACACTTGATACATATTACAAACATATCTCGCAAATACATACGATTTTTGTGTGAGTTAGTATTAATTACAATACTTTTATTATATAATGATACATTTGTAGTTTTTACTGCGATCCTTATTTACAACTACATAAGAATTATGTATCCAATCAAACATTAATATCGTTAGAAATATATTTCTATGTATGTCTCCATACATAGAAATATATAATTTATAAGAATCATTTAAATTAAGTAATAATTTATTTTAAATTACAATATTGCATCTGTTTTCTATTAATATTACATACCAAAAATATAGTGCTTACTACGACATACTTAATCAGTATATAAGGAGATACAATTATTATGATAATAAAAAAACATTGCAAACTACTCATATTAGGAGCAGGACCTGCCGGATATACCGCAGCTATTTATGCTGCACGAGCTAATTTAAATCCTGTATTAGTCACTGGATTAGAAATAGGAGGTCAATTAAATACTACTACAGATATAGAAAATTGGCCTGGAGATCCAAAAAATCTCACTGGACCTATGTTAATGAATCGTATGAATACGCACGCCGCTTGTTTACACACAGAAATTATCTCTGATCACATATTTAAAGTAAATTTTAAACAATACCCTTTTTGTTTATACGGTAATACACATGAATATACATGTGACGCTTTAATCATAAGTACAGGAGGATATGCTCGCAGTCTTGGTATACCTTCTGAAGAAAAATATAAAGGAAAGGGAGTATCTTCGTGTGCTACTTGTGATGGATTTTTTTTTAATAAACAAATTGTTGCAGTTATTGGAGGCGGTAATACAGCAATAGAAGAAAGTTTATATTTATCTAATATTGCTTCTAAGGTTCATCTAATTCACCGTCGTTCTACATTTAGCGCAGAAAAAATATTAATTAATAGACTCATGAATAAAGTACACAACGGTAATGTTATTTTGCATACTAATCATATTGTTAAAGAAATATTAGGTAATGGTACAGATGTGACCGGTTTATGTATGACAGACCTAAGAGAACATAAGGAACACATAATAAATCTTCAAGGTATATTTATTGCCATTGGATATAATCCAAACACTTCCATATTTAATGACCAACTCGTACTAAACAATGGATATATTTGTGTACATTCCGGCATGAATGGCAACGCAACAGCCACCTCTATTCCAGGTATATTTGCGGCAGGAGACGTTATGGATCACAGCTATCGTCAAGCAATTACTGCAGCTGGATCAGGTTGTATGGCTGCAATAGACGCTGAACGTTATTTATCTACTATTATGTAGTAATACAACAAAACAAATAAAACAAAATTTCAAATAAAACTATCCATTAACTTTTAAATAAAATATATAATTATTCGTACTAAAAAATCTAAAAATAAAAATTAATATTTAACAAGTGAAAGCTAATGTTTAACGTTATTCAAAATACGTAGTAACAACATTGAATAAATATATGAGGTTCACTATAGCAAACATATAGTGAATATATTACAACCTGAATACATAAAAGACAAAGCAAAAAATAGGATTTGTACTGAAGCAATAGTATATATGTTGAAAGTAAATAAAAAAGTAACTAATTTTTATAATATAGATCCCATTATAGTCTATTATTATAGTTGTAATTTAGTAATTGTATTTGACAGAAAAAAATAAACTTTTCTAATAAATTTATAAAAATTAATATTTAAATTATCGTATGAATAAAATCAACACTTGATTAGCTTTTAATCTTATGAGAAAATTCCGAATCGTTTATTTAATTTTTTAGAGATCATAATGACAAAAGAAGACAGTTTCGAAATGCACGGTACAGTATTAGATACCTTGCCTAATACGATGTTCCGTGTAAAGTTAGAAAACGGACACGTCATTGTAGCACATATTTCTGGAAAAATAAGAAAAAACTACATTCGAATATTAACAGGAGACAAAGTCACCGTTGAACTGACACCATACGATTTAAGTAAAGGAAGGATTATTTTCCGTAGCCGATAACAATCAAAATTTAATTTAAACTTTTATATATATGCACCGTTAAATCCGCTATGAACACAAGTCCATCTATTAGTTTTGTTTCAAAAATCATGGTAAATTCATACATACCCATTATATCAATCACATTAATATAAACCAAGATGTTTATTATCTTTTGTTTATAACTCCATACCTAATCTAATCCACCAGGTACGCCCTGGTTCATAAATCAGAGTACCAGAAGGATATCCAAGTCGTTTATGAACACACGAATTCAAATATTCTCTATAATTATGATTTAGTAAATTGTCTACACCAATGCTAAATTTATAAAATTGAGAGCTTTTCCATGCAAAATTCATGGATAATATTCCAAATCCTGAAGTATTACAATTTACACCTGTATGAGGCAACATGTTTCTAGAAACAAAAGACCCCGGTGACATCAACGAACTATTAACAGATTGCGCCAACGCCAATCTCCACTTAGCAGCTATACTGTAACTTCCTCGTATCCATTGACATGTAACTCTTCCCTCCAATGGAGGAGTTCTAAATAAAGTGCAGCCATCATCAATATTCATGCCCCAAACCCATGATATATTAGTTGCAGTGTGCCAATGCTCATTAAATTGATAATTTAATCCTACTTCAGTTCCGCATATTTTAGCATGAATGTTCTCCGCGTAACTAATACTATCTTGTATGGTATCATCGTTGCGATAATCACATACGATAAAATCTTTAACATATCCAGCATAAGATGATATCCATCCATTTATTTGTAGATGTTGAAAACACGCTCCTATATCTATCTGAACAGTTTTTTCAGGTTTTAATTTTAAAATATCATCTATATTAATGTTTTCACCGGATTTAGTATAAAATAGCTCCCAATAATCAGGCAAACGAAAACTTGTTCCTACACCAATATAATATGACAACAACGGATTGATATTATCCTCATAGCGTATAAACCCAGCAGGATATACTATACCATGTCGTTTATATTTAGAACAATTATTAAAATTAATTACACTATATTCCAGTCGTGTCCCTCCCACAAATCTTCTGTTTGACAATGAATCCACGATCAATTCGGTAAATATACCCGTGTCTCGAGAGACAATGTCCGTTTTCCAATTAGAATTAGATTCCATATGTTCTCTATGTGTATTAATTTGAACATCTGCGCCACTATGACATTTGATATTATCCCACTGAGATACAGCAATACCTCGTGCACCCCATATTAATCGATCAACATTATTATTAATATTACCACTAAACCCACAACATTTTTCAGTAGATAATTCTGTATTACGAGACACAGTGTCAGCCATAATATGATTTACATAATTATGCCAAGCTTGTAATTCAATTTTATCTAATATTTTGCTGATATCTAAAGCTTCTATTTTCATTCCATAACTTTCTCTAGCAAAACACAACCCATCCATAGATCGAGCGGCATAATTTGCAGTACCATTTCCCTGTCCTAGGCTGACTTCTAGATATGTATCTGAACTCAAATTAAATGACAAAATCGCATCAGCGTTCCATTTATACCACGCAGAATGTACCTGGTCTTTATTGCCATCATGATAGTCGTCTGAACGAGAAATATTGCCTATTAATCTAATATAGCCGTATTTACTCCCCATAACACTATCTATATTTTTATCTATTTTATTATTTGCACCGATTGTTACATTACTACGCAATTGAATTTTTGATTTATCAAATCTAGGATGATATCGTTCAAATTGCAACGTACCCGCAGATGTTACAGGACCCCATAGTACTGTTTGAGGGCCTTTAATGATATTTAAAATATCAAAAGTCTCGGGAAAAATATAAGCACTAACAGGATCCATATGAGAAAAACAAGCACCAAGTATTTCTCCGTTATCCATCAAAATACGTATTCGAGATCCAAACATTCCCCTAAACACTGGTTCGTTATTTACTCCTCCATTACGAATAGCAGAAAATCCAGCAATACTTTTTAAATAATCAGAAACATCAATTACATACAACGACTGCAAAGTCGTTGCAGGAGAATCACTAAAAATCAATGGGGAATTTTTTGACGAAATAACAGTTATGACGTCATCATGCATTTTTCCTTGGAATAATATAGGTAGTTTTTGTACGCCACTAAATATTGATATCGAAGTATCTTTAGGTTTACTACTAACAGATACATCATTTGAATTAGCTTGAGAATTATTAACAGTAAATATGATTAACACAAAACATATCAAAAATAATATCATATGAATTAATATTTCATTACTATAAAAAAATTTACTATATACCATATGTATGCTCGTAACTATTACATTCTTTTAAAGATACTAATATCATGTATTACAATATATATTAAAAACTCAATTTCTTCTAATATAAAATCAGATAAATAGATAACATTAACAATCTCGATTAAAATCGATCGTTTCTGACTAAATACCTAATCTTAAAATTATTTACAAATATCATAATGCTTAAAGAGAAATTGAGATCTATATAACATTGAACTTATAACATTGCACTAAACACTGAGAAAATTAAAGTACTCACTATACTATATCCTCAACTGCAGTTTAGTTAACACGTCTTATTTAATTTATCAAAAGAATCAACTGCTCAAATCAAATATCGTCTTGATATTGATTTGAGCAATACACATACTAATATGCTAGATTTTTATTAAATGTTGTTATACTATCAAAAAAAATAAATTGTAAACGCCACAATCTAAATAACACAAATTACAATCATGTTAATGCATTTTTATGATGAAATACTTTTTATAGTATCTATATATGTTTTTTAATTAAAATATATTATCTAAATCTTTATAAACAGCTGGCGTAAATGTTGATTTATCCATGTACAGTTCATATAGAGTAATTACATGAAATATGTCATTCAATCGACTATAATATTTGACACTACAGAGTATACTCTGACATTATTAACTGATTCCAATACATCAGTAAAATTATCTAATTCTGCTGGACGGGTATTAGAAGAGCTTATTAAACGACACAATATTGATATTTGTGCGCCAGTCACTCGAGAACACTTGTTTTCAATCGTTTGGAGAGCTTATGGACTGGAACCATCTAACGGCAACTTAAATCAACAAATTAGTTTGATACGAAAAACTTTAACTTCTTTTGGATTAGATTCTTCATCCATTATAACTATTCCTAAGCGAGGGCTAAAGCTAAACAATCAACTGATTATAGAAAAAATACACGAAGATCGATCATGCATATCTTCCCCTCTACATAAAACCACAGATCAAAACAATAATTTATTATCATCTTCTATTTTACTAAATATCAAAGCTCATATAAAATATATGATTACTCTGACGATAATGGTCGTAATATTACTCAGTATTGGTTTTGTGTACTTATACACTAAAAAAGATCATATTAAACTATATTGCTGCAAAGAAATAAACTCATGTAATATTTGCGCTTTCCATTCAGAATTGGGATTTGAATGCAATGACTGCATTATGCAGTGCACCGAAATTACATAACACAATCAAATAAATAATAATTCATATTATTTTGATTTTAACTCTAAAATTTTAGTTGTTATATAACATGCACGTAACAACAGTGTGCGTTTTCAATAACTTACCTGGATTGTACGCGCGATTCACTAATAATTACTAAAAACATATAAAAAATAAAATGCATTTATTTATATATTCTTTCAATCAAAAACCACTTCTTCAATTAAAGCACCCATTTATAAATTTGTTAAATAAACCCACTAAATTCAACACATTTTTCTTTTATTAAAATTTAACAAATATTATAGATGATATCTATCAACTATTTATTTAAAAAATAATATTATTTTTTTCTAAAATATTATCGCGTTGTTTGTAATTCTTCAATTTTTACTAAAAACCACATTGTAAAATGCATATCACAAAAATTAAAAAATTATTATTTTTTAATTCATTATTAACAGGTATTCCCCAAAATAGGGATGCCCTCTAACAAAATAGATATCAACCGTATATATCTAAATCATTTGAATAAACTAACATTTGTATCCGATCAACAATAATGAAATATATATAGTTATCTATTTGATAGATAAACACAAGTTATTCGCTGCGTGAAATAAAATTTTTTAATGAAATAATTAGAACAAAAAAATATTATTATATTTTCAATATTATTGAAGCCAATTTAACGTAATCAGACCAACCGTTTATTATCATTCAAAAGTTATCAATATCCTGTATTTATTTATTTCAATAACAACCGAAACTAAATATACCATTTACTTATTTAAATTACATAAAATTAACCGGCTATGAACAAATTGTACTAATAATATGTTTCATCAAATCACAATAGCCATAACGTATATCTCATAAAATTTTATCAAAATAAAATATTTGTATAAAAAGACACTATTATTACAATTAATTTTGTGTAACATAAATAGAATTAACTTTAAATAAATAGCGTTGCGCTTGCTTAGATGGATGATGAGATTGTATATGTTGGTAAAATTGTTCCGGATTAAGTTTGTTTATTTTTTCAATAGCATAATTACGATCAATAGAAAATGTTTTCAACAAGGCACTTAAACCATTCACATAAGCAACAATTATGGCATAACGTCTAGTTTTCACATCAATAATTCCCTCTAATTGTTTTTGTAATATAGACAAATAAGCAGTACCAAGATCAATGTTAACAGCAGCATTTTTTAATTCATGAATACTAGGTTCTCCTCTCCATCCTTTCAAACGATAAGCATCTCTTCCTGCAGTATCCGCTTTAAGCTGCATTAACCCAACAGCATTAGATTTACTGATTACAGTAGGATTATAATTAGATTCTACTTGAATAATGGCTTTCACTAAAGATGCATCTACTCCATAATTCATAGCACAATAATGAATATAATCATTATACATAGACGGTGCAATTCGTTTAGGAAAATAAATTATCTTGTACTTTGAATTAGTATATAATGTCCATGCAGTATTTTTTTCAATATTTTTTTGAGCACAAGCTGTTAGAAACAAAATTACAACTAAATGTATTATGTACATCTTCATAATTTCATGATTTTTATGATCAAAATATGTATTTCTTCATAAAATTATTATACAAAAGTGATGTTCTCATACTCTAAAAAATTAATTTTTCCACAATTTAAATAATTAAAATACATAGGAACACCTATTTATACATACATGCATAAATACACGAATAATGATTCATGTTATATTTGTTACCGAACGAATAATTATACTTAAAGTTTATACTAAAAATATTAAAAACATTGACTGTTCTGTATAGAACAAAATATTTATTTCTCTAACAAATCAGGATAACACAAGTTATATATGTTTTTTACTAAAATTAAATAATAATTACTTAAATGAATTTAAACAAAAAATATTAAAATAAAAATTCAAAATTAAATATCTATAATTATAATACACAATGTTAAAACTTACTTTTTACTATCTATGTACTACATACATAGATAAAACCACGTACATAGATAATTATTTATTGAAGCGCTTAGAAAATTGAATAAATGCCAATAATGTTTCATTACTAACATGATGCTCAATGCCTTCTGCATCTCTTTGAGCAATTTTTTTATTGATACCTAAATCTATTAAAAAAGTTTTTACAATTTTATGTCGTATATGATTTTCATTAGCCAATTGCCTCCCTTGTTCTGTCAACGACACTCCATGATAACGTTTATGCTTAATTAATGAAGAGGCAATCAACTTTTTTAACATTTTTGCTACTGTTGGTTGCGTTACTCCAAGTCTTAATGCTAAATCTACCTGACGTGCTTCCCCGCATTCTCGAATTAAATCTGCAATTAATTCAATATAATCATCAATAAGCTCACGTCGATGTGCTGCTCTAACCTGGATAAATCCTTGTAAATTATCTGTTTTTTTTTTAAAACACGCTAAATTACTGGACAATACTTCTATATCATTTTTAGTCATAATAAAATCTCATGTTACATTATAAATGTATAATACTTTTTTATCGATTTGCATAAACAGATGTTGTATTTAATAAATAATAATCGTTGTACACTTGTTTACATATGTAAATATAAAGTTCACAATCTGCATTGTTATACTCCATGTTAGTAAATACGATATATCAAATAATTTATGTATGTAAATAAAAAATAATAGACATTACATATACATATATAACATAGAAACAAATTAAATATTTGACTATCGCGCTGATCTCTTAAATAGACAGAACAATCATCTAAATATTAGATAAATGTTTTTAATATATCTTTTAATAATTAATTACATAAAAAATTATCTTGATCTATCGTAATTTATCCATATATTGAATATGTAATAATGGTAATCAACATACGTTTGATAGAATAAATAATTAATTGACAACATATTTAGCAGAATATGATATTTACATATCAAATTATTTTAAGTAATGACAATATCATTTGATACACTTATCATCATCTTTATAGCTCAAATAAATATCTTTTAATTCCATCCTTCATATGAGTTAAAAATATTTAATTTTTTTTAAAATGTATATTTTGGAAATTAAAAAATAAATCGTATAAATTATTCGATATACTATTATTATCCGCATACATTTATGTAAATAAATACTTAAAATACAAAATTTCTATATTACATACTATACCAATCATTTTATGTTTTATTTTGTTATAAATTATGTCATATAATCGCACAAAAAAAGTAATTGTTGGAATGTCTGGTGGTGTAGATTCTTCTGTATCTGCATGGTTGCTACAACAACAAGGATATAAAGTAGAAGGATTATTTATGAAAAATTGGGAAGATGACGACAGCACAGAACATTGTGCATCAGCATCTGACTTATCGGATACTCATGCTGTTTGCGATAGTTTGGGCATATATCTACATACCATAAATTTTTCTAAAGAATATTGGGAAAATGTATTTCAAGTATTTTTACAAGAATATAGCATGGGTCGAACTCCCAATCCTGATATACTTTGTAACAAAGAGATTAAATTTAAGTATTTTTTAGAATTTGCATTGCAAAACTTAGGTGCAGATCTCATTGCAACCGGACATTACGTACGCCGTTTTGATATAAATAAAAAAACTTATCTGATACGTGGTGCAGACCGAAATAAAGATCAAAGTTATTTTTTGTATACACTAAGCTATAAACAACTTAAACAATGTTTATTTCCTGTAGGAACATTAAATAAATCCCAAGTTAGAAATATTGCTAAAAAATTAAACTTAATCACAGCAAATAAAAAAGACTCAACTGGTATCTGTTTTATTGGTAAACGTAAATTTAAAGATTTTATTAGTAAATATATACCAATACAACCAGGAGTTATAATCGATATAAATGGAGATACAATCGGCACGCACCAAGGAATATCCTTTTATACCTTAGGACAAAGAAAAGGTCTAAAAATAGGTGGAGTGAAACAAGGAAATGGACAACCATGGTACGTAATAGATAAAAATATATCAAATAATACATTAATTGCAGCGCAAGGACGTAATCATCCACGTCTCATGTCTATCGCGTTCATTACTGAGGAAACCCAATGGGTAAAACGACACGCACTTTCATCCCCTTTACGTTGCACAGTTAAAACCAGATATAGACACCCCGATATTCAATGTCAAGTATATCCTCTTTTTAACAACAATCTTAAAGTTATTTTAAAAATTCCGGTTCTGGCAATTACACCAGGACAATCAGCAGTATTTTATTTAAAAGAACGTTGTTTGGGCGGGGGAATTATTACAAAAATATACCCTTTTTTAGATTCTTAAATATTAGAACAATTGTTTTAACAAATATCAAAAATATCAATTGTTAAAATCAAATATAACTAATAGTTATTGCATGTAATTTACACTTCCATTATAAATAAATGTTATAGTTTTAAAGATTTAGTTACAACTAAAATCATCTAAGTAAATATCAATAAATCAATCATATGAATATTCTACAAAATCATGTCTATCATTATTATGAATGATGATTTATTATCATCATCCCATATATTTTTATACATTAATGTTAGTATAATATAATCATCTATATTTATGAAATAAAATTTGCATTCAAAAATATGAAAATATCCAATAAGATACACATAGTTTATCCAAGATAAACTTGTAATTTTTAAATGTCATATAAAATATAAGCACCTAATTAATTATGAAGAGGAAAAAGTGATAACATTATCGCCCTTAACTGTAATATCTCCTATTGATGGCCGTTACTACAAACAAACTGATTCTTTACGTAATATTTTTAGTGAATTTAGTTTTCTAAAATTTCGTGTCCAAATAGAGATTCATTGGTTAAAAAAACTGGCTAACACAATTTCTATTAAAGAAATACCACCTTTTACACAAATCGAATGTGATTTTTTAGATAAACTGACAATCAACTTTAATATTAAAGACGCAGAACGTATTAAAGAAATAGAAAAAATTACCAATCATGATCTCAAAGCAATAGAATATTTTTTAAAAGAAAAAATAAACATATTACCTAATTTAAAAAAAATCAGTGAATTTATTCATTTCGCTTGTACTTCAGACGATATTAACAATCTTGCGTATGGATTGATGCTGACTAACACCAAGAAAACTGTTTTTTTGCCCATTTGGAAACAAATTATTAACGAAATAAAAAAAATGAGTCTTAATTATAAAGATATTCCTGTGTTATCCAGAACCCATGGGCAACCCGCTACCCCTTCTACTATCGGAAAGGAAATGGCTAATATTGCATACCGTTTAATACGTCAATATCATCAATTAGAATCAATCAAAATTTTAGGTAAAATTAATGGTGCCGTAGGAAACTACAATGCTCACATAATAGCATATCCAGAAATAAATTGGCGCAAATTCAGTGAAGAGTTTGTTATATCTTTAGGAATGAAATGGAACCCTTATACAACACAAATAGAACCACACGATTATATTGCCGAACTATCCGACTGCATTGCACGATTTAATACCATATTAATAAATTTTAATAGAGACATATGGGGATATATTGCTCTTAACTATTTTAAACAAAATCATAAAAATACTACAATTGGATCTTCTACTATGCCATATAAAGTAAATCCTATAAACTTTGAAAATTCTGAAGGAAATTTAGGATTAGCAAATGCCATGCTTAACCATTTTTCCGCTAAACTACCAATATCACGTTGGCAACGTGATTTAAGCGATTCTACTGTTTTAAGAAATCTAGGAATGGCCATGGGGTATGCCTTAATTGCCTATCATAGTGTATTAAAAGGTATAAAAACACTGACAATTAATAAAGAATATGTATTAACCGAATTAAACAAAAATTGGATAGTGTTAAGCGAAGCTATTCAAACAGTAATGCGGCGACATAATATTCATGAATCTTATGAATGCACAAAACAATTCATCAATAATACAAAGATTAATCCTGAAAAAATAAAAATTTTTATTGAATCACTACCATTACCAACAACAGAAAAAATACGATTACAACAAATCACTCCACTTGATTACATAGGCTTGGCGGCAGTCATGGCAAATGATATCACTGATATAATATAATAATAAAAATAATCAATCATTACATATTTAATTAATCATTATTATGATGAAAATAATGAAATTATAAATAAATAAATGCTATAAAATACATGAACGGATCGAATGATTCACATTATATTATGTTTCTATATATATAACAATTACATATATTTTAAAACTATAAGATAGTATATTATCTCATTGTATTTGTATTAATGTGGCATTATCGTTAATAACCCGATTACATGATTTAACCAATTTATCTACTCAAAGCACCATTATAATACTCTAATAAAAACCACAATCATGCTATTTTAAGATTTTAGATAAATTAACCTGCCTTATTTTTGACGCTGCATACCAACTAGTTAATGAACCTAGTAATAATGTTGTGCTTAATACCAATAATATATCCCACCCTTTTAGCTTAACGGGTAAAAAATTAATAAAATAAGTTCCTTCTGATAAAATTTTATTTCCCAATAAATCATTACATATCGTAATTAAACTCGTTAAATTAAAAGCTATAAAAATACCCAATCCAGTGCCTATAATACTAGAAATTGTATAAATAATTAACCCATACCAAAAAAATACACATTGAATTAAAATATTCTTAGCCCCCAATGCACGTATTATTGCAATATCATAGTTTTTGTCTTTTATGGATAAAATCAGTGTAGCGACTACATTAAAACAAGAAATACCTATGATTAATATCATTGATAAATATATAATTGTGCGAACCATTTGAATATCTTGATAAATATACCCATAAGTATCCATCCAACTTCGCGCAAAAACCTGATGGTTGAGCATTCTTTGAATTTTATATAGTATTTTATTAACAGAAAAAATATTATTAATCTTAATAGCTATTCCTGAAACATCTGAGGTTTCATCATAATAACGTTGCACATCTGATAGAGACATTATAGCAATATTGCAGTCCAATTGACTATTTAAATTTAATATTCCAGCTACTTGTAAACGAATTTTTTTGGATGATAATAATTTATTGTTCGAACGAAAATCATGAGCAGTCAAAACGGTAATCCAATCACCTACTTTAATTCCTAAATCTTCTGATATGCCTTTCCCTAAAATAATTTTTTCTATATTTTCACAAAAATATTTCCAAGAATCTTTTTCTATAAAATTAAGTAATGCGTTTTCATTTACGTTTTGCTTTAAATCTACACTTCTAACATAAACTACATGCCATTTATTATTATATTCAACAACGCCATAAAAATTAATATAAGGATTCACATGACTAATATCTGGTATCTGACGAATACACTCTAAAACTGTTTGCCAATTAATGAATGGTGCTCTTATTGGTTCAATTTCTCCATGTGGAATAACTGATAAAATACGATTACTTAATTCATATTTAAAACCATTCATTGTACTTAATGCAATTATAGATATAGATATTCCTATAGTAATACCAATAACAGAAATCAAAGACATTAAGGATATTAAAATATTACTATGCGAACCTCGATGAAATTTTAATGCAATTTTCAAAGACAACATCATTTATAAACAATTACCTAAACAAATCATTCTGCCTCAGTTTTATTTTACCATTAGATATCATTAATATTTTATGGCATTGTTTAGCAAAATCTAAATCATGCGTTGCTATTAAAAAAGTTGTACCATAATATGTATTTAACTTTTTTAATAATTGAAAAATACTATCTGAATTTTTTTGATCTAAATTACCAGTTGGTTCATCAGCTAGTATTAAAGATGGATTATTTACTATAGCCCGAGCTATGGTAACTCGTTGACTTTCTCCTCCAGATAATTCATGCGGAAAAGAATGAATATGATTTTTTAATCCAACTGACTCTAATACACATTGCGCTCTACTTTTTGCCTGATTAAACTCAATACCTCCAATCAACAAGGGCATTGCTACATTTTCTAAAACATCAAAATCTAACAATAAATGATGAAATTGATAAACAAACCCTAACCGTTTATTGCGTATCACAGAACGTTCATTGTCAGTTAACTTATGTAGCGCATGACCCTCAAAAAATATCTCTCCTTCAGTTGGCTTATCCAATCCTCCAAGTAAATGCAACAATGTACTTTTACCAGATCCAGATGCGCCTACCACAGCGATCATTTCATTAGGTTGTATGCTCAGAGTAATGCAATTCAATACTCTGATTAAGAAATCAGCACGTTGATAATATTTTGTTAACTGAATACAATTCAACAATGGAATATCAGCCATAACGTAAAATTTTTGCAGGATGAAAGGAAGCTGCTCGCCACGATGGGTATAACGTAGCCAATAAGATCATAATAAACGTCATAAATATGATACTTAATATTTGAGAATATTTTATTTCTATAGGTAAAGATATAGTATCTGGAAATATTTTTAAAAATAATAATATTTTATTTAACTTATGAGATAACAGTACTCCTAATATCGTTCCCAATATAATACCAAAAAAACCATTAGTAACTCCTTGAATCATAAAAAGTAAGATAACCTGGCGGCGAGTGAAACCATATGTTTTAAGTATTGCAATTTCTATTTGTTTTTCTAGTATTAATAATACTAAAAAAGAAACAATGTTAAAACCTGCTGCTATTATAATTAAACCTAACAACAAAGACATTATATTTTTTTCTATTTTCATCGCTTGAAATAAAGACCCTTTATATTCTCTCCAATCCTTCCAAATCCAGTCTGTATGTAATAATCGCAATTGTTGAGTATAGTTACTGAGTAAAAATGGTTCATGTAGCCATAAACGCCACCCAGTAACACATTGTAATGGATAATGCATTAACGCAGCAGCATCTGATTGATGAACTAATACTTGATAAGAATCAACTTCACTGTTGGTAATAAAAATATCTAATACCGTAAACAATCGTTGACTGGGGATATAGCCAATAGGAGTGATCTGCATAACAGAAGGAATAATTAAACGAATTTGATCATTTATATGTACTTCAAGTTTTTTTGCTAATGCTGAGCCAAGAATTATATAATATTTTCCTAAAACCAATTGATTTTCATGTTTATTTACCAAATAATCACATAAGGGTTCAAAACAATTTGGATTGATCCCTAACATCACTCCAAACGACATTTTATTGGAACTTTGTAATATCACATCGGATATGACCAATGGTTCCTCGCGTGTTATATTATGTAGTTGATCTAATACTAAATTTGGTTTATCCCTAACATGTACGTATCCTTTGGGAGTAGTGAGTAACGCATGAGGTATGAAATTAAGAAGATTTTGTTTTAACTCACGCTCAAAGCCATTCATGACTGATAACACGGTTATCATAGCCATCATACCTATCATAATAGCAAAACTAGAAAACCAATAAATACACCGACCAAATTGATCTATCGATTTTCCTGAAATATAACGTAGCGCAATAAACAATATAGTTGATCGATGCATCAATATTTGTTTAAGTCACCTCATAAATATAAAAAACAATACACAACCATATATTTTATATTATATGAAATATATGATTACATGCACATATACATACGGATACAAAACTTATTGAAATAATAAATATAATTGTTTTAATTAAATTCTAATAACCGAATTATTTTTTAGTATTATATTTCTCAGTCTCTTAAAAGAGTTTTTAAATGACCAATATCTCAATATTGTTAAGAACTGTTTATATTCTCTATACAGAACTATTAACAACACGTAAAATCTCACCGGTTTTAACGGATATTAATTGCAATTCTAAATTTGGTTTTAATGCATCTCCATAAGCAATACCATACAAAATATAATTCGCTTTTAAATAATTTGCAATTTTCATAGAAAAACTATAAGAATTTCTATTATCTTCTGGCAACATACCTAATTCCCTATACACAGAATACAGTACTTCCATATCAATAACATTATATTTTCTGGTATTCTCTACAATATAATTAATTAAAATATTCGTAATTTTGCTAGCCTGCAAAATACCATCAGTTTTATTCTTTACCATATTTACTAATAATATGCTATCGCGTTCAATACTATCAAAAAAAAATACACTCTGAAGCATTCTTAATAAAACCGGTTGCCAATTAATTAAATTAATTTTTTGGGGTATTAATAAAGTAGGTTCTGTCGTCAAAATAGGCACATTATTGTCAGACAAATCAATATGATCTAAAAAAATCATACTAAGAAATAGATGCACTATTTGTTTATTTACAATCATAATATATATATGCTATTATTGACAATAAAACTTAATATTACTTTTTTAAAATTTTTTATTCAATTATATGAATTTGATACAACAAGCACCACGCTCCATTAACTATGCATGATGCATATATACAAGCACACTATCTTATTTAAATAAATACACAATTGCTTTTTTAAAAATTCATTTTTAAATCAAACTATGTTACTTCTGCAACAAAGGACCCAAAGGCTTTCCACCCAATAAATGCATATGAAGATGATAAATTTCTTGGCCAGAATGATCATTACAGTTAACTATTAAACGATAACCTGAAGAATGTATATTCTTTTGTTCAGCAATTTTTGCTGCTACTATAAATAATCTACCTAATATTATTTCATCATGAGTTGTTGCATGATTAACGGTAGGAATCAAAATATTAGGAACAATTAATACATGAACAGGCGCCTTAGGATTTAAATCATAAAATGCAGTAACTAACTCATCCTGATATAATATATCGGTTTTGACTTTTTTTTGAATAATATTCATAAAAATATTGTCTTTTTTCATAACTTATTCTATTCCTAAAAACCATATGAATGCTACAATAATTTTTTTAAATGCATCAAACAACATTATACTCTGAAAATAACAAATGCGAATACTACATTATTTCAAAATACTATTCCTTATATTTTCTTCTATATTTACTACATACATGAATCTCACATTAACTAAAGAATAATTCAATACCAGTATAATTATCATACTCTCAAAATTAACAAAAATACGAACAATAATTTATTTATACATACAAATTAATACATAATATTATTATAATTTTATTTCAAATGAAACAAGGTACGAAAATTAGATGTAGTGATAACTGCTAATTCATCTATATCTATATTTTTTATAGACGCTACGTATTTGGCAATTTCATATATGTAAGCAGGTTGATTCTCTTGTCCTCTATAAGGCACTGGAGTTAGATAAGGAGAATCAGTTTCTAACAAAATACGGTCGGAAGGTACATATTTAATTACTTCCTGCATCATATAAGATTTGGTAAACGTTATCATTCCAGAAAAAGATATATAAAAATTGAGATCTAACAATAATCTTGCAGTATCTGTATCTTCACTAAAACAATGCAATATACCACCGCACTCTTCTGCTTCTTCTGAACGCAAAAGAGTGACAGTATCCTTGCAAGAATCGCGACTATGTACAATAATTGGCTTTTTTGCTGCTTTAGCAACACGAATATGTTCTCTAAATGCTTTTTTTTGCTTTTTTTTACTATCCGATTCTAATCGATGATAATAATCCAATCCAGTTTCACCTATAGCTACTACATTCCTTTTAGAAGATAAAACATACAATTTTTCGCTATCAAAATTATTAATTTTATATATATATGTAGGATGCACTCCACAAGAAAACACAACATCACTTCTATATCCAATTAATTTTACCATATCATCATAATCCGACATAGTAAGGCTGACCGACAAGACTAATTGAACCCCCTTTTGTTTCGCTTTGTTCAACACATCTGAGACATTTTTATGAACATCTTGATAATTCAATTGATTTAAATGACAATGAGAATCCACCAAAAACATAACATTATATACTCCACTAATGCAAACAAGATTCAACAATATCTTGTTGCCAATTTAATAATCGATAAGTCAATAATAATTCACGATCAATATTAGTAAATTCTTGAAAATAACGTAACAGCACCAACCATTGTTGTAACTGACGACTTAAAGCTGCAATACCCCAATGAACGGTAATAACAGTAATCAATTCTACTTGATCTAAATTTATTAAAAATCTTTTTTTTATCCCTTGCTTCCATTTTAATGCATCTACAAGTACAGTTATAAACCAATACAAATATACATCATTCTTACAAGCATTTAAAAATGGCACAAGTTTTAAAAAATCCCCGTTTGCAATTACATAATTTATACATTTACATAATTCTAATCGTTGTTTCCATAAACCTAATTTAAACATATCTTCAGCTTCTATAGGAGATCCATCACACAAACGTAATGCACATTGCACTGACAAAATATCATTTATCCCTTCTCTATTTTTCATTAACCACTGCAATCCGATCGATTCTTTTGGAGATATAATAGGCCATCGCATGCATCGACTCAACAACGTTAATGATATTCTCATATAATCTCGAGTTTTAAAAAAAAAATAAGTATTTGTTGGAGGTTCATCAAGTGTTTTTAACAATGCATTAACAGCCTGATCAGTTAAACATTCCACATATTCTATGTATATAATTTTTACTTTACTTTGGCATGCATGTTTGTATAAAAAATTAATACAAGCACGCATAGTATCTACGCCTATAATTTGAGTATTATTTTCAGGACTTATTTCGTAATAATCTGGATGATGCCCTACGTTCATTAATCTACAATCATAACAAATATTGCAATATCGATTCGCGTCAGGATGAGAACAAATTAACCAACGTGCAATAGCATAAATTAAAGTATTTTCACCATTGTTTCGTTTACTATTTAAAAGTAGGGCGTGATGTCCTCTATCTTGTCGATAGGCATTTAATATTTGATTATAAGTACTATCTAACCAAGGATACCATCTCATTATAGATTATTCCTACGGATGCAAGAACCACCAATCTAAATGTCTATAAATAGACACGGAAACTTCTTCTAAACTTTGAGTAGCATCAATCGTGATAATATTTTTTCTTTCAGAAGCTAATTTTTTGTAACAAGAACGTACGCGATCAAAAAAACTCAGAGGCTCCTGTTCAATACGATCTAATTTCTGTCTATGATTTATGCGAGATATGCTTAATTCTGGAGAAATATCAAGATAAAATGTCAAATCTGGAGATAAGGTATTTGTGATCTTATCTGATAAAGCATGTAACAATAATATATCAATTCCTCTTCCGCCTCCTTGATACGCCTGAGAAGACAAATCAAATCTATCCCCAATTACCCAATAACCTTTAGATAGAGCTGGTTTAATAACATTTTCTATTAATTGTAATCGCGCAGCGTATATCATTAATAATTCTGATATACTATCAATAGGTTCGTTCATAGGACCACCATATTTAATCAATATACGTAAAAAATCCGAAACTGGCGTCCCACCGGGTTCATGAGTGGTCAAAATGTTGGTTACACCATATTGATTTAAGTATTTACTTACTCTATGAGTAATAGTAGTTTTTCCAGCACCATCTAATCCTTCAATCGTAATAAACCTATTGTCCATAGCATCCTGATGTAAAGTTGTGTAATCGTTTTATTTAATTATTTATTAAAGTCTATAAAATTTCACATATTTATGAAAATAAACAATAATTAAAATATATAATCTTACATATGCCCTAATCGTATCTTTTCAAATATATAACCATAAAACCCAGAATAATAAAACCTAATCAATCCTACAAGGATTGCCAATCATGATTTATATCGTACGGATGCAAATATCATTTTCTACGCCACACAGTAATATCTTGAAGAACAATTATTATTGAAATCATTAGTTACTTTTAAATAAATTGATACGACATATAATTATAACTAACAGAGAGCATAAATATTTCATTTATATTATTTTCAACAACATTGTAAATATTTTAAATTTTATTATGTATAATATGAAAACGTAGCAAATGAAATAATGTTCTATCCGAATACACACAATCATCAATTGAGTTAACTGGCGCTAACGGTAATAAAGCATTTGTAATAAAAACTTCATTTGCATTTTTTAAATGTTCAGGTCCAACCGTCACTTCTCGTATACAGTAGCCTAATTTTGGTAATAATTTTAGTACTAATTGACGCATAGTTCCATTAACACCGGAATAATATAAAGATGGGGTAAATACTTGGTATTTATATCTCCAAAAAATATTGGCACTACAACATTCTACCACGTTTCCATCAGTGTCCAAAACTAGTGCTTCATCAGTTGTGTCGTTTTTGCTTACCCAAATGGCAATCATAACTTGTTCCAATCTATTAAGATGCTTTATTCCTGCCAAGCAAGAATTACGTGCTAACCGCACAGTACTCGTTCTTAAACGAATCCCAGAATGAATCCAGCGTGTGTAATATTTTGGCAATCGACTAACATGAATTATACGTAATGGTTCAATATCATTATTACATCGATATCCATATAGTCTGTGACTATTACTCCTACTTATTATTACTTTAATAACATTATATATATCATTATACGCAGCCGCCTGTTGCATTTCTTTATGCAGAAGATTAAAATTAAAATTGTTAAATATTAACCTTTTTGCTGAAATAACCAATCTATCCATATGCCAATCTAAAAAATCTATTTTTCCATTTTGTACTTTAGCAGTCGTAAAAAATCCATCTCCAAAATGTAAAGCACGATTATTTAATGATATTGTTTTTTTTGAAATTCCATTCACCCAATACATTTTAATCTCAATCAATCAGTGTTTAATAATGTTAATAATTATTTATATAATTAATACTAAAATAATTATTAATGATCATACATAACAAAAAGATAAACATTATTTTTTATTTATATGCGCTGTGTGTTACTCACATTAAAATAAACATAATCACACATTAACGCGTACAATATCAGCACGCATGCAATTAATATCTATCTTACCCTATATCTTTATGTAGACAAATGTTTAATCTAACCTGATTATCATGTAGATCTTGTGATATCTTCAATTTTATAATAAAACAAAACGATTTATATTAATATTCATAATGTTCTCTATAGAGATAAATTTTTTGAAACTACTATCTTTTAATGTTCATACACTATTTATTACTATTTTTCATACTATAATTCGATTTTTTAATAAAAAAATAATTCGTGAATTTATTAATCAGTGTATTAAATTATTAAACTAGATAAAGATAACACTCACACATTTAACCAAATGCATACATAACAAGAACTATCTCCGATAGAATTTAATTCATATTATGATTATGAATATAATTTGCTAAAAATCATTCATATATTATTTAATTACAACAAAATAAAGATATCAGTTTATAATTAATTACTCTTATTTTGCTGATGACTATTACTAATAAAATCTATTGCCGCCTGAACAGTTGTGATTTTTTCAGCTTCTTCATCTGGAATTTCAGTATCGAACTCTTCCTCTAACGCCATAACCAACTCAACAGTATCAAGAGAATCAGCTCCAAGATCATCAACAAATGAAGCATGATTTACTACTTCCTCTTGTTTAACCCCTAATTGTTCAGAAATAATTGTTTTTACTTTTTCTTCTATAGTACTCATATTTTTATTTTCCTATCAACATACACTTATATATAGTATCCAAAAATATAAACCACACGACACTGCAAACGATGAATAAAATACATTTGTATTTTCTTATATTTTTATTTAAAATAAATCACATAGAATAAATTAACCCATATACATTCCTCCATTAATATGCATCGTTTGCCCAGTAATATAGTTTGAATGATCAGAAGCAAAAAATATTACCGCATAAGCCACATCTTTGGGATCTCCAAAACGATTAACTGGTATTTGTAATAAAATATCATTTTTTTGTTTATCAGTTAATTTTTTAACCATATCTGTACAAATAAATCCTGGTGTTACCAGATTAACCGTAATGCCTCTCGAAGCAACTTCACGAGCTAAAGACTTTGTGAACCCAATCAATCCTGATTTAGCAGCCGAATAATTTGTTTGCCCAGCATTGCCCATAACACCAACTACAGAACCAATATTAATAATTCTACCATAATGTTTTTTTATCATCGATTTTATTACCGCTTTAGACATACGGTATACAGCGGTTAAATTTACGTCAATAACAGATTGCCATGTATCATCTTTCATATATAACAAAATATTATCTTGAACGATACCAGCATTATTCACTAATATATCAACACTATCAAATTCTTGGCGCATTTTTTCAAAAAAAAGATCGATAGAACATTTATCTGTAACATTTAATTGCATCCCTTTTCCTTGATTTCTTAAATACCTATTAATGTCTCTGACACCTAATTCACTAGTTGCAGTTCCTATTACAGTAGCTCCGTACATTGTAAACATTTCGAGAATAGCACGACCAATACCGCGACGAGCACCAGTTACTAAGACAATTTTTCCATTAAAATTCATCCTACATGTACTCCTCTTATACAAATATATCAATTTTTATTAATTTTAATTGCTTCTGACAAAGAAATAGGATCATTTACTGACAAACTAAACACATCACTAACAGTACTACGTATCAATCCGGTTAATATTTTTCCAGGTCCCATTTCTAAAAATCTTTTAATTTTTTGATGAATGCAATATTGCACGATTTCATGCCAACGCACCGGAGTATATAATTGCCGTATTAATGCATTACGAATATCTTTAGGTTCCCACTCAACACATGCATCAACATTATTTACTACTGGTATTCTAGGAGTAGTAATGACGATTTTTTCTAATTCTTTTCTGAATTTTACAACCACTGGTTTCATTAATGAGCAATGCGATGGAACACTAATCGGCAGCATAAGTATATGTTTAGCACCTGCATTTTTACAACACAAATTGACACGATTTACTGCTTCTTTATGTCCGGCAATAACCACATGTCCAGGCCCATTAAAACTAGCAGGAGAAACAATTTGATCTTGTTGTGCTGCTTTGCATAATTCAAAAACAACATCATCACTTAGCCCGATAATTACAGACATAGCTCCACGTCCATACGGTACTGCTTCTTGCATTAACATACCACGTATCATTACTAATTTAACTGCAGAATACAAATCCATACCTTCCGCGCATACTAAAGCAGAATATTCTCCTAAACTATGACCAGCCATTATCTTTGGTGTACAACCTCCCTGCTGTTTCCATATTCTCCAAACAGCTACTGAAGCTGTTAAAATAGCTGGCTGTGCTCGATAAGTTTTATTTAATTCTGTAGCAGGCCCACATTGTACCAATTTCCATATATCATAACCTAGGATCTCCGATACTTCAGAAAAAGTCTCTTTTACTAACGGATAATGTTCCGAAAGAGTTCTTAGCATCCCTACTTGTTGAGCTGCCTGTCCTGGAAATACCACAGCTAATGTATTCATAATAATTAATATTCCTCTCATAATTAAAACCGTAACAACGCTGAACCCCAGGTAAATCCAGCCCCAAACGCTTCTAGTAATACTAGTTGACCTGACTTAATGCGACCATCACGTACAGCTTCATCTAACGCTAAAGGAACAGAAGCTGCAGATGTATTCCCATGTCTATCAAGCGTAATTACTACTTTTCTCATATCCATATCTAATCGTTTAGCAGTAGCAGAAATAATTCTTAAATTAGCCTGATGAGGGACTAACCAATCTAATTCATCTTGATGTAAATTGTTAACATTCAAAGTTTCATCTATAACGCGCGCTAAAACAGAAACAGCTATTTTAAATACTTTGTTGCCAGACATGGTTAAATAATTAGATATAGTAGGACTCTTCCTATTACAATTAGGCAGAGTCAATAAATCCCCATGATCTCCATCTGCATGTAAGTGAATAGAAATAATACCTGGTGTTTTCGAACGACCAAGTACTACTGCCCCTGCTCCATCCCCAAATAAAATCAATGTTCCACGATCTCTAGGATTTAGAGTATGACTTAAAGTATCTGATCCTACAACCAAAGCATAATCTACACTTCCATTTTTAACATATTGATCTGCTACACCTAGCGCATAAACAAATCCAGAACAAGCTGCTGATAAGTCGAAGGCAATAGTATCTCGTATATGTAGATCACGTTGAATTTGACATGCTGAACTAGGAAATGCATGACTGGAAGATGTAGTTGCAACAATAATAATCCCTACTTTGTCAGCGTGCACACGAGACATATCTAAAGCTCTTTTAGCAGCAAAATAACCCATTTTGGCAACAGTTTCATCAGAAGTAGAAATACGCCGTTCTTGAATACCAGTACGGGCAACAATCCATTCATGCGATGTATCTACCATTTTTTCTAAAACAATATTAGATCTAATGTTTTTAGGTAAATAACTCCCTGTTCCAAGAATTCTAGTAAACATGTATATTAATGATTATTTTTAGATAGCACTGCACTTAATTGATGAGAAATTTTTTCTGGAACCTCCCGTTCCACGGCATGCATTGCCTGTGTGATAGCGGCAATAAATGCGTGTTGATTAGCTGCTCCGTGACTTTTTATTACCGTACTACGTAAACCTACCAAGTGAGCACCATTATACCAATCAGGGTTAAATTGATTAAATTGCTTAAACAGATACTTTCTGATCCAAAAATTAATAATTTGCATAAACCAGTTCAGCTTATTTTTTTTTCCTGACGATTGTAATGTTGATAAAATAACTCTTATAACTCCTTCCATAGTCTTTAAAGTAATATTGCCAATAAATCCATCACAAACCAAAACATCTGTTTTCCCCATTAATAAATCATTTGCCTCAACATAACCAACATAATGAATTGATGAAATAGTATGCAATATCCTGGAAGCATGACGAATATTATCCAATCCTTTAGTTTCTTCCGATCCGATATTTAATAATGCTACTCTTGGATTACTTACTCCTAAAATTTGCTGTGACAATACTGAACCCATGATCGCAAACTGTACCAGCATTGCTCCATCACATGAAATATTCGCGCCTAAATCTAAAATAACAGTTTTTCCTTGTTTTTGGTGCGGCAGCAACGTTGTTAAAGCAGGACGTTCAATACCGTGTACAGACTTAAGCACTAATTTAGACAAACCCATGAGAGCCCCTGTATTTCCTGCGCTAACACAAGCGTGAGCGCGACCCGACTTGATAAGCTCTAAAGCTACACGCATCGAGGTATCTTTGCTTACTCTGATAGCTTGAGCAGGCCTCACATCTCCGCTTATTACCGATTTTGCTGGAATAACAGTTAATCTATCAAGAAGACCTATAGACTTTGATGCTGCTAATATGGGTAAAATTGCATCAGGATTTCCAACAAGTAACAATCTAAGTTTTGGATATAAAGATAATGCTTGTAAAGAAGCAGGCACCGTTACCACAGGACCAAAATCGCCACCCATTGCATCTAATGCAATAACCAAATTTTGTAGCTGTATATCGTTTTTCAAAAATTACTTCTCAATCATTTTTCGCCCACGATAAAATCCATCAAAAGTAACACAATGACGTCGATGTATTTCTCCAGATGTCCGATCTATTGATATAGTAACCGAACGCAGCGCATGATGAGAACGACGCATTCCTCTTGTAGAACGAGTAGATTTATTTTGTTGTACGGCCATGCTATACTCTCCTTTTGATATATTTCAATATTATTTTTCATCCAAAGACCGATCTAATCTGAATGAGATCGACTAATAATTAAAATATTCACTTATTTAATCACACACCTGTAGTTTTTTAAGATAGAAATATTGTTTATTTTCAATATAAAAATAATTATTTACCAGAAAATATATTATGATTAATTATCTATCGTTCCGCAAATATAATTTTTTATTTATTTAACCTACCTTTTTTATATTATCACAAAACATGCTTCTAACTGTTTAAAAAAATAGTGACCCCATATAATCACCACATTTACACACATAATTATATATTTTAAACTGCATAAAAATGCAGTTGATATAAAATATATTATATACATTATAATGCTGTATTTTTACAGTTTCATTTTATGAACCTACTGCTTCTTAAAATAAGAAATATCATTTAAGACACATTAAAAATAGATCTTTTAACATCGATCACTAACACATTGATCCAACTAATAAAATTTCATGATATATTTCAACAAAATTCAACTCACTTAAATATATACAATCCTTAACTCATGATATTATATAGCTCATCCTAAATATTACATTCTTACTTATAATTAACATTACTAAAATATACATATACTCTACAACTTATCAAAAAATTGATTAATTTTTTATTCTTTAAGATAAATTTTCTAAATATTTGTAACTAACATTAACTGCGCAGAATAATTAAATTATACGGTTACTTCAAAAAACTCATTGTTTCATAATATTTTTTATATTAAAAATAAGTAATTAAATCAATGTGTAATTTACGTATATTTTTTATTAAAAAAATAAATAGGCACAATTATTTTAAAATAAAATTACGCATATCATCCTTCTAATAGAAATTAACAATAATAAATTTTAATTATTTTAAATAATCTATATTTCTACTAATATTTTCCAATAAACAATCACAATTTTTTTATAGATAAATTTCTTAAAAAAAATAAGCAATTGTGAAATGATTGACCTAATGGCGCATATATATGGAAATTTTTTTTTGTGTTTGGATGGATAAAACGCAATATAGAAGCATGTAAGAATAATCGATTAAATCCAAATCGTTTAAATAGAGTATTAGATTGATAATTACCATACCGGTTATCCCCTACAATAGGATGACTCGCGTATTGAGTATGTACTCTAATCTGATGTGTGCGTCCAGTAATAGGTTTAATTGCCAGAAAAGTCGCTACGCTATCAAAATATTCTTTAATTTGAAAATGAGTTGTAGAAAATTTTCCCTTTTCCGAGTCTATGTAAACAACTCTGCTACTGTTAAGTAAAGTGTTTTTTTTAAACAATGGCGCGGATACTATTTGTAGATTTACATCCCATTTTCCATGTACTAAAGCTAAATATTCCTTTTTCATATTTTGTAAACGTAACTGTTCATGTAAATATACTAAAGCAGTACGTTTTTTAGCCACTAATAACACACCAGAAGTTTCTCTATCTAAACGATGAACTAACTCTAAAAACTGTGCTTTAGGACGCAATGCTCGTAATCCTTCAATAACACCAAATTTAAGACCACTTCCTCCATGTGCAGCAATGCCAGTAGGCTTGTTCAGTGCTAATAAATAATCATCTTCATAAATTATGATATTCTGTAAAAATGCAACTTCTTCCATATATTTCGTATTAAATCTATTGATTTTTATTCCTCTTATTGGAGGAATTCTTAATAAATCTCCTATTTGCAACTTATACTGAAATTTAATTCTTTTTTTGTTAACACGTATTGCACCAGTTCGTATAATTCTATAAATCATAGATTTAGGTGCTACTTTTAAATAAGTATACAAAAAATTATCAATTCTTTGACCAGAAGAACTTGAAGAAATTCTAATAGAATGTATATGAATATCATGTTCTTTCATAATAAACCATGGCAATTACATAATTGTTTTAATATAATAATAAAGATAATAAAAAAATCATAATTTTAGAAAACTAATATAAGTTTGCATGATAAATACTGTAAATATTGATATATTTAATATTCGCAATTAATAATTTTAAATTAAAAAACTTAATTTCACACGTATATAATTTTTATAGTGTTATTTTTTCATCTAATACCAAGTACAATTATTAGTTCATTTGATTATAGTAAGATTACTTATAGCTGATGTATTCTTAAAAAATAACAACAATAATAAATATTATTCGTAATGATGTTATGTACAATACAATAGTCTATCGATAACTAATATTATGATTTGCATAGATATATGGTTATTAACAATTCCAGGAACCTTCTAGACAAAAAATAATTATACATTTAAGTATGTAAATACAAATCTATTAAACATCAAACTATAAAAATACTGAAAATAATTAGATATTTAAATCAAAATATCTACATTTCAATATATCAACATTGAGCAAAAATTATAATGAAAAGAATGTTAATTAACGCTACTCAACAAGAAGAATTACGAGTAGCATTAGTAGATGGGCAACGATTATATGATCTAGATATTGAAACAGTAGGTCATGAACAAAAAAAATCAAATATTTATAAAGGAAAAATTATCCGAATTGAACCTAGTTTAGAAGCAGTATTTGTAGATTATGGAGTCGAACGACATGGATTTCTTCCTATAAAAGAAATCTCACACGAATATTTTCTTTCTTCGTCATCTTCCTATAATAAGTTCAATATTAAAGAAATTTTATGTGAAGGACAAGAACTAATTGTACAAATAGATAAAGAAGAAAGAGGAAATAAAGGTGCTGCATTAACTACTTTTATCAGTTTAGCAGGTAGCTATTTAGTACTCATGCCAAATAATCCCAAATCCGGTGGAATCTCAAGACGAATTGAGGGAAACGATCGTATCGGATTAAAAGAAATTCTATCTACTTTAGAATTACCTGAAGGAATGAGTTTAATTATTCGTACCGCTGGGTTGGGAAAATCTATCGAGGCATTAGAATGGGATTTAACTTCTCGCTTGCAACATTGGAAAACCATCAAAAATACTGCAGCAAAGCACTTGGCTCCTTTTTTAATTCATCAGGATAGTAATGTTATTGTACGTGCATTTCGAGATTATTTACGCCCAGATATAGGAGAAATTTTAATTGATAATCCCAAAATTATGAATTTAGCTAAAGAACATATAACTTCTTTAGGTCGCCCAGATTTCACTAAAAAAATAAAATTTTATAATGGCGATATTCCTTTATTTAGTCACTACCAGATAGAATCTCAAATAGAATCAGCGTTTCAACGAGAAGTAAGATTGCCATCTGGAGGCTCCATTATTATAGACACTACCGAAGCTCTAACAGCAATCGATATTAATTCTGCACGCTCCACTAAAGGAGCAGACATTGAAGATACAGCTTTTCATACCAATTTAGAAGCAACTGATGAAATAGCACGTCAGTTACGTCTTCGTGATGTAGGCGGATTAATTGTTATAGATTTCATAGACATGACTCCAATTCGACATCAACGAGAAATTGAAAATAGCTTAAAAATAGCGGTGCATCAGGATCGTGCCCGCATTCAGATAGGACATATTTCTAAATTTGGTCTATTAGAACTATCTAGACAAAGATTAAGTACGTCGCTTGGAGAATTAAGTCATCATATTTGCCCACGTTGCAGCGGAACAGGCAGCATTCGTGACAATGAATCTCTTTCTCTATCAATTTTACGTTTAATTGAAGAAGAAGCGCTAAAAGATAATACTTATGAAGTACATGCTATCGTTCCTGTAGCTATCGCCTCATATTTACTCAATGAAAAACGAAAAGCCATTAGCGATATAGAACAACGACAAAAAGGAGTTCGTGCCATCATAGTACCTTACGAACAAATGAAAACTCCAAATTACGAAGTACGACGTATACGTAAAGGAGAAACATACAATAAACCAAGCTATTTGTTAGCAACAAATCAAGACTATGAAACAACCCAATCATCAGGAGAAATAATTTCTTCAAATTACACTTATACTACAGAAAAACTACAGCCAAAAACAAGCACCGCATCAAATTTAGTACCTATTTATAACAAAATTTTTTATTATGCAAATTTCAAATTGCAATTTAAATCAAAAAGAGAAATATCATGGTTTGATAAAATCAAAAATTGTTGCCATAAAATACTCAGTTTATGTATTACAAGTTATAATAATTTAAAACAAATATTATCAAAAATAATCACCAAAAACATTAATTGGATATATACTAAAATTATATATCAACACAGACCATCTCAAAACACAAATCATTATTTAAAGCCATATCCGAATTTTTATTCTAAATACAGTAGTAGTAATAATAATAAAAAAAATTATACCCATAATACAAAAAACAAAACTGATTTAAATAATCATAAAAAAATAACAGATTTTTTTAATAAAGATAATAGTAACAATACTAAGTCTCTATCGAAATTTAATGACAATATTTACAAATCTGTACCTACTCCCTGCTACACTAATCCAACACAGTCTATTGAAAAAATAACGAAAAAACCAGCTATACGGAGATATAAAAAAAGATATACGCACAACGTCAAACATCAGCACTTAAATAAGGCACATCATTCAGAATATTGGATATGGCGAAAACATCACCAATCTGAGCACATCTTGCATATGAAAGTAAATAAAGAACCAGTAGTACCTATAAATATCAATTCCTACAGGATATATAATACAGCAAATTCCTGCGTTTTTGACAAAAAAACCACCGTTGCTGAAGTAAACTCTAATACTATTGATAATTCTACAAATATTCATATCTCTGCTTTGACATCAAATACTCTACATATTCCAAAAAATACCAATACTATTATACACTATCCACATGTCACTCCTAAACATTATAACAACATATCTCAACAAGACAACAATAACCGCACACAACTAATTCGGCGTATACGCCGATCTTCTCGTCATTTTCGTATCAATTTTAAATACCGATTACAACGACGTCGAGAAAAAATTGCCTTAAAAAAATACAATAATATTACTAAATAAATATGACATAGTGCTAAAATAACTCTCGAAATTTCGTTACATACACATACCTTTCATATGTCTAAAATATAATCCAAAATAAAAACTAGTTCTTTATTTTCTAATAAAATAAATTTACAATTATATTTTAATTTTTAAGATTTACAATCTCTAAAGAAATGACTAATTAACATAAATATATTTCCTACATGCATGAACCTATATACCTAATTTTAAAAAATTTTATTCGCTGAAAAAGTACATATAGATATTTAAGTATGCTATACTTAAATATCTATATGTACAATTTTATGAAAATAGATTCCTGAAAATATATATGATTGTAACAATTAATATTGTAAATATACGCTAATACATTTTTTTATGTCGTTTATATGACGTTAACTACATATGAGAAAACTTCCAGTTTTTAATTACTCTTTTTTGCGCCCACGATTTTGGTTAATTTGGTTAGGTATAGGAACATTATATATTTTAGTATTACTCCCTTATCCTATCATACACTATCTTGGTACTAGAATTGGTCGTATTACAAAATATTTTATGATAAATCGCATGCGTATTATTCGTAGAAACTTAGAACTCTGTTTTCCTAATTTACCAAGTCAAGAACAACAAAATTTGTTCAACAAAAATTGTGAATCGATAGGTATGGGGATATTTGAAACTGGCATGGCTTGGTTTTGGTCAGAACATAGAATTAAACGCTGGTTTAAAATTAGCGGGCTAGACAACATAACCCAAGCACGACGAAAAAAAAATCAAGGCATATTACTGATTGGGATGCATTTTTTTACTTTAGAATTAGGTGCACGAATTTTAGGTATGCTAAATCCAGGCATTGGTGTCTACCGTCCTAATAATAATCCATTATTAAACTGGTTACAAACTAAGGGACGATTAAGATCGAATAAAACCATGTTGGACCGTACTAATATTAAAGGTATGATCAAAGCTTTACAACACGGTGAAATTGTCTGGTATGCACCAGATCATGATTATGGATATAAAAACAGTGTATTCGCCCCCTTATTTGCAGTGTCAAACGCAGCGAGTACTATCGGTACTTATATACTCACAAAAATAGCCAAACCTGCAATTGTTCCTTTTGTGGCACGCAGATTACCTAATGTTCTCGGATATGAACTACTAATTTTGCCAAATCAACAAGATGAAATACCTTTAGATACAAATGTCGATATGATCAAACACATTAATAAAGTAATCGAACAAGTAATCTTACTAGCCCCTGACCAATATATGTGGTTACATCGTCGATTTAAAACCCGTCCTCCTGGAGAATCTTCTTTATATTAATAAAACAAACAAAATCAAACAACTTATTGCAGGCCGATAAAATTACTCATATTATATAAATTATTATTGATATAAATTCAGATACGAAAAAATATGCGTAATTTATCCATCTCATTTCATAATTAAATATTATTTAAATCATATTATACTCACAATGTTGCTATTTAACTAAGGAATCATTTTTTTTTGAAATTAATAAAAATTAAATTTTTATATACTGCTGAATTTCATACAATTTTTGATATAATAAGAGACTACATTGATTGATTTTAAGTTATAATTAAACGTTCCTAAAAATTTTTAAAATAATTTTTACAACACTATTAATCATATACAAAAATAACAAAACATATATTTTTTAAACAATGTAAATAAATATGAATACAAAAATATATTTTTATAATATAATATTTTTTATTACTGGTTTATATCAGTATTTAGCTTCTGCTACTGTTTATACATTACCTGATAACAATAATAGACTAATAGGAGAAAATATTGAAATTGTCACACCTAAAAACAATACATATTCTCTTGAGTATTTTTCTGCACAATTTCAAGTAGGAATGAGCAACATGTTAGAAGCTAATCCCGACGTCGATGTATATCTTCCAGGTTCAGAAAAAAGATTAATAATTCCACATCAATTAATTTTACCAAATACACCTCATTCGGGAATTGTTATCAACAATGCTGAAATGCGATTATACTATTATCCTGAAAAAAAAAATACTGTAATTGTGTTACCGATAGCTATCGGGACCATTAAAAATGCAACACCATCACATTGGATAACTTCAATAACACATAAAAAAAAATCCAATTTGGATCCCTACCAAAAATATGCGTGATGAATATATTAAACATGGAGAAACCCTACCTACCATATTTCCGTCTGGATCTAATAACCCTATGGGGCTGTATGCTTTATACTTGGAAAAAAATTACGCAATCCACGGCACCAATAAAAATTTTGGAATTGGCCTTAGAATAACTCGAGGCTGCATAAGATTACGGCCTGAAGATATTAAATACTTATTTAACGTTGTCCCCGTCGGTACTAAAGTGCAGTTTATAAATGAACCTGTGAAAAGTACTGTTGAAAAAAATGGTATGCGGTATTTAGAAATTCATAATCCTTTGTCTTGTAACAAAGAAAAAAAACAATCAGAAGCATCGATAATAGAACATTTAAAACAGCAAATACGATCTATATTAATAAACGATTCCAACGTAGATTATGAAATAATTAACAAAGCATTAAAAGATCGTTCTGGTATACCAATAAACATCACACGTAAATTTACCAACAATGAAAACAAATAACTATTATAAATAGCCATCTATATTAAACATAATGGCATTGCACTTTAAACACATACTAAAAATTATCAAATCAATTTATTTTTAAATAAAAACCATTTTTAATATTTAAAAACTTTTATCCCACAATAGCATTATAACAAACTACCCGGGACGAGATTTGAACTCGTACAGTCAAAGCCGAGGGATTTTAAGTCCCTTGTGTCTACCAATTCCACCACCCGGGCTGTTCAGAATAAAAAGACGCGTCTCGGAATTGAACCGAGATATACGGATTTGCAATCCGATGCATGACCACTCTGCCAACGCGCCTCACAAACAATGTTAATCAGATATACAATAAAGTACATAATCCTATCAACATAATCATATTTTAATCATATATTCTTCAGTAACAATTCAAATTATTACTGATTAACTTAGCAAATAGTAGATCTACAGTAATCTCAAACTATCCTTTTATTTAAAAAAATACAGTTCTTACACGATACAGATTCAAACATCAACATAATTTTCATCATATTGGCATCAGTGATTAAATTCAAATTATATTTTTGTCTTTAAATAAGTGTACATTTACTATATGTGTAATATACATATTTAATGTTTGAATATAATGTAATTTTACACAAATAACCCTATACCTATATATAATAGATATAGGTCAATGCTAATCAATTTCTCAAATAAATACAATTACATTCTGACCTTAAAATCATAATCTATATAAATAAAAATCAATAATTAAACAAGTCATAACGCACAATATATAAATAAAGGCACATAGACCAAAATGTCAATAACACTGAGGCATATAGCGCAACAATGCCTATAATTACTATCCATTCATCAGAGCTCCATAGTAATGCAGTTAAAGCCAACATTTGTACAAATGTTTTAATTTTGCTAATCCATAAAACCCCAATGCCGTTACGATTACCAATCGCAGCTACCCATTCACGTAATGCTAATATAATCATTTCACGAATAATTATAATAGACGCTGGTAATGTGACCCACCACGCATGAAAATGCTCAGCGATTAAAACAAGTGCTGCAACTATCATAACTTTATCTGCTACTGGATCTAAAAATTTACCAAAGCTAGTAGTTTGTTTCCAACGACGAGCCAAAAACCCATCAAACCAATCTGTGACAGCCGCAACAAAAAACATAATGGTGCATATCATCGGCGCCCACCTTACAGGTAAATAAAACATCACCGTAAAAAACGGCACCATGATAACACGCAATAAAGTAAGATATGTCGGTATATTAATAAAATCCATAATAACAAAAAACAATTAATCTAACAAAATCAGAATGTTAACCCTTGAAAATACTACAAATTTACAAATACACATTCCATCCTTTATATTTATACAGAATCTCACATAATAATATTATTCACTATCAATATAACCAAAATTCTTAATTAGATAAACCACTACCCATTTACCTTATAACCAATATTCTTATAACATAAAATCGAAATATAGTATCTATTTATTTAATAAACTACATCGTTGCAACCTTACGTCATAAAATATTTATAAAATACATAATCATCAATTTTCTCTATTATTATGTGATATAATAGAACATGAAGACCACAGTACTCTACTGCTGTAGATACAATATCTATGAGTTACTATAATTAATTGAGCTGTCTTTAGCCCAGTAAATAACCAATTACACATATTAATATCACGTATTAATATATAAAGAATAAATAATCAAAATTCAATTTAATTACTAACATAGTATCGTATATTTAAAACATAATTGGGTCGTTAGCTCAATATGGCAGAGCAGTTGACTCTTAATCAATTGGTTGTAGGTTCAAATCCTACACGACCCAATCAATGAGACACTACAATATCTGCTAACATTTTCAGTAAATTAGAGAAACCTTTAAAATTTTTTACATAAATATATATCTATGAAATAACTGCAATATTAGAACAAAAACTTTAATAATCACTTCTAAATGCATGCTCTTAAAATAGTATAAATGAAAAACCACACATTAATTATCAAAATAACTAGTTTTTAAGAAGTATATTTGCTTATACAATTTTTAAAAAATGATAAAAATATTAATTTTTATCACATTCCATTAGTACGAAAAAAATAATCATTATACTTTAAAGCTCCGGAGGAGTAGAGATTCGAACTCTAGAATGCTTTGCATTACCGATTTTCAAGACCGGCGCCTTAAACCACTCGGCCACTCCTCCATAAGATTTGAAACAATATAACTATTTTATCATTTTTTGGTACATACAATAAATACATTATACTTCTACGCGTAGCAAAAACTTAAACGATTTAAATTATTAATTTAATACTAAAATCAATACTGAATTATAAAAATAATTCCTATAAATAAAAAAGACCATATTTAACGACATTATTGTTAATCTATATCAAGTATAGAGTATACTACTATGAATATACATACTCATAGTTAATACAATTTTGATTATATCTAAATTTAAACACTATTTTAGTCTCCATACATTATTATTGAATCATAATAAATTTATTAAGTAATTAAGGAGTAACCCTATGAAATATAATCAAATTAATGTTAATGTTGACACACAAGGATATTTAATTCACCTTGAAGATTGGAATGAAGAAATTGCAATTAATATTGCTAAATTAGAAGGCATTACACTGAACACAATACATTGGGAAATTATATATTTTGTACGAAAATTCTATATGGAATTTAATTCGCTACCCAAAATTAGAATATTAATCAACGCTATAGCGCTTAAACACGGTAAAGAAAAAGGAAATAGTCAATACCTTGCTCGTTTATTTCCAAAAGGATCTGCGGCTCAAAAAATTGCAAAAATTTCCGGCCTTCCTAAACCCGTTAAATGTTTATAATAAAATAAGCACACTTTTAAATTTAGAATAAATTGTTTTATTAAATACTTTTAACATTACAATAGAAGGCTATTAAATCTACTTAATAAATAATTTACCCTTGATTTTGTTATCTTATCCCATATCTATCCTATTATTTCCAGTAGGTAATATTTAATGGGGGGTTTATGATAGCTAGCAAATTTGGAATAGGACAACAAGTACGCCATAAATTATTAGGATATTTAGGAGTAATAATAGATATAGATCCAGAATATTCTCTTGAAAAACCTACATTAGATGAAATTACAAAAAATGACACCCTACGAAAATCTCCCTGGTATCATGTTGTTATGGAAGATGAAGAAGGAAAACCCATGCATACTTATTTAGCAGAAGTACAACTAGGGTATGAGAACATACTAACACATCCAGAACAAACAACTTTAGATGAGCTTTCTGAATCTATTCGTTTACAACTGCAAACACCAAGATTAAGAAATTAATCTTCATATCCAAGAAACTTTTAATGTACATATAAAAAATTATCAAAAATATCATATTTTGTATGGAAAATATGATGATATTAAACACTTTTCAAATGGTTATATTGTGTTATAAATATAACCATTTGAATTCAATAATATCTTAAATTTTAAACATATCTATTATTTGATATCAAATTCAAATAAAAATTTAATCGTAGTAATTAATTTCCAATCACACCTATATACAACATAACTTTTATCTCCATAGCCTATAGGAAGCGCATACTTGAAACATATCAATTGATGCTTAAAATATTTTTATTACCACATATTAATTACAATAAATACCAATTGACATATTTTTTTCATAATTTAGATTCACATTTATCTAATATAAAACTATTTTTTTAATAGAACATAATATGTATATTATATTATCTTTAATAAAGATATATTTTCCAAGAAATATATATTTATAAAATCACACACCATTAAATTATATTTGATATCAAAAATAACCATTACTATATTAAAATAATACATATTAAATATAATTACGCGCACTTAAAAAAATTCATATATATTTAATAAACAATAATATTTTCAGACTCAAACAGATATAATAGAATAGTTCAGAAAATGAACATACAACTTCAAATTTCATTAAAACATAATGACTTAAACTTTTTATCAAAAAATTTAATCATTTAATAAAATTATTAAATATATAGTGTAATAAATATTTTTCATCATATACATATACACATACGGAATATAATCACATTTAATAAATTTGATATTTTATATTATACGAAATGAGCAAATATATTCATAAGATGAGATGTACTATGCTTAATAAACGTGAATACTATACAAAAGAAGATCTATTAGCTTCCAGTAGGGGGGAATTATTTGGAAAAAACGGACCTACACTGCCCGCTCCTAACATGCTGATGATGGATCGAGTAATAAAAATGACTAAAAATGGAGGCAATTATAATAAAGGATTTATAGAAGCAGAATTAGATATTCAATCAGATATGTGGTTTTTTAATTGTCATTTTATAAAAGACCCAGTTATGCCGGGATGTTTAGGATTGGATGCTATGTGGCAATTAGTAGGGTTTTACCTCGGTTGGCTCGGAGGAAAAGGTAAAGGACGCGCTTTAGGAGTAAAAGAGGTTAAATTTACTGGCCAAATTTTACCTACGTCTAAAAAAGTTACTTATTTTATTCATTTTCGAAGAATCATCAACAGAAAGCTAATTATGGGCATGGCTGATGGTGAAGTATTATGTGATGGGAAAATAATTTATACCGCAACTGATTTAAAAGTTGGATTATTTAAAAATTCTACAGTATTCTGAAATATTTAGAGATATAAAATATAAAAATATTTTCACGTATTAATGTAACTATATTAACTAACTCCATCAAAATTTAACTTATTTCATATAAAAGACGTAACTATCATATATTACAACAACTAACAATATATGTTGTTATTTTAACAATAAACATATCTCTGATTAATAATTTATTAAGTTATAACAGTTATTTATATCTGATCACGAGTGTACTCAAAGAAATAAAAAATTGTGAGCTATATATACTACATACTATTTCAAATACAATTATCAGTATAAGATGTTTAACATTTATAATATAACTAAAAATTAAAATATTATTAGTCTAAAAATCAGGAGACTATAAAATGAATGTAGTATCAGTAGTAGATATATTAAGCGGCCATGTATCAAAAAATACTGAAATTACTATACAAGGTTGGATTCGAACCCGACGAGATTCTAAAGCTAACATTTCTTTCCTAGATCTATACGATGGTTCATGTATTAACTCGTTACAAATAATTGCGTGTGATAAGTTACATAACTATAAAAATGAGATATTGCGTTTAACTAGCGGTTGTTCAGTTATAATTGTGGGAATAATAGTTAAATCCATTGGTATAAAACAACATATTGAAGTAATTGCAAAAAACATTAAAATATTAGGATGGATAGAAGATCCTAGTACTTACCCAATAACTGCTAAAAAACATACTATGGAATATCTACGTGAAGTTTCACATCTGAGACCACGTACTAATATAATTGGTGCTGTTGCTCGTATCAGAGACACGTTATCACAATCTATTCATAACTTTTTGCATAAACAAGGATTTATATGGATTCCTACTCCTATAATTACCGCATGTGACACTGAAGGAAGCAGTAAAATGTTCTGCGTATCTACTTCAGAAACTCAACAAATTTTAAATAATCCAAACAAAAAATTACATCATACTCACGACGCCTATGACTTTTTCAGTAAAAAAGCTTTTTTAACAGTATCAGGTCAATTAAATGCAGAGGCTTATGCTTGTGCGCTATCAAGAGTATATACTTTTGGTCCAACTTTTAGAGCAGAATATTCCAATACTAATCGACATTTAGCTGAATTTTGGATGATAGAACCAGAAGCGGCATTTATGACTTTAGATGATATTATTATTTTAGCAGAATCTTTACTTAAAAACATCATCAGAATACTCCTTGAAAAACGTTCTGATGATATAAAATACTTAGCTGATAAAATAAACAAAAATATTATTACTATCCTGGAAAATTTCTCTGAGATTAAATTCAATCATATAGAATATACTGAAGCAATAAAATTATTAGAAATATGCAACAGAAAATTTAATAATCCGATCCACTGGGGAACAGATTTATTTTCTGAACATGAAAAATATCTATCGGAAGAATATTTTAAATCCCCAGTAATAATAAAAAACTCTCCAAAAAACATCAAAGCCTTCTACATGCGTTTAAACGATGATAATAAAACTGTAGCATCTATGGATATTTTAGTTCCCGGGATTGGTGAAATAATTGGAGGTTCACAGCGAGAAGAAAGATTATCAAAATTAGATCAAAGATTACAAGAAAACTGTTTAAAACAAGAAAATTATTGGTGGTATCGTGATCTACGACGCTACGGAACAGTGCCTCATTCAGGGTTCGGGCTAGGTTTTGAAAGATTAATGATATATGTAACAGGAATAAAAAATATTAGAGATGTCATTCCGTTTCCCAGAACCTCAAAAAACATTAATTTTTGACAAAATCTATAGGCATCAATACATAAATAAAATAAATCTAATTATAATGCTTAAAAATAATCCATATATATACATTATTATATGCATGATTATATATTTATATTCTTATATTATTAAAATTGAAAATTTCAATATAAATAATTGGAAAAACGTGATAGTTTTTGATATAAATAAAATATTCTGCATATTATAATAAATACGGATGCATGTTATGTTTAAATCTATTAAAATGGCACCTGATGATCCAATTCTTGGTTTATCAGAAATTTATGATGCTGATGAACGAAAAAATAAAATTAATCTAGGAATAGGCGTATATATCGATAAACTGAAAAATACTCCTGTTTTAACTAGCGTCAAACAAGCTGAAGAATGGTTACTAAAACATGAAATTAGTAAAAATTATCTTAGCATAGAAGGTTTACATTCCTTTAATACTGCGACTCAATATTTATTATTTGGAACGGATGATAATTCTATTATTTCAAAAAAACGCATGCGAACTGTTCAAACTCCTGGAGGAACTGGTGCGTTACGTATTGCAGCTGAATTTATAGTAAAAAATACCAATTCTAAACGCATATGGATTAGTTCTCCTACTTGGATCAATCATAGAAATATTTTCCTTGCTGCAGGATTAAAAGTATACACTTATCCTTATTATAATAGTGTAACTCGTTTACTAAGTTTTAATGAATTATATTCAAGTTTAAAAGACGTTAAGCCTAATGATGTCGTATTATTCCATTGTTGCTGCCATAATCCTACAGGCATTGATCCTAATGCCGAACAATGGGAATTACTATCGGAATTATCAGCAAAAAAACAATGGTTACCTTTGTTTGATCTCGCTTATCAAGGATTTTCTCGTGGTTTACAAGAAGATCTTGAAGGTTTATATATTTTCTGTAAAAAAAATTCAGAGTTGATAGTATGTAATTCTTATTCAAAAAACTTCGGGTTGTATAATGAACGGATAGGAGCGTGCACTGTAATCGCTAATAATAATGAAGATGCTGAACACGCATTAAGTCAATTACGTGTTATTATTCGAGGAAATTATTCCAATCCACCAGCTCATGGAGCATCCGTTGTATCTTTGATATTAAACAACAAAGATTTACGATCTACATGGGAAAAAGAACTCAAAAACATGCGAGAAAGCATCAATCATACGAGAAAATTATTTGCAAACACTTTACAAACTAATGACAAAAATAGAGATTTCAGTTTTATTGAACAACAATGTGGTATGTTTTCTTTTATGGGTTTAAATGAAAATCAAGTGATGAGATTAAGAGATCAATTTGGTATTTACCTAGTAGGAGCGGGTAGAATTAATTTATCTGGTTTATCAGATGATAACATCACTTATGTCAGCGATTCTATAATTAAAACCTTACAAACAACAGCGTAACCATCTTGATGGTAAGATAGTTGGCGGATGTTTAATTGCATTTATTTTAATTAAAATAAATGCAATTAAACATTTATAAAACACAAATAACAAAACGACACACACACTTCGGTCTCTCTTAAATTTAAAGATTTTCTCTCATTAAAGAGCATCATAAATTTTTACTATGACATATATGTGTTACGTAAATATTATTTAAACGCTCATAACCCAGCGTAGAGCTGCTACCATGTCCCGGTAAAAACAGAATATCATCTCCCAATGGAAACAATTTAGTCTTAATAGAATTAATTAAGACTGCAATACTCCCTCCGGGCAAATCCGTACGACCAATACTTTTTTTAAATAATACGTCTCCCATCACCATAAATTTTCGTATTTTATTCCAATATACTATATGTCCCGGAGAATGTCCTGGACAATGCAATACATCAAAAACTTCGCGACCCACTTGTACTGTATCGCCATCTTCTAACCAAACATCTGGAATAACTGCAGTAGTACTACTGTTAGGAAGATCGACATCTAACATTCTGCATTGAACAGATAAATCATCTAACAACGATTGATCAGCTTTGTTTGGACCTATTATTGGAATTTTATAATATTGTCGTAACTCCATAGCACTACCAACATGATCAAAGTGACCATGAGTTAATAAAATTTTATTTACTTTTACTCCTAATTTATCTATTTCTGATCGTAATTTGTTACTTTCTCCTCCAGGATCTACTAAAACTGCTTCATGTGTTACTTCGCACCAAATTATTGAACAATTTTGATGAAAAGGAGTAACTGGTATAATATTGTATCGCATATCCATTCCATTATCGTATACAGCTAGTTCTAAAAATTAATAATTATTCTAATATTATTCTTACAACACGAATCTAACCATCATAAATCATATTTATGACACAATCACATTATAAAAATAAATTATTAAATTCCACAATAAAAGATAAATTATAAAGAAATCACATATTCACTATAACCCAAAAATTTTTAAAAACACAAACGATCTCAAACATAAAATGTAAGCATATTATTATTTAATAACACTGCAAACATTCAAATATAATAACTATATCCTACATTACTAATTATATTAATTATTCTACATCATCTATATTAGATGCAATATTAAATCCACCATCAACATAAATTATTTCACCAGTAATACCAGATGATAAATCAGAACATAAAAATACAGCAACATTTCCAATTTCTTCAATAGAAATATTACGACGAATAGGTGATTGCCTTTGATAACACAACAACATCTTTTTAAAATTCTTAATACCAAAGGATGCTAAAGTGCGAACAGGCCCACAAGAAATCGCATTGACGCGAATACCTTTTTTTGGTCCCATGGCATTGGCCATATAACGAGTATTCGCTTCCAATGAAGCTTTAGCTAATCCCATTACATTATAATAAGGAGTAGCGCGCATAGCACCTAAATAAGTCAATGTAACTAAAGATGCGCTATTGTTAAGCATGTTCTCGCATGCTTTAGCTATTCCTACAAAGCTATAAGAACTAATAACATGAGATAACGTAAACCCTTCACGAGTAACAGTATCTACATAATCACCTGTCAATTGATCAGTGGGAGCAAACGCTATTGCATGTATAAAACCATCGAAAGTCGACCACTTTTTTCTCAACTCAACAAATAATTTATCTATACAAGAATCTTCGGATACATCACACGGTAATACAATATCAGAATCAAAATTTTTAGATAGATTTTGCACTCTCAATTTTAATTTATCAGTATGGTAAGTAAAAGCTAATTCAGCGCCTTCTCTATGTAAGGCCTGCGCTATACCGTAAGCTATAGATTTATTGTTAGCTATACCGGTAACTAAAATTCGCTTATTACTAAGCAATGCCATGTTTGTACTCCAAAATATAACGTTTATTATAACTAATATTTAAAAATATAATTAATACATTAATCATTCATTCAAAATTAATGGTAACAAATATTATTGCATTTTTATAAACTTGTCTATTATTACAGCAACATCGTTTTCAATCTTAATTATATAAGTTACTATTAAAAAATTCATAAAATATTACCCCTATCACAAATAATCATCTCTACAACTGTATGTTTCATTGCCATTGAAATCTACGATTGCCATATCGCAAACATCGATATCAATTTAAACCACAATAAACTATTCTCGTATCATGACCCAACTCTATTTTACGATAATTAATTAATTACTATCAAATACTAAAAACTTTTTAGTATATTTTAATTAAAAACATACACCATTTACTTCTGTTCAACCACCACAATTATTAAAAAATTTATTAAAAAAATTTATTAAAACTTATATTTGTAAACAATTCATCAAATCATTATTACTCATCATCCATTTTGAAAATTTTTAAAACACTCTGTTTTTATCTGTCAACATTTTTAACCAAAATTTTATTAATTATACCATGGTAAATTCTCAAATTAAATTTGACTTGCTTATTAGCATATCTCAAAAATATTAATTTTGAGACAAATCCAGATCTGTATAATCCCTTTGCACACCTTAAATTATAAAATATAGATATATGTATAAAATAATCGTTACATTTACAATTATGTAATCACTATTAATTGTGAATAATATTTCTAATTATTGTTATCTTAACACTCAATTTGAATCTGTGTATATATCAAATGGATCATGCACAGATTCTTTTCATTTCTATATAAAATAGAGAATAAAATATCTAAAAAATCAATCATATTTTGATACTACTATTATTCGTTTCTATTATTTAACATGAGTTAATATTACATATCAATTGTTTTCTATTTTTATCTAAAAACAAAATTTATCATTCTATTCGTTTATACTTCTATTTTTTATAGTTTATATGTTAATGTAAAACAAAAATAAAAACATAGAAAATAAAATCTTATACAATTAAGATTGTACTAATTCCCTACACCTGTTACGTTCATAACAAACAATATAAAAATTTTACTAAAATCATTTTATTTACATTAACAATATATAAACTCAAACCTGCAATACCATCATCTTTTAACAATAAATATCCAATAAGATATCTGCTATACAGATATTAACTGATTTCATTAACTATTATACTAATTTCATGTCGAAAACATTACAAACATCTGATATTTTCTCTATCCACATGTCATTTATTCTTTTTTTTATAACAGGCACAATAAAATATCAAAAGTATTTATTTTTTCTGTAATTACAAACATATATAAAAATAAATACCAATTATGTGTATAATTCCTATATGTTTTAAACAATTTTATTTAAATCAATAATCTACAATGGATATTCATAAATGTTATCGAATACATTATACTATTATAACTTCAAAATTCAAAAAGATATCGATATTTAAAATTGTAGATACAAGTTGTAATTCTCTGATTTAATATCATCTTTTCATATAGTTTTTAATAAAACTCACTAAAAAAACAACATTAATAAATATTATATGTAATATAAATAACACATATAATATTTATTATAATAAAACTTAAATAATTATGCGTATAGCAATGATATTAAATATCGAGTTATTAATTAATAAAGTTATTGCACTATAAAAAACATAATACGAATATTTGTACATATAACATATTCTTACACTTCAATACTATTATTGAGAAACTATCAATGCTTTAATAAAAATAAACATTCTTGATGACATCTTTAGAGAGGCAATAACATGCGACTTAAGCGGGTGACAGAAGCAAGATTACCAACACTTTGGGGAAATTTTTTAATAGTAGGATTTGAAGAAAATTTCACTGGGCATAATCATGTTGCATTAATATACGGAAATATCACTGGATCTGATCCAGTATTAACACGAATACATTCTGAATGTTTAACAGGCGATGCTTTATTTAGTTCACGTTGTGATTGTGGATTTCAACTAAAAACCGCATTACATTGTATTACAGAAGAAAAACGCGGTATTCTAATCTATCATCGACAAGAAGGACGCAATATCGGATTATTGAATAAAATTCGTGCTTATGCATTGCAAGATAGTGGAGCTGATACAGTAGAGGCAAACCAATGTTTAGGTTTTGCTCCCGACGAAAGAGACTTTACTATTTGCGCAGATATTTTAAAATTACTGCACGTAAAAAAAATACGTATTTTAACCAATAACCCAAAAAAAGTAGAAATCTTAAATAAATCATGTATTAATATTACAGAAAGAGTTCCGTTAATAGTAGGAAGAAACCCAGAAAACTCTAGATATTTAGATACCAAAGCATCTAAATTGGGACATTTATTTTATAGCTATCATAAATAAAAATTATAAACATAATAATGAAAAAATAAAAAATGTTTTGTTATGTGCAAAATTTATTAGTTACTTCTATATACAAAAATAAATAATACGCACACATTTTATCTACTTAATCCGATCTTCTTTTCTTCAATCAAGAAAATTATAATTTTAAATATCAGCATTTAATTTCAATTATATATACAAGACCAAATCCATTTAATTTACATAAAATCTATCTGAATTTTTTTCATAAATTATATTTTTAAAAAATTATTTTTTTATTTATTCTTTTATAGAAAAACAACCATGGATTAAATTATAAGCCCATTCTAAATAAAAATAATTAAAAGAAATAACAATCTATTGATAAACAATATTTAAATTCAATTAATTTCAATACACACTAATTTATCATAAATTACACATACTTTAAAAGTATGAAAAATATCTACAAACATAATATCTTTCTTTTATTTAAACAAAAACTATTATCTTTCAAATTCGTTAAATAATACATACAACACAATTAAAATCTTATTTATTGTATTAAATACAGCCCCTCAAATAACATATTAATTTCACTAAAATTTAACTATACCAAACTCAAAAAATCATATACTTCTATGTATAAAAACATGTCATCTTTTTTATTAAGAACTTATTCGTATCATATGCGCAATCTATATATGTTTTAATTATGACTCCCCTATTATCTAAAATAAATTACATACCGCATATCCATCCATATTCAAACATTTATTTTAATTTTAAAGACCCAACAAAAATATATTCAAAAAAAATAATTCTTGATCCAAATCAAGATCATTTACAAATAAAAGCAACTTTAAATTATTATTACAATAAGCAATTAATTCTAGTATACTCCACACATAAATATCTTTAATAATATTACCATTGCATAAATTTTTCCAATTTTTCTCTACAGAACACAACTAATATTTAGTTGTTAACTAACCTTAATTAAAACCACTTCACGCATCTCCGCTGTGTATATACAATAAAATTGTATGCTATATAACTTAAAATTTCAAATAATTTACTTACCATTAATATTTTCTGTTTTTAAATACATACAACCACAATTTAAAAAACAACCCTATCAATATAAATTCATTAACAAACAATTATCACTATAATGACATATTTGCTAACATTTTTTATTTCACAATTAATAATAAAACACATCAAAATATGAGTTATATAGATTTATATTTCATATAATCACAACAACTCTACACCTAATTTACAGTTTATTATATAATGTTATTTTGGGTATCATCTATCACCAACTTATTTTAAAATTCCTCTAAAAATAATACATCCAACTTTATAGTCACATTGGCTATGTAAGAATAATTATTATAATGAATATTACATATTGAATTCGGTTAATAAAAATAGATTCAATCACTAAAGTTATATGCATATAAATTCATATATCTGCAGAAAGATATGCATACTTATTCAATGCTGCAATTCCCATTGCAAACAAAATTTATATATTAGTATAATACCATCAACAAACAATATTGATATTCATATATCAACATATATACTAATTTAATGACATTTTATCTATGAACAAAAATCATCAAACTTAATTATTTTTTATTGTTATATCTAGTTTTTATTCATATCATTTTAATGTACACAAATCATTATTTGATACCTAATTCATTAGAATCTTGTCAATTAAAATTTCTATAAACACTAAAAATTGAATAATTTATTTCTATGCAATATTAAATATATATGATATGTGATATCATCATGGCTAAATATATTTAAACCAACATACTTACATGCATACTTATACTTAACCTATAATGAATGAAATGAAATGTGACCAACAAACGATAATAGTCTTTATTATAATCTTTATTTTTAATAATTTAAGTAAAAATCCTTGTAAGTTTCCATTAATCACTGTTTTATAAACTCAATTAAAGATGAATGCATACCATCAATATAAATAAACTATATCTTGCATATATCTTGAATGTTTAAAATAATCCTTTTCTAAATACTATAACAATTTTTATTTTTAATAAAAAAATACCTTACTAATTACTAAATTAATTAATTACATTGACATAAATAAAAACATAATAAAAATAACCGTTTCATCTTCTTTATTGTAAACAAAGTTTCTCAATAAACTGTCTTTATATGTATATTGAATGTACATATATTAATAACATAAATAGTCTCATCTATTTATGTTATTAAACACAATCTTAAGCTTTACATCGTAATTCAAATAATAAAAAATTCATATACACCCCATGAAATAAACTTCATAGCTACTAATTAAAACATTTATATAAATATTTTTTATTAATTATTTTTACACCATTAAATAGCATAAAATTATACAAATATATTATCCTAATGTTAGCTAAAAATTACCATTAAATTAACAAAGTAAACCAAATGTAACGACCAAATCGTTTTCATGGCGCAACATAATACGAAAAGTCATACATCTACAAAAATATATTCATAATATATTTACGTACGTATAAACATATATTTTGATAACATTATCTAGGTACACCTATTACATTCTATTATAGTTGATTATGCAATAACACCCTTTCCAAAATAAAATCACCAAGACCTATAAAAACTAATAAAATATATATATTAATTATAATTAAATATAATTTAATATTTGTCACAATAATTATACTTTAAATAAAAAACCATACATTTGATATTTATAGTAATAATAGACAGCTTATTCACTAATAAGTTGTCTATTAAATTATATAAATTAGTGTATTCAATTAAAAAATGTTTTTTACTATCCTTCAATTACTGCTATTTGACATTTAAAAAAAAAAATAGTATTACTAATACCATTAGCATTCGTATATCTATAAAATAAATATAATCACATCACAATAAAAATAAGTATTCTCTCATTGAAACCGTTTCTAGTAATTAAGCAATTATTTAGAATGTTACTATGCTTGAAGATATTGCAATTAGATCCTTAAATATAAATGAGGTTTTTGATAAATAAATCACTGGGAAATTTAAAAAATAATGAGATATCAAAAAAATCGGATGAAATGTCTAAATATTCAAGTGCGCTATCATTCTAATCCAGCAGCTGTTTTTAATCAATTATGCAATAACCGTAATTCGACATTATTATTAGAATCAGCAGAAATTAATAAAAAACACAACATAGAAAGTATGATGATTATTGATAGCGCATTGCGTATTACCGCTTATGGCTCAACCGTTACTGTACAAGCTTTAACTAAAAACGGCGCAAGTTTACTCCCATTACTAGTACAAACGTTACCCACAAAAATACAAATTCATAAAACTTCTGACAGCATCAAATTTACGTTTCCTACAACACAGACAATGACTGACGAAGATACACGTCTACGATCGATTTCAATATTTGACTGTCTACGCTCATTGTTAAAAATAATACAACCTCTTCACAATACCCCCAAAGCTACATTTTTGGGAGGTTTATTTTCCTACGATTTAATATCTTGTTTTGAATATTTTCCTCAATTAATTAATACTTATAAATGCCCAGACTACTGCTTCTATTTAGCCGAAACATTATTAGTGTTTGACCATCAAAAATATACTGCTTCGTTACAAATTACCTTGTTTAGTCCAAATATCTTAGAAAAAGATCGATTACAAACCAGAATGAATCAATTAAAAACCCAAATTAATCAAACACCACAATCTATTCCTTATAAAAAAATACGCAATATGACACTACGCTGTGATCCAAATGACGAAAAATATAAACGAATTATACGTAAAATACAAAGATCTATACGTCAAGGAGAAATATTACAAGCTGTCCCTTCACGACGATTTTTTCTTCCATGTCCTTCACCATTAGCGGCATATCATGTATTAAAAACTAATAATCCTAGTCCCTATATGTTTTTTATGCAAGACATAGCATTTACACTTTTCGGAGCTTCTCCTGAAAGTTCTTTAAAATACAATGCAGATACTCGACAAATTGAAATTTACCCCATCGCTGGTACGCGAGCTAGAACTTATCGTACTGATGGATCATTGGATACAGATTCAGATAACCGTATAGAATTAGAAATGCGCTTAAATCATAAAGAATTATCAGAACATCTCATGTTAGTAGACTTAGCAAGAAATGATTTAGCACGTGTCTGTAAAGCGGGTAGCCGTTATGTCGCTGATTTATTAAAAGTAGATAGATACTCTTTTGTTATGCATTTAGTGTCTAGAGTAGTAGGAGAATTGCGTCATGATCTTGATGCGCTACATGCCTATCGTGCATGTATGAATATGGGCACATTAACTGGAGCTCCAAAAATTAGAGCTATGGAACTTATTTATGAAGTAGAAGGTACACGTCGTAACACTTACGGAGGCGCTATTGGATACTTAACTGGTGCTGGAAATTTAGACACATGTATCATCATTCGATCAGCCTACGTCACAAATCAAATAGCTACAGTACAAGCAGGAGCGGGTATAGTAATAGATTCCATACCTCAATCAGAAGCTGATGAAAGTCGTAGCAAAGCACGCGCAGTTTTACTTGCCATCTCTGCAGCACATGGTTCTAAGGAGTTATTTTAACAATGGTTAACGTAATATTACTAGATAACATTGACTCATTTACGTACAATTTAGTAGATCAGTTACGCAATCACGGTCATCAAGTATTGATATATACTAATCAACTACCTGCATCAATCATTATTGATACACTATCAAATATGGTAAACCCAATTTTAATGTTATCTCCAGGTCCTGGGTCCCCTAGTAAAGCTGGATGCATGGCAAAATTGATAGCACAATTACGCAGACAAATCCCAATCATTGGGATTTGTCTGGGATATCAAGCCATTGTAGAATTTTATGGAGGGCACATATCGCGATCAAAAGAAATTTTTCATGGAAAATCTTCTTTGATATATCATGACAATTCAGCTATGTTTTCTAATATACCAAACCCTTTTTTAGTAGGACGATACCATTCATTAATAGGTAGTTGTATACCAAATAATTTAAAAATTAATGCTTATTACAATAAACACACAGCAATGGCAGTACGTAATGACTCTGATCGGATTTGCGGGTTTCAATTCCATCCCGAATCTATTTTAACTACTCATGGAACGCAACTTATTCAGCAAACTATCGCATGGGCAATATGCTTATACAAGGAAAAAATAACATGCAAGACATCTTAGACACTTTATATCAAGGTAAAAATATTAACCGAAAACAAAGTGAAGCATTATTACGTTCCATAATAAAAGAAAGATTGTCTGCAATACAAATTGCATCGGCACTTATTAGTATGAAAATACGTGGAGAGACCTTTGAAGAAATTGTAGGTGCTGTGAATATATTATTAACTCATGCTAAACCTTTTCCTCGTCCAAACAGCTTGTTTGCAGACATTACAGGCACCGGAGGAGACAATAGTAACACTATCAATATTTCTACAACTAGCGCCATTGTAGCTTCAACTTGCGGCGCAAAAATTATTAAACATGGTAACCGTAGTATATCTAATCTAATGGGATCAATGGACTTACTAGAACAACATTGTTTGATGATCAGCAATCCGCAACAAGCACGTAAAAACTTCGATGAATTAGGTATATGCTTTTTATATGCTCCGCAATACTATACAGTGCTGCATCGCATAATGCCCATACGTAAGCAATTAAAAACTCCTACATTATTTAATATAGTAGGTCCATTGATTAATCCATCCAAACCTCCATTAACGCTTATTGGTGTATATAAAAAAGAATTATTATCGCCTATAATCCGAATATTACAATTACTTAAATATAATCACGCTATAGTAGTGCATTGCGGGGGAATTGATGAAGTGGGATTACACTCCCCTACTCATGTAGCAGAACTATACAATAACATCATAAATAATTATATTTTGACAGCATCAGATTTTGGATTGGACTCTTATCCAATAGAAATATTACGTTGTTATTCGAGAAAACAAGCCCACGAATACATGATTGATATATTAAAAGGAAGAGGAAAACCTGCGCATTCAGCTGTAATAGCAGCCAATGTAGCATTATTATTAAAATTATTTGGGTATAACAATCTACGCGCTAATGCACAACTAGCTTTAGAAACAATGCATCATGGCATACCTTACACTCGTTTAAGTTCTTTATCAAAAACTAAGATACAAAATCATGCAACACACAATGCTCGATAAAATTTTATCATATAAAAAAATATGGATAGCTGATCAAAAAAAACAACATTCATTACATATTTTAAAAAGCAAAACACAAGCAAGCAATCGTGATTTTTATAGCGCTGTGTCTCGCAATAAATATCAAACAATATTTATATTAGAATGTAAGAAAGCGTCTCCTTCTAAAGGTATCATTTGTAATGATTTTGATCCTATCAAAATAGCACAAACTTATAAAAATTACTCCTCAGTGATTTCAGTATTAACTGATAATAAATACTTTCATGGAAATTTTGATATTTTACATCAAGTGAGCAACATCGTAGAACAACCAATATTATGTAAAGATTTCTTTATTTCAGAATGGCAAATTTATTTTGCACGCTTACATAAAGCTGATGCTATTTTACTAATGTTATCAATTTTAGATGATGCAACCTATCAAAAATTGGTCAAAATAGCTCATACATTATGCATGGGGGTACTAACAGAAATCGCAAACGAAGATGAATTAAAGCGCGCTAAATATTTGGGAGCTAAAGTCATCGGTATAAATAATCGTAATCTGAATGATCTGTCCGTTGATTTAAATCGCACTATTACTCTAAGCAAAGATATACCTGACACAATCACTGTAATCAGCGAGTCTGGTATTAGCAATCATTGTCATATAAGAAAACTTAGACAATATGTCAATGGATTTTTAATAGGCACGATATTAATGTCTCAACCAAATCTTAATACAGCCATTAAAAAATTAATTTTAGGAGAAAATAAAATATGTGGACTAACTCGAGTGAGAGACGCTGATATTGCATACAAATCAGGTGCAATATATGGAGGACTGATTTTTGTTCCCACTTCACCTCGCTACATAAATATCACAATTGCACAACGTATTGTTTCTTGTGTAAAACATTTAAGTTATGTTGGTGTGTTTTGTAATGCTATAATTTCTTATATTGTTACCATAGTTAACATATTAGGACTAGCAGCAGTTCAGCTTCATGGCGTAGAAGATCAAGATTATATTAATATTCTACGGACACAATTACCCATGACATGTCATATATGGAAAAGTATTAATATGAATCACAGACCATTGTCGAAATGTAATATACTGAACGTGGACCGCTATTTAGCAGATAATGGAGGGGGTAGTGGAAAAACCTTTGATTGGGCACTGCTCTCTAGTATGCAATTAGATAAAGTAATTTTAGCCGGAGGATTAACAGTAAACAATTGTAATGAAGCGGTGCGCATAGGTTGTTTAGGTTTAGATTTTAATTCTGGAGTTGAAATTAAACCAGGTATTAAAAATCACCAGAAACTCATCAAAGTCTTCCAAATAATCAGGTCTTATTAAAGGAATATATATTTCAAATCATTAAAAAATAAAGTAATCAATATGATAAAATTAAAATCCTATTTTGGAGAATTTGGAGGTATGTATGTACCACAAATTCTAATACCAGCGCTAACTCAATTAGAAGAAGCATTTATATCGGCTCAAGATGATGCTGTTTTCCAAAAAGAACTCAAATATCTTTTAAATCACTACGCCGGTCGTCCCACTCCTTTAACATTATGTAGAAATTTAACAAAAGGAACTCGCGCTAAACTGTATTTAAAACGTGAGGACTTATTACATGGAGGATCTCATAAAACCAACCAAGTATTAGGACAAGCTTTATTAGCAAAACGTATGTCTAAAACAGAAATAATCGCTGAAACTGGTGCCGGACAACATGGAGTTGCTGTTTCCATTGCAGCATCTCTTTTAGGATTAAAATGTCGTATTTATATGGGATCTAAAGATATAAAACGTCAAAAACTCAACGTTTTGAGAATGCAATTAATGGGCACACAAGTTATTCCAGTACATCGTGGATCTGAAACTTTAAAAGATGCTTGTAACGAAGCCATGCGCGAATGGTCGAAAACTTATGAATACACTCATTATATGCTTGGTACAGCTGCTGGACCTCATCCTTTTCCCACAATCGTTAGAGAATTTCAACGTATTATTGGAAAAGAAACATACAAACAAATACAAAAATATGAGCAATGCTTACCAGATGCAATTATTGCTTGCGTAGGAGGGGGATCTAATGCTATTGGCATATTTTCCGATTTTATTGACATACCATCAGTGCAGTTATTAGGTGTAGAAGCTGGAGGATTAGGTATAGATACTGAATATCATGGTGCTGTTTTACAACATGGAAGTATAGGAATTTATTTTGGTATGAAAACTTCAATCTTACAATCTTCAGAAGGACAGGTAAAAAACTCTTATTCTATTTCCGCTGGTCTTGATTTCCCATCTGTCGGTCCAGAACATGTTTATCTCAAAAATACTGGCCGGGTACAGTATGTATCTGTTAATGATATGGAAGCCATAACAGCTTTTAAGAAATTATCTATTCATGAAGGAATTATTCCAGCTCTAGAATCTGCTCATGCTTTAGCTCATGCACTAAAAATAATTCAAAAACAACCAAATAAAGCACAAATTTTAATAGTTAATTTGTCTGGACGTGGAGATAAAGACATTTCTATAGTTCATAATGCATTACAAAAAGAAAGAGATACATAACAATGAATCGTTACAAAAAATTATTTACACATTTAAAGCAAAAAAAAATGGGAGCATTTGTTCCTTTTATTACTGTAGGATATCCCGATCCTATTTCTTTTATGCATATCATCGATATATTAGTGTCTTCAGGTTCCGATGCACTAGAATTAGGAATACCATTTTCTGATCCTATATCAGATGGACCTATAATACAAAAGAGTATGGAACGTGCTTTCAAATCAGGTATGAATTTTTCACGTTGTGTGACGATACTACACAATATTCGCAACAAATATCCAAATCTTCCCATCGGATTACTAATTTATGCAAATTTAGTCTTTAAAAATGGAATAGATAATTTCTATTCATGTTGCTCAAAACTAGATATAGATTCCATATTAATTCCTGACCTTCCTGTAGAAGAAAGTCTACCGTTTTATAATGCTGCTATACAACATAAAATAGCCCATATTTTTATTTGCCCACCTAATGCTACCGAAAAATTAATCCATAACATTACCACTCTCGGACACGGATACATCTATTTATTATCCCGTCCCGGAGTAACTGGAATTGATATTAATACAAAAAAAATTTATAATGCTATATTACATAATATAATTAAATGTATCCAAAAACAAAAAAAAAAATTACCTATACTGCAAGGTTTTGGAATACACACACCGCTTCAAGCTCAAGAATCATTATTATTAGGAACTTCTGGGATCATTACCGGTTCTAAAATTGCAAGCATTATAGAAGAAAATATATCTAACACAGAACTAGCGTTTAAGAAAATAGAAAAATTAGTACGTCTTATGAAAACATCCATGTGTTCTATTATTAATTAGAATTAGTAATAATAGGTGTTTTTCTATTCTTTTTTAACAAAAAACCGAACGATTATAGATGATAATCATCAAAATTAGTACACAAATCCTTATAAATGCTCCAAAATACATTATATTAGATTTAATATTACTTTGATATACAAAATGTTATTACAATACTTATTAATCTCTGTATGCAAACACATTAAACTTATAAATGTATCTACGCGTACAATACATCGACAATACGTTGACTCAAAAATATTCAGTTCATTATAACTAATAATATTATCAAAAAATTGCAAATATAAGTACTCCCTAAACAATATGTTGAATATAATTATTTATAGAATCACATTATATTTTAATTAAAATTAAATAATTTAATCATATTTCACGAATTCAATTTTAAAGAAATATGACCTCTTTATTTTCAAAAAATATTTTTTGGAAAAAATATAAAAATTATGATAATCAAAGTATCTCAAGACGTATTATGTTTTATTCGTAATTATTACATTAATATTATAACTCTAATACTAGCTACAACAGTAATTCAAGCTAGCTTAGATTACATCTTATTACCAAAAAAAGAAGATCTCATATTTATGAATAATTTTATTAATGGGAGCTTACAAGACATGATCAAAGAGTTATCGTCAGATCAACAGTATATTTTATTAAAATTATCTGCTGCTAATAGTATTTCTAAGCTTTTAAGTAGTACTTTTTTATTCGGCAATATACTAACCATGTTGCATGTTTTATCTACTACCAATAAAAATAAACAATCTTTCAATATAATAAACATTATTAAGTCAGCAATACCATTATTTCCAAAATTATTGCTATTAATTTTTTACACTACGTTGTGCATACAACTGGGATTAATGATAGCAATTGTTCCAGGTATTCTATTAGCCATTATAATTAGCCTAACTCCGGTTATGCTTATCACTAATAATATATCTATCATGGAAGCTATACGCCTTAGTATAAAAATAAGCTATCGCAACATTCATTTGACTACACCACCAATACTATTATGGTTTCTAATGAAAACTATACTTATACTAATATTAATCCATTATTTCCATTCTTGGATCTTCATTGTTAAGATTTTAACAAACACCACGAACAATATATTATCTGTAATTATTTTAATTTATTTATATCGCTTATATATGATTATCAGAACAGTATGAAATTATTAATTTTTTAAAAAAATTTTATTTATATTTATATTAAAAAATAACTAATATACAGAAAAAACCTGTATATATTGCAACCCGAAATAATAAATTATTCAATTGATTAAAATCATTATTTTCACATAAACCTGCAAATCAATTTACTAACATAACCATATGTAATATTAATTACCAAACATTTTTACAGAATTTAAACAAAATTTGAAAGTAATAATCATTTTTTTTTCTGGTTTATTGCTCTCATATACCCAACGACGCATAGCTGATCTAATACTTTCTTCGAAAATACCGGGAGGGACCGCTGATAATATACATATGTTATCAACTTTACCTCTAGTATTCACATCATATTGTACAATAATTTTTCCTTCTATATTTAATATTTTCGCTCTATTAGGATATTCAGGATATACGCGATTAATTATGCAAGAAGATATATACGGTCGATCATGATGTTTTTTAGGCAAATGCACAGAATGTGTTGTAGATTCTACAACATTAACATTGTTTTTCTCAACCAAAGGCAAATTTTTATCAGCATTTAATTTATATTTAGAACTATCCAAAATTTTTTTTTCTGAACGAATTATAGATCTTGAATGTTGCTGCTTATGACATGTTTTAAGTGTTTTTGACAACTGCTTTTTTTCTAACGATTCATGAAAAAGTTGACTAGTTTGCAATAATGACAATGTCATTATATTAGATTTTTGCGCGCAAACAGGCTTATTAAAAGAATGATAACAATGATGTAATAATACATGCATTAGAAATACATGTATTACACATGATAAAAAACAACAAAAGTAAATTGACATATGCAGTTTACTCCAAATCCGTTGGAACGGATCTATAATCAAATCTTTTATTTTTTTAAAAAAAAAATCTCATATTTCATTATGATTTTGAATATTCTATGTTTTTATACTAGGAATTATTTTAAATCACTCTCCTTAATATTTTAAGTACCTGGATATATACTACAACAAATAATTACACATCAATTCTAATTGTCTAAAATTAAACAATTTTGACTAAACACATACATCAGTTTTTCGTTAATTACTTGTATTATTCAAGTATTAATAATCAATTATATATATTGCATCGCATAATAATTACTAATTATATATATGAAATATACAAACTAATTTATTTCCTCAAAATATAATAAATGTTTGAAAATATCATATACTGTATATAATGTATAAATATAATAATGAAATTAATATTATTAAATAATTATTAATATTAATTAATATGTTTTACTAATCAATATACGATCATTATATATATCTACGCCTTTTATATGATTATATAATTTGTCATAAAATAAATATTCAATAATAATCTATAGTCTTTGTTTAAGATATCTCATAAACATCTCAATAGGATTTATATAATCATGATTGCGATTCATGCCATATTTAATTGTATTTTCTTATGCAGTTATTGGTTATTAATCGTACTAGTTACATTTCGAGTTTTAATAAAACGCCGAGCAGTACCATCGTCTATGGCATGGTTATTAGTAATTTATGTTTTGCCTTTAATAGGTATCATTACATATCTATTATTTGGAGAATCTAACCTTGGTAAACAACGATCTACTAGAAGTAAGATAGCATGGTCATCTACTATGCGTCGCATACAAATACTAAAAACCTACAAACACATATTTTCCACTGAACACAGCGCAATCGCTTCTTCATTATTTAAGCTTTGCGAACATCGTCAAGGAATAGGAGCTCTAAGGGGTAATCACATACAGTTATTAAAAAAAACTGACGATACCATCATATCTTTAATTAAAGATATTGAATTAGCTCAACACAGCATTGATATGGTATTTTATATTTGGGAATCTGGGGGACTAGTAGATCATGTTATAAAAAAATTAATTATAGCGGCTAAAAGAGGCATCCGATGTCGAATTATATTAGATTCAGCCGGATGCGCCAATTTTTTTAGTAGTTCATGTCCTAATATAATGCGCCAAGCTGGGGTGAATATTGTAGAAGCACTGCATGTCAATTTGTTACGCGTCTTCTTACGTCGTATGGATTTGCGACAACACCGAAAAATGATATTAATTGATGACCATATTGCTTATACTGGCAGTATGAATATGGTAGATCCGCAGTTGTTTAAAAAAAATATAGGCATTGGACAATGGGTCGACATTATGGTACGTATAGACGGGCCTGCAGCTTCAGCCATGAGTATAATATTTTCTTCTGATTGGGAAATTGAAACAGGACAACACGTATTGTTCCCGCTGTTATTCAACACTCACATAGTAGCAGATCATAAACTAATATCAACAGGACATACTATTCAAATTATTCCCTCTGGACCAGGATGCCCAGAGGGAATAATTCATCAAGCATTACTAATATCATTATATGAAGCACGTAAAAAGCTTATTATTACTACTCCATATTTGGTGCCTAGTGATGATTTATTACATGCCATTTGTACAGCAGCGCAACGGGGAGTAGAAGTACATATTATTATTCCTCAAAACAACGACTCTGTATTAGTAAACTGGGCTAGTAGAGCATTTTTTAGCGAATTATTAAAAGCCGGAGTTTTAATACATCAATTTCAAAATGGATTACTACACGTAAAAAGTGTATTAATCGATCAACAATTAAGTTTAATAGGAACCGTAAACTTAGATATACGCAGTTTATGGCTAAACTTTGAAATCACATTAGTCATTGATAGTAAAGATTTTAGTAATGAGTTAGAAAAAACACAAGAGAATTATATTGCACACTCTAAAACAATCGATCCCAAAAAATGGGCTAACCGTCCTTATTGGGAACGCATTGTTGAACGTTTATTTTATTTCTTAAGTCCTCTGTTATAAGGAATTTTTTAACTTTTAGTTTCAAAAAAAATAACTCAAAATAAACATAACAATCCCATACTACATCCATTAAATAGGGTACTATTAATATAAATTAAAATATCCATAAAATCCCTTTATCATAATTAAACATATACTCACATATCAATTTAATTTACATAAAAATAAGAATTCTATATGCGTTTAAAACAAGAAATATATTCTGCATTTAATTAACTTAACACCTGGAGCCAAATATATAATGAGATTGCGCAGTATTTCATTATCACTACATGTAACTGCAAATTGTGATATATAAAATATGAATCAATCCATATTGATTAATAAAAATGAGTCCGTAATACAAATTATATCTATATCAGTCTAGAAATTGAATATAAAATTTATTGTGTATAAAAATGTATCTTATTTAAAAGAAAGTAACATACGCATAACTTCAATAAACTATTATCTATTTTTATATACACGTTTTGTTAAAGATAATGGTGATTCTAATTGTTCTACAAAATGTTTACGACACACTGAAACATAACGATTATTACCACCAACCAATATTTGATTTCCATCTCGGATTATTAAACCTTGATCATCAATTCTAAGCACTCTATTAGCTTTTCGTCCACAATAACAAATAGTTTTTAATTCAATTAATTTATCTGCCCATGCTAATAACCATAGACTGCCTGAAAATAAATCAGCTCTAAAATCAGTACGTAATCCATAACATAATACTGGAATATTTAACACATCGACTATTTTGCTTAAATCAATCACTTGATTACGATTGAGAAAATGACACTCATCCACTAACACACAATGTATTATATCCTTTTGATGTATAGTTACTATTTGATCAAAAAAATTAGTTTTAATGTTAAACGCTCTAGCAGAAGCATATAATCCAATACGAGATTTAATTTGTTGATATCTATTATCTCGAGAATTCACGTCAGCAGTATATAACACAGTGTGCATTCCTCGTTCTTGATAATTATAAGAAGACTGTAATAATGCGGTAGTTTTTCCAGCGTTCATTGCGGAATAATAAAAATATAATTGTGCCATACAGTTCACGCCCTATTCGACTCACAGTATTTTACTACTATCAACATAAATATAATTTAAATTATGATAATATTAGGTTTAAAAATTATTTAATCTATAAACTTATAAAAAACATTTATTTTTATATACTAAATTAATGTGTGATGAAATAAGTTTTTTATTTTATATTCAAAATAACGATTCAGGTAAATAAAACAATCTATACTTAACGTACAATCCATATATTTACAAAAATAATTTATATTTAATAAAAAGATATTATTTATATTTAAAAATTTTATAAGTAAATAAATAATTTTAATTTGAATGGATAATACTTAAACATTAAATAATATTTAATATTATCATATAATAATATATAAATCATCTAATTAAAGTTAATTAAATATTTTTAATAGGAAAACATAAATCATACTCACTAATACTTATAACGCTATATATATTTAATTACCAATTCACACAAAATATAATAAGATTATTTATAAATTAAACACCCTAGGTCTTGCAGAAAATAAATTAGCGCTCTATTCTTACACTAAACTTGTTAGTTATCACATTTTGAGATTAATTCGATGAACAACACACTAAAAATTCTTAATAATATACGCACTTTACGAGCGCAAGCTAGAGCGTGCACCCTTGATACCTTAGAAGAAATGTTAGAAAAATTAGAAGTAGTTGTTAATGAACGCCGAGAAGAAAGTAATCAAGCTCAAGCTGAAATAGAAAAACATTCTCGAAAATTACAACAATATCGTGATATGCTCATAGCTGATGGGATAGATCCTAATGAACTATTACAAAATATAACTTCTAATACTAAACCTTTTCACAAAAATAAACGTGCAGCTCGCCCAGCAAAGTATCAATACATTAACAAATATGGTGAAATTAAAACTTGGACCGGACAAGGGCGCACTCCCTCAATTATCAAAAAAGCTATCGATGAAAAAAAGAAAAAATTAGAAGATTTTTTACTATAATTAATGATAAATAATACTTATTTATTTCATCTCAACTCAAACAAAGAAATTCTTGGTAATATTTTCAAGCTCTTTGTCTGGAATCATCATATGCATAATTTAATATATATTAAACTGTTCACAATCATTCAAATTAATATTTTTGTTTCATAATATCGCGTATAACAATCATCATCAATTTTTTATAAAATACAAATATATTTAACTAAATTAATAAATCTGTTATATATTTATTATTTTTGTCGAAACGCTAGTTGCCCATTACTACACTGTTTAGTAAAAGTAAACAAATTTTCAGTAATTTTAACAATGTCCATCTCTAATATAAATTTATTATTACCCAAACAAATTATCACTATATTAAATTAATGTAACATTTTTCATACATATAAGTAAATTCTATTTAATTCCATCTCAAAATATCTCTATATATTTTATATATACTTTCAATATCAATTGAAAACCAATAATCTATACTTACTGACATATTATATTCCTTAAAAATATAAATCTTAAAAAACAAAAATAACTATATTGACATTGACTGTAGAATTGAAAAATTTTATTAACATAAATATCACGATTTATTAAATATGGTTACTTGTATAAATGTCAATTATTATTTCTTTTATAACCTCGATCTAAAATATTAGATGGAAATATCATACACAATTTATTAAAAATTGATTCTTAATTAAAAAACGCAATACCTATAAATATATACCAAATAAGTACATATACTTACGATCTATACTTTTTTAGAGTTGTTAAAATAATTAAAAATAAACTCTTGACATAACATCATAATATAATTTAATTATAGTACTATAATATAGTTGATAGTACTAAATAGACATATTTTGAATGCTTAATAAAAATTAATGATATTATAAATATTAGAAATATCCTAGCATCATGTATATTAGAACGATCACTATACTCGTTAATATATTTCAATAAAAATTCAAATTGCAAAAATCATTACACTCACTAACATTCAATAATACCATTTGACATATTTTCTAAAAATTTTGTGATTTTAAATTTTTATGATATGTCCTATTGACATATACAAAGATACAATACACCTTTCGATATCACTAATAGCCTCAACATAAAACATATTAAAAACTATTTAAAACCATAGAATTGATTTCCAATCATACAACATATAAATTTGCAATTGTTTCAACATAATTTTACATTACTGAAAAAATAAATTTATACAAAAATCATTAGTATCATATAATATTTTCAATATATCTATATTATATAAAACAACTCTCCTAATGATAGGATCAAAATAGGCTTTTGGAACAAGCCATAAATCTATTTTTTCTAAATATTATTTCAAATACGTATTTAAATTACCTTTTTAATTATTCTTCAGAAATTTTATAAAAAAATTGATAACAAACCAATTTTAAATCAACATGATTTGAATTTAAATAACTAACCATTATATGCAAACATTCTATTAAATAAAATGAGAACAAAACTACAGATTATTGAAACGTACGTTTTATAAACTATTACAATAATAATGTAATTTTCGATTACTAGTTAAATTAATTGATCGTAAAATAATAAATATATAACAAAATTAGAACCATAATAATTGATTATTAATACATTAAATAATCTTCTCATACTCACAAACATACCCATACCTAAATAATTTATTCAAAACATAACAAATATTTTAAATTTATTAGCTCATCGTATTATATAGAAACATTCATATATAATAACCTGCAGTTTTGAAGCTCCAACTATTATCTTTAAAGAATTAAATATACTGAACTGACTAATAATTAAATAATTGTAACAAATAGTATATATTTTCATATACTATGATACATATAAAAAGTATAATGGTTAATTATTGTTAATTATTTTTATTTTACTAAGTCAATAACACCTATATTTATGATCGAAAAACAAATACGGATCATCACCATCATATGAAATTTGTTTCTTTTAACATCAATGGATTGCGTGCGCGTATGCATCAACTAAACGAAATTATCTTTCAATTGAAACCTGACGTCATTGGTTTACAGGAAACTAAAGTACATGATGATTTTTTCCCTATAAAAGAAATACTACAACATGGTTATCACGTATATTATTACGGTCAAAAAAAATATCATGGGGTTGCGTTGTTTCTACGTCAAACTCCTTTAACTGTTACTCGTGGACTGACTGATGATAATAATTTATCTCAAAAACGGATAATTATGGCTGATATTATGACATCAATAGGAACATTGACTATTATTAACGGTTATTTTCCCCAAGGAGAAAACAAAAATCATCCAGAAAAATTTATGTACAAAAAAAATTTTTATAAAAGTTTCCAAAACTACGTAGAACATACCTATCACAGTCATTCATTATTACTGATTATGGGCGACATGAACATTAGTCCTACAGATTTGGATGTTGGTATTGGTGAAAAAAATAAAAAACGTTGGATCGCATCAGGACGATGTTCTTTCTTACCAGAGGAAAGAATATGGATCAATCGTTTGATGAGCTGGGGTTTGGTAGATATATACCGAAACATGCACCCTCAAGATAATGAACGTTATTCCTGGTTCAGCTATAGATCTCGTGGTTTTTACAAAAATAATGGCTTACGTATTGATTTAATATTGGCAACACGTCCTCTAGTCAATCGTTGTAAAAATAGTAATATAAGCTATAATATTCGTAGAATGCAACGACCCTCCGATCATGCTCCGGTATGGGTAGATTTTGATATTTAATATATACTTACGTCACACGGAAATCATTTTATATAAACCTTAATTACTAATATGACATAATATTACTGAAAATCTTTAATTTTTATATGTGTAAAAATTAATAAAATCATGAAAATTTCATAATTTTCATTTAATTTGTGCGTATTGTGTGATACCCAATTCGATTTAAGTGTGAAAATACAAAGTTCATGTGGATATTGTATAATGTTTTTAATGATAAAATCGTTCATTCAGAATATATGGAAAATCATTTATAAAATACTTAGATATAGCGTGCGTACACTATATCTAATACGAACAGTAATAATAAATATATTTTTCATAATTTTCATTATGATTAGTGTGGGAGTATATTTAAATTTACGTGATTCTTCTGCCTCATTATCAAATTACTCTGCATTAATTCTAGATCTTTCTGGTATTATTGTAGATAAACCAGTGACATACAGTAAATTTCAGAAATTCAGTCAACATTTATTAAATACAAATAGATCAAATGCTAAAGAAAACTCGCTATTTGATATTATTAATATATTACGTCAAGCCAAAAATGATCCACATATAACTGGATTAATATTATCATTAAAAAACTTTTATGGAAGCAATCAAACATCATTAGAATATATTGGTAAAGCATTACGTGAATTCAAAGAATCTGGTAAACCAATTTATGCTATTTCTGATTATTACAATCAATCACAGTATTTGCTCGCTAGTTATGCCAATAAAATTTATCTCACACCACATGGATTTGTAGATTTACGAGGAATTTCTACCAGCAAATTATATTATAAATCTCTATTAGATAATTTAAAAGTTAATACTCATATTTTTAGAGTAGGTGCATATAAATCTGCCGTTGAACCATTTATTCAAGATCACATGTCTGATCATGTACGACATGAAGAAACAAAATTGGTAAATCGTTTATGGGATCAATATTTAAAAATAATATCTATTAATCGTAACACAACAACACAGGCAATTTTTCCAGGAATTAATAATATATTAAATGAATTGCATCAAATGCAAGGCGACACTGCAGCTTATGCGCTCAAAAATAAATGGATCGATGAAATCGCATCCCATTTTGTTATAGAAAATACGATGAAAGAAATATTTGGATCTAATAAACAAGGCACTTCATTTAATGCAATTAGCATGTATGATTATAATCTTATAGCTCCTACAAAACAAGATAACCAAATAGCAATAATATGTATTAATGGCCCTATCGTGGATGGACCTGATATACCAGGTTCAATTGGTGGTGATACTATAGCGCATAAAATCCGCAGCGCTCGGTTTGATCCTAAAATCAAAGCAATAGTACTTCGCGTCAATAGCCCGGGGGGAAGCGTGAATGCTTCTGAATTAATTAGATTAGAATTAATAGCTGTCAGAGATTCTGGTAAACCAGTAGTGGTTTCTATGGGTGGCATAGCAGCATCTGGCGGATATTGGATATCAACGCCAGCCAATGTTATTATTGCAAGTAACAGTACTATTACAGGTTCGATCGGTATATTTGGTATTATTAATACATTTGAAAAATCTCTTGACACCATCGGTATTCATAGTGATGGAGTAAATACATCCCCTATATCAAATATTTCAATAACTACCCCGCTACCTACTGAATATATAAACATGATGCAACTTTATGTAAATACCAGCTATCATTATTTTATTAACACTGTGGCTGAATCTCGCTGTAAAACTGCAGAAGATATCCATAAAATTGCTCAAGGACATGTATGGCTTGGTTATGATGCAATAAAAAATGGATTAATTGACAATATAGGAGATTTAGATGACGCAATAAATAAAGCTATTGAACTAGCTCACTTAAAAGAATATCAACTGAATTGGTACGAAAATAAAATAAATTGGATAGATGTTTTAATGCAACAAGCTAATAAAGTTATTCATAATATAATTATGAATTTATTAAATCATTACGTTTCATTAATTAATGTTAATAATAATATAAAAATAAATAACTCTAACATTCTGCAATTTTCGTGGAATGATCCAAAACATTGTTATGCTCTTGATTTAGATTATTCGGAACAATTATAATATATAATAAAAATTTTATTTACATACTTATAGAATTACAAAATGATGATTCAATCACAAAACATCACATTAATAAATTCATTTAAATTTAATACCTATAAACAACAGAATCTAAAAATATATTTATATTATTAAATCGTAATAAATTATAAAATACACGTAACTATCAAAAATTAAATATATTACATATTAGTGATATGATATTATCATGTTACTAATATGTAATATATGAAATATCAAAACATCAAATACGCACATTACTTTTAAGTTATTAAAATAATTCTTATTGAGAGCTCGATATATAAAACAACATTCCATGTCTGCATTTAAAATTTACAACATAACATATAATTACAATTACAACAGGAGCATATAATATATGGGTATTAAAATAGGTATTAATGGATTCGGTAGAATTGGTCGCGTTATTTTTAGAACTGTACAAGACAGAAAAGATGCAGATGTTGTCGCCATTAATGATTTGCTCGACATTGAACATATCGCGTATATGTTAAAATATGATTCAACTCATGGACGATTTAAAGGAACAATTAGTGTGCATGGTGACCATCTAATCATTAATGATAAAGTTGTGCACTACACCTCAAAAAAGGATCCAAAAAACTTATATTGGGGAAATTTTGATATTGATGTTGTTACTGAATCTACAGGCATGTTTTTAACTGAAGAAAAAGCTCATGGACATATCTTCGCTGGAGCACGTAAAGTAGTATTAACAGCCCCATCAAAAGATGATACACCAATGTTTGTTATGGGAGTTAATAACCATCTCTACAACGGAGAAAAAATAATATCTAATGCGTCTTGCACTACTAATTGTTTAGCTCCATTAGCTAAAGTTATTAATGACAATTTTGGCATCATTGAAGGTATAATGACTACTGTTCATGCTACTACCGCTACTCAAAAAACTGTCGATTCCCCAATACATAATGATTGGAGAAGTGGACGTGGTGCTTACCAAAATATTATTCCATCTTCTACTGGAGCGACACGAGCATTAGGAAAAGTTATTAAAGAGCTAGATGGTAAATTAACTGGAATATCATTCCGAGTCCCTATTCCAAATGTTTCTGTTGTTGACTTTACCGTCCGTTTAAAAAAATCTGCCTCTTATAAAAATATTTGTGATGTTATTAAAAACGCTGCTTACGGAAACTTAAAAGGAATTATAGGATATACTGACGAAAAAGTGGTATCTAGCGATTTTAACGGAGAAAAATTAATCTCTATTTTCGACGCACAAGCAAGCGTCGTATTAAATAATCATTTTGCTAAACTAATATCTTGGTATGATAATGAAACAGGCTACTCTGACAAAGTAATTGATTTAAGTGTATATATTACAAAACATAAATAATATTATCCGATAAACATTTCAACTATTGCATTAGGTAGTCTCATTAATGATTAAAATCAAATAAAAACAGTTTAATAACTGTCAAATAAGAGATGTTATCTCTGCAGCATTCTCAAATAACATCTCTTATTAATTGGATATTTGACATATAAATAAGAATTAATAAAATATAAGAATTATAAAAATTTTATTAATTTACATTATATACAATATTATCATGTACAACGTCTATAAATCTAAACTATCCATTAACCTTCATTGGAAAGATTATAAATATTAATATTTCAATGCTATCGGCCGCAAATAAATGTAAATTAAATTGTTATACTTGTCTCATTGTTTCTAATTTGATAATCTTAGTAAGATTTAAACGTATACGTAATTACACATATATCATGTACAATAATTTGAATACACAACAGATTTGATGATATCAAATTTTTTATTTTTTAAAAAATATCAAAATACATCAATCTGAATTGTTTTAATTTTAGGTAATTATTTATGTTGAATTTTTTAAATATTTGCTCTAAAACTAGAAAAAGCTGGGTTTTGTTAATATTTACCGTTGTTATTTTAGAGTTAATAGCCTTATATTTACAACACATTGTTTTAATAAAACCTTGCGTGTTATGTGTTTACCAAAGATGCGCTTTATGTGGCATAGGAATTGCTGGATTGGTTGGAACAATTGCTCCATTTACTCCTTTAAGATTTTTTTCTATCCCAATTTGGATATACAGCGCTTGGAAAGGATTGTTGCTAGCTAAAGAATATACTGATATTCAATTACATCCATCCCCATTTTTCATGTGTGATTTATTTGTCCGATTTCCTCATTGGTTACCTTTAAATAAGTGGTGGCCTAGTATGTTTGATGCTGATGGTGATTGCGCTGAATACAAATGGTACTTTTTATCGCTAGAAATATCTCAATGGATGCTTATAATTTTTGCTAACTACTTAATAATAGCGATACTCGTATCGCTATCACAAATTATTGATCTCCAAAAATATAATAATAAATAGAATATAAATAAAATTTATACCAATTTTTGCATGTAAGCACATGTATTACTTATTGATACATAAAACAAAAAATTATATATTATCATCGATCTTTATTGCGATCAGCTACTACCTTAATTTCGTGCGTACTGAAAAAATCAATATAAAATATACTGATCGATTCTAGTATATATTTATATTCAAAAAATATTGTTTAATAAAACCAATGCAAATGTATATTGCTCTACATAATATATACCTTCTGAAATAATATTTATTATCAGTATTTCTTATTGTTTTAAAACTTTTATAAAGTATATATATTCCATTAATATCTAAAATTTTAAAAAATAAAAATTATATTACCAATATACTATTACAATATAGTAGCCTTAATCTCATGTTAACAAAGAATATAGTTGTTCTGATAATTTATAAAAATAAACAATCATTAATATCGTACAATTTTAAATATGTCATATTTACTACGCCGATAAAATACATTATACTACAATGGTTATTGCACCACTGTATGGTCATTGATTAATTTTTATTGATAAATCATCATTTCGCCTATTCTACTATAGACGTAATAGTATTCTGTAATTTAAAAAATAAAAATTTATATATATAAATCATAAAAAATAATAAATAAACATACGTTCGCATAAATAATCATGTTGCATATAAGTATATATATGTGTATCTAAATTGTGAAAAATCAATGTGTCTATTAGCATAAAAGGGAGTAATTTTACATTATTGGTGATGCATGTCTATAGTACGTGTGTAGGGGTAATTCGTCGATCATTAGAAGAAAAAATAGAAAAAGCTCCCTTTTTTTTATTAAAAAACACCCCAGTTGTTATAAACGTTGGTAATCTTAATTATTGTAATAATTGGGATGCTCTGTGTCGAACAATATCTGATGCTGGATTATTTATAGTTGGAGTATGTTGTTGTCATGATAACAAATTAAAAGAAATAATCATTCGTAGTGGAATACCTATTCTTACTCAAGGAACCTCTGTACAATATAAATATTTTTCAGAATGCTTACAAAAAAACATTCCAATAATCTCTAAAACACAATTAATCAATACACCAATACGTTCTGGACAAAAAATATACGCTCGCAACAGAGATTTAATTGTTATTGCAAATGTTAGCGCTGGCGCTGAAATTATTGCCGACGGAAATATCCATATTTATGGTACGATGAGGGGAAGGGTATTAGCCGGTGCATCTGGTAGTAAAGAATCCCAAATTTTTTGTACTCATTTATCTCCTGAACTAGTATCCATTGGAGGGCGTTATTGGCTAAGCGATCAAATTCCAAAAGAATTTTCAGGTAAATCGGTAAGACTTAGTTTAAAAGACGATATGCTTATCATTCAAAATTTATAATGTATCCTGCAATAAGGATTTGTTTATGACACGAATAATAGTTATTACTTCAGGAAAAGGAGGAGTAGGTAAAACAACATCAAGCGCAGCTCTTGCTACTGGACTAGCACGTAAAGGTAAAAAAACCGCTGTCATTGATTTCGATATTGGATTGCGTAATCTTGATTTAGTTATGGGATGCGAACGTAGAGTAGTGTATGATTTTATTAATGTCATTCAAGGTGAAGCCACTTTACATCAAGCATTAATTAAAGATAAACACACTGATTATTTATATATTTTACCTGCTTCACAAACACGAGATAAAAATTCTTTAACTCGGGTTGGAGTAGAAGAAATATTAAATAATCTTAATAAAATGAACTTTGAATTTATAATATGTGATTCTCCTGCAGGTATTGATAGCGGAGCTTTAACAGCTCTATATTTTGCAGACGAAGCCATTGTTACCACCAATCCAGAAATTTCATCAGTACATGACTCAGATCGCATACTGGGTATTTTAGCATCTAAGTCTAAACGTTCTGAAAATGGTATAGACACAATCAAAGAACACCTATTACTAACTCGATATAATCCTATCCGCGTTCGACGAGGAGATATGCTTAGTTTAGAAGATGTAATAGAGATATTAAGAATTCCTGTATTAGGTGTTATACCAGAAGATAAATCAGTATTAAAAGCATCTAATCAAGGTGAACCAATTATTTTGGATTCAAAATCTCACGCAGGACAAGCCTATGCAGATACAGTAGATCGTTTGTTAGGCAACCCATGTCCTTTGCGCTTTATTGAAGAAAAAAAACTCAATTTTTTTAAACGATTTTTCAAGAGATAATACTATTATGGTATTAGTAAATTTCTTTTTTTTTAGAAAAAAAACACCAGCCGACATCGCTAAAAAAAGACTACAAGAAATTATTTCTGAACATAACATTAGAAATAATTTTACCCCGTATTTTTTACCTCAATTAAAAAAAGATTTAGTCCAAACAATCAGCAAATACATACATAATCCACGCATACTTTCAATCCAGTTAGAAAAAAAAGACAACAATACATCTATTTTAAAATGTAAGATAATTTTTTTTAATGAAGAAACACAATAAATGGTACAATTAATGCTAATTTTCAATTAAAAAACATCAATATTATTAAACAACATTATTCTCTCGGTAATAATGAAGATTACATTGACATATAAAAACAAAATAAAATTACAACAACTTTGTTGTATTTCCTTATTTTATTAATCAACATCCAATAAAAAAATTTTTATTGCAAAAATCCAAATTACAGTAAAAAATACAAGATACAATTATACCTTAATATTACAAAACAATTCTATACATAATCATGCTACAATTCCAAAATATAGTAAATATATGTACACTTACGTAAAAACGTTACAATATGCGGCGTCTAATATTATTAGATCATTGACAGCCATTATTAAAAAACTAGATATCATTTGTCTTTACAACTACTACATTATGTAAATAAACAGGTTGAACCTGATTTGGATTAATAAATATTTTATTTCTCCAACTACATATGCCTAAAGGCAACATATCCTGTGCTTCAGGCGACATAACACTCTTTTTTAAACCAATCACGCCAGGCACTCTTATGCATTTCAAGATTGGATAGTTATTCCAACCTGTTCCTACAAGCGCCCAGTTACCCTGTAGCTTCTGAGAACCAGAATATATTATTTTTTTTACAATTATTTCCGGCTTTGTAATAGACTCATTGTCACTACATATCCAACAACTATCGTCGCTCATTCGATGATAACGAGCCCAATATAATTCACCCATACGCGCATCAATAGTGGATATAACTTGTTTAACGGAAAAAATCCTCCAAGCCCCTTGCGCTAGTACTTCCAAAGAAGATACCTCTACTAACGGTAAATCTGCTCCTAACGCTAAGCCTTGTGCAACGCTTACCCCAATACGTATTCCCGCAAAACTACCCGGTCCTCTACTAAATACAATACAATCCAAGGATTGTAAGGCAACACCTACTTCTATTAATAATTGATTAATCATAGGCAATATATTTTCTGAATGACTCCTTGGGGCTATAATTTTATTATCATATATGCTATGATTGATCATTACAGCAACAGAACACAATTCAGTGGTAGTATCAAAAGCCAAAATTCGAGTAGACATATCACGTAAATAAAAAAATGAAATTATATAAAAATAAAATTATAACTGTATTACATACATATAATACTTATAATAAAATGTAAAATTTTAATCAACCAACTAAAATGATTAAAACTAAAAATTATATTAATATACTTAATCATATCAAGGATATGATGATCAAGTATTTCGAAACAACAGTATAGATATACTAATCATGTAATTTTTAAAGTATCCTAAAATAAAATACATATACAATAATTCAATCTGATACATGCAACGACATAAATTTTAAATATTCTTCATTTTCTAAAAATAATAACAATCAAATGTTATATACATAATCAATATATATTCTTAAAATCATAAAGGAAACATTTTTTTAAATGGGAATGCATCTTATAGAATTACCCTATCATCCTTATACTATACTGAACCTTTTTGATCCTTTATCTAATACACCATGGTCTATGTTATTGTATTCTGGTCATAATAATAAACACCCAGATAGTCGTTTTGATATATTAGTTACTGATCCAACGCTGACATTAATAACGCACAACAATATCACTACAATTTCTTATGGTAAAAATCATCAAATTGATAATACAGACCCATTTATCTTATTAAACAAATATATTCATATTATGAATATGAAACCAGAAAATAATTGTCAATTACCATTTCAAGGTGGATTTTTAGGTGTATTTGGATATGATCTCGCAAGATATATTGAATCACTCCCAAAATTAGCAGAACAAGACCTCTCGTTCCCAGATATGGCAATAGGTTTATATCGCTGGGCGATCATTGCAGATCATAAACTTTGCAAAAATTATCTTGTTACTCACGATGATCCCAATCAAATATTAAATTGGGTATATAAACAACAACATATATATAACAATCATGTTTCTAATACATCATTTAATCTCATACAACCATGGCAAAGTAATATTAGTCGAGCTGAATATGCACAAAAATTCCATACTATCCAAAAACATATAATTTCAGGAAACTGCTATCAAGTATGTCTTTCACAACGTTTCTCTGCTCCATATACAGGAGATGAATGGATAGCATTTCGTTATTTGTTACATTATAATCACGCACCTTTTTCAGCTTTTATTCGACTACCAAACAAATTAAGTATACTCAGTTTATCTCCAGAACGTTTTCTGAAGTTACATAATACAAAAATTAAAACTCAACCTATTAAAGGTACATTGCCTAGATTAAAAAACGCGCAAGATGATTATCACCAAATTATTAAATTATCTAAATCTACAAAAAATCAATCAGAAAATTTAATGATTGTTGATTTATTAAGAAATGATATTGGAAAAGTAGCTGTTCCTGGCAGTATTCATGTGTCTAAATTATTTGATATCCAATCATTTCCAGGGGTACATCATATGATCAGTACCATTACAGGAGAACTTTCTAATAATTTTTCTGCTTGTGATTTATTACGTGCATGTTTTCCAGGAGGATCTATAATTGGAGCCCCAAAAGTTCAAGTTATGCAATTAATTGAACAACTTGAACCACAACGCCGGAACATTTGGTCTGGAAGTATTGGATACTTAAGTTGTTGTGGTAATATGGATACCAACATTGCTATCAGAACAATGTTAGCTGAAAGACAATATCTATTTTGTTCAGTAGGGAGCGGTATTATTTTTGACAGCGATGAAGAGCTAGAATATCAAGAAATGCAAGACAAAATCTCTACTTTATTGCTACCGCTACTAAAAAAATTTTATTTAAAATAATTACTTTAAATCAACAATTTATAGTATTGCGCGTATATATGTGTACATTAACAATTCTATTTATTAATGTGTATCATTAAAAAATAAAAGACATTCTATTTCTACTAATTCAATACGATACTCTATCATTTTTCGAATTATAAAACGCCATCTATTAATTGTTAACACATCACCCTCTTTTGGTATACGGTCACAACGGGATAATAACAGACCAGCTAAAGAAGCTACATGATCACAAACATGCACCAAATCATGAGCCTGTAATGCCTGTTGTAATGCATGTAAATCCATACTACCTTTTGCTAACCAACCTGTCCCATTATTAATTATTTCAATTTCTGGTGTTTCATCTTCATCAGGAAATTCACCAGCTATAGCTTCTAATACATCCAAAGGGGTTATTAATCCTTGAATAATACCAAATTCATTAGACACAACAACCATACTTCCTTTTGCACGCCGCAATTCTTTTAATAAATTTAAGACATCCAAAGTTTCTGGAACTACAATGGGCAAATTTTCTGAAGCATGTGTTTCTAACTGCTCGCCATTAGCAATAGCTGCCATTAAATCTTTAGCGCGAACAATTCCTATTAATTGATCCAATTCACCATTACATACTGGAAACATATTATGAGGAGTATTCATTAACGTAGAATATAATTCTTGCACTGGTTTTTGAGAATCTAACCACGAAATTTCATTTCGAGGAGTCATTATACTTCGTAAAGTACGTGAAGCTAACGATAATACTCCAGTAATCATATGGCGTTCCTCTTCAGCAAAATGTGTTTTTGATAAAAGAACTGAAGAATTTTTCTCTGTATCAAAGTTCCATTGAGCTGTATTACCCATTAACCTCATAATCGCTTCTGCTGTGCGTTCACGCATTGATTTAGTTGATTGACCCTTCATGGAATTACAGTGAGCAATTTGATTAAATAATTCAATTAATACCGAAAATCCAATAGCAACATATAAATAACCTTTTGGTATATAAAATCCAATTCCCTCTGCAATTAAACTCAAACCAATAATTAATAAAAAACTTAAACATAAAACTACTACAGTCTGATGACTATTAATAAAACTAGTTAATAAACGAGATGACAGCGACATTATTACTACTGCTATAACAACTGCTATTATCATTATTGTCAAATTCTCTACTGTACCAACAGCCGTTATTACTGCATCAAGAGAAAAAATAGCATCAAAAACTACAATTTGTATTACTACTACCCAAAAACTAGCATATCCACGACTAGCGTGATTATGTACTTTATGTTCTAGTTGTTGATGTAATTCAGTAGTTGCTTTAAATAAAAGAAATATGCCACCAAATAATAAAATTAAATCTCTACCAGAAAATGAAAAAGTAGCAATTTTGCACAATGGTTTTGTAAGAGTAACAAACCATGAAATCAAAGATAATAATGCGATACGCATTATTAATGCTAATGTTAACCCAATAATACATGCACGTTCACGTTGTTTTTTTGGAAGTTTGTCTGTTAAAATAGCAATAAAAACCAAATTATCGACGCCAAGTACAATTTCTAAAATTACTAAAGTTAAGAATCCTATCCACATTGATATGTCTGTTAAAAATTCCATGATAATCTCCATTGAACATTAGATAACAAATCTTCTCATGGCATATTTATATTAAACATATTAAAATATCTGATTACATAATGAAGTTGTCAGCAATAAATTAAACACGATCAAAATACAAGTTTGTGTAGAGGAGGGTGTTGATAAAAATTAAAAATATGTTATGTATTACCATAAATTATGTGGATATCACTTACATAATAAGACCATTATTATCAGATGACACAAAATATCTCTTCAAATTATTGAAAATAAATACTTTAACATTAAAGATAATGTATCATTATGACAAAAAAGACAGTATAATATATTCGTTTATTTTTTTTGCAGTACATTAAGTTTCTTTTAATTCTATATTGTCTACTGACTGAAACAAAAATCAGAAAATAATCGAACTATTATAGTGATACAATTTTTACTTTTACATATCAAAGCAATGTTAACCTATATACCATAACATTAAAAACAATTCCTTATTATTTTAAAGATTAAAATAATAAGGAATGTTAAAAACACACAAAAAGAGGAAAGAGTAGTGACTATTGCTATTATATTAGGAGCCCATGGTTCTGTATCTAAAAAATTGATTGAAACCACTGAAATGATCATAGGCAAACAACAAAATGTTGCGTGGGTTGATCTATTACCCGAAGAAAATACTAAAATATTAATTGAAAAATATCATGCACATCTATCAAATCTTAATAAAAGCGCTGGGGTATTATTTTTGGTGGACACTTGGGGAGGAAGCCCATTTAATGCCGCTCACAGTATCGTGTCAAATAAAGAAAAATACGATATTGTTACAGGCGTGAACATCCCTATGTTAATAGAAGTTTTTATGGCACGCGACAATATCCATTCCTTTCAGGAACTAATACAAATAGCATTAAAATCTGGTACTGAAAGCATAAAATCAGTAAAACACTCCTTAACTCACAACCATTCATACGATGAAAAAGATATTGCTGAACACACCGCCACACCTAAATTATCAGATAAAAATAACAAAAACCATATGATCATTTGCTTAGCACGTATTGACGATAGATTAATTCATGGACAGGTAGTAACTCGTTGGGCTAAAGAATACAATATTAAACGCATCATAGTAGTAAACGACGAAGTATCTCAAGATATGATCCGAAAAACTTTACTTACTCAAGTAACTCCCCCTGGAATAACTGCTCATGTTCTAAATATCAATAAAACTATACGTGTATACAATAATCCTAAATATGCCGGAGATAAAGTTATAATGTTATTCACTAATCCTACAGATGTTTTACGTCTTTTTGAAGGTGGCGTTCCTATCAATTCAGTAAATATTGGGGGAATGGCTTTTTATAAAGATAAAAAACAAATAAATAATGCTATATCAGTAAATAACACAGATATTGAAGCTTTTAAAAAATTAGATCAATATGGCATTGAATTAGAAGTACGTAAAGTGCCATCAGATCCATCATTAAAAATGATGCAATTAATAAAAAAATAAATAATTAATTAGATATACAATTTTATTTAATAAATTCATGTAAACACTATATTTTATTTTCATATATTCAGGAAATGAAATGGAAATTAACACACTTCAAATTATTTTATTGTTTATTACATCTTGTGTTATCGGAATGGGCTCAATACTTGACGAATTTCAGTGCCACAGACCGTTGATAGCATGTACACTAACTGGATTAATTTTAGGAGATATAAAAACTGGAATCATTATTGGAGGCACACTAGAAATGATAGCACTGGGATGGATGAATATAGGAGCTGCTGTAGCACCCGATACTGCTTTAGCTTCAATTATCTCCACTATTTTAGTCATTATAGGGCAACAATCTATTGGAGCAGGAATCGCTTTAGCAATTCCATTAGCTGCTACCGGACAAGTATTAACCATTATTGTGCGCACTATTACTGTAGCATTTCAACACGCCGCTGATAAAGCAGCTGAACGCTGTAACATAAGAATTTTAAGTTGGATTCATATTACAGCTCTCATGTTACAAGCTATGCGAGTTTCAATTCCAGCGACTATTGTTGGAGTTTCCGTTGGAACTGAAACAGTGCATTCTATGCTCCATGCTATTCCAGAAGTGATAACTAACGGTTTAAATGTTGCTGGAGGTATTATTGTTGTAGTTGGTTATGCTATGGTTATAAATATGATGCGCACCGGATATTTAATGCCGTTTTTTTATTTAGGATTTGTTATTACAGCCTTTACCGATTTCAATTTAGTCGCATTGGGTATCATTGGTATAATTATGGCCATCCTGTACATTCAATTGTCTCCACGTTATAATCAAATTAAAGATCAAAATCTTTCTAACTCAACTGTTCAATCCGCAAGTAAACTTGATGATGAACTAGATTAATAAGACTAGATTAATAGGTAATCATAATGATTAATAATCCTCACAAAATCTACACTAAAACAAAAACAATAAAATTAAAGAAAAATGATATACGTGCAGTTTTTATTCGTTCTAATATTTTTCAAGGATCTTGGAATTTTGAACGTATGCAAGCATTAGGATTTTGTTTTTCTATGATTCCAGTAATCCGACGTTTATACCCAAAAAATAGCAAAGATCAAAAAGAAGCAATTAAACGCCATTTAGAATTTTTTAACACACACCCATATGTCGCTGCACCTATATTAGGAGTTACTATGGCCATGGAGGAACAAAAAGCTAATGGTGCTACTACTATAGATAATGCTTCTATCAATGGTTTAAAAGTAGGACTAATGGGCCCTTTGGCTGGAGTAGGTGATCCGATATTTTGGGGAACTGCTAGACCAGTATTTGCTGCCTTAGGAGCAGGAATCGCGATAGGGGGGAATTTACTAGGTCCGTGTCTATTTTTTATTTTGTTCAACACAACTAGACTAGCTACTCGTTATTATGGCATTACGTATGGTTATAAAAAAGGAATCAGCATTGTTAATGATATGGAAGGAGGGGTTTTACAAAAATTGACAGAAGGTTCTTCAATTTTAGGTTTATTTGTTATGGGAGCATTAGTTAACAAATGGACACATGTAAACATACCATGTGTGCTTTCTAAAATTACTGATAATGACGGAAATACAGTAATCACAACTGTACAAAATATTTTAGATCAGCTCATGCCTGGATTCGTTCCTTTATTATTAACATTTGCTTGCATGTGGTTACTAAATAAAAAAGTAAATGCACTATGGATTATTATAGGATTTTTTGGGATCGGAATTGTTGGATATTGGACAGGATTTTTAGGTCTGTAAAACAAGAAAGTTAGAGCTACAAAAAAATAAGAGAACCTTTTATTAATATTAAGTAATACTTTTACTTCTTAGGTTCTCTTATTTTTTTGTAGCTCTAACACACTATCACAGCAGTAACCATCATCCATTATTTTAAGATCTTTACCAAAATTACTAAATTAACACATTAGTACTACATCTTATCTTATATACCTGTACACATTTTTAAACTTTAAAAAAGTACTATGTATTTCACATCAACAGTAAATTTGTACTATGATACTCGCTGTTTGTTCTCAAAATACCCTTATTTTATATAAATACACATATATTTAATCATCATATATCATAAAGCCGTCACGTTTACAGCAGATGGACCTTTGTGTCCATCTTGAATTTCAAATTCTACGCTTTGACCTTCAGACAAAGTCTTAAATCCATTTCCTTGAATGGCAGAAAAATGTACAAATACATCTTTACTACCATCTGACGGTGTAATAAAACCAAAACCTTTAGATTCATTAAACCATTTTACTTGACCTTTAATTTTTGCCATCTTACGTATTTCCTTTAGAGTGTTTACATTTGCCGTAACAGCGATTAAAAGACAAACCAGAGTTATTATTCTCGTGAAACATTCAAATAAGAGGAAATTATATTATTCATACATAACACTTCTTTACTGAAGTTATCAAAATATTACTCATATACGGAAGCATATCTCGGTTTACCTGACATTTGATCGCTTAATCATAGGATTAGCGATCCTACTAATAATATATAAAAATCTTTCATTCATATTTTCACTATCATCACTTACAAAAATAATGCAAAAAACATACTGAAATAATGAGCAATTCAACGCACTCACTATGTAAACCAATTTATTCAATTAATAATAATGTCTAAAAGATTTTACATATAAATAAAGAACTACTCTACATTACTATTTCTATCATATAAAACCTAAAAACAAAACAAATTTTTTCGTTATTTTAGAACATAATTAAATTAAAATAAAAATTTCTATAAAAACGTTACACTCACACTAAATGCTACGGGTAAGATAGCATTTATTTTTTACTTTGTAAATCACACGACACATAACCCTTTGCATAAACCCATAAAAACAATCATTTTCATCTTTAATCAAAGTTACTTATTTAAAAAAAAAGACGACTTATTCAAATAAGTACCATGTTGTAATGCTTCTATCCGCTTATCTAAAGATGGATGGGATGCGAATAAATTACTTAATATACTTTTTTTTACACTATTAATATAAAAAGTAGTAATACTATTAGACGTGTTAAGTACATGACTATGTTTTAATTCTTGTAGAGCAGCAATAACATTTCTGCATCCTACTAATTTAGCGGCACCAGCATCCGCATAAAATTCCCGATGACGAGAAAACCAAAACACGATGATACTAGCAAACATACCGAACACAACTTCTAAAATCGTTGATACAATAATATACACTATAGAATTATTTATATCACAATGATTAGTACTATGGATATCAAGCTGCTCATCATTTTGGTCACTTATAAACGAAGTCCAATAAAAGATCATCGCGGCAAGACTACGCGATACAAAGATCACAAAAGTATTAATTATACCTTGAATAAGAGTCATAGTAACCATATCGCCAGAAGCGATATGGTTCATTTCATGAGCAACAACAGCCTCAATTGATTCTTGATTCATATTTTTCAAGAGACCAGTACTAACAGCTATTAATGCCGCATTCCTTCTTGCTCCCGTAGCAAAAGCATTCATATCTATAGAATCGTAAATAGCCAACTGTGGCGCAACAATATCTAATTTCTTAGCCTGAACATGTATTATTTTCAACAATAAATGTTCTACATTATTAGATGCTTGACTAATAATTAAGCCATTAACTGCAGATAACGCTATAGATTTAGATAATAATAGCGAAATAAACGCTCCTCCGAAACCAAATATTCCAGCCATTCTCATTAATTCAAATGTAGTAGAGGACCAACATCCCAGTAAGCTCAATATACTACCAAATAATATCATTACTGATAAATTAGTAATTAAAAACAATATAATACGCATCATAAAAACCATCTTCCCCTTTACTAAAGATACCTAAATATTTAAACAATATCTAATGATATAAATAATTTCAATTTTTAAAGAATCTTTTATATACAACAAAACACTTCTATATTAATGTTTTTAAACAATTAAGAACATCCAATTGTTACAAATGTCTTTTTTAAAAATAAAAAAATTTTAAACTTCTATTAATTAGAATAAACACATTAATGATCACTATAATAGATAAAATCATTACGTATAAAATTTATATTCATTCCAAAAACGACCATCTTTAGCTATCATAGTCACAGAATCTGTAGGGCCCCAAGTACCTGCTTTATAAAGCTTAGGAGCGTTATTTTCCAATTCCCAAGCTTGCACAATAGAATCAACCCATTTCCAAGCACCTTCTATTTCATCACAACGAACAAATAATGCTTGGATACCGCGCATGGTCTCTAACAATAATCGTTCATGTGCATCAACTACGTGTTCTGGACAAAAATCTTTATAAAAACTTAAATTTAATTTGGTAGTATGTAATCGATGTTTATGGCCTAATCCGGGTACTTTATTCAAAATTTGAACATCTATCCCTTCATCTGGCTGTAGTCGAATAGTCAACTTATTGTTAGGCAAGTCTTTATATGAATCAGAAAATAAATTAATCATTGGTTTTTTAAAAAAAATTACAATTTCAGAACATTTGATTGGCAACCTTTTCCCAGTACGTAGATAAAATGGAACACCAGTCCAACGCCAATCATCTATGTTGACACAAATAGATACAAATGTTTCAGTATTGCTGCTTTTATTAGCCCCTTCTTCTTCTAAATAACCAGGCACTGGTTTCCCTTGAATAAAACCAGACGTATATTGTCCACGCACCGTAACATCATGTACATTATTACAATTAATTTTCCTCAACGAATGAAGCACTTTAACTTTTTCATCTCGAATACAGTCAGCACTTAAATTAGTTGGGGGCGACATAGCTATAATAGTCAAAATTTGTAATAAATGACTTTGTATCATATCACGCATTTGCCCTACCGAATCAAAATATTTCCAACGACCTTCAATACCTACTTCTTCCGCCACAGTGATCTGCACGTGATCAATAGTATTATTATCCCAATTTGAAGAAAATAAATAATTTGCAAAACGCAATGCCAATAAGTTCAAAACTGTTTCTTTTCCTAAATAATGATCAATGCGATAAATTTGCTTTTCCTCAAAATATTCTGATATCTGCGCATTAATAATACGAGCAGAAGCTAAATTAGTACCCAACGGTTTTTCTATAACTACACGATTTGATTTTTTATTTAACCCAATAGTGCTTAACCCTTTACATATAGCACCAAACGTATCAGGAGGCATAGCAAGATAATTTACTGTCTCTATATCTATACTCTTTAACTTATCTAACAACAAAACGAATCGTTCAGTTTGATATACATCTAAATTACAAAAATCAAGTCGCGCTCTAAATACATGCCATAGCGATTCATCAATGGGATCTGGCATAAATGTTTTTAAAGCAACATATACGACTTCGATATACATAACAAGACTCCATTCTGCACGGCCTACTCCTATAATACGTGTGTCAGGATGAATAGCACCTATTTTTTCTAATTGATATAATGATGGAAACAGTTTTCTGCGTGCCAAATCACCTTTCGCTCCAAAAATAATTAAATTACATGCTTGAGTGATAGATGTTGATCTCATATTTATTCTCTGATATGTTAAATGAATATAAGTTTTTAATATTCATCATATATAGGTAGGTTATATAACAAGTACAAACTTGTTATATTTAATCAAAATACAATGATAAGTAGCTTAATTAAATTTGGGTTTATAAAAGTAATAACCCGTAAAAAATTAGGCATCATTTATAATATTGATATTAATTGTCTTTATATTTTAACAATGTTTTTAACACAGTTTTATACTTTTAAAGATATATCATCAAACTACATATCCAAAAAAAAATTTATATGCCTAAATATTATAAAATATACAATAATACATATTTTATAATAACTGAATTAACGTATCATAAGTTTATTCATAATTGAATAGTTTATTTTATATTAAAAATTCTATCCACTACAATTGTAATTATCTATGTGTTTATTTAATCGATAGATTATCATTAAGATTTATAATCTTAGATGCTATTACATTAATGTAACTAAATATTTCCAAAAAATTTAATAATTATTTTATAAATATCGAGAACAAATATTATATATAGAATATATATACTATCATATAGTATATTAAAATTTAATATAAAATATACATAAATTATAATACATTAATAACATAATTAATGATCACCATTCTTTAATATTGGTTATTTAAATTTAAGTTGTATAAGGAACTATTATGTCTCAACAATTGAGAAGAACTAAAATTATCGCTACTTTAGGTCCTGCTACAGATAAAGGTAACAATCTTGAAAAAATAATTATCTCAGGAGCAAATATCGTACGACTAAATTTTTCTCATGGTAAAACACAAGAACACTTTGTCCGAGCAGAAAAAGTACGCAAAATCGCTTCCAAACTAAGTACATATATTGCTATTCTTGGAGATTTACAAGGCCCTAAAATCCGTATCTCTACTTTTCAAGGAAACAAAATATATTTAAAATCTGGAGATAACTTTTTAATTGATGCCATGATGACGAACAATAATAAAGGTAATCACAAATGCGTAGGTGTTGATTATGAAGAACTCGCACAAGACGTACACCCAGAAGATTTACTTCTATTAGATGATGGGAGAATTCAATTAAAAGTTATAACAATCCATAATACTAAAATATATACTAAAGTAATTATTGGAGGTATGTTATACAACAATAAAGGCTTAAACAAATTAGGAGGAGGGCTTTCAGCGAAAGTCTTAACAAACAAGGACAAAATTGATATTATCACCGCGGCTCAAATTGGAGTTGACTATCTAGCAATATCATTTCCCCGTAGCAGTATAGATTTAAATTGTGCACGAAAATTAATTGTCGATGCTGGTAGTCATGCAAAAATTATTTCTAAAATAGAACGCGCAGAAGTAGTTGCATCTGACGAAACAATAGATGATATCATTCACGCATCAGACGCAGTCATGGTAGCCCGAGGAGATTTAGGAGTAGAAATTGGAGAACCAGAACTAGTGGGTGTGCAAAAAAAAATAATACAAAGAGCACGCGCTCTTAATCGTGCAGTCATTACCGCAACTCAAATGATGGAATCTATGGTTCATAATTCTATGCCTACTCGTGCAGAAGTAATGGACGTAGCTAATGCAGTATTGGATGGTACTGACGCAGTTATGTTATCCGCTGAAACTGCTACAGGTCAGTATCCATCTGAAACTGTAGCAGCTATGGCTAATGTATGCTTAGGTGCCGAAAAAATTTCAAACATCAATTTTTTATCAGACATCAACCAAAAAAAAAAATTTGATGATATAGAAGAAGCTATCGCTATATCGGCAATGTACACTGCCAATCACCTAACAGGAGTAAGTGCTGTTATTGTTTTGACTGAATTTGAAAGTACTACGTTATTAATGTCGCGTATCAATTCAAAATTGCCTATTTTTGCGCTATCCCAACACAAACATATCTTAAATATAGTTACTCTTTACAAAGGAGTTATCCCTATTTATTTTAATAAAACAGGGAATAACGTGATAGATGCCAAATATGCTAGTAATTTACTACGTGACAAAGGACTTCTTCTATCTGGTGAATTAGTAGTTGTGATACAAAATGATATATACAATAAATGTGATGTGATTAATATTAGTCACATTTTACAAGTAAAATAATTATCATTAATTGAAATATTTTTGCAATTAAATGAAAAATTAATGATATCGATACACATATAATATGTAATATTACTTAAAAACAAAACCCGCATGCGTGCGCATAAGCTATCTTAAAAAAACTAAATAAAAACTATATTGCTAAAAAATTATAAAATTAAATACATCTAATCAAAACGTAGTTGAGGAAGAATTTCTTTTACTTGATTTAAATATATCGTACGTTCATGTCCCAATAACTTCTCAACATTTAATAATGTAGTAGTCAATGGGTTTACGGGGCGATGATTGATCCATATTTCAAAATGTAAATGAGGCCCTGTCGATCGACCTGTATTTCCAGATAGCGCTATGTTGTCACCTAATTTAACTCTTTGTCCAGGTTTAACTAATAACTTTTTTAAATGCATATATCGAGTTGTACAATGACAATTGTGCCTAATTGCCACATAATTACCAGCAATTTTACTATATGCACTGACGATAACTTCTCCATCTCCTACAGATACAACAGGAGTACCTATTGGAACGGCAAAATCAACTCCAGAATGGGGAGATACTTGACCAGTCACAGGATTTAATCTATTTAAATTAAAATTAGAAGACACACGAAATGGTTTTAATGTAGGAAATCGTATAAAATTACCCCCTAATCTCATAGCTTCACAATCATACAATTTACCGTTATTTGCACGAAATACATAGTAGTCTTTACCAGCAGTACACAATCTCGCTCCAAGTAATTTACTTTTAATACTATGATCATCATTCATCATTATTGATATTAACGCAGAAAATCTATCTCCCTGATGTAGTTTGTGAAAATCTAATTGATATTGTAATGCATTAGTTATATCCATAATACAATTTTCCTCTATACCTAAAGAACGAGCGCTATCAATAAATGTTCCACTTAATTTACCTATAAATAAAATTGAAGAAGACAACCCATCATTTAATTGATTTAAAAATCTAATAATTCCTTCTGTAAAACTAGTATCCATACGATTGTAGACACGAATTTCCTGCGGAAAAATATCCCAAACTAAACATTGTAATTTTTTTTTTGTAATTATTATCCAAGAAAGTATTTGCCCCATTTTTATCTGTCTTAATACTGGATACTGTTGTAGTAAAAGAGTAATTTCAGAAGCATCGATACCATTGTTACTATATTTTATTAAAATCTCACTCAGTGTCTCATTCTGAGATACTGTATAGTTATACATGTTTATTTCTCTTGATGATTTATTAAAATACCAATGTTTCTTCAAAACATTAGAACGAACCATCACACTATTGAAAAATTTTCCATTTTTCATAATTTCAAATTGATGAAACTCATGGTTCCTAATAAGAGGTGCTTTGCTAGAATTTTTTTTATTTTTATTCAACGTGCATGAAATAAAAACTTCGCAAACCATTATAATCACAATCATTAACAAAAACACAAATACCATTACAAAATAATGCTTATACATATAACGATATAATAACTTAATAGAACTAACAATAATACTACGCACTAATTAATAGCCTATATTACGATCTCTCAACAAAAAGAGAATCATTCTGACCAAAATTAAAAGAAATTATTACAGAATAATAATACAAATGACTTTAATTTTAACGCTGTCTCTCAATAAAACAATCACATTACTTATGTACCTTGTGATATATAATTATATATAGTAATTTATATAAATTACTTTTATGTTTTAAAATATCTACAATAACCTCCTTAAATATTTTTTCTAATACAAAACAAATCTACCCATATAAATACTACAATATTAAACGCTTCTACTTGATGATATAAATTAATCAGGCGCATCAGCCATTATATCCACTAATGCCGTAGTTTTAGGAAACGCAATCACCTCCCGAATACTCTTAGAACCAGTTAGTAACATAGCTATCCGATCCAATCCAAATGCTAAACCAGCATGTGGAGGCGCTCCATATTTTAATGCATCCATGAAATACCCAAATTTTTTTTTCTGATCATTTTTAGTAATACCTAAAATGTTAAATACCGCTTGTTGTATATCAAATGAATGGATACGCGCTGATCCACTACCAATCTCGCAACCATTAATCACCATATCATAAGCTTCTGAAGTTACTAATAACGGATCTTTCTTTAACATTTGAACATCACAATTTTTTGGAGAAGTAAACATATGATGCATAGATACATATTCTCCATGACTATTCTTTTTAAACATCGGAAAATCTATTATCCATAGCGGAGCCCAAGAATCTTTCTTAATTAAACAAAGATCATTACCTAATTTTAATCTTAAAGAACTTAACATTTTTGTGATAGATTGGTTTTTATTATCATTAAACCCAACAAACAAAATATCATTACTTTTAATATTGGTTTTATTTAAAATAATATCTAAAGTTAAATTATCTATAAAATTAGTGACTGATCCTTGAACCTCTTTTTTAGTAATATCATTATCACTAAATTGAACCTTACCCCACATTAATTCCTTCAAACCGCATTGTTTAGTAGCACAATAAATATACTCATCGATCTTTCTTTGTGTCAGTTGCCTACCATTAGGTACCTTCATAGCTATTGCCTGCACATCAGTATTATTTTCTCTAATAAATGACAACCTATTCTGTGTTGACTTAAATAAATATGATACATCAAGCATTTCTATTGGATTTCTCAAATCTGGAGCATCAGACCCAAAACGTTGCATTACTTCAGAATATGTAAACTGCGAAAATACTCCCAGTTCTACGTTTAAAATTTCACGCCAAATAATACGAATAAAAATTTCCATAAGTTCTCGTATTTTTTGGGTTGTCATAAAAGAAGTTTCAATATCTATTTGAGTAAACTCTGGCTGACGATCTGCACGTGAATCTTCGTCCCGAAAACATTTAGTAATTTGATAATATCTGTCAAAACCAGAAATCATTAACAATTGTTTAAATATTTGAGGTGATTGAGGTAAAGCATAATTTTTACCCGTGTGTAATCTACTAGGAACAATATAATCACGAGAACCTTCTGGAGTCACTTTTGTTAACATCGGTGTTTCAATATTCAAAAATCCCTCTAATTCCATAAAACGATGAACAATTGACATAATACGCGATCGAGTTTTTATTCGATAAAACATAATAGAACGTCTTAAGTCAAGATAACGATATTTTAATCTATTTTCTTCAATATTATTTTTACTGATATCCAATGGTAATGGATCAGAAATATTAAGAATAGAAAATTTTTTCGCTACTACTTCAATAGCACCGGTAGATATATTGCTATTAATTTGATTTTTAGGGCGTGCACGCACCATACCTATTAACTGTATACAAAATTCTTGTTTCAGTTTAGTAGCAGATATACACACTTCTTTGTTTTGATCCACATCAAAACAAACCTGTATACATCCTTCTCTATCACGCAAATCAATAAAAATTAACCCACCAAAATTACGATATTTATTAATCCAACCGCATAATGTAACTTCTAAACCTACATGGGATAAATTCAATTGACCGCAATATGCAGTACGCATACGAATACCTCTAATCATGAATATCGAATTGGATAATATCTATTTTATAGAAAATTATATATCAATTAAACACATGTATATCATAACTTAAAAAATACATACGCTTTTGTTTTCAACAATTCATAAAAATAAAACTATTTCCACCATGATGTAATAATCTGACAAAAACATTATAGAACCTTTTTCTACACTACACTAAAATTTGTTTAAATTAACCGTAACTTAAATTTAACTTATATTTATTTAAATAAAATTACAACACTTAATCATTTAAAATAAATAATGCATAACAAAACCATATACAAGGATACATATGTATCCTTGTATATGGTTTTTATTTATGATATTTTTATTACAAATAGAATTAAATCTTCAATTATATGTGAAATAAAATATATTTTATTTCACATATAATTGATACTATTTATTTTGCAAAAAAAATCACATAAGAACATTACATAATTATCAATAATAATTCAACAATCTAAGTGTTATAAACATAACACGAATATATCGGAAAAATGAAAAATAACTTTAAAATATTTATACAATTACAAAATATAGTTTTGCTATATATCAAAAAAATCAATTATATTGCTAATATAGAAATATATATATATGTTTAAACCACTTATATGAATATTCAAAAATTTTTACTAAAAAAAATTCATCGAGCTTTACTTGCAATTACAAATGAATCATTTTTTCATCTGATACAAGTACAACAATCAACAAAAAGAAAATTTGGAAACTATCAAATTAATGGATTAATAGCTATCTCTAAGAAATTAAATATACCTGTGGAAGAATTCGCTAAAAAATTCATAAAGTTTATTAATTTAAATGATGTTGCTCATACAATAAAAATTGAAAAACCAGGATTTATTAATATATTTTTAAATCCAACATGGATATCCAATCAAATTAATAATATTTTTTCCGCATCTCATTTAGGTATTACTCCAGCTACGCCAAAAACTATTGTTGTTGACTATTCTGGCCCAAATGTTGCAAAAGAAATGCATGTTGGGCATTTACGTTCAACTGTTATCGGAGATAGTATCGCTCGTGTCTTATCTTTTTTAGGACATAATGTTATTCGAGTCAACCACATAGGAGATTGGGGCACTCAATTCGGTATGCTTATCGCCTATATAGAGAAAAATACACAAACTGGGTTTTTATTAAACAAAACTATACAATTATCTACGCTAGAACATTTTTACCGAGAAGCTAAAAAAAAATATGATATTGATCCTGATTTTGCTAAATTGGCCCGAAGTTATGTTCTAAAATTACAAAAAGGCGATAGACATTATCGTCAAATATGGAAACATCTAGTAGATATTTCCATATTAAACAATCAGAACATATACGTACGATTGAATATCAACTTAAAAAAAAGCAACATTATAGGAGAAAGTTTTTACAATGATATGCTGCCTGATATTGTGTCAGATTTAAAAAATAAAGGCTTAGCCGTCACAAGTAACGGAGCTACTGTCGTATTTCTCGAAAATTATCATAACAAACACGGTACTCCTTTTGGAGTCATTATTCAAAAAAAAGACGGAGCTTATTTATACAGCACTACTGATATTGCTTGTATAAAATATCGTTGCAAGGTACTACATGCCGATAGAATTATTTACTATATCGATTCTCGACAAAAACAACATCTAATACAAGCATGGGAAATTGCTAATAAAGCAGGTTATATAGGAAAATCAGTGTTATTAGAACACCATATGTGTGGCATGCTGCTTGGGAAAGACAGTAAACCATTTAAAACACGAGCTGGCAATACATTGAAATTAAAAACATTATTAGATGAAGCTTTAGAACGCGCTCGTTGTTTAATATTAAGCAAAAACCCTAATTTAAAATATACTGAAATTAATAAACTAGCGCATATTATTAGTATCGGAGCTATTAAATATTCTGAGCTATCAAAAAATCGTATTACGGATTACATATTTGATTGGAATAACATGTTAAACTTCGAAGGAAATACAGCACCTTATGTACAGTATGCATGTACTAGAATTTTTGCTATTTTTAAGAGATCTAAACAACCTAATTTTCAATTAAAAAAAAACAATATTCAATTAGAAACTGAAGAAGAAATATTGCTAGCAATTTGTTTGCTTCAATTTGAAGAAATAATTGTTACGGTATCAAATCAAGGAGCTCCTCATATACTATGTTCTTATTTATATAAATTATCCGTATTATTTTCCTCCTTTTATGAAAACTGTCCCATTATCAAAGCGCATAATGCACATATAAAATATAGTAGATTAAAATTAGCATTAATTACTGTTCGTATTTTGAAAACGGGATTAAATTTATTGGGAATTAAAACGGTAAGATATATGTAAAAATTAATATATCTTTTATTACATCAATATAAATCTTTACTTAAAAAAATAAAATCTTTTAAACGAACACCTACACACCATAACATTATGCCATAACTACTGCTAACCAATATTAAAGCTCCTATCATTCTAATTAATCTATACAAGATATTTCCTTGATCCCAACTAGATACATACGTTAATAATCCCAAACATACTATACACATTACAAAAAGAGCAATCATTAATTGGCAACAAAAACATAACCATCCAGATTGCAATTGAAATAAATATTTTTTTTTAAATTTCCAATATAACAACCCCGCATTTAGCCATGCACCCAAACTGATAGAAAAAGAAAAAACAACATGCTTTAATGTGTTAATGCATACTAAATTTATAAATTGAGTAAAAAAAAGTACAATAACAACTATATACGCTGGAGTTTTAATATCACGGAGAGCATAAAAACCAGATGTTAATACTTTGGTAAAAATTAACCCAGGCAAACCTATTGCATACGCAATTACAGAATACTGTGTCATTAACACATCAAATTCTAAAAATTTACCATACTTAAACAATGTTATTACTAACGGTTCAGACAAAACACCCAAAATAAGAGCACTAGGTAAACTTAATATAAAACATAATCTCATACCCCAATTCATTAAATAAAAATAATCTCCATAATTTTTCCTAGAAATAAAACGAGATAAATATGGCACTAAAACAGTGCTTAATGTCACACCAAAAATTCCAATAGGTAATTCCATTAACCTATCAGCATAATACATCCAAGAAACAGAACCGTCTCTTAAAAAAGACGCAAAAACAGTATTAATAATTAATGATACTTGACTACTTGAGACCGCAATTACAGCAGGCACCATAGATCGGCATATTCTATGTACCCTATTATCATAAAGTTGCATTTTTGGGATAACTAACATATTGATTTTCTTTAAAAATAGCAAACAATAAACACACTGTAATACTCCCCCTACAATAACTGACCAAGCCAATCCCATAATAGAAATATGAAAATATGAATATCCTATAAATAACATGTAACTTATCATGCTAATATTTAAAAAAATAGGAGTAAACGCTGGAACTAAAAAAAAATTACAAGCATTCAAAATCGCCCCCATTAATGATGTCAATGATACTAATAAAATATAAGGAAGCATCACTCGAAACATCTCAATAGTCATAATAAATTTTTCTGAAGAACTATTAAAACCTGGAGCAATAACCATAATAATCCAAGGTGCTATCAGTAAACCAATGAATACTACAACAGTTACGGTAACTATTAATAAGGCAGATACTCTAGAAATAAACACTCGTATTTCTTCTTTACTTTCCCGAGATTGATATTCTGATAATATAGGAAGAAAAACTTGATAAAACGCTCCTTCGGCAAAAATACGTCTTAATAAATTAGGTAATTTAAAAGCAATAAAGAATGCATCTGTCATAATACTGACTCCAAACATTCGAGCCATGATAGTATCTCTAATAAAACCCAAAATACGAGATAAAATAGTTATAAAACTTATCGCGGTCAAAGACTTTAACAGATTCATCATATTAAAAATTTTCAGTATTTAGTATTAACACAACAACACAAAAACACTATTTTCTTGTAACTTATAACAATTGCTCCAGTTTTATGTACAATTTTAAAATTATTTCCACAAAAGAACATTTAAAAATTTTTTAAAAATCATATATTTAAAATACTAATACAGTTCACATATAATTACAATTATTACATATCTCTGATATAGTATATGCATGCCAATACATATAAAACACAGTACTCATGAAAAAAAATAATCAATGACAAAAATCATATTTCTTATTTCACATATTTGAAAAGATGATCACTTAAAATGCTTCTTTAATTTTTCTAAAAAAAATTGGTTATACATAAATATGTCATATATATGCATAATTTTTTGATCTTCAATAAATATAGTTACACCTATTTTTTAAAATTTTATGCCTAAAATAACATATACAAAAAATAAACTATAAACAATATCAATATTATTGGTATGTAAATACCTCATAGAAAATAGAAGATACATATTAATTTTCACTACACTTAAAAAAATTATAATTATTTTAAAATAATTTTCGTGCATACAGTAAATAATAATGTATATGAAAATACATAAACGGTGACTCATGTATACAATATCTAAAGCTAGAAGATTGGGTAAATGTTTTTTAATTATAGATAACATGTTTGTAGTTATAGGGTTTTATGTTGTTTTTCCACTGATTTCAATATATTTTGTCGAACAACTAGGATGGGGCGCTTTCTTAGTAGGATTTGCTTTAGGATTAAGGCAATTTATTCAACAAGGACTAGGCATTTTTAGTGGTTCTTTTGCTGACAAATTAGGAGCTAAACCTATGATTGTATCTGGGTTATTCATTCGTACTTTGGGATTTATTATAATGAGTGTTGCAAACACCCCCATGCTACTATGCCTGTCATGTGTGTTATCGGCATTAGGTGGCACGTTATTTGATCCGCCACGTACTGCACTAGTAATTAAATTAGTTCGTCCATGGGAATTAGGGAGGTTTTATTCTGTATTAATGCTAGAAGACAGCATGTGTGCCATCATCGGGATCGTGCTAGGTACATGGTTATTGCAATATAACTTCAAATTAGTATGTTTTACCGGAGCAATATTATTTTTTATTGCCGGAGTATTTAATGCCTGGCTGTTACCTGCATATAAAATTTCTAGTTCCCATGCTTCATTATTAGAAGGAATAAAAAAAGTACTTAATAATCAACGATTTGTAATTTATGTCTTCACTCTAACTGGTTATTATATTTTATCAGCTCAAGTAATGTTAATGTTACCCATTCGCATTCATGAAGTATCCGGTCAATTATCATATATCAAATGGATGTATATCATAGAAGCAATTTTATCTTTATTATTAATCATGCCTATAACTTGGTGGAGTGAAAAATATTTCAAACTAGAAACACGCTTGATGGTAGGATTAATAACTATGATAATTAGTTTATTTCCTATTGGATTAGTCAAAAACTTACATACTTTATTAATTTTAATTAGCTTATTCTACATAGGATCTATTATTGCTGAACCTGCAAGAGAAACTTTGGGAGCTCTACTAACGGACTATAAAGCACGTAGTAGTTACATAGGTTTTAGTAAATTAAGTCTAGCTTTAGGAGGTACTGTAGGATATAGTGGTAGTGGGTGGTTGTATGATATTGGGAAGGAACAAAATTTTATGCAATTACCTTGGATCATTTTAAGTATAATAGGCCTGATTACGTTATTAGGGCTATATTGTCAATTCAAATATTATTCTTTTCAATCTTTACTTAATAATGATCATGATAGGAAACGTAAACTGTGATTCATAATAAAACAACAATATGAATTCACTACTACCCACTAATTACTGGAAACTTGCGATAGATACAAATATTTTTTATACCTAAACGAAAACACGTACACACAATTAACATCATTCAATTAATAATTAATTTAATTAATTACATTTGACTTCAATCAAACACAGCAGATTTTATAATTATTTTTTAATATGGTGAGGTGTCCGAGTGGCTTAAGGAGCATGCCTGGAAAGCATGTATACATACAATTTTGTATCAAGGGTTCGAATCCCTTCCTCACCGCCATAATCATATACACTCACATCCACAGTATGGTCTCATCTTCAGTATTTTTAAAATGCCATTACTATACTGTCATATTTTTAAAATAAAAAATTGATTATTAAATTATACTTATCAGTGCATCATCTTAAAAAACATCACAATATAAACCACTTTACATGTATTAAAATACAATGACAACAATCACATATACACATTAACACCAACAATCATTTGATACTTATAAAACATCATCATTAATTATTCAATAATCCCAATAATACAAAAATCATACTCAAAAACACAAAACCCTTAACAAATACGATTTTGTTCGTATTGTTGCTATAATTACGACATTTAAATATCATACAATACAACATTTTATATTCTCAAAAATGACGGAGAGAAAGGGATTCGAACCCTTGAAAGATATTATTTCTTTAAAACGGTTTTCGAAACCGCTCCGTTCAACCACTCCGGCATCTCTCCCTATTTAAAAAAATTCTCTAAAATATCACATATTCTTTCATATAAGATAACAATCTTTAAAATACTATTATATATAGATTATATTCATATAAATCCATTGTTGTGTCCATATGGAAAAAAGGAATCAACACACAATCTGCGTATCATCAGATAAATTACATATATTTTTATATAAAAACACTATTATTCATATATAATAATGCCTTATTAACTACATTGATCATCATTAAGTACTTGTATTGTTTTTCATATTTCTATAAAATAATACGATTATGTGTTGGTTCCTCTGTAGTTCAGTTGGTAGAACAGCGGACTGTTAATCCGTATGTCACTGGTTCGAGCCCAGTCAGAGGAGCCAAATAATAAAATTAAGGAAATATTTTGACTTATTTTTGTAATTATTTAACTGTATCCGCATTACGGATACAGTTAAATAATTACTCTATCCCAGCTTGATGTAAATCATACATGTTAATTGATCCAACTAATCTTCCTAATTTATCCACTACTGGCGCTGCGGTAATTTTCCTCTGATGCAAAGCTTGTAATGCTATACTTGCGCGCCATTCTTTCGGAATACAATATCCAGGCTTAGTCATAGCAATATCAACAGGATCATTAAGTGATTTACCTTGTACTATCCAACGCCTTAAATCTCCATCAGTAAATACGCCTGTAACACAATTGTAGTTATCACATACAGCAGTTAACCCAAGACCAGTACGACTTAATTCAAACATAGCATCCATTACTGTAACTTTCCAAAAAACTTTCGAAATTTGATCTCCAGTACGCATCAAATGATGTACACAATTTAGCAATTGAGCTCCTAATCTACCTCCTGGATGAGATCGAGCAAATTGTTCTAAACTAAAACCCCTATGTCTCATAAGCGCCATTGTTAATGCATCACCCATCATTAAAGTATTAACTGCGCTTGAAGTGGGAGAAAGCTCCATAGGGCAGGCTTCTCTTTGTATTTTTATATTAAGAACACATGTAGCTCCTTTAGCTAAAGGAGAGCTAATATCTCCAGTAAATGCGATCACAGGAATACCGCTATCCGCTAACAACGGCATCAAAGTTATTATTTCACAAGCACGACCCGAATAAGAAATAAACATTACTACATCTTGTGTTCCAATCATACCCAAATCACCGTGCAAAGCTTCTGCAGGATGAACAAAAAAAGCCGGAGTACCCGTGCTAGCTAAAGAAGCAGCAATTTTTTTTCCAATATGACCGGATTTACCTATACCAGAAACAGCAACCTTTCCCGTGCAATCTAACAACATACGACAAGCAAACACAATGCTTTCGTCCAATCTATCTAACATTCTTTGAGCTTCGTTAATTTCGATCTCTAAAGTTTCTTTAGCATATTCCAATAACAATGCATCATTAATTATTACCATAATTATCAAAATGATAAATATAAGATCTATAATACCATAAACAACTCATATTGAATATAAGTTACATCCTTCTTATAACATTGAAATATGTATATCTGCGGGATATAATACAAATAACAAACATTCTAAAATATACTCTATCTTAGAGTAACACAAACCCAACAAAAAACACAAAATAACATTCCGTATCAAAATAATTAATATTTACAAATACTGTAATCAACGTTAAATACATCACAAAAATATAATTTGAAATTAACGATCACCATATTATATTAATTTTATTAAATTACAATAATATTATAAATATGATATTTCATATTCCATTTTTATAAATAAGAAGTAATAATGCTTTTGTTTTTATAAACTCATTACCTCTGATACTTTATTTAGAAAATGAAGTATCTTACTTATTTATGTATTTAAATATTACACGCGTTTTCTATGTAATGAAAAATAAATATTTTTAAAAACCAACAATCATCAAATCTAATCAATTGTAGATTCTTTAAAATTTTTTAATTTTTTTGACAACTCACGACGCTCTTTTGATAACTCTGCATTTTTTATAATATATTCATCTACTCGATCTTCATAATCATTACGCATATTAGCAATAATAACTTGTATCCCTTCTATAGAAGTTTCAGACTTAATATAATCACTTAAATCACCCAGCAATAACACTCTTTTTTGATTATCACGAATTTTTTTTTCATTATCAACAATTTCTCGTTGCAGTTTATTTTTACGACGGAATATACGCACAAATTCTAATACATCATAAAATGATTGATTAACATCATCTCTCATAATCATATCCTATTTATATTTATTGCAAACATCCTGATATTAAAACTTCACATCCCTAATTAAATCAAACTAAAGATTAATATAACAAACATTATCAGTATCATGTAATGTCATTATATATTGTAAATATTTATGATTAGACTATTAATAACAATAATAAATTAAAACACCCATATATAATACATACATATATACAATCAAATCTAATTAAATTATTATAATTTTAATAAATAATTTGATGATTATTCAATCAAAACAGATCACATCATTATGCTAATACGTGTTAATGTTACACAACCTAGTTTTTTTATTTATGATTATGAAACTTTTGGCATCAATCCAGCGCTAGATAGACCAGCGCAATTTGCCGGAATTCGTACGAATAACGCATTAAAACCTATAGAAAAAGAAGAAGTCTTCTTCTGTCGCTTATCAAATGATTATCTCCCCGATCCACAATCTGTCCTCATTACAGGAATCGTTCCTCAAGATACTTTACGTCATGGATTGATTGAATCTGAGTTCGCTCGTCGTATTCATCAATTATTTTGTATCCCTAAAACTTGTATTCTTGGATACAATAATATTCATTTTGACGATGAATTCAGTAGAAACATTTTTTATAGAAATTTTCATGACCCTTACTTATGGGCTTATCAGCGAGGAAATTCCCGATGGGACTTATTACATGTACTACGCGCCTGTTATTCACTATGTCCAAATGGTATTACATGGCCATTGAACACTCAAAATAAACCCAGCTTTCGTCTAAAAGATTTAACACAAGCAAATGCTATAAAACATCTCAGCGCACACGACGCTATGTCGGATGTATACGCTACTTTAGAATTAACAAAATTAATAAAAAAGGCTCAGCCACAATTATTTCAATTTCTATTTGATCATCGTACCAAATATCAATTGCAAAAAATAATCGATCTAGATACCATGAACCCTCTGATATTTATAATGAATAAAATAAATAATAAATACAAAAATTTTATAACTTATATAGCTCCAATCGCTCGACATCCCATAAATCCTAACATTTTAATAGCATGTGATCTAAATGGTAATATAGATACTTTAGTTAATTTAAATATCAATACGATATATCAAGAATTATACTCTAATCACGTAACGATATATGATATTTTTAAAAAAATACCACTACGATTGATTCGATTAAATGCGTGCCCCATATTAATACCGATAGACTTTTTTAAAAAAAACAATATTAACACTACTTATACCATGCAACTCTTCACAAACTATCAATACTGTTTAAAAAGCTTGAATTTTATTAGAATTCATGAAAATAGCGTCTGTCTACGTAATAAAATAAACACACTATATACCATTATAGAATCTTACATAAATCAACAAAATCTATATAACAATCTTCATGTAGACAGTCAACTATATCACAAATTCTTCAATAATTCTGATCGCAAAATAATTGAAAGTATCCGTAGAACTCATTCAAAAGACTTGAAAAATTTATGCACTGACCACGTTGATACTCGTTTAAAACCACTCTTATTTTACTATAGAGCCCGAAATTTTCCTAATACTTTAAATTACCAAGAACAAAAAAAATGGTTGAACTATAAAAAAAACAAATTATTTAATAAAAATCAATCAAAATCTTATAGCGACAAACTGAATCAACTTCTGTCAATCTATAAATATAATGACCAAAAAATTACACTTTTACATTCATTACAAAAATATTATCAATATCTTTATGAAGCTTATTTTAATTTTCATTAAAAATTAGTTTTTAATTTTTTCATATATACATAATGCGGTATACTTTAATCTAAACTAGAATATATGAAAAAATTTGCAAAAAAAAATCACATAATATATGCTAAAAATATACACTATAATACATATATGTCATACAAACATACGCAATATATATAACTACATATTTAAATTGTTGCATAATTACTTCTCAACTATGCACGCTAATATTTTAAAATAATTTTTAATTTAATTAAAACATTAATTATATACGTACATAAATAAAGTAACTTTTATAACATTCAACCCTATACAAATTTAATTATATCCGTTATAATACTAAAGCAATAAAAAATTTTCAATAGGAAGACTGTACTTCATATGTTAATTTATCATCATTACCCTGACTAAATCCTTCAAACACATTTAACAATAGAAACCATTTTCATATTTTATTTATTAAAAATATCAAAGGTACTTCTGTTGCAAGAATTTTAAAAAAGTATTTAGTAATGGAAAATTGTTGACATAAGGTAAAATATCATGCTGGATAGATCGCGATTACGAATAGCAATGCAAAAATCAGGAAGATTGAGCAAAGAATCCCAACAGCTTCTTGAACAATGTGGGATTAAAATTAATTTACAACAACAACGTTTATTAGCGTTTGCGGAAAACATGGCTATCGATATAATGCGAGTGCGCGATGATGATATTCCTGGTTTAGTTATGGACGGTATAGTAGATTTAGGTATTATCGGAGAAAATGTATTAGAAGAAGCATTATTAACGAGACGATCGCAAGGAGATAATCCTTGTTACATTATGTTACTCCGATTAGATTTTGGAGATTGTCGATTATCTATGGCCTTACCTATAGATGAACCATGGAACGGTCCAAAATCCTTACAAGGAAAACGAATTGCCACTTCATACCCACATCTTCTGAAACAATATTTAGATAAATTAGGTATTCATTTTAAATCTTGTTTACTAAATGGCTCAGTAGAAGTAGCACCACGCGCTGGATTAGCAGATGCAATTTGTGATCTAGTGTCTACCGGAGCTACGTTAGAAGCTAATGGATTACATGAAGTAGAAGTAATCTATCGATCTAGAGCATGTCTTATTCAACGATCTGGAGAATTATCCAACATAAAACAATCACTAATAAACAAATTAATAATTCGTATTCAAGGAGTAATCCAAGCCCGGGGATCTAAATACATCATGCTGCATGCCCCTGCTGAACAACTAGAGGAAATTATTAATTTACTACCCGGAGCAGAAAGCCCAACAGTATTGCCATTAGCAGGCAATCAACATCGTGTAGCAATATACATGGTAAGTAATGAAACATTATTTTGGGAAACAATGGAAAATTTAAAAAATCTTGGAGCTAGTTCTATTTTAGTATTACCAATAGAAAAAATGATGGAATAATATTATGATTTCTCATGAGCATCCTATATCTATTTATTGGAATGATTGTTCCAAATCTGAACAAAAAACACTACTTACCCGTCCAATAAATAACAAATTAAACGATATTTATATGAATGTTAAAAATATACTTACAAAAGTTTATAACGAAGGCGATCGTGCTTTATTTAAGTTTAATTTTGATTTTGACAACGTACAAACTACACAATTACAAATCCCAACTGAAATTATCATGAATTCCGGGCATAACTTGTCTTATGAAATAAAACAAGCAATACATACCGCCATGACCAATATAACACGATTTCATCAAGCACAATGTTATTCAGAAGTAATCGTGGAAACCCTTCCAGGCGTATATTGCCAACAAATTATTCGCCCATTAAATATTGTTGGACTATATGTACCAGGAGGAACTGCGCCGCTGTTGTCAACAGTAATGATGTTAGGTATCCCAGCTCGTATTGCGAAATGTAAACGTGTAATATTATGTTCCCCCCCCCCAATTCCGGACGTAATTATGTATACCGCACAACTTTGCGGTATTGATGAAATTTATCAAGTAGGAGGTAGTCAAGCTATAGCCGCTATGGGATTTGGCACTGAGTCTATTCCGAAAGTAGATAAGATATTTGGACCAGGTAATATGTGGGTTACAGAAGCAAAACGACAAATTAACCTTGCTCCGAATGGAGCTGCTATTGATATGCTAGCTGGACCTTCCGAAATATTAATTATTGCAGATAATACGGCTAATCCTATTTTTATCGCAGCCGATCTTTTATCACAGTCAGAGCACGGACCTGATTCACATGTAATACTTATAACACCCCACTCGTACATTGCAGAACAAACAAAACAAGAGCTACATAAACAAGTAAAAATACTACCACGAAATGATATAATTCATAATGTATTATTGAATAGTCGCATGATTATTACTAACAATTTAATGGAATGTTTTTCTATCAGTAATAGTTATGCTCCAGAACATTTGATTATTCAAATTGAAAATGCATCAGATTATTTACATTACATCACGAATGCCGGATCAATATTCCTTGGAAATTGGTCTCCGGAAACTGCTGGAGATTATGCAAGCGGGCCTAATCACGTCTTACCTACATACGGGCGCGCAGTTACCACATCTGGTCTAGGAGTTATAGATTTTCAAAAAAGAATGTCGGTACAACAATTAACCCAAAATGGATTATTGCAACTATCATCAACCATTACGACATTAACACAAATCGAACAATTAAAAGCTCATGAATACGCCATAACACATCGTATAAACTATATAAAGGAACAAAATGAACGTTCGTTACTTGGCTAGGAATAATATATTAACTCTTAAACCTTATCAATCTGCTAGAAAATGTACACATTCAGGTAACATATGGCTGAACGCTAATGAATTTCCAATTGCTCCCGACTATCATTTTCGTTATGAAAAAATTCATAGATATCCTACTTGTCAACCACAAGAAGTAATCAACAATTATGCTTATTATGCCGGGGTTCGATCTGATCAAATTTTAGTGTCAAGAGGAGCCGATGAAAGTATTGAATTATTAATGAAAGTTTTTTGTAATCCTGGAAAAGACGTTATTATATTTTGCCCGCCGACATACGGTATGTATAAAACCACTGCAGAAATTTTAGGAATTAATTATCGGATTATACCTAAAAAGAAAAACTGGCAACTTGATTTAGCATCCATTGAATCACAACTAAATAATGTTAAATTAATTTATATTTGTAACCCAAACAACCCTACTGGTAACATTATTCATTTAAATAGTTTAAAAAAGTTATTAAACATTATTCAAAACCGAGCGTTATTAGTAACCGATGAAGCATATATTGATTTTTGCCCGGACGCAAGCCTAGTACGTTGGCTATCAATGTATCCTCATCTAGTTATCTTAAGAACTTTATCTAAAGCTTTCGCGTTAGCAGGATTGCGCTGTGGTTTCACTTTAGCTAATCCAGAAATTATTAAATTATTAGAAAAAGTGATCGCACCATACCCATTGTCTACTCCGGTAATTGATATCGCAGAACAAGCTCTAACCCCTGCAAGCATACAATACACCCAGAATAGAATAGCTACAGTCAATACAAATCGAAACATTTTAATTACGGGCTTAAAACAATGTTCTTGTGTTCAACAAGTATTTAATAGTAACGCTAATTATGTATTGGTTAAATTCAATCCAAAATATCAGGTTTTTAAGACATTGTTGCATCAAGGTATAGTTTTAAGAGATCAAAGCAATCAACCAGGATTAGTTAATTGCTTGCGTATCACTGTCGGCACATATAATGAATGCAAACACGTAGTTTCTGTTTTAAAAAAATTACATGTTACATCATTATCTATATAGATAAATAGGAGCGCTCATGAATCATAAAGTTTTATTTATAGATCGTGATGGAACCTTAATTAATGAACCAAAAGACAATTTTCAAATTGATTCTTTAGACAAATTCTCATTGGAACCATATGTGATTCCTGCTCTTATAGCGTTGAAAAATATAGGTTTTGAATTTGTTATAGTTACTAATCAAAATGGATTAGGAAGTGCTTCATTTCCTAGAGAAAAATTTGATAAACCACATCATCTAATGATTCAAATATTTCAATCTCAGGGTATTAAATTCAATCAAATACTAATTTGCCCTCATCTTCCTGAAGAACAATGTAGTTGCCGTAAACCAAAAACTGCATTAGTAAATTCTTGGCTAATCGATAACAAATTAAATAAATTTAATAGTTATGTTATCGGGGATCGAAATACTGATATGATTTTAGCAACTAATATGGATATTCAAGGAATACAATATAATCGTACTAATTTTGGTTGGAAAAAAATTAAAAACTATTTAACGCAACGTCACAGATCAGCACATGTTCATCGCATCACTGAAGAAACTAATATAGATGTCACGATATGGTTAGATCAAAATAATAAAAGTTACATTAATACTGGAATTAATTTTTTTAATCATATGTTACAACAAATAGCTGTGCATGCTGGATTATGCATGAATATTACGGCAAAAGGCGATTTACATGTAGATGATCATCATACTGTAGAAGATACAGCTTTAACATTAGGAAAAGCTTTAAACACTGCGTTGGGCAACAAATGTGGCATTGGAAGATTTGGATTTACCTTGCCTATGGATGAAAGTATTGCGCAATGTGTATTAGATCTTTCTGGACGGACATACTTTTACTATGAAGCTAACTATACTTTTCAAAAAATAGGAGATCTCAGCACTGAAATGATAGAACATTTTTTTCGTTCATTATCTTCAAAAATGGGTTGCACTTTACATTTACAAGCAACTGGCAAAAATGATCATCATAAAGCAGAAAGTTTATTTAAATCTTTCGGACGATCATTACGTCAAGCCATTTACATAGACAATAATAACATACCAAGCTCTAAAGGAACATTGCTATGAATATAGTTATTATAGACACCAACTGCTCTAATTTATTATCTGTAAAAACCATGCTGCATAGATTAGGACATAACCCAATAATAAGTGACAGAGCTGATGTTATATCTCAGGCGGACAAACTGTTTTTACCAGGAGTAGGCGCTGCTTCATCCGCAATGAAACAATTAAAAAAAAAAATCTAATTACATTGATACAAAATTGTACTAAACCAATATTAGGTATTTGTTTAGGAATGCAATTATTTGGATCCATAAGTTCTGAAAATAATGGTGTAAATACTTTAAACATTATTCATACACCTGTTAAACGTATGCAATACCACGATTTGCCCCTGCCACATATGGGGTGGAACACTATTACTATTCCGAAAAAACATTTTTTATTTTATGGTATAAAAGAGAATGATTATTTTTATTTTGCACATAGTTATTTCATGGAAATATGTTCTGCAACAATTTCTCAAACAAATTACGGACAATTATTTAGTTCAGTTATAAACTACAAAAATTTTTTTGGTGTACAATTTCATCCAGAAAAATCAGGAATGCCTGGGCAACAATTAATAAAAAATTTTTTGGAGATATAATTTGTGATTATTCCTGCGTTAGATATTATTAACGGAAATATAGTTAGACTGTATCAAGGATCTTATCATATGCAAACTAATTACGGAGAACCTATATCATTATTGAGAAAATACATACAACAAGGAGCAAAAATGATACATCTAGTTGATCTAGATGGAGCAAAAAATCCATCAAAAAAACAAAGTTTATTAATTAGTCAATTAATAAAAGAAGTTACTCCTCTATCTAAGATACAAATAGGAGGGGGTATACGTAACGCTGCAGATGTAGAAATTCTGTTAGAATCAGGAGCAACACGTATAGTATTAGGTTCTATAGCAGTTACACAACCAAAAATAGTAAAAAAATGGTTTGAATATTTTGATCCAAATACTTTAGTGCTAGCGGTAGATATACACGTTTATTCTGAAGAAAATCGAAAAATTGCTATTTACGGTTGGCAAAAAGAAACTAATTTTCAATTAGAACAAATAATAGAAGAATATTATACTGTAGGTTTAAAACATGTTATTTGCACAGATATCTCCAAAGATGGAACTTTGTTAGGTAGCAATATATCTTTATATCAATCAATATGTCATTCTTGGCCGCAAATAGCATTTCAATCGTCTGGAGGTGTTAATAAATTAGCAGAAATATCTAAATTACGTTCTTCTGGAGTAGCAGGAATCATTATTGGTCGTGCTTTTTTAGAAAATACATTTACTATCGATGAGGCTATATCATGTTGGCAAAACGGATAATTCCTTGTCTTGATGTAGCTAATAACAAAGTAATCAAAGGAATACAATTTAAAGATCACAAAATTGTAGGAGATATCTTAGAATTAGCAAATAGATATGCAAAATCAGGAGCTGATGAATTAGTATTTTATGACATCACGGCATCACCTAATGATCAAGTAGTGAATAAGAGATGGATTTCTCAGATTGCTAAGGTAATAAATATACCATTCTGTGTTGCTGGAGGCATAAGTACATTAAAACAAGCTAAACAAATTCTTGCATCTGGAGCAGACAAAATTTCAATTAATTCTCCTGCTTTAATTAACCCAATGCTAATCCAAGAACTAGCTGATCATCTCGGCACACAATGCGTTGTAGTTAGCATCGATACCTGGCATAATCCTAAAAAAAAGATTTACCAAGTAAAATGCTATACTGGGGACAGTGCTCGTGCAAAAATCACAACATGGCAAACATTGGATTGGGTTAAAAAAGTACAAGAATATGGAGCTGGGGAAATAGTATTAAATATGATGAATCAAGATGGAATGAAAAACGGTTACGATTTAGATCAACTACGGAATATTAGAAAACATTGTAAAGTACCACTTATAGCTTCTGGCGGAGCTGGTACCTATCAACATTTCTTAGAAGCCTTTCGTGATGCCGATGTAGATGGGACGTTAGCGGCTTCAGTGTTTCATAATCAAATTATTGATATTCATAAATTGAAACAATTTTTAGATAAAGAAGGGATAAAAGTTAGATTATGCTAATTAAAAATCAGCATCAGCAATTAAATTGGACTAAAAATCATGGTCTAATACCCGCTATCATACAACATGCTGAATCAGGAGAAGTATTAATGCTAGGACATATGAATAAAGAATCAATGATAAAAACCGAGCAAACTAAGCATATTACTTTTTTTTCACGCAGCAAAAACAGATTATGGACTAAAGGAGAAAAATCTGGAAATATATTAAAATTAATCAATTGGTATTCAGATTGTGATCAAGATGCATTATTAATTTTCGCTTTGCCTCATGGACCTACTTGTCATAATAATACTAGCAGCTGCTTCCATCCTGGAATAGCAGAATTAAGTTTTCTTCATCAATTAGAAAACATTATATCCTCAAAAAAAAACATACCATCCCATCTCATTAATACATCCTACACATCTCGTTTATATGATAGTGGTGTCAAACGCATTGCTCAAAAAGTTGGTGAAGAAGGCCTAGAAACGGCCCTTGCAGCAATTTCCTGTTGTAATACAAAAGAACTCATTAATGAAGCATCAGATCTAATTTATCATTTATTAGTCCTATTACAACATAAATCATTAAGTTTTAATGCAATCATCCAGGAATTAAAAATTCGAAATAACGATAACAAATTAAATCAATAAACAGTAATATTATACACATAAAATAATATTATAATAAAACCAAACAAACACTAATTTTATTAGTGATGATATATAATATCATATTATATAGGAATACCAATTAATTTATTAAACATACAATAAAAACAGTCCTAATGAATAAAAACTAATAAATTTTGATATCTCCAATATCCCATTATATGTGGGATATTGGTTGTTACTTAAATTATTTAATTAATATTGAAACAATATTCTTCTTATATTTATTTTAACCAATCAGTGTGAAACGCACCTTTTTTATCAAAACACGTATAAGTATGTGCTCCGAAACAATCTCTTTGAGCTTGAATAAGATTTGCAGGTAACACATTACTGCGATAACTATCATAATACGCTATAGCAGCAGATAACGTAGGCATTGGAATACCGTGTTTAATGCCGCACACTACCACCTCTCTCAACATTTGGTGGTAATCATTCGCGATATTAACACAATACGGAGACAATAACAAATTAGTAACATCTGGAGTTTGGGAATAAATATCAATAATTTTTTGTAAAAATTTTGATCTAATTATACATCCCGCACGAAAAATTTGAGCAATTTGTTTGTAATTTAAATCCCAATGATACTTATCAGACGCAATTTTCAATTGATAAAAACCTTGCGCATATAAAATAATCTTGCTAAGATACAATGCTTTTCGCGCCTTTTCTAAATATAAACATTTGCTCTCAAAACAATTTTTTCTATTAGGTCCTAACAATATTTTTGATGCTTTAAGACGTTGTTTTTTAAGTACAGACATATAACGAGCAAACACTGATTCAGTAATCATACCTAATGGTGTTCCTAAATCGATTGCATCTTGACTAGCCCATGCTCCAGTACCCTTATTTCCAGCCACATCTAATATAGAATCAAGAATATAATCATGATTAGCATCTTTTCTAACGAATATGCGACTTGTTATTTCAATAAGATAACTATTTAATTCGCCTTGATTCCATTTATTAAAAATTTCTCCTAATGCCTCGTGAGTTAAATGAAATATATTTTTTATAAAAAAATATATTTCAGCAATTATTTGCATATCTCCGTACTCTATGCCGTTATGTATCATCTTGACATAATGACCAGATCCATTTGGTCCTATATATGCAACACAAGTTTCATCATTAACACGAGCAGCAATTTTTTTAAAAACCGACTCAACCATTTTATATGCATCAATTTGCCCTCCAGGCATAATCGATGGCCCTTTTAAAGCCCCTTCTTCTCCCCCAGAAATACCAGTTCCAATAAAGTTTATCCCTTGTTTTGATAACTCAAGATTACGACGCATAGTATCTTTATAAAATGAATTACCTCCATCAATTAAAATATCTCCCGGATTCATATAAGGGGACAATATTTTTATAACATTATCGATATGCGTTCCTGATGTAATCATTAAAAATATAAAACGAGGTTTATTTAAGGATAGTACAAACTCCTCTATTGAATAACATGGGATGATATTTTTTTTTGGATTAGTAGTAACAACTGCATCGGTTTTATCCTTAGAACGATTGTAAATGGCAACACAATAACCTTTACTTTCGATGTTTAATGCTAAATTTCGACCCATAACACCCATACCGATAATACCAATCTTTTGTTGTTTGAACATATCTGCTCCTCTGTGGTATAAGTATGTTATATATTTTAATAATAGTTAAATGATGACTAATTTGTATCTAGTTCATAATATGAGAATATTATACATAAATACTTCGATATAAAAATAAAAAGTTTAAACAATATTTAAATATAAATAAAAAACGCAAAGCAATAATCAGCTTTAACAATGTTATTCAACCGTAATTGACAGAATCAATTGTGAATATTTATTTAAAAAATATCCTTAAAGTGGACCGTGTACATATATTTATTTTATACGTCATAATAAAAACTATTATTACACCGTGTTAAATTAAATTTAAAAATGTGTAATAAATTGTAAAACAGAATTTTTATTGAATATAAAACTACCATTACAACAATATTAAAACATTAATAAAAACTATTAAACATAACCAAATACAATTTTAAATTATCATAATATATATATATAATAAATATTGTACATTCATGATATGAATTATAAAAAACAATTATATTTTAACAATCTATAGTATATGTCGTTATACAATATATTTAAATTTTAAATCCGAAAAATTATTATGACTACAAAAAAAATGCTAGTTACTTGTGCCCTGCCTTACGCTAATGGTTCACTTCATGTTGGACACATGTTAGAGCATATACAAGCAGATATCTGGGTTCGTTATCAACGCATGCAAGGCAATTGCGTATACTTTATTTGTGCAGATGATGCGCATGGAACTGCTATTATGCTAAAATCACAACAACTTAATATAGCGCCAGAACAAATGATTGCCCAAATACGACAAGAACATCAACGAGATTGCCATAAATTTGGAATTAGCTATGACAACTACTATTCTACTCACAGCGAAGAAACTCGTGAATTACTACATGACATTTACTTTCGATTAAAAACACGTGGATTCATCAAATCTAAATTTATTTCTCAATTATATGATTCTAAAAAAAATATGTTTTTGCCAGATCGATTTGTTAAAGGAATATGTCCAAAATGCAAAACAGATGATCAATATGGAGATAATTGTGAAACATGTGGTACTATTTATACTTCTTTAGAGCTTATAAATCCCAAATCAGTTATTTCTGGAACATCTCCGATAATACGCAAGTCCGAACATCTCTTTTTTGATTTACCAGCTTTTACTGATACATTGCGTACATGGATCCGATCAGGAAGCATACAAAAAGAAGTAGCCAACAAAGTAGAAGAATGGTTTAAATTAGGTTTAAAACAATGGGATATTTCTAGAGATGCTCCTTATTTTGGATTTAAGATTCCTAATTCTTCAGAAAAATATTTTTATGTATGGATGGATGCTCCTATTGGATATATGGGTACCTTTAAAAACTTATGCAAAAAAAACAAAAACATATCTTTTAACGACTTTTGGAACTCGAATTCCAAAACAGACTTATATCATTTCATAGGTAAGGATATTATTTACTTTCACTGTTTATTTTGGCCAGCTGTTTTGTCAGGCAGTCAATTTCGCAAACCAACTAATATATTTGTTCATGGGCATGTTACTTTAAATGGATCTAAAATATCAAAATCTAAAGGAACTTGCATCAACGTAAGTACTTATTTATCATGTTTAAACCCAGATTATTTAAGATATTATTATGCCACAAAACTTTCATCTCATACTAACGACATAGATTTGAATTTATCAGATTTTATTACTAGAGTAAATTCAGATATTATTAATAAAGTATTAAATTTAGCATCTAGAAACTCTGGATTTATACATCAATATTATAATGGCTACTTGTCGAATACATTAACGCATCCAGTTATATATAATATGTTTATTGAATCCAGACATTATATAGGGAAATTATTTCAAAAAAGAGAGTTTAACTACGCAATGCGTGAAATTATGAAATTAGCAGATGAAGCTAATCGTTACATAGATAAACATGCTCCGTGGCATATCGCAAAAAAAATAGACCGTAGACAAGAAGCATTATCTATTTATTCTATGGGTATTCAGTTGTTTCGTGTACTGATGATCTATTTGAAACCTGTTTTGCCTAAATTAGCTAATTACAGTGAATGCTTTCTCAACACTCGTCTTACATGGGACAGTCTTTCTGCGCCTTTATCAAATCATCGAATTAATAAATTCAAAATAATTTTTTCTCGAATCCATCCTGACCACATTGTATCTATAAAAAATAAATCTCAATTACATGAACGCCTTCCGGATAATAATACATGAAGACACACAGCACAAATCACCATTTAACATAAACACAATAACGTTAAAAAACTAATTGTATTATTGCATACACTATACAAATGAGAACTATACGTGAATTTATTATTAAAAATTTGAAGATATATATATATGGTATAGACTCTTGTTTAAAAAAACATAACTTGAAAAAATTTTACATATACATAAATTTAATAATTACATTCAGTACCTTAATGCAGATAAATAAAAATATTTCCTAATCTCATTAAGATGCAACAACAAATAATATCATTAATTCTGTTAAAATATTTTGAAATGAAACAACACTATATTAACATATGCCGTCTACAACAAAATAATTATAATAAAATTAATTACAATAAACAAAATTAAATATTAAACAATTTTAATAAACAATCATTCCTTTCATTTACAAGACTACTACTTGATAGAATTTATTTTATCTACATACGCCATTTATATCAATATTCTTATATAATTTAAAAAATTTTGGTTTCTAACTATACTCATTCATGTTTCCGTTTAAAATATAACTTCTAAAGACAACACTCCTCAACTACATTGTAATAAATTAAAAAAGTCCAAAGTATAAAATGGATATAGATATTAAATCCATATTATTAATTAACACAAATACACTCAATTACACTGAAATTTCAATTTTCATGATCTCTTTTTTGAGACACTTAATCATAAAAAATAAATTCTTAGATCAATTTATTTAATAAAAAGCTATGTAAATGATTTTCTACTTAAATTTATATTCTGATATACAGTTACAGTTCTATATCAATAAAAAATAAATCTTGAAAACGATTCTAATATATAAGCATACAACATTCCATTTCCATTACACATACTTAAACAGATATTATAAAAATTACTATGTCTTTAGAATTCATATTCTATGATATATATAATATTTTAAATAAAAAATATAAATTAATGGTTGCAATACATAATTGCGTGCAGAAATTCTTTTCTAGTATTCGTATTAGATTCAAATAACCCCCCTAGCGCAGTAGTAGTTGTAGTGCTGCTAACATCATGAATACCCCTAGCTTTGACACAATAATGTACTGCATCAATAAATATTGCCACATTATCTGTATTAAGTAAGGTTTGCAACGCTAAAAAAATTTGTTTTGTTAATCGTTCTTGTAACTGCGGTCTTTTAGAAAAAAATTGAACTATTCTATTTATTTTTGACAAACCAATCACATTTTTTTCTGGAATATAAGAAATAGTCACTTTACCATTAAAAACAATGAAATGATGTTCACAAGTGCTAGTGATATTAATACCCCTCACTGTAATCATTTCATTTATTTGCATTGTATTTTGAATAATTGCAATTTTAGGAAAATTTGAATAATCTAAACCTGAGAAAATTTCTTCTATATACATCTTAGCTATACGTTTAGGAGTATTTAATAAACTATCATGTTCTAAATCGAGATTAAGAAGATGCACAATAGCTCTCATATGATCTTCGATACGACGTTTACGTGTTTGATGATTAATATTCAACTCAATTAATGGATTTTCTAATCCTCGAACTGATAAAGCATCACGCACTAATAGCGCTTCTTGTGTCAATATAGACATATAACTTTCTCTAAAAATACATTCACGAAAAACCTTTCGCATAATATATTGTATAATCACCAACTTCGAAACATTTTAATTAAATCAAGTATACATTGATTAATACTAAAAATGCATATTTTATTATTACAAACCCACAACCAAGTATATTAATTTTTAAAATTACTTAGATCTTACTTATATAATTACATTTGTTATAAACAACACCTGAACATTACCAACACTTTCATATTTTACAAAATAAATATTATAATTTATACAAGAGCATCAATAATGTATTCCTCATTTTTATACATAAATATCTCTGTGAATCACATTTATAATTTTGTAATCTATAAATAAATTATATATCTATTATATATATTAAAAATATGGAAATTAAATTGTATTTATTCGTTTATTTGTAACATATTTTTTCTATTGAAAATATATTACAAATAATCAAAATTATTAAAAATTGATCAAATCATTGAAAATATTTATTGTATTACATTTTTATAAATTTTATGATACCATAAATACTTTAAAAAAATAAGATATCGAATTCAATGAATATCACGAGTATAGGACCATAAAGCCATCAGGATTTTATGATTTTCACATATTGATATATTTAGTACAAATAAAATATATCGGATTAATATCATCAGATGAACCTCATCAGGTATGAATGTTAAATTTTCATTACTTTCATTGTTTAATATATTAAACGGTTGAAATGATTTACTTGAAAATTCATTACGACAGACAAGTTACTAAATAACATTTATTAGCATATAGTATTTCATTATATAAATGGTTATTCATATTGTATCATGTGATAGGAGAAATCATCGTTTCAAATTTATAGATATTATAATCAAATTATTAATAAAAATATTTAATTAGGTACTACAATAATGTTAACAATTAAAGCTAATTTACGTATTTATCACAAAAAAGGCGCAACAAGACGGTTACGTAAACAAAACAAATGTCCAGCTATTATCTACAATAGAGGCCAGGAACCAAGCGTATCCATTATATTGAATCAAAATGATATCTTACATCCTGAAGCTGTAATACAATTATACAAAAATAATGTTATTCTATTGTTTATTGAAAATCAACAACCTATTACAGTTAAAGTGCAAGAACTACAATATCATCCTTTTAAGCCCAAATTAATGCATATTGATTTTGCACGTGTTTAATAACATTATTTATTTTATAAATAACACCTAATTAAAAAATATATCTTTAGTTATAAATTAAGATCTGTTTTCTTTGTATAATAAAATATAAATACATATTAATCATGCAACAAAATGTTTATTAATAACTAATGAAATTGAATTTAATAAATATTGCACATAAAATGATAAAATACCAATACACATTACATCAATATATATATAAATATCTGAGTAATCACAAACAAAAACTAACGATCATATTCACGATGAAAATCTACAGTTGTGTATTCACAAAAAATAATATTTTTTTACAAATTTTTTAAATAAACCTAAAACGGCATGTAGCGTAGTTTGGTAGCGCACCGTCATGGGGTGTCGGGGGTCAGAGGTTCAAATCCTCTCATGCCGAAAATATTTAAATACAGCACCGTCTACATGATAAAAATAATTATTTTTATCATGTAGATCTAGCGCTAATTCTACCAATTTCGTAATTAGCGCTTGAAAATTTAATCCACTTACCTCCCACAATTTAGGATACATACTATCGCAAGTAAAGCCAGGTAACGTATTAATTTCATTAATAAAAATTTTATTATCCAAATTTAAAAAAACATCTACCCGCGCCATTCCAGAACAATTTAACACTTGAAATGCACGTAAAGCAATATGACGAATATCATCACTTATTGCATCATTAATCAAAGCAGGTATCATGATCTGTGCTTTACGTTCCACATATTTATCATAATAAGTATAAAAATTATTATCTGATAATATAACTTCGCCACACACACTAATTTTTGGATTATCATTACCCAATACCGCGCATTCCAATTCTCTTCCAATAATAGCTGGTTCTATTAATATTTTATTACTAAAAGAGAAAGCCTTGATTAAAGCTAAGTTAAAATCTTCGCATTTAGTAACTTTCGATACTCCTATCGATGATCCTTGATTTGATGGCTTCACAAACAAAGGTAATCCAAAGATAGAAACAAAATAATCAAAATCTATATTATGCTGGTCCTGAGCTAAAACAGTTCTAAATGGTACCACGGATAAACCCGCGTCACGCAACAAACATTTAGACACATCTTTATCCATCCCTACAGATGAACTTAAAATATTAGACCCAACAAATGGCAAATTCATCATACACAATAAACCTTGCAAAGCACCATCTTCTCCTAGTGTTCCATGGACTAAAGGGAAAATAACATCAAATTTTAATAAAATATTTATATTTTTAGTATGCAATTTAAATGGATGAGGACAGTTTTGTAACAAAATAGAAATGTTATCATTTTTATGATACGATAAATCATTAAAATTGATATCTTTCAAATGCCAACATCCTTTTTTATCTATCCATAAAATCATGGCCTCAAAACGAAATTTATCAATAACCTGTGCAATACACATAGCTGATTTCAATGAAATCTCGTGTTCTAAAGAACGACCCCCGCAAATAATACCAATGCATAATTTAGACATATTCTATTCCTTGAAACCATTAAATATACTAAAACAGGCGAATTAATGTCTTAATTAATTCGCCTGTTTTAGTATATTTAATGGTTGACCTATTTTTAAAATGCGTAAGCTACGCCCAATGCAATAACATTATCGGTACAAATCTGAGATGCACTGGTAAAACTATCTTTATGTAATAAATTGATTCTATAATCCACAGTAGTACAAATATTTTTATTAAAAACATAACTTGTTCCAACTGTAACACATTTTTTTAAGAAATTGCTGTAACCATCATTTTCCGCATCATTAGCTTTTGAATACAAATAAGATACAGAAGGACGTAAACCAAAATTAAATTGATATTGAGCCACTAATTCAATATTTTTAGCTTTATTAACAAACCCATAAATATATTCTGGATTAAGATTATCACAAAAACTACCAAATGGAGTCATATTATAAGTCTCTCCATAAGTAGCTGCTACATACATACCGTTTCCATCATATTTTATGCCCAAAGAATACGCTTCAGCATTATCATTGCAACACAGATTACTATCTAAACCAGTTTGTTCAAGGATACGTTTATTATTAGTGTAAGCCACGGACGCAGCAAACCCATTATCCAATGAGTAAGATGCGGACACCCCGTATCCTTCTCCGTTAGCCGTTTTTAAAGTACGACCCGTTGCTTTGTTCACATCATTTTTACCTTGATATTGTAAGGCAAAATCCAATCCATTCATGAAACCAAAAAAATTTTTATTACGATATGTAATCACATTCGAACTACGATTAGATAAAAAATTATCTACAAACAATATATCTCCTCCAAATCCTGGCGTTACATCTGTCCATGCTCCCACATCATACAATACTCCATAATTTCTTCCATAATCAATGCTTCCTAAATTTCCAAATTTTATTCCTGCATAGCCAAGCAACACCTTATCATTATTATTTATGATGGTTCCTTCAGTATTTTTTAGGGAAATTTCATGCTCCCACATACCAAAACCAACAATTTTGTCATTAATATATGTTGTTCCAGAAAAACCATATCTTACAAACGAATTATCCCCATTTTTAGTATTATCTTTAGAAAAATAATGACCTCCAACAAGACTACCAAACATATCTAATATATTTCCATCTTTATTGTAAATTTCAGAAGCCCCGGCAGTGCTTGCCATAACCATAGTTGCGACCAGGCTAGTAAAACACCGTAATTTCATATTAATACCTCACCATATAGTAAGTAAAAAATACTATTTAACAAAAATGACACCCATTAACTTTCTTCAAAATAAATTAACACTTTTTATGCACCAATCCACTCTAAGTTATTAGTTATTACATAATAAACCACCTACTTTGCTCACATTGCATCAACTATATCGGCATATTAATAAAATACAATTCTCCAACAATTCAACTCATATTTGAACAACACACGCAAAAAACCAAATCCTACGCATAAAACATAAAAAATCCAATGTTTCTCTCATATCTATATCATTTACTATCTAATACACAACGATTTCTCATTCAATATACATATCTAACAATTCCTGTCATTGAATATCGTATTATTTATGATCATAATGTCCAATATCAATAATAAAATAATCATATTATAATATAATATTGCATGTTTGTTACATTACCTCAACTTAAATAATCTCTACTCCAATTAACTATTTCACAAATCATAGTAATCATTTCTTATCATTATATTAGAAATAATTCCTGTATACCATATATATTAACATAATAAATATTAAAAAATACATGAGTAAACAACACAAAATGCAATATTAATTTCACAGACACAAAAATCCCATATTATTGAATAAAATTTCATTATTAAAACCAACAATTAATAACAATAAATTCTCTTCGATACTGAATTAAATAAAACATTTTAATTCTCTACTGATTCCACAACACACTGTAGCCCAACTACACATTCATCACATGCTGTACGAATTAACATAACTCCTTGAGTATTACGTCTAATAATATTAACTTCAGAAACACGAGTGCGCACTAATCGGCCTGAGTCAGTGATCATTACTATTTGATCAGATTGATTTACTTGCACAGCACCAATTACATTACCATTTCGCTCAGTAACCTTAATAGAAATCACACCTTGAGTCGCGCGAGACTTAATTGGATATTCTGATTGATTAGTACGTTTTCCGAAACCATTTCGAGTAACAGTAAGAATAGAACTCTTATCTTTTGGTATAATTAAAGATACTACGCGATCACCTTGTAACAAATGAATACCCTTCACACCGATCGCCGAGCGACCTACACTTCGCACCTGCGTTTCTTTAAATCGCACAACTTTTCCGTAAGCAGTAAACAACATTACCTCATTACTGCCATCGGTTACATCAGCTCCAATTAATTCATCCCCATCATTAAGATTCAATGCAATAATACCAACATTACGTGGCCGACTAAACTCAGTAAGTGGTGTTTTTTTTACAACTCCACTACTAGTCGCCATAAATACTTGATGTCCTGTTGTATAATTTTGAATTGGTAAAATAGCAGTAATTCGTTCATTCACATCTAATGGCAAAAGGTTAATAATTGGTTTACCTCGTGATCCACGACTAGCTGCAGGTAATCGATAGACTTTCATCCAATATATACGCCCATAATTAGAAAATAACAAAACCGTATCATGAGTATTAGCTATTAGTAATCGCGTAATAAAATCTTCTTCCTTAATTCGCGTTGCTAACTTTCCTTTTCCTCCTCGTTTTTGCGCCTCATAATCTGTTAATGGTTGATACTTAACATAACCTTGATATGATAAAGTTACTACTACATCTTTTTGATTAATTAAATTTTCAACATTAATATTTTCAATATTGCTACTAATTTCAGTACGACGAGAATCGTTATACTCTTCTTGTATCATCAATAGTTCTTGACGAATTACCTTCATAAGGCATTTAGAATCTTTTAAAATAGAGATTAAATTTTCTATTTTTTCTAATAAACTGCTATATTCTTTTAATATTTTTTCATACTCCAAAGTAGTAAGTTTATGTAATTTTAAATCTAAAATAGCTTGTACTTGATTCTTGGTAAGATAACATTGATTATTGTAAACAGCATTCTTTAAATCTGACCCTTCAGATTTCATCAAATTAATAGAAGTTCTCTGTTTCATATCAAAAACATTGCCTATATTCCACGATGAAGATATTAAAACAGAACTAGCTTCCTCAGAACTATTAGATTGACGGATAAGTTTAATAACTGAATCAATGTTAAATAATGCAATCGCTAACCCCTCTAAAATATGAATACGACTACGAGCTTTCTTTAATTCAAAAGTAACACGACGTATTACCACTGCACGACGATGACATACAAAAGCAGATAAAATGTCTTTTAATGACATAACTTTTGGTTGTCCTTGATGTAACGCCACCATATTAATGCCGAATGAAGTTTGTAACGAAGTTAAAGAATATAAATTATTTAAAATTACTTCACTAATAGCATCACGTTTAATTTCAACAACTATTCGCATGCCATCCTTATCAGATTCATCACGCAAATTATATATTCCTTCAATGCGTTTTAATTTTGCTAATTCCGCGATCTTTTCTAACAATCGAGCCTTATTAACTTGATAAGGAATTTCATATATTACGATAGATTCGCGACCACTTTTAACATCAGTTTCAATTTCCGATCGGGCGCGAATATAAATTTTACCTCGTCCAGTGCTATATGCTTCTTTCAGACCACCACTATCATTAATAATAGCAGCAGTAGGAAAATCTGGGCCCGGAATATATTTCATTAATCCTTCAATAGTAATATCCTCATTATCTATAAACGCCAAACATCCATTAATTACCTCAGAAAGATTGTGAGGAGGGATATTAGTAGCCATTCCCACAGCAATACCAGAAGAACCATTAACCAAAAGATTTGGAATTCTAGCAGGTAATATTCCTGGAATACTTTCAGTGCCATCATAATTAAGTTCATAATCAACTGTTTCTTTGTCTAAATCTAACAATAATTCATTTGCTATTTTAGACATACGTACTTCAGTATAACGCATAGCCGCCGCTGGATCACCATCTACTGAGCCAAAATTACCCTGTCCATCTACTAAAGCATAGCGCATTAAAAAAGGTTGTGCCATGCGCACTATAGTTTCATATACTGCAGTATCCCCATGAGGATGATATTTTCCAATAACATCACCTACTACTCTAGCTGATTTTTTATAATTTCTATTCCAACAATTCCCAAGTACTTGCATGGCAAACAATATACGACGATGCACAGGTTTTAACCCATCTCGAACATCTGGCAATGCACGCCCAACGATCACTGACATAGCATAATCTAAATAAGAATGCGTTAATTCTTCTTCTATGTTAATTTGTGTGATTTCTTTAGCAAAATCATTCATGCATTTATATCCTCTATTTATTTTTAATTTATATATATTAAAAATTTATTTAAATAATCTATTTAAACTATAATATAAACTGTTTTAGTAATATTTAAATTACTCTACAAAGATAAATACATTTATCATATTATATATAAATCAGTTCATAACCATATTTCAACGAACTAATAGTTGTAAACAATTTACATACTAATATTCAAATCTATAACATTCCCATCTTCTTATTTTAGGAAGATCTTAACATGAAAGACATAATTGTTGATGAACTTACAAAAAATCAAAAGAATATGAATAAAAAAGAAATCAGTAAATTCAAAACATCCACATCTCAATGGTGGGGTCCTTTTAATACATTTAAACCATTGCATCACATTAATTCAACACGCTTTAATTATATTATTGAGCACAGTAATGGACTATTTGGCAAAAAAATATTAGATATTGGCTGCGGTGGAGGTATTTTGTCAGAAAGTATGGCGCAAGCAGGCGCAAAAGTTGTTGGGTTAGATATCAATGCTTCTGCTTTAGAAGTTGCAAAATCACATGCCTTACATCAAGGTTTAAATATTCATTACATACAAGAAACAATAGAAAACCATGCCTTAAACCATGCTAATCACTACGACGTAGTAACCTGTATGGAAGTTTTAGAACATGTACCGTGTCCTTCATCAATCGTTCATGCTTGCTCTACCATGATTAAGATAGACGGATCAGTATTTTTTTCCACATTAAATCGTACATTTAAATCATGGCTGTTCGTTGTAATAGGCGCTGAATATATTTTTCGCATTATTCCAAAAGGCACTCATAATTTTAATAAATTTATTACCCCATCTGAATTACTAGAATGGATTGACTCTACCATTTTAGAAGAACAAAACATCACCGGATTATGCTATAATCCCTGCACGAATAAATGCGCCTTAATACGTAACCTTAACACAAACTATATCTTACATGCTAAACTAAAAAATAATCGCACTATATAATACAGAGCGATTACAAATTAACAAATAATAAACGTTTACTATTGCAAGAATAATTTTTTTAATATGATCAATATAATATTAAAGACATAATCCAATTGTTCAATTATATATAAAATATATAATACGGTACAGCATGATCACATATATTTATAGACACAATCAGTTATTATTGATATTTAGAATATTTATACCAAATAAGAACCATGCAATATTTTCCACCTGTATTACTATTTAATCAATTACTATTTTATACATAAAAATTATGATGTCATTATTAATTCACCGAACTATCACGAGTCTAAGCTATAATTTATTCATCACAAATTACTGTGGCCTAATATTATTAGTACTTCACAACAGGTATACATTTATATGAACCAAACTCTACTAGTTACTAAACGAAACGGTCATCACGAACCTATTAATCTTGAAAAAATTCACCGAGTTATTAATTGGGCCGCCAAAGGCTTAGAGCAAGTCTCTGTTTCACAAGTAGAATTGCGTTCCCACATACAATTTTATAATGGAATAAAAACTTCCGATATTCAAGAAACAATCATAAAAGCAGCAGCAGACTTGATTTCTGAAGAAGAACCAGACTATCAATATTTAGCAGCACGTTTAGCGGTATTTCATTTACGTAAAAAAGCTTATGGTCAATTTAAACCACCAAAACTGTATAATCATGTGTTACGATTAATAAAAATTGGGAAATACGATCAACATTTGCTAGATGATTACAATGCGGAAGAGTTTAATCAAATGGATTCATTTATTGATCATTGGCGGGACATGAATTTTTCATATGCTGCTGTAAAACAATTAGAAGGTAAATACTTAGTACAAAATAGAGTAACCGGAGAGATTTATGAAAGTGCTCAGTTTTTATATATACTAACTGCGGCCTGTTTATTTTCTAAATATCCCAAAAAAACTCGAATGCATTACATTCAACAATTTTACAATGCGATATCAACTTTTAAAATTTCTTTAGCAACACCTATTATGTCTGGAGTACGTACACCAACACGCCAATTTAGTTCCTGTGTATTAATCGAATGTGATGATAGTCTTGATTCTATCAATGCAACATCCAGTTCTATTGTAAAATACGTCGCGCAACGCGCTGGAATAGGTATTAACGCTGGACGCATTAGAGCATTAGGTAGTCCAATACGTAACGGAGAAGCATTCCACACCGGATGTATCCCATTCTATAAACATTTTCAAACAGCAGTAAAATCATGCTCTCAGGGAGGCGTACGTGGAGGAGCGGCCACACTATTTTATCCTATTTGGCATTTAGAAATAGAAAATCTACTTGTTTTAAAAAATAATCGTGGCATCGATTCTAATCGAATACGTCATTTAGATTATGGGGTACAAATCAATAAATTAATGTACCAACGTCTTATTGAAGGAAAATATATTACACTATTTAGTCCATCTGATGTGCCAGGATTATATGAAGCTTTTTTTAATAATCAAAATGAATTCGAACACTTATATAACACATATGAAAATGATCGTAATATTAGACATCGAAAAATTAAAGCAATAGAATTGTTTTCTTTGATGATGCAAGAGCGAGCTTCTACCGGAAGAATCTATATTCAACATACAGATCACTGTAATACTCATAGTGCTTTTGATAGTATTGCCGCTCCAGTTCGTCAATCCAATTTATGCTTGGAAATCACTTTACCAACCAAACCTTTAAATAACATTAATGACCATAATGGTGAAATTGCTTTATGTACACTATCTGCTTTCAATCTTGGTAACATTGAAAATCTTGATGACTTATCTGAACTTTCTACTTTAATAGTACGAGCTCTTGACGCTCTATTAGATTATCAACATTATCCTATTCCTGCTGCGCAACGTAGTGCTGTAAGAAGACGCTCTTTAGGAATTGGAGTAATTAATTATGCTTATTATCTTGCTAAACACGGGGTACGCTATTCAGATGGTAGTGCTAATAAACTAACACATCGTACTTTCGAAGCTATTCAATACTATTTATTAAGAGCTTCTAACAATTTGGCTCAAGAAAAAGGATCTTGCGAGTGGTTCGATGATACTTCATATTCAAAAGGAATCTTGCCTATTGATACATACAAAACAGACCTGAATTCATTTATTAATGAACCATTACATTATAACTGGGAAGATTTACGTGTTAAGATTAAAAAATATGGATTACGAAATTCTACATTATCTGCATTAATGCCATCAGAAACTTCGTCACAAATTTCTAATGCTACTAATGGCATAGAACCTCCCAGAGGTTACATTAGCATAAAAGCTTCAAAAGACGGAATCTTGCGTCAAGTAGTACCTGAATTTATTAAACTAAAATCTGATTATGAATTATTATGGCAAATACCGGACAATCGGGGATATCTACAATTAGTAGGAATTATGCAAAAATTCATTGACCAATCCATTTCAACTAATACTAATTACGATCCCTCTCGATTTCCAGAACACAAAGTGCCTATGAAACAGCTACTTTCAGATTTGTTATACGCATATAGACTTGGTATTAAAACATTATACTATCATAACACCCGTGATGGAGCTCAGGATGTACAAAAAACACTACCACATAACCAATCAAATATTTGTACAAGTGATGCTTGTACAATTTAAAAAAGCAACTACTGTTTACTAAAACCCACATATTTATATTTGCTTGTAACAAAGGAATAAAAATGATTTATACAACTTTTTCTCAAAATAAAAATAATCAACTGCTCGAACCGATGTTTTTAGGACAACCAGTAAATATCGCCCGATTTGATCAACAAAAACATTCCATTTTTGAAAAATTAATTGAAAAACAACTTTCGTTCTTTTGGCGTCCAGAAGAAATAGATATTTCTAAAGACCGTATAGATTTTCAATCATTACCAGACCATGAAAAACACATTTTTATTAGTAATTTAAAATACCAAACTTTATTAGATTCTATTCAAGGACGCAGTCCCAATATTGCATTACTACCATTAATTTCTATACCAGAACTGGAAATTTGGGTAGAAACTTGGTCATTTTTTGAAACCATCCACTCCCGTTCCTACACCCATATTATTCGCAATATTGTTAATCATCCATCTTTGATATTTGATGATATTATCAGCAACAAAGAAATTTTAAAACGTGCTAAAGATATTTCAACATACTATGATAATTTAATTGAATTAACCAGTTATTATCATATCTTAGGCCCCGGTATTCATCAAATCAATAATAACACTGTCGCAGTAAACTTACATGAACTTAAAAAGAAATTATACTTATGTTTGATTAGCGTTAACGTGCTAGAAGCTATTCGTTTTTATGTCAGCTTCGCCTGTTCTTTTGCATTTGCTGAAAGAGAACTCATGGAAGGTAATGCAAAAATTATACGACTTATAGCACGTGACGAAGCTTTGCATTTAAACGCTACCCAACATATTTTAAACTTAATGCGCTCTGGGTCAGATGATCCAGAAATGGCCGATATCAGTACAGAATGCCAACAAGAAAGTTATGCGCTATTTTTAATGGCTGCAGAACAAGAAAAAAATTGGGCTAATTATTTATTTAAAGATGGCTCTATGATAGGTTTAAACAAAGATATACTTTGTCAATACATTGAATATATTACCAACATACGTATGCAAGCAATCGGACTAGGAACACCCTTCAACACTAAATCTAACGTGATACCCTGGATTAATTCTTGGTTATCATCAGATAATGTTCAAGTAGCACCACAAGAAGTAGAAGCCAGTTCTTATTTAGTAGGTCAAATAGACCCCAATATTGACGAAAATGAATTTCATGACTTTCAATTGTAAAATATTTTTTTTTCAAAAAAAATATTTAAATATACAATTTGCGCATAATAACAGAACATATCGTTCCTTATTGGAAGCATTGGAAATGCATCATATACCATCATTAAATTATCAATGTCGATCAGGTTACTGTGGAAGTTGCCGTGCCTTATTAATAAAAGGAAAAGTGCAATATTGCATAGAACCTTTAGGTTATATTCATTCTAATGAAATTTTGATATGCTGCTGTGTTCCTATAGAACATATTATATTAAAACTACTGTAACATGTGTTTTAAACGACATTATTATAAATTCAGAAAATCTATTCATTAAATAATTTAAAATATAAAATCCTCCAATTAAATTTTTATTTCAATTAAACTACCGGTGAGTATATTAAATGCATAAAATAAATCAAAGGCTTTGGGTATAATCCTAAAAATAATATAGAAAAAGATACTATAATCACTATTATCCCATCAGGAGTAACACTCCAACTAGATAAAGAATCAGAGTTGATATTTAAACGATTTATAGGACTAAGATATAAATTTATTATAATTCTTAAATAATAAAATATACTAATAACACTACTCATTGCTATAAAAATAGTAAGCCACCATAATTTACTGTCTATTCCCAAAACAAACAAATAAAATTTCCCAATGAAACCTAATGTCATAGGTATGCCCGCTAAAGACAATATAATAATCGTAAATAATACCGATAACGTTGGATGATGCCAAAAAAGACCACGATATACAAACAAAGAATCTACATCTATGTCCTCATTGCCATAAAAAAACGACATTACACTGATAATACCAAATGCGCCAATACTAGTCAGCACGTAACTTATAAGATAAATACCAATCGTTTCCAAAGCAATGGGGTTGGCCCGTAATATCGCAATTACACCAATCAAAACATAACCTGTATGTGCAATTGAAGAATAAGCTAAAACCCGCTTAATATTATCTTGTTTAATAGCCATTAAATTACCAAATAACGCTGAGCAACATGCAATACCTGATAAAAATATACAAAATACCTTACTACACTGATTAGGAAACACCATAAATAATCGTATCAATACAGCTATTATAGCTATTTTACTGCTAGTTGTCAGATACAATGATACCGAAGATGGCGCTCCTTGATATACATCAGGAGTCCATAAATGAAAAGGAACTAATGACAATTTAAACCCGATCCCAACCATCATCATACCTAGTCCTATGGTTGACATAAGTATAGATTGATTCGACGCAATAACATGCAAACGTAACAATTGACTAATGCTGGTAAAAGACAAAAAACCAGTTGCAGCATATATCAATGCTATACCAAATAATATAAATGATGAAGATACTCCAGATAATATAATATATTTAATACTTGCTTCTAAAGAAAATTTTTTAAAAAAAGAATAACCTATCAACCCAAATAACGGCAATGAAATAAGTTCCATTCCTAAAAATAATATTACTAAATGATTCGTAGTTGCTAGTAAAATACCGCCAATACTAGAAATAAGTAATAATAAATAAAACTCGTCACGATTATTACTCGGATAAATTAACAACCATTTATAAGCCAATACGGAGCTTGATAAACCAGAAACTAACACCAATATTATATATAATATAGAAAAATCATCAACACACATTAATTGTAAAACGTTTCGAGCTCTTTGATCCCATACCAATCCAATCGATATAATTGCCAAACTAAATCCGAATATTGTTAATGAAGTATGTAAAAATAAATTGCGACGATATGCAATAGATAACATAATAATGACTACTGTCATTCCAATAATTAGTACGGGCAACAATAGAATTATTTGTGTCCAAGTTATTAACATAATAAATTAAGATCCTATTATCGTTATAATGTAATCACATTGAACAGTTATATTCTTTTAAGAAAATATAAAGATCGTGCATTGTCGTATATGAAACATTTAAAATATATTGCGGAAAAAAACCAATTAAAAAAATACATGACAACAACGTTATAATAATATTCTTTTCCCGTAGTGTCATATTTCTTAATAACCTGCTTTTATTAACTCTGGGAACCAATATTGGACCATAATATACGCGTTGCATTAAAATAAGAGAATAAATTGATGATAATATTATCCCAAAACAAGCTATTATTGTAGTTATAGGTGCTGATTGAAAATTACCAAACAAAATCGTCACTTCTCCTACAAAATTTCCAGTACCAGGTAATCCAAGTGTTGCTGCTGCGAAACATAAAGAAAAAGCAGGAATTAAATGCATGCGACTCCATAATCCTCCCATCACACGCATATCTCGAGTATGTGTCCGCTCATATAATTGACCACAAATTATAAACATTCCAGAAACAGACAAGCTATGAGAAATCATTTGTATCACAGCACCCTGATATGATAAGTGAGTACCACTATAAATTGCGATCAATACAAATCCCATATGAGATATACTAGTATATGCAATTAAACGTTTAACATCAGTTTGTGCGAATGCCATAAAAGCTCCATAAAAAATATTTACCAGACCCAAACCCATAGCAATTGGGGCAAAAGATTTTGAAGCACAAGGAAATAACGGTAAAACAAATCGGAAAAATCCATAAGCCGCTGTTTTTAATAAAATTCCTGCTAAATCGACTGACCCAGCAGTAGGAGCTTGACTATGAACATCAGGCAACCAAACATGAAAAGGAACGATTGGCATTTTTACTGCAAAAGCAAAAAAAAACCCCAACATAATTAAATATTCTGTATTCACTGGCAGCAACATATTCAATAAATCTTGATAATTAAACGACCACACACCATGTATATCATGATGTATAGAAACAAGAGTAATAATAGAAATTAACATAAATAATCCGCTAAATTGAGTATAAACAAAAAATTTAATAGCAGTATTAATACGACCGCTTCTATTAACCTCTTTGTGTCCCCACAAAGATATCAAAAAATACATCGGAATAAGCATTATTTCCCAGAAAAAAAAGAACAAAAACATATCAATTGATAAAAAAACACCAATAACTCCACCTAAAATCCATAATAGATTAAGATAAAAAAGACCGTGATAACGCTGAATCTCACACCAAGAACATAACACTGCCATGCATCCTAAAAATCCAGTTAATGTCACCATCAACAAAGAAAATCCATCCAACGCTAAATGAACGCTAATTCCAAATCTTGGGATCCAAGGATATACGTATTCTAATTGCCATTTAGGAAATACATGTTCTGTTGGATGCGCATTTAATAGATCATGGCACTCATACTGCCATAAAAAAAAAGTAGTAATGAATGTTATGCTCATTCCAGATAAAGCAACCCAACGCGGTACCCAACATCCAATACGTTCTGACTGCCAACATAACAGTCCAAAAATAAAAGGAATAAATATTAAGATAATTAATAACATATTATTTTTGTTTTTCTCGATAAAACATATACATTAAATATTTGTATTTCCTCATATTATAAACCAATAATGCTACACTGATTTACAGACGATCATAAATTAATATCATGATTAGTATCATAACTGCCCCTATGTTCATCGATATTATGTACCAACTGAGTTTACCATTTTCACTACATATCAAACCATTCTTAAGCCAACATAATAACGATACGATAACATTCACGATTACATCAATTGGATCAGAATAAGATAATTTTTTTGTTATAAATAAATATGGCTTTATAAATATCAATTTATAAAGCCAATCAAATCCCCATCCATAATAACATAACAATACTATATATCGTTCTACTACTTCTGTTACACGAGGCCTAATAATCTGTCTTGTAATTATACGCAAAGAATCCATCCAAAAAATTGATGCCAACCAAATACCAAGCATTACTAAAATCCCCGATATTATTTCAAGATATATTTGACTATAATTATACACCTCGCCAACGTTAGTAATTATAGTATCTGTTAACAACGGTAATTTTATCCATCCACCAATAAACGTCGATAACAATAACAATAAGATTAAGGGTAAATTTTGAGCAATTTTATTACATACACGTGGCTCTATTTTTTTTTCACCATGAAACACAACAAAAATCATTCGGAACGTATAAATAGGTGTTAAAAACATTCCTATTAATCCAGATAACAAGAAAAAATAATCATGATTAGTTAGTGTTTTTAACATGATCATTTCTTTTGAATAAACTCCAGCAGTAATGATAGGCACTCCAGATAAAGATGCTCCACCTATTAAAAAACAAACATAAATTAAAGGTATAAATTTATATAACCCTCCCATCTTAAAAATATTTTGTTCATATCTGCAAGCGTAAATTAATGAACCCGCAGATAAAAACAACAACGCTTTAAAAAAAGCATGTGTTACTAAATGAAACATAGCTGCATCCCAATGTTGACCTCCGAGCGCTAAAAACATGTATCCTATTTGACTTATAGTAGAATATGCTAAAATTTTTTTAATATTGCTTTGAAATAACGCTGAACAACTAAATAAAATCACAGTTAATGAACCAATAATACCGGTCAAATACAAAATACTTGGAGTCATTAAAAAAAATTTATTCATACGAATTATTAAATACACACCAGAAGTGACCATAGTAGCTGCGTGAATCAATGCCGACACTGGGGTTGGACCAGCCATAGCGCTGGTTAACCAAGTTTGTAAGGGTAACTGAGCTGATTTACCTATTGCTCCAATAAGTAACATAACAGATATCCATGTGATATCATTAAAAATATGACACGATAAATATTTTAGTTCCAACGTTAGTAATTTACTAAAACTCAAGGTATGATATTGATCATAAATCATGAATAACGCACATACCAAACATATGTCTCCAAAACGAGTAATAATAAATGCTTTCAAAGCTGCTATTCCATTCTTAGAATCAGAATAGTAAAATCCAATTAATAAATAACTACACAGTCCTACGCCTTCCCATCCAAAATACATCAATAACAAATTATCTGAAAGCACCAAAAGCACCATATTTGCCATAAATAAATTAGTGTAAGCAAAAAAACGAGAATATCCTTCACATTCACTCATATACCAAGCGGCATATAAATGAATGATAAATCCAACACCAATAATTACTGATAACATGATTAAGGACAACCCATCTAATCTAAGTGCTACAGTAATACATAAGGTATTAATAATAAACCAGGTCCAAAGTTCCTGTACAAACATAAAATTAACGTCATTACTGGAATTGCAATAAAAATTAAATATGACGTATATAGCAACCAACGCTGATACACCTACCGTGCCTACTCCTATTATAGCAGAAGTATTTTCTGACCATTTTCCTTGAGAAATAGCTAACGTAATGAATCCTAATAGCGGAAAAAGTATAGTTAAAAAAAGTAAATTCATCCGCGCATCTCACTAATATTATCAATATGCAATGTATGATAACGACGATATAACTGAAGTAATAATGCTAAAGAAACTGCAGATTCAGAAGCAGATAAAGTAATTACTAAAATATACATAACCTGACCATCTGATTGCCCCAAACAAGATCCTACTATCACAAATGCTGAAGCAGCAGCATTAATCATAATTTCTAGACCCAATAATATAAACAATAAATCACGTCTTATTATTATAGCTATTAAACCTAACATAAATAAAATTATAGATAAACCAAAAGCATGCGATAAAGGAATCATATTTTATATTTTTGTAATTGAGTTGAATCAATACAATCATCAGATTGTGTATGTTTTTGAGACAAATGAAAGACAGAAATCAACGCACCTAATAATAAAAATGACGCTAGTTCTACCATTAATATATATGGCCCAAATAATACAACACCAACTTGTTTTGAGTCTATTATTGAGTTGTTTACATTTATCACATCATCTTTTAATCCAAAGGATATGTACAGTAAAATCGCAAACAAAGTACCTACCAACAACGCAGAGCCACAACATAATATGGGGTTTAAAAATTTACTTTCTTTTTGTATACCAAATATAATATTTTTCGTATTAAGCATCATTATTGCAAATACGAATAAAATCATGATAGCTCCGGCATAAACAATAATTTCCAAGGCAGCAGCAAAAGATGCGCCTAAAGAAAAAAAATTGCATGATATAGATAAAAAGGAAACTATTAAGTATAATAAAGCACGCATTGGATTATAATGCAATATTACACATATCGTAGACAATATCGCTATAATTCCAGAAATATAAAATAGAACCATCATACTACATTCCTCTTATGAACCATCACCTTAAAATTAGGGCAATATGTTTTTAACATTTATAGGCTTTGATTCTTTTATCGCGTCCCCCTTTTTTTTATCCAATATTTCCTTACCAGAAAATTGATAAAAATCATACTCTAAATATTTTCCAGGACCCGATATTAATAAATCAGACTTTTCATACACTAAATCATGTCTTTTAAAATCACTCATTTCAAAATCTGGAGTTAATTGAATAGCTGCTGTTGGGCATGCCTCTTCACACATACCACAAAAAATACATCTAGAAAAATTGATTCTAAAAAATTTTGGATACCACCGACCATCTGTAGATTCTCCTTTTTTCAAAGAAATACACCCTACTGGACAAGCTACAGCGCATAAATTACAAGCTACACAACGTTCTCGACCTGAAGAGTCTCGAGTCAATACGATACGACCACGATATCTAGGTGATGGAATATACGGAACTTCAGGATACATCCGAGTTTCACGTTTACTAAATGCTTGCATTCCTATCATCCAAATACTACGTAATATAGAACCAATATCTATAAAAACCTTTTTTAACTTCATCATAATATATTTAACCTATATTAATAATTATAATAAAATAACAACAGCAGTACTTAATAAATTAAACAACGTCATCGGTAAACAAATTTTCCAACCTATCAACATAACTTGATCGTAACGTGGACGTGGTAACGCCGCACGTATCAATATAAACAGAATCAACAATAAAAAAGTTTTAGTAATAAACCAAATTACAGGAGGAAACCAAGGTCCCTGCCACCCTCCAAAAAACAGTGTTACAATGAATGACGCAATGACAATCATATTGATATATCCAGAAATAAAAAATAAACTAAACTTAATACCAGAATATTCAATATGATAACCATCTGCCAACTCTTGTTCTGATTCTGGTTGATCAAATGGATGTCTATGACACAAAGCCATACCCGCTAAAAAAAAAGTAATAAATCCTACAAATTGAGGAATTATATTCCACAGATATAATTGATCTTCAACTATATTTTTTAAATTAAACGATCCAGCTTTAGCAACTACACCCATTATAGATAAACCTAAAAACACCTCATAACTAAGAGTTTGAGCTGCAGCACGCACAGCTCCAATTAAAGCATATTTATTGTTGCTTGCCCACCCCGCAAGCAACACTGAATAAACCATTAATCCTGACATCATAAGAAAAAATAATATACCAATATTGCAATCCCATATTATCCATGTAGGCGTAAAAGGAATAATCAATACACTCATTAATGATGAAATAAAAGCTATCACTGGGGCTAAAACAAATACAATACGATCAGAAAATGGAGGGATCCAATCCTCCTTGAACATAACTTTAATTAAATCAGCGCATAATTGTAATGAACCATGCCAACCTACTCTATTAGGACCATAACGATTTTGAAACAACGCCAATAACCTGCGTTCTAAAAAACTCATGTATGCACCACAAGCGACTACCACTAACAAAATAATTACCGCATGAAAAATGGCGGAAAAACAATGTTCCGTAATAATTTCTGACGAACCAGACATCACAATAATACTCCTTGAACATCTTGCGCATACATACCAGATAAAAATAAAGGAATATCTGGAAAACCTAAAGGTAATCCAATATGGCCTGTAGGTAAATTAGTACTAAATTTGATCGGTAAACATAAAATTTGATCAGCACATGTAAATTTAAGCAACATATTTTTTTGTATTTTTAGTTGCAACGCATCTAATTGATTGAGCATTACATAAGGATTTGGCATACAATCTTGAATACACTTAGATCGCTGAGAAGTTTCTTCACTACCAAATAAATGCCAATAAGGTACTATCAACCACCGATCAACATTTTTCATAATTTTAAAAGATTGAGGAATCATATTAAACCAATTCAATGTTGAACCATTATCAGTGTGTAATACACGTATTCCCGGATTACCAGAATACAAATTCTCACCTACTTTATCTTGAAATTTATTCCATGCTTGTGGAGAATTCCATCCCGGAGCCCATGCAAACGCCACTTGTTTATGAAAAGATTGAACATTATGATTACCTTCCATAGAAAAAGAAAACATCGTATCATCATCTTGTGATATATAAGGTTCGTGTACATCAACATTAGCATACATCGCTGTACGTCCACTATAACGATGCGGTGCACGAGCTAGTTTTTGTCCATATATACGAAAAGATGCGTCCGGAGATGCCTGTTTAATTCCAATTAATTTTGGAAAATAATAAATAATAGCATCTATAATCTGATCAATATGCAAATTTTTTTTTCTAATATAATTTATATAGCAATCATGTATCAAATATAACCATCTCCAACTTTCTAAAATAACTGTATTTTTTTTATAACTTTGTGGCTTATATAAGCGAAAAAACCTTTGTGCACGCCCTTCGTAATTAATCACAGTACCATCGCTTTCAACAAAACTAGAAACTGGTAAAACTAAATTTGCTTTCTTTTGAATCAGAGTACATTGATGATCTAATACAATTAAATAATTAACCTTATTTAAAGCAACATCAACTTGATTTGCCTGTGCATGACGATACAAATCACTTTCTAAAACAATTAAACCAACGGATGAAGTGTCGGTACTACAAATATCTACAAGAGCAGCATCGAGACTTTTTTTACCTAACATTACTAAACCTATGCTATTTACTTCTCCTACGATAAAAGTAATCCCAACTTCACTCCCGCGATTTTTTAAAGCACGAGCAATATTTGCTGCTGAAGCAATTAATTCTTTACTACCTGCATTACTTCCTGAAATAATTAATGGCTTGTGCGCTTCCATTAATTTTTGTACAACTATATCTAATTTTTCATTCAGTTTAGAATCAAAATCTTTAACTTCGGGAGCAGTATGATCTAACGCGTGAGCAATAGCAAAACCAAACCGTGCTTGATTTTGTACTGAATCATAATATGTTAATATAGCAACATCGTCTAATTTAGTCTTGTCAACTCCAGTTATCAATATATTATTTTTAATACCTTGAGAGCTATTTATAATAGCCGCAGATTGCCAATCAAAAATTCCTTGATCCCCCGCGTCTTTACGCGCTTTCCCTTTAACTACCTGACGTATCGACAGTGCTACTCGTGCTCCAGTTTGAGTTAAATCCTCTCCTAATATTAACACTGTATCATAACTTTCTACTTCACGTAACGACGGAACTTGAATACCACTATTACACAATATTTCAATTATTAATAATAATCGCTCTTGTTCGAGATTATTAATCCCATTATAAAAATTATCTGGTCCTACCAATTTTAACAAAGAAAAATTGCTTTCCATGCTGGCGCGAGAAGATCCAATACCAATTATCCTGTTACAATTATATTTTAATCCATTGGCAGCCTCTTGTATCGCTTGTCTTTCATTCAACACAACCCAATTATCACCTTGCTTATTTGATGGAATTTTAGGTCTATTATCAATATTAACGTAATTACATCCAAACCGGCCACGATCACATAAAAAATACCCATTAATATTGCCATTATAGCGATTTTCAACACGACACAACTTTCCGTAACGCTCACCTACAATAATATTACATCCAACGCTACATTGTTGACAAATACTCGGCGCAAAAATCATATCCCATTTACGGGTATAATTTTGGGACTGTGTTTTATCAGTAAACACTCCAGTAGGGCATATCTCTATTAAATTTCCAGAAAACTCACTTCGTAACATACCATCTTGTACTCGTCCAAAATAAATGTTATCATGCACCCCGAATACCCCTAAATCATCACCGCCAGCATAATCATTATAATAACGTATGCAACGATAACAAGTAATACACCTATTCATTTCATGCCCAATAAACGGTCCCAAATATTGATTATAGTGTGTACGCTTATTAAACCTATAACGACGATATGTTTGTCCAACCATTGCTGTCATATCTTGAAGATGACAATTACCTCCTTCCTCGCATATTGGACAATCATGAGGATGATTAATCATTAACAACTCCAATATACTCTTTCTAAATTCTTCTACCTCATCATCAAAAATAATAATAGAACTACCATCTGCTACTGGTGTCATACAAGACATCACCAAATGACTTTTTGTATCTTTTATTGCGTTACCAAAATGCTGTTGTTTTACTGCACATTGCCTGCAAGCTCCAACACTGCCTAAAGCAGGATGCCAACAAAAATAAGGAATGTCAAATCCAAGAGACAAACATGTTTCCAGTATATTTTTTGAATCTTCCACTGTATACTTTTTCCCTTCTATATAAATAGAAATCATCATTTTAATATACCAATTTTATATTTTGTTGGTGCCTGAAAAAATTTAAAAATCATCAATGTACATTATTTATATTGAACATATAATATGATTATATTTATTTTGTGATAAAAAATTTTTTAATTAATTTGCACACAAGTAATACGATTAGGTTCCTGTTTATAAAATTTATAAATACCCAATTCAAATTCATTTTTAAAATATTTTAAAGCACTTTTCAAAGGTTCTATAGCTCCTGGGGCATGAGCGCAAAAAGTCCTTCCAGGTCCAAGTACACAACACAATTTCTCTAATAATTCTATGTCTCCAGGCCTGCCATCTTTATTTTCCAAAGAAATCAATAATTTTACTATCCACGGTAAACCATCTCTACAAGGAGTACACCAACCACAAGATTCTCGTGAAAAAAACTCTTCTAAATTACGCACTAAAGACACCATATTTACGGTATTATCTATTGCTATTGCCATACCAGTTCCAAATCTACTGCCAGAAATAGCAATATTATCAAAATCCATAGGTGTATCTAAATGATCTTTGGTTAAAAAATCTGTACTTACACCCCCAGGTTGCCATGCTTTTAATCTAAAACCAGGACACATTCCTCGAGAATAATCTTCTAAAATTTCTCTAGCAGTCGTACCAAAAGGCAGCTCCCAAACCCCTGGGTTTTTTACTCGACCAGAAAATCCCATTAGTTTTGTACCTGAATCATTACTTTTTTTAGAAGAAATGTTTCGATACCAAGTGGCCCCATGTTCAATAATTCCTGGAATATTACATAACGTCTCAACATTATTGACACATGTAGGTTTTCCCCACAATCCTACATGACTTGGAAAAGGTGGTTTAGCACGCGGCACTGCTCGACGACCCTCTAAAGCATTAATCAACGCTGTTTCTTCTCCACAAATATATCTTCCAGCTCCTGTATGTAAGAATAACTCAAAATTGAACTCACTATTCAATATGTTTTTACCAATCAATCCAATTGACTTAATCTCAGCTATAGCCCGAGTTAAATATTTCGCCACGATTATGTATTCATATCTTAAAAAAATATACGCTCGTGACACCCCTAAAGCATAACTTGAAATTAATATACCTTCTAATAATAAATGAGGCAATCGTTCCATTAAAAATCGATCTTTATAAGTTCCTGGCTCCATTTCGTCTGCATTACATACTAAATAACGAGAGCAGCCTGACTTACTTTGAGACATCATGGACCATTTTATTCCGGTAAGAAACCCCCCACCGCCACGACCTCTTAAACCTGAATTTTTAACTAATCCAATAATCTCTTCTGGAGACATTCGAGTAATTGCTTTATACGCAGATCGATACCCATTTTTAGATGTATATTCATGCAACCATACTGGTTGTTTATCGTCACGCATTCTCCATGTAAGTGGATTATTTTCTGCGCTAACATCATAAATATTGTTCATAAATACTGTCCTAACAATTTTGTAATTGTTTCCGGAACTATACAAGAATAAATATCTTTGTCTATCATAATGACTGGAGCTTTATCACAAATACCTAAACAACAAGTAGGCAATAAGGTAAAGCGATGATCTGAAGTTGTATTACCCACTTTAATATTCAACAGATATATTAAAGTGTTTTTGATTTTTTCACATCCAACCAAGTAACATACCGCACTATCACAATACCTAATGATATGTCGACCTACCGGCTGACGAAAAATTTGATTATAAAATGTCGCGACACCTTCTAGATCAGCGGCAGAAATACATAATATTTTAGCAATAAAAATAATTGCTTCATCTGGTACCCACCCATGATTTTTTTGAATAATTTTTAACGCTTCAATAGAAGCAGCGCGCATGTCCTCATAATGTGTACATTCTTCTTGAATAGCATTACATTCTTCTTGACTTAATTGAAAAAAACTATTACTACTTAAACTAGTAGGCGTATCATTAATTTTAATATTACTCATATTTCTCCATTTATTAACGATCTACATCAGACATAACAAAATCAATACTACCTAAATACACAATTAAATCAGATATTAAACTACCACGAATAACATGTGGAATCTGCTGTAGATGAGGAAAACTAGGAGTACGAATACGAGTACGATAACTCATAGTATTCCCATCACTAATTAAATAATAACTATTAATACCTTTTGTGGCTTCAATCATTTGAAAGGACTCATTAGCTGGGATAACAGGACCCCATGATACTTGCAGAAAATGAGTAATGAGAGTCTCTATGTGTTGTAGGGCGTATTCTTTCATGGGAGGAGTTGCTAAAGGGTGATCTGATTTAAATGGGCCTATTGGCATGTTCTGCAAACATTGTTCCAAAATACGTACACTTTGATATATTTCTTCTACTTTTAACATTACTCGACTGTAAGAATCGCTGATTCCATTTCCTATTGGTACATCGAAATCAAAATTTTCATATCCAGAATAAGGCCGTGACTTACGTATATCAAATTCAATGCCAGTAGCACGCAATCCTGCTCCAGTTACTCCCCAATCTAATGCGTCCTTGGCATTATATGCGCCAATACCACACGCTCGTTTTTTAAATATACTATTTTCTAATGTTGACTTAACATAAAAAGAAACACGATGTGGAATCCAGTCAAGACATTTTCTTAATAAACACTCCCAACCTCTAGGCAAATCATGAGCAACCCCCCCAATACGAAACCATGCCGGATGCATACGAGATCCGGTAATTGATTCAATAACATCATAAATCTTCTGTCTGTCAGTGAACGCTAAAAAAACTGGAGACATAGCACCTACATCTTGCAAATAAGTGCTAATATACAACAAATGGCTATTAATTCTAAATAATTCAGACAACATAATGCGGATCACTTTTACTCTATCCGGTACTGCAATTCCAGCAAGTTTCTCGACAGCTAAAATATAGGGCATTTCATTGACACAGCCCCCTAAATATTCAATGCGATCAGTATAAGGAATGTAACTATGCCAAGTTTGTCGCTCTCCCATTTTTTCAGCACCTCGATGATGATAACCAATATCTGGAACACAATCTATAATTTCCTCTCCATTTAATTGTAAAACAATACGAAACACTCCATGCACTGAAGGATGATTAGGTCCTAAATTAAGAAACATAAAATTTTCATGTTTACTATGTCTATGCATTCCCCATTCTTCGGGTTTAAATAATAATCCTTCCATTGCTAAATCTTCTTTTTGTTTCGTAAGAGTAAAAGGATTAAATTCTGTAGCACGAGCTGGATATTCTTTGCGTAACGGATATCCATTCCAGTTTTTTGGCATAATTATACGCGTTAAATTAGGATGTTTATTAAAATGAATTCCAAACATTTCCCACGTTTCTCGTTCATACCAATTCGCATTTGCAAACACAGACACTATTGTGTCTACGTATAGAGATTGCTCTAGCAAAGGAACTTTTATTATTATATCATCATTACGTAATATAGAAATTAAATGATAAAACACTGTAAAATCTGATTCTGGCAATCCTTCACGATGTATACGCAACCTTTCATCTATACCATGTAAATCATATAACATAATATACGGTTTTGACGTTGTTTTTAAAAATGTCAACACCGGGATTACCATCGCACGTTTGATCCAAATTATTAAAATTCCAGTATGAGTAGGTTGTAGCACAAAGTCCACAGAACTGAATGCAGAGAATAAATCATCTAATATCGGGTAAATATTGTTAATTAAAGACGCACCTGTAGAATCATTACGCATCATATCTACCAACTAATGATAATTATTACAAAAACTCTTAAAACTTTGATTATGCCTCGCCGTTTTGTTTTGAATATACATCAAGTTCATCATCTGGAGAAGATAAAATAGTTTCTGCTGTGCGAGTATTATGTTTACATTGACGCTCTGACTCCATATTTCTTCTATATATCCCTTTATCTCCCAACACCCAAGAAAGTGGACGTCGTTCTTCATTAATAGACTTTTTTAATAATAACAACCCTTGAATATACGCTTCAGGTCTAGGTGGGCATCCAGGAATATAGACGTCCACAGGAAGAAATTTATCTACTCCTTGCACCACAGAATAAATATCATACATACCTCCAGAATTTGCGCAAGCCCCCATAGAAATCACCCACTTAGGCTCTAACATTTGATCATATAATCGTTGTATTACTGGCACCATTTTAAGAAACGGAGTACCCGCTATAACCATAAAATCCGATTGACGAGGAGATGCGCGTAGCACTTCTGAACCAAACCGTGCAACATCATGTATTGCAGTGAACGCGGTAGTCATTTCAACATAACAGCAGGATAATCCAAAATTATAAGGCCATAAAGAATTGCCTCGTCCCCAATTGACAATTTTATGCAAAACAGCACTTAATTTTCCAAAAAAAACATTCCGTTTAATATTCTTTTCTAACGGATCTGTCACAATCTTCTTTTCTTGAAGAGGATATTGCTCATCTTCACTATTATCTGTTCGAGCTGTTGTTAAAGTATATTTCATATCTGCTACCTTGTATTGTTTTTTTTAAATATCTCGAAGTATCAATATCAAAACAATCTACACAATGGACATATCGGGATGATTGGTCCATCCAATCAAACATACCAATTCGTATCAAATATACTAAACTTACTAATAAAATAAAAATAAAAACAAAAATCTCACTAAACCCTACCCAACCCACATCTCGTACAGATATAGCCCAAGCATACACATATATTCCTTCTACATCAAAAATTACAAAAAACATCGCAATTAAGTAAAATTTAACAGAGAATTGTATTCTAGCATTCCCTATAGATTTAATTCCCGACTCAAATGGTACATTTTTAGAACGTGAACTTGAACGTCCTCCCAGAAAATATCCACAAGACAACATAAAAACACATAAAAATAAGATACCAACTATAAATGCTATTAAACCCCAATGATAAGTATCACACAAATTATATACCTGATTTTTTATTATTGAACACTACGTTTACATCAAATTATAAGTTTAACTACTATAAAACATAAACATTCAAATTTTTACTATCACATTTCATTAAAAATGTACTCATGACGACATACTTAATAATTTATTTCATGAATCTATAAAACTATTTACTATAGCCATTTTAATTCAGTACAAGTTAAAATTAAAAATGGTACAAAATTCCACACATACTATATTATACAACACAGTTGGCGGTATGATTCTGCATACTATATAGTAATCAGTGTATCTTTGCATAGAATATATTATAAATAGAACATATATAATATATATTACAGCGATCATAAGTATAAAACATAAATTAAATTAACTAAAATTCAAAATTCAATATACTACTGATTGCATTCTCTAAAAGAATGCAATTTCCAAACAAATAATCACAAAATCATAGGAAAACAATTTCTCTAAATTTATTTAATTAATTTACGATCAAATTTCTGACACATACAATTTATATACAACTGAAATATCTAACGACCTAAGATCATTAATTTTTAGTTTTCTATTTTCTACTTGTATTAATATTAAATAATTAATGTAAACCTATTTAATAAAAAGAACATCAAATTTCATAATTTCCTAACACTGATCAGCATATACACCAAAATATAAATTTATAACTATTTCATTATATTTCTCATAATTGGACTGACAGCGTGAAAAGATCCAAATACTAAAATGCAATCATCACATGATGCATCTAATACAGATTGATTCCAAGCATCTAATATATTACTAAATCTCTGAACATTACAATTCAACAAACAACCAGATAGTTCTACAGAACTCGCAGAAAAAGGGACATTTAAATCAGAACAATACCAAACGTCAACTAAATGACTTAAACAACATACGGTACCTTGAATATCCTTATTTTTTAACATTCCTATGACCATTCTCACTTTACCTGTCCTTCTTTTAAGAAGGACAGGTAATCGTTTAGTTAAATAATTAGCAGCATGAGGATTATGCCCTACATCTAATATTGCAAGCGGGCTACGAGCAACTATTTGAAAACGTCCTGGCAACGTAGCTACTTGTAACCCATAGCTTATTGCTGTTTTATCCACCAAAAAAGGTAACCAATATAATACACTTAATGCTGTAGCGGCATTTTCTATTGGGATTATAGGTAGGGGTAAATCATATAATAATCTACAATCATTAGAGCACTCCCGCCACATCCACTTATTTCCATAAACACGAAAATTCCAGTCCCTTCCACGAGCAAACAACATTGCTCCGCAATATTGCGCCATTTTGCGCGCAATTACTGGAAAACAACTTTCACCAATTACTGCTGGTTTGTTAAAACGAAAAATACCTGATTTTTCCTGTGCAATCATATCACGATTTATACCTAAAAAATCAGTATGATCTATTGCAAAATTAGTAATTACAGAAATATCAGGGTTGACAATATTTGTAGCATCTAATCTGCCGCCTAATCCAACTTCAAGAATAACTAAATCTAATTTAGCTCGCTTAAATATATACAAAGCAGACAAAGTAATAAATTCAAAATAAGTTAATGCAATTTGATGACGTGCGGACTCTATAACAGATAATGCTTCAATATGCATGCTATCTGGAAGCTCTTTTCCACACACTCGAATCCGTTCATTATAAGAAAGTAGATGAGGAGAAGTATATAAACCAACTGTATTATTATTATTTAATAAAATAGTTTCTAATAAACAACATGTTGTACCCTTACCATTTGTACCTCCAACTAGTATAACATACTCTGCAGGATGTATTAAATCAAGATCAGTAGCTATTTTTCGTACCCTATCGAGATTTAAATCAATTAATACATGACTTAAAGATTCAATATAATTCAGCCATTTTCCCAGAGATGATTCCGCGGTGGGAGTATGAAAAATTTTATTCATATTTTACACAATTTTAATTATTGTAGTATTTTTGCATGGATATAAATTAATAAAAATACAGGCATCTATTCGACACAATGTCTGTAATCACCTTTTGGTATTGGTTGTTGAGTTAACTTGGCTAATAACCCTGCTACTTTAAATCGTAAATCTGGTCTACGTACAATTAGATCAATCGATCCTTTTTCCAACAAAAATTCACTGCGTTGAAATCCCAACGGTAATTTTTCTCGAACTGTTTGCTCAATAATCCTAGGCCCAGCAAATCCTATAAGTGCTTTTGGCTCAGCAATATTCAGATCGCCTAACATAGCTAAGCTAGCGGATACTCCTCCCATAGTAGGATTAGTTAAAACAGAAATATATGGTAAACATCGCTCATGTAAATTAGCTAACGCGGCACTAGTCCTCGCCATTTGCATTAAAGACATAAGAGCTTCTTGCATACGAGCACCACCACTTGCAGTAAAACAAACTAACGGACACCTAATTTTTAAGGCTTGATTTACTGCATGCACAAAACGAGCTCCCACTACAGAAGACATCGATCCGCCAATAAAAGCGAATTCAAAAGAAGCAGCGACAATCTTCATGCCATATAAAGTACCCTGCATAACTATCAATGCATCTTTTTCTTTTGTTATTTTTTGTGCTGAAATTAAACGATCTTTATATCTCTTCGAATCTCTAAACTTTAAAACATCTTTGGGTTCAAATTCACTTCCTAATTCAGATGTACTTCCTTGATCTAAAAAAGAAAACAAACGTACCCTCGCTGCAATTCTCATATGATGATCGCATTTAGGACACACTTCTAAATTACGTTCTAACTCTTTTTTATATAACAATTGGCCACAATTATCGCACTTAGTCCATATTCCCTCTGGGATATTTATTTTTCGGGTGGGTATAATGGTACTTTTATTAAGAATTCGTTCAATCCAACTCATTTTTAACCTTTAAAGTTTTAAAGAAATTAAATATGCTTAACATATATTCACTGCTATAAATATTAATAATTCCATGTTCACAAATTATTTATAAAAAAATAAATCCATTATTAAAATATAGCTTAATAAAACTACCGCCCTCATTGATACTAATATAGTATGTCGAATACTATGCCATATACAATTATTTTCATATACATATTTTGCGAAATATAATAAAAATAATTCAATCACATGAAGACATCTTATAAAAATAATTAAAAAAATATAATTTATTTCGCATTAAAACATAGATTCATAGAAATATATGCAAATATGATAATAATGCAAAACAAAATGCAAAATATTTATGTGCACTACAGTTCTTCGATGAAAGAAGAAGGGATAGAAAAATCTGAAGGATATTTAACTTCCACCAAATATAAACCACTAGCTGGAGCTGTTACACCAGCTAGTGATCTATCACAATTTTCTAACAACTCTGCAATCCATGTTTCTGGTTGCTCCCCACAACCAACTTTTACTAAACTACCTACAATATTTCGTACCATACGATACATAAAAGAATTAGCTTTAATATCTATCACAATACATTGACCTTTGCGTATGATACGTATATGATATAATTTTCTTCGCGCTGAATGTGATTGACACCCTGCGGCACGAAACGAAGAAAAATCATTTTCTCCTAATAAATACTGAGCAGCATCACACATTTTATTGATATCTAAATATTTTTTATAATGCCAAGTTTTTCTAAATAACAAAGCAGATCGTATACAACTATTATTGATAATATAACAATAACGACGAGAAATGGCGCTAAAACGAGCATGAAAGTCTTTATGTACTAGTCTAGCCCAGCGTACGCAAATACTTGACGGCAAATAACGATTCATACCCAATGTCCAGGCTGATTTTGAGCACCGAGAATAAGTTTCAAAATGAACAACTTGCCCCAAAGCGTGTACTCCAGAATCGGTTCTGCCCGCGCAAAATACCGTTACTGACTCAGCTGTTATTTTTTTTATAGCGTTTTCTATGTAACTCTGGATACTTGGCACATCTCTTTGTCTTTGCCAACCGCAATACCAAGACCCATCGTATTCAATGCCTAAAGCAAATTTTTGCATTACACTGCAACTTTTATTCAAATATGTGATGAATCTATATGAGATTAATACTAATTACATGAGTTCTAATTAAATATAAAGATACATAACGGATATTTTATTTTAATAAAAACAATACATACACATACAACACAAGCTAATTAAATTCAATAACAATGGAACCACAAAGCACAGTGGTTCATAATCTATATCTTCAAGATAAAAATATCGTAAAATCAGCGCGTAATAACTATTAATGAAAAATCAATATACTGTATGTCATTCTTATCAACAAAAAAATATAAGCGCTTATCTACTATACATAAAAATAGATATACCTAACTCAGCAGAATAAATGTACAAAAACACTTTTCAACATATATAGACAATAATCCTTAAAAAATGCTTGTATACAAAAACTCTTTACCCTAAACATACAGTCATAACCCACTCAATATGCATTACAATACAAAAACTAGTAAACATGGACGCAATACAACAACACATATGCGAATATAATTTTACACACAACATACATTAAAACCTAACTTAGTTAATATTTCATTATTAGAATCTATGTATGTTTCTACGCGTAATGAAGACCACTCTCTACGAGCTAAATAGTGTTTACGTATCTTGTCAAATCCTCCTGATTTAGCAGCAAATCGTCTTAATATAATGTCATCATATTGTATGTTATACACAAATTTAACCAATTTATATAACAACATTTCATCTATTTCTTTCTGAACTCTTAAATAAGAAATCACAGAGGGATCCAACGCAGATAAATTAATTACATTAAAAATATTAAAAATATTACAGTACGCGTTATATATTTGTACAATACTACGTGTTTTGCTTTCAGTAGAGTATCCAGCAATGTGAGGGGTCCCTATATCCACATAAGATAACAGAGGTAAAGATAATTCTGGTTCTGTTTCCCACACATCCAATACCACATTTAATTTTTTACCGTTTTCTAAAACTTTTAGTAAGGCATTGTTATCTATTACAGAGCCTCGGCAAGTATTAATTAAAACACGATTAGAAGGCAAGGCCTCTAACACATCAATATCAACCATATGCCATGTAGGATGATCTCCATAATAAATTAAAGGAGTGTGAAAGGTTAAAATATCTGCTTCAGCAACTAATGTTTCAAAAGACTTCCAGGGTTTACTTGAGTTTATTTTTTCTAATGGCGGATCGCACAACAAAGTATGTATACCGAAGTTACGTAATCTCTTATTCAACAAACTACCAATATGTCCTACCCCCACAATTCCAACAATTTTGTCGCGCAAAAAGAATCTACCACGCTGTGCCAACCAAAGTAATGCTGAAAACACATATTCTACTACTGCTACAGCATTGTTTCCTGGAGCATAAACAAAATTAATGCCATATTTTTTTAAATAATTTTGATCAATATGATCAACTCCAGCGGTTGCAGTACCCACAAATGTTACAGAACTATCATCTAATAATAGTTTATTGACTTTTGTCACTGAACGTACTATCAAAATATCTATATCTCTTACATCTTTATCAGAGATAACACGTCCTTCACAAATTGTCACTGTGTTATATAAACCAAATAATTTATAAATATGTGGTATATTTTTATCAGCTAAAATTCTCAAATTAATCCTCCAAACAAATTACTATATGTAAAGATTAAAATAATCATAATAACTACTCACCACGCTTGTATGCTTTCATCATATCCGATCATATAAGTATAATATAAGTTTAAAAAACGCCCCTGAATATTCACATTTACAACTATATATTGTATTTTGTATGTGTAAAATACAATATACGGCACTAAACCTTATATAACCAAAATATTGAAAAAACATTCAGGAATATTTACTCATAATTAATGTAGCATTTGTTCCTCCGAACCCAAAACTATTAGTCATGGCTGTTTTTAATTTACGATAAACAGGATTATTAACAACAATTCTCATATTTTTCATATATGGATCTAAATGATCAATATTAATACTTGGAGCGATAAAATTATGTTTTAACATTAATAAAGTAAAAATAGTTTCATGAACTCCAGCAGCACCTAATGAATGACCGGTCATTGACTTAGTAGAAGAAAAAGAAGGATGTTGATCGCCAAAAATTTCACGAATAGCCCAAATTTCTTTGATATCACCTATTTGAGTTGATGTACCGTGCACATTAAGATAATCTATCGAACCGCCAACATTTCTTAATGCCATTTTCATACATCGAATTGCTCCTTCTCCAGAAGGAGCAACCATGTCACATCCATCGGACGTAGCTCCATACCCAACAATTTCTGCATAAATATAAGCTCCACGACTTAAAGCATGCGTTAACTCTTCTATTACAACTATCCCTCCGCCTCCCGCAATTACGAACCCATCTCTATTGATATCATAAGGACGAGATGCTCTTTCTGGTGTCATATTATACTTCGTAGATAATGCACCCATAGCATCAAATTCACAAGCCATTTCCCAACATAATTCCTCTCCGCCTCCAGCAAAAATAATAGATTGTTTTCCTGATTGAATTAATTCAACCGCATTTCCGATACAATGTGTAGATGTGGAACAAGCGGAACTGATAGAATAACTAACCCCACGAATTTTAAAAGAAGTAGCCAAGCATGCTGATACGCCTGAAGCCATAGATTTAGTGACCATATAAGGACCCACTCCTCTCAAACCACGCAAACGCATTCCATTAGATCCAGAAACTTGATTACGTGGGGATCCCCCTCCGGATCCGACAATCAATCCTGTTTGATCATTAGAAACCATACCTGCAGATAATCCAGAATCTATTATGGCCTGTTCCATAGATAAATAAGTATAAATAGATGCATCACTCATAAAACGAGCAATCTTACGATCAATTAATCCTGATGTATTAAGTTTAATATTACCCCAAACATGACTACGCATGCCAGATTCTTCTAATTCTTGAGAAAAAGTGACTCCAGATCTACCACTTTTTAAAGAAACCAAAACTTCATTCTGATTATTTCCAATACTTGATATAATCCCTAAACCAGTGATAACAGCGCGTTTCATTTTTTATATACCTCATGATAATAATGTTTTGTAATATCAAAATCGTACTAAACCTTAAACATATCTACTTAAAATGTTAAATCGTACGGTAAAAATTATTAACATAAGAAAGAACTCAATAATTTACAAACCCAATCATTACTTATTTAAATATTTTAAAAGAATATTCTATTGATCTTCAGGATATATCCCTTTAAATTGTAATCCAACATACAAAAATGTATTATTTGACTATTTAATAGTTATTTATACCGTTATAATATATGACAGTATCAAGCGCATACTAATATAATTAGATATAATGTGATTTAATCATCAAAGTATACTGTTTCAAAATAAATAGCACTACATCTCATAAAACAAAAAATCGTAACACATTTATGAAAAATATAAACACAACAATTATAGTTCACTGAAAACATAAACATATATTTATAACTGGTACTGATTTTGAATCAAAATGTTGTATTAATTACAAAGCATATTCAATGCAATTGAATTACATATGCATAAATTAGTAAGTTAAATAACTTATAATCAACATATAACTACAACAAAGTACAAAACCATATATAAAGTATCTATATATACAGTCAATAAATACTAATACGTAATTACATGATAACCATTCTCATATTATACTTTTATTAAACTAGCTATAACATAGATATCACTATGTGTACAATCTGTACATAAATTACAAAAATATAATACTTTAATTTTTAATTATAAAACAAATTACACTCTCACACACAATAACTTTACAGATCTGTATATGAATATAATCACAGGAATTACAATCCATGAAGAACGTAACTAAAGAAACACTGACAGAAATTCATACTATATTAGACATATTACGTTGGAGTAGCAGTCAATTTAATGCTAACCCAATTTTTTACGGGCATGGTACTAATAATTTTTGGGACGAAACATTACATTTAATACTACCTAGTATATACTTACCTATAAATATTCCAACCCAAATATACCAAGCCCGTTTAACCTCGAGAGAGCGCTCTAAGATAATCAAGTTAGTTAACTATCGCATAAAGAAACGCATACCAGTCCCTTACTTAACTTGTCAAGCATGGTTTTGTGGTTTAAAGTTTTATGTAGATAAACGAGTATTTATTCCTCGCTCTCCAATTGGAGAGCTAATTACATCATGTTTTAATGATCTATTACCCCAGTACCCATATCGTATTCTTGATATGGGTACTGGCAGCGGATGTATCGCTGTTGCAATCGCTACAGTTTACCCAAAATCTGAAATAGATGCAGTAGATATTTCCATCGATGCATTAAAAGTAGCTGAACACAATATTAAACTATATAATTTAGAACATCGTGTTTTCCCTATTCATTCCGATTTATTTAGCAATTTGCCACAATTAAAATATGATCTAATCATAACTAACCCTCCTTATGTAAAGAATTCGGATATATATAAATTACCGAAAGAATTTCATTATGAACCTATGATATCATTATCTGCAGATAATGATGGATTAAAGATAATTCAAAAAATACTAATGAACGTTATGCATCATTTAAATACAAATGGAACTTTAATATGCGAAGTAGGTAGTACTAAAATGGCATTAATAGAGCGTTATCCAAATATACCATTTCGTTGGTTGCGTCTTTCTAACGGAGGAAAAGGTGTATTTATGTTAACTTATGAGCAATTATTATCTTTTGATAACACTGAATAGTCAACAATTAAGGAAATTTTAATAATGGCTGGTAATAGTATTGGGCAATTTTTTAGAATTACAACATTTGGAGAATCACATGGATCTGCATTAGGTGGTATTATTGATGGAGTACCTCCAAGCCTTCCTTTAACAGAAAAAGATCTACAATACGATCTAGATCGTAGACGTCCGGGTTCTTCTCGTTATACTAGTCAGCGATCAGAATTAGATACAGTAGAAATTTTATCTGGTGTCTTTAATGGAAAAACAACAGGTACTAGCATAGGATTAATCATCAAAAATACTGATCATCGGCCTCAAGATTACGAAAAAATAAAAAATCTATACCGACCTGGGCATGCTGATTATACTTATGAAAAAAAATACGGTTTTAGAGATTACCGTGGCGGAGGACGTTCTTCAGCACGTGAAACAGCAGTACGAGTAGCAGCAGGAGCTGTTGCTAAAAAATATCTATTTAATAGAAAAAATATAAAAATTCGTGGATTCTTAGCACAAATGGGCGATGTTCATTGTAATTTAAAAGATTGGCGGCAAGTCGATAACAATCCATTCTTTTGCCCTGATATTGAACAATTAACTGCATTAGATACATTAATAAATAATTTACAAAAATCTGGAGACTCTATTGGCGCAAAAATAACAATAATAGCAGAAAATATACCAATTGGTTTAGGTGAACCTGTATTCGATCGACTTGATGCTGATTTAGCTCATGCATTGATGAGTATTAATGCAGTAAAAGGCGTAGAAATTGGGGATGGATTTTCAGTTATTACTAAACGTGGTAGCGAACATCGAGACGAAATGACATTAGATGGATTTGATAGCAATAATGCCGGAGGAATATTAGGAGGAATTAGCAATGGTCAACCAATAATCATGCATATAGCCATTAAACCAACCTCAAGCATAACAGTACCAGGAAAAACCATTACACGTGAAAATGAAGAAACACACGTAGTTACTATAGGACGACATGATCCTTGCATAGGAATTAGAGTAGTACCCATAGCAGAAGCTATGGTGGCGATTGTTGTCATGGATCATCTACTTAGACAACGCGCACAATGTGAAAAAATATAATAATCCAAAATAAAATATAGGATTAAATTAAAAAATAAATACATATATATTTACTAAAAACCAATTGCAATATTTTTACAATTATTCATGCAAAATCAATAATAAGTAGATATAACGTTATGTATATTAAATCAATAAAATCATTTTTTAACAAATTTCACATTTTAAAACAGTTCTATGCCCATGTGTATCTCTTTTTATATATCAAGACATCTATCATTTTGCAGTATCCAAAAACGCACAAATAACATACATGGATTTATGTTTATTAGAATGTAATAATAATTTGAATGTATGATTTTAACAAGTCTTCGTAGTTAAAAGGATATAACGAGCCTCTCCTAAAGGCTAATTACAGGTTCGATTCCTGTCGAAGACACACAGTTATATGATTATATAACTCGATATTAAATACACTCAAATAAGTGTATAATGCAGTAAACATAACCTTGTTTCTTATTAAATTTACAACTTTAAAATAGATATTTTATACCACAATTTCCTATTAAATACAATAATATACGATCGTAAGATATACTTATGGGACAAACACATAAATATAAACAATTATAAAAATTAAATAATTAATAATTATATGTTTTCTCTAAAATAGAGACAAAAGAATTTATAACTAATGTTTACCTCTACATATAAATCTATAAAGCGTTTTATTTAATTAAATTAAAACAAATTTTAATGATAACGAAAACACACATAATGAACCACTACACGGTAAAACAGAAAATTTTAACAGCAATCACCTACATTAACTTCTTGATTTATCAAATAATAATACCAATTAACAAATATATATTCAAAATTATTACTACTATTGTTATTAACCAACCAATTAATTTAATCCATAAAGAATTCACTAATTCATTCATTAATTTAACATTTCCAGTGAATACTAACAACGGTATTAACGCAAGCGCAATTCCAAAACTAAGTAGCACTTGACTCATTATTAAAATACGTGTGGAATCAATTCCAAAAGAAATAACTATAAATGACGGCAGCATGGTAATAACACGGCGCAACAACAAAGGAATATGAAAACGAACAAAGCCTTGCATGACCACTTGACCCGCCAAAGTACCTACTACTGTTGAAGATAATCCAGCTGCTGTTAAACTTAAACCGAAAACTATAGCAGCAGTATGATTTAACAAAGGAGACAATGTTAAATAAGCTTCATCTAAATTAGAAATGCCAGTATATCCGCCATAATGAAACACCGCCGCTGCAGTAGCCATCATAGATAGATTTACAAAGCCAGCAATAGTCATTGCGATTGCGACATCCAATTTTGTAGAAGAATATCGCTCCGATCTACTTGCGGTAATACTCTCATCTTGAGTAAGAGAAGAATGTAAATAAATAACATGCGGCATAATTGTAGCACCTAACACCCCTGCTGACAAAAACACTGCTTCTCTATCTGGAAGTATTGGAAGTAACATGCTCATACCTAACATAATAAATTTAGGTTTTGAATAAAAAAGTTCAATAACATAAGCAATTGCAACAAAAAATAACAAACCTCCCACAACAAATTCTAATGGTTTTTTTCCATATCTTTGTAAAGTTAAAATTAAAAAAGTAATCAATCCCGTTAATAATGCACCTTGTAATAAAGGTATACCGAGCAATATTTTAAATCCAATAGCAGCTCCAATAAATTCCGCTAAGTCTGTAGCCATAGCAATAATTTCAGCTTGAATCCAATACATCCATACCACTGATCTTGGAAATTGATCTCGAATATGTTCTGCCAAATTCTTACCAGTAGCAATACCTAATTTTGCAGAAAGTAATTGAATTAGCATAGCCATTATATTTGCCCATACTACAACCCACAGCAACTGATAACCAAAAGTAGCTCCAGCTTGTATATTAGTTGCAAAATTTCCAGGATCGATATATCCGATAGCAGCTATAAAGGCGGGACCAAGCAACGCGAATTTGATTTTTCTTGTAGAACGATGTTCCGCTACTGAATCTTGCTCATTTAGCATACCGGCAATCCTCACAGAATCATCTTATTCGAGCTTATTTTATGTACATTAAACAAAGTAATTGTACTATAATGGGTATATATAATTAGCGATCGAATTTGAAGATCTAATTTCACTATAGATGGTTATGTTTTTGAATACAAATAAGTATAGCATAGGCTAACTTTTTAAATTATATTTTTTTTAAATCTATTAATTATCTTTTAATAACTGCAATGCTATAACATAGAAATAGAGTTTTCATTGAATTGCAAGATGTAAAAATAACTTTATTGAATTGCTGTTTTATATAGAATAATGCAAATAATTTCTGTGTAATATTGCTGGAGTAAAGATTGTGTCTCGCATTTTTCATTTTATCTTAGGATTTACTGCAATAGTAATTCTGTCACTGATTGCCAGTAGTAATCCAAAAAACATTCGTGTACGCTTTATTTTTCAAGTATTAATAATAGAAATTTTATTTGGATATTTTATTTTACATTCCCAATTAGGATCAAATTCTATACGAAAATTATGTACTTTGTTCAATACACTGTTAATTTTTGCGTCAGAAGGAACAAACTTTGTCTTTGGAGGAATGCACGCACAGGGATTAGCTACTTTTTTCTTAAACATACTTTGTCCAATAATTTTCATTTCCGCGCTAATTGGTATTTTACAATATACTCATATATTAATATTTTCTATTCGAATAATTGGAACTATTTTATCTAAAATTAATGGAATGGGAAAGTTAGAATCTTTCAATGCTGTCAGTTCATTGATCTTAGGGCAATCTGAAAATTTTATAGTATATAAAAATATTATAGGAAAAATACCTGCACCACGAATGTATACCATGGCAGCAACTGCCATGTCTACAGTGTCTCTTTCCATAATTGGTGCCTATATGACCATGCTAGCTCCAAAATATGTTGTAGCAGCATTAATATTAAATATGTTTAGTGCTTTTATCATATTATCATTGCTTAATCCTTATGTAGTAGATACAGAAAGAGATCTAGACATCACCGATTTTTACATCAATAACCAAAATATTTTTGAAATTATAGGAGAATATATTTTAATTGGATTCAAAATAGCTGTTACTGTTACTGCAATGTTGATAGGGTTTATTGCGCTTATTTCCGCTCTTAATTTCACATTTAAAATATTATTTAATACATCTTTACAAGAAATTTTAGGATATATTTTCTTTCCCTGCGCTTGGATTATGGGTATACCTGCTGATGAAATACTCCCAGTCAGCAGTATTATGGCAACTAAATTAATTTCTAATGAATTTATTGCAATTATAAACCTACAAACAATTTCTGATGATTTATCGCCTCAAACTGTAGGAATAGCATCAGTTTTCTTGGTTTCATTTTCTAACTTCTCATCTATTGGTATTATTGCAGGTGCTATTAAAGGACTTAATGAAACACAAGGTAATATAATTTCACATCTCGGATTTAAACTAATATATAGCTCCACACTTATCAATATGCTATCTGCTTCAATAGTCGGTTTACTTATATGATGATTATCGCTAACGATTAAATGATAAATCAAATATTTTAATATTATTTAGAGACGAAAACCGCTAATAATCTAAATTGCATGTAGCATGCAATTTAGATTATTAATACAATCAAAATACAATCTCATAAAACAAAAAATAAAATAAAAATACACATGCATTAATATTATGTGATTTAAAAAATTATATAATAATATAAAAAATAAGTGGAGCTAAGCGGAATCGAACCGCCAACCTCTTGCATGCCATGCAAGCGCTCTCCCAGTTGAGCTACAGCCCCATTACAAATCTCCTCTGTTTCTCTGTTTTATACAATCATAATCCCGATGATATTTTTATACCTTTTTGAATAACAATAACTATCAAAATACTATATTATAGATGATATAACCCCAACGTGATAATGAAAAGTCAGTATGTATACAACAGTTATTTTTTGTATTTCCATCTAATACTATGTTGAAATATAGCGTACAGCCTGATCAAGGCGCTCTAATACACGAGACTGACCAATTGCATGTATGGTAATACTGAGCGTTGGAGAACAATCCGTTCCGGTTAATGCTACACGAAGTGGCATACCTATTTTATCTATGCTAGTATTAAATTCATTGACGGTTCCTATAATTATAGATTTAATAATCTCTGGCGTCCAATCAACTATATTGCTGAATTTTTTTCTTAAAAATTTTAATGGTGTTATCGCAACAGGTTTTAAATAATCTTTAGCTACCTTATTATCGAATAAATCAAAATCTATATAAAAATATAGACAATTATTTACAATTTCTTTTAATGTACGCGAACGTCTTGCAAATAATTTTATTATATCAGTTAATTTTGGACCATTTTGTATATTGATTTTTTGTTGATGCATATGCCATGATAAATGTGAAGCTACGTAGTCTATTGGCAAATGATTAATATAATAATGATTCAACCAAAGTAATTTTTCAAGATTTAAAATACTAGGAGATTTACTAATTCTGCTCAAATCAAAATATTTTATCATCTCTTCAATACTAAAAATTTCTTGATCTCCATGCGACCATCCCAATCTTACTAAATAATTAAGTATTGCTTCAGGGAGAAACCCATCATTACGATATTGCATAATACCCAATGTTCCACGGCGTTTTGATAGTTTTTTTAAATTATTATCTAATATCATTGACACGTGAGCATACGTTGGTATTGGAGCTCGCAATGCTTTTAAAATATTAATCTGACGCGGAGTATTATTAATGTGTTCTGCACCTCGTATGATGTGAGTAATTTGCATATCCATATCGTCTATTACAACGCAAAAATTATATGTTGGAGAACCATCGGCTCGGCGAATAATTAAATCATCCAATTCCTTGTTATTAAATGTAATTGTACCTCTGATTTGATCATGAAATATTACTACGCCTTCCTGAGGATTACAAAAACGTACCACATAAGAACTAATACAAGAATTATGTATAACCGTAGATTTAAAACGACAATAACCATCATATTTAGGTTTTTCTCCGTTTTTTATTTGATTTAATCGCAACGATTCTAACCTTTCTGACGAACAATAACACTTATAAGCCATATCGTGCTGAATCATATAACTTATTATACTATTGTAACGACTAAACCTATCAGTTTGAAAATAAGGACCTTCATCCCAATTTAAACGAAGCCAATTCATCCCTGCAACAATCAGATCAACTGTATCATCTATAGAACGTTGCGAATCAGAATCTTCTATACGTAATAAAAATTTACCACCTTGCTTTCGAGCAAACAACCAAGAATATAAAGCAGTACGAATATTGCCAATATGTATGGAACCTGTAGGACTGGGTGCAAATCGAGTTTTAATATTCATAAAAATTAAGTACCTGACTGTAGATAATCATCAAATTTTCATTTGAGTCAATACAAAATGAAATTTGATTTTCACATTAATAAAAACAATTAAAAAATCTCTATTTTTATAAAAACCCATTGACTCGTATCAATGAATCCATATAATTCAATTCAACAGAAAAGGTGATTAGCTCAGTTTGGCAGAGCATCTCCCTTACAAGGAGAGGGTCGGCGGTTCGATTCCGCCATCACCTATTTTATCGTTCTAAATTTTAATTTGGGTCGTTAGCTCAGAAGGTAGAGCAGTTGACTTTTAATCAATTGGTCGCAGGTTCGAATCCTGCACGACCCAAAAATCGTTTATTTTCTATCATATTAACAATTTTATCGATTACTAGGAAAACAGTTCAATATCCGCTACCTCTCAACCAAAGCATCCGATTTTAAAATGAATACATTTGTTTAAAATCGGATGTAAACAACAAAAACTCTCTTAAAACACAGTTAACATGTATTCGTCGCCCAATTTGGATTTGCATCCTTTTGATTATTCATCATAGATATTTTCTAATATACACAACTCCAATTTTAACATACCTATAATTTTTAATCTTTTAAATTCCTCATTTTCATGTAATAACACGTAACTGAATACCAATAGCCGGATCAATTAAATCTTGAACATTTTTTAAATTGTCTGGATTTCTGAAAAAATGATATATGTTATTAGCTATAATTGGCCCCACATATTTCAAATTTGATAATGATTGTAAATCAGCAGCGGCCAAATTTTCTATGGTTTTATAAACAATAGCTAAATTATTAGCTATTGTTTCGCCTACACCATAAATACCTAATGCATATATAAAACGAGCCAAAGTGATTTTTTTAGAATCCTCGATAGACCTTAATAAACGTTCAATATTTTCCAAACCAAAGCCCTCTAAACAAAGTAACTTATTTTTATTTAAACGAAAAACATCAGATGAAGTAAATATTAAACCTTGATTAACTAATTGATCAATAATTCTATTTCCCATTCCATAAATGTTCATTGCTTTTCTAGAAACAAAATGCTCAAGCGTTGCTTTTCGTTGAGCAAGACACGTTAATCCAGCCGTACAGCGCAATATTGATTGATTGTGCCATGTTTTAATACGAGACCCGCATACCGGACAAAATCGGGGTAATTCTATAGTTTTTACATGATCGGTGCGTTCTGATAAAATTACTTCTACAATTTTAGGAATCACATCACCAGATCTTTGTATACGAACTGTATCGCCAATCATTAATCCAAGCCTTTTAACTTCATTGATGTTATGCATGTTTACTTTTCTAATTGTAACATCAGAAATTACAATAGGCTCTAAATAAGCTATTGGGGTAATAATACCTGTTCGGCCAACTTGGAAAATTACGTTATCTACTTTAGTAGAACTTATTTCCGAAGGAAATTTATAAGCAAGGGCCCAATAAGGTGCTTTAGATCCGCAACCTAATTTACTTTGATATGTGCAACTATTTACCTTAACAACTATTCCATCAATGTTAAATTCCAAATTGGATCGTATTGTTTTTATATAAGAATAATATTCTAATACTTTATTAACTCCGCTCATTAAACGAATATAATTATTAATTGGTAAACCCCAATTTTTGCATAATTGTAATCGTTCCCAATGACTGTCTGGTAATTCCTTTTCTCCACAATAATTACTAATACCATAACAATAAAAACTTAATGGACGTGTGGCTGTAACACTAGGATCTAACTGACGCAACGAACCAGAAGCAGCATTTCGCGCGTTAGAAAAAGGTTTGTTACCTTGTTGTATCGTTATTTTGTTTAATTGTAAAAAACATAATTTAGATATAAATACTTCTCCTCTAATTTCTAATAAATATGGTAATTTGTCATATTTATTAGAATCTAATTTTAAATACATGGGTACTGCACGAATAGTGCTTATATTTTCAGTAACATCCTCTCCAATTTTACCATCACCTCGAGTTGCCGCATAAATCAATTTCCCCTTTTTATACAATAAACTAACTGCCACCCCATCTATTTTTAATTCACAACAATATGACATAATATGATTAGCATGAAGTTTAATTTTTATTCGTTTATCAAATGACAACAATTGAAACGATGCAACAATGCTATTTAAAGATAGCATTGGCACCTTATGATGTATTTTTTTAAAATTATATTGAGACACACCTCCTATACGTTGAGTAGGAGAACTTTCTGCAATCAAATGAGGATAAATTTGTTCTAACTGATTTAATTTTTCTAACATCGCATCATACTTTTCATCGGATACTGCAGATTCATTTTTTGTATAGTATAAATATTCCCAATGACGTAATTTTTTTCTTAATTTTTGTATTTTTTGTTTAGCAAATTTCATAATATAGATATCTCAATTATATGGGTTGCGATAATTAATTCATATTGAAAATCGTTATTTTTATTTACATGTGATTTAACATTTTATGATGAAAACATCTTCAAACATACAGTTGTTTAATGTAATCATTGTTAAAATATCAAGAATACCAAATTAATTTTTTATGAATTATCTATACCAACAAGATGTCAGAAATATTATTGAATATTGAATATACGTCTATAATTAATGCATAATAATCAATTTTATTCCAATATTTATATCAGAATAAAAAAATTATATTTTTATTTGATCCAAACTATATTTAAAAGATATTCTATATCATAAACCCATCATTGTAGTGCTGCATAACACTTGAGGAATTATTAAATATGTACAAAATTTATCAAGATAATTCTTACACTATTGGTCATACTCCATTAGTCCGTCTTAATAATATTGGCAATGGTCATATTGCTGTTAAAATAGAATCTAGAAATCCTAGTTTTAGCGTTAAATGTCGTATTGGCGCTAATATGATTTGGGATGCAGAAAAAAGAAACTTATTACAATTAGATACGAGACTTATAGAAGCAACGAGTGGTAATACTGGAATTGCTCTAGCTTACGTAGCGGCCGCGCGACATTATAAACTAACTTTAACCATGCCAGAAACCATGAGCGTTGAACGTCTTAAATTAATTAAAGCTCTAGGAGCCGAAATTATATTGACAGAAGGATGCGATGGAATGAAAGGAGCTATTGCTAAAGCAGAAGAAATTGTTGCTGCTGACCCTAAACATTATTTATTATTACAACAATTTAGCAATCCTGCAAATCCAGAAATTCATGAAAAAACCACAGGACCTGAAATTTGGAATGACTCGGACGGACAAATAGATATATTTGTAGCTGGAGTTGGCACAGGAGGTACTATCACCGGAGTTGGGCGATTTTTCAAACATACAAAAAAAAATAAAAAAATTATTATCGTGGCAGTAGAACCAGAAGAATCTCCAGTCATTACCCAGACATTATCAGGTCAAAACATAAAACCAGCACCACATAAAATCCAAGGTATTGGTGCTGGTTTTATTCCAAAAAACCTCGATTTAACTTTAATTGATCATGTAGAAACAGTAACCATAGACGCAGCTGTTAGCTACGCTAAATATTTAATGGAAAAAGAAGGAATTTTAGCTGGAATTTCTTCAGGCGCCGCATTAGCAGCAGCGGTACAACTACAAAAAAACAAAACCTATGCCGATAAAAATATAGTAGTTATACTTCCATCGTCTGGTGAACGATATTTAAGTACTGTATTATTTTCAAAGTTATAAAAAAATAAATTTTTATTTTCTATTAACATTCAAAAAAAATAGAAAACATTCATGTACGGTGTTTTCTATATTTATTTTTTACATAGATAAAAACAATTTGTATATTTTATTTATTGCAGAATTTATAATAATATTGAATTAATTACATTATGTAAATAGAATACTATCTTTTTAAGACATTAAAAAAATTAGGAGATCCAATGAAAAATATCTGTAATACATATTCTATTTTGAATGTGATATACATGGAAAAGAAACAAAAAATTAATAGATTATTTATACGTATAACAGTTTCATTCGCCTATGTTTCATCAATAAAAAATATTTAATTTTAGTAAATTTATATAAAAAATAATATTTGTATCATATTGTTAAATTAAATGGAGATAAAAATGTATCAAAAAGAAACTATAATTACTGCTTCCAATGGTTTACATACCCGTCCAGCTACTCAATTTGTAAAAGCAGCAAAAAAATTTAATTCTGAAATTACAGTAATCTCTAACGGGAAAAAAGCAAGCGCTAAAAGTTTATTTAAACTACAAACATTAGGTTTAAGCAAAGGATCTATGGTTGTCATTTCTGCCGAAGGAACAGACGCAGAACAAGCAGTACAACATTTAATCGAGTTTATTACTGAACTTAAATAAATACAATATAATCAATTAATATTCGGATAATTACACTATTTATAACTCTAATGAAGGTAGAATTATGATTTCAGGAATTTCAGTATCACCTGGCATCGCCTTCGGAAAAGCGTTGCTATTACAAGAAAAAAAAATCCTTATCAATTTAGAAAAAATCAATATTGGTACTATTGAACAAGAAATTAATCGATTTCTTTCCGGACGTGCCGAAACTTCCAGGCAATTGAAAGAAATTAAAAATAAAGTAAAAAAACAGTTGGACTCTAAAAAAGAAGCTATATTTGAAGGCCATATTATATTACTAGAAGATGAAGAACTTGAACAAGATATTATTACTCTTATTAAAGAAGAATTATTCAGCGCTGATGCTGCTGTACATTCAGTCATTGAAACCCAAGCAAAAGCTTTAGAACAACTAGAGGATGAATATTTAAAAGAACGTGCTACTGATGTACGAGATATTGGAAATCGTTTATTAAAAAACATTCTAGGAATTCCAATTATCGACTTAAATTCTATTACTGAAGAAGTGATCATTATTGCGGTAGATCTTAGTCCATCAGAAACTGCACAATTAAATTTAAAAAAAGTTTTGGGATTTATTACTGATGCCGGTGGGAAAACTTCACACACCTCTATTATGGCGCGTTCTTTAGAACTACCAGCCATCGTAGGAACTGGTATAATTACAAAAAGAGTGTCCAATGGAGATCTTATAATACTCGACGCCTTAAATAATAAAATTTACATCAATCCAACCCCAAACATCATTAAAAATATAAATACATTAAAAAAGAAATATGTTTCTGAAAAATATAAACTAACTAAATTAAAGAATCTCCCAGCTATTACTCTCGACGGACGTCAAGTACGAATATGCGCTAATATCGGTACGATACACGATATAGTTAGAGCTAAAGAAAACGGAGCTGAAGGAATAGGATTATATAGAACTGAATTTTTATTTATGAATCGTAATGCATTCCCCACAGAAGAAGAACAATTTAAAGCTTATAAAAACGCCGCTGAATCCATGATTAACGAAGCTGTGGTCATACGTATTATGGATATTGGGGGTGATAAAAGTTTACCTTACATGCACCTCCCAAACGAAGAAAATCCATTTCTTGGATGGCGCGCAATTCGTATTATGTTAGACAGAAAAGACATATTACATACTCAATTACGCGCTATCTTACGAGCTTCCTTTTTTGGTAAATTGCGCATAATGTATCCTATGATTATTTCAGTAGAAGAAGTAAAAACTTTAAATACAGAATTAAATTTTTTAAAAACACAACTACGTCAAGAAGGGAAAAAATTTGACGAAAATATTAAAGTAGGTGTCATGATCGAAACTCCTGCTTCTGCAATTATCGCTCATCATTTAGTTAAAGAAGTAGATTTTTTCAGTATTGGCACTAACGATTTAACTCAATATACACTTGCAGTAGATCGTGGCAACAAATTAATATCTCATCTATATAATCCCATATCTCCGTCTATTCTAATATTAATTAAAAAAGTAATTGAAGCTTCACATACTGTAGGGAAATGGACAGCTATGTGCGGAGAAATGGCAGGAGATGAACGTACTACTCTACTGTTACTGGGAATGGGGTTAGATGAATTTAGTATGAGCTCTATATCTATTCCACACATAAAAAACATAATCCGTAACGCATATTATCGCGATGCAAAAAAATTGGCACAAAAAGCATTGAACTATTCAACCACAGAATCATTAATGCATTTACTTACGCATACACATGTATCAAATAATACATAAAAATTATAAAACTATTCTTTTGTCAAAACATTATTGTGATTATAAACATATAATTTAACAATAGAAATTTTTTATAATTTTACAAATAAATCATCGGATAGTTTATTTGAAAATATTAAACCTAGTCCCATGCTTACATTTTATACACAAATAAAATAACCACCAATATAACGTATGAATAAAAACAATCTATTTCATAAATAGAATCAGCAATAATATATACAAAAAATTTTTTAATTGGCTATATATCTTCTTACAACATATTTTAAAATCTGATTACTCAGATATCTGAGTACCACAAAATTCATAAATAAAAAAACCTAACTCTTATATACAACGATAAATATGAAAATTATCAATTATCTACACACACTATCTACACCAAAACCATGCGCTAAATAAACCATACACTTGAAAACAATATTTACTACTAATTACATAAGTTACAGAATCTCAAAAAAAATAATTACAACATTATTTCCCCTGAATATAATCGTGCATTACGTCCGCTTAAATAACAATATGCACCGCATTCTGGAACACCAAAAATATCTTTAATTCCTAAAATTATAGTCAATAAATCTCGATGCCATCCTAAAGGCTCTACACTTAATTGCCAATAATAACCATGTAAACTGACATTCACAATCTTAGCTGGTAACGGATAAAGCACATTATGCTCTTTACTCATATCCATCTCCCACGGACGAAAAAATAATTCTACTTTCCCTTGTAAAGCTGGAATATATGGTAAAGACCAATGATAAGGCCCAATAAATAATTCCGATCCACACACTACTCCTTGTAAACAATTCACTTCACTTATAAACTCTAAAACAAAACGAGTAGCCGGCACACACCAAATATCCTTAGGTGTACCTATCTGCTCAATAACTCCTCGATTCATCACTACTATTCTATTAGCAACTTCCATAGCTTCTTCTTGATCATGTGTAACAAAAACACTAGTGAATTTAAATTCATTATGTAACTTGCGAAGCCAACGACGCAGTTCTTTTCTAACTTGTGTATCTAATGCGCCAAATGGTTCATCTAACAGTAAAATTTCTGGTTCAATTGCTAAAGAACGAGCCAGAGCTACACGTTGCTTTTGACCCCCAGAAAGTTGAGTAGGATATCTATTTGCCAAACGTTCTAATTGAACCATACTTAATAATTGCGTAACTTTTTTGCTAATTATATGAGAATTTGGACGTTTATGGCGTGGCAACATTCTTATTCCAAAAGAAATATTATCTGATACTGTCATATGACGAAACAAAGCATAATTTTGAAAAACAAAACCAACATGACGATCACGTGCACTAAGATGACTAACATCTTTACCTCTAAAACGCAAACAACCACTATTATAATGTTCTAGCCCAGCAATAATACGTAGTAATGTGGTTTTTCCAGAACCGGATGGTCCTAATAACGCTATTATTTCTCCAGATTCAATATGTAAAGAAACATTAGTCAATATTTTATCATGACCAAAAAATTTAGTGATTCCATCTATCTCAATGCTCATTTCTTATCCTTGATCATAATATTAATTAATACGTTTTAAACGACTTTGTAAATAATGTTTAATAAACAACATAAGAATTGAAATACAAGCTAATAATGATGCCGCAACAAATGCGCCTACAGCATTATAATCTTGATATAATAATTCTACATACAACGAAACAGTATATGTTTCACCCCGTATTAATCCTGATACTATAGATACTGCTCCAAATTCACCAATAGCACGAGAATTAGTAAGAATAGCCCCATATAACAAAGCCCAACGAATATTTGGAAAAGTAACATATCGAAACATCATCCAACCAGATGCTCCAAGAAGTATCGCTGCCTCATCTTCCTGTCTTCCTTGATTCACCATCATAGGAACAAGCTCATGCACCACAAAAGGACAAGTAACGAAAATAGTAACTAACACTAATCCTACCCATGTGAATATTATTTGTATATTATGTAAATGTAGCCAATTTGTTATTATATTATTGTTTGCATAAAGCAATAAATACAATAATCCAGCAATTACTGGAGAAACAGCGATAGGTATATTTATTAATATATACAACAACTGTCTTCCATAAAATTTAAAACGAGTCACTAACCAAGCCATTAATATACCAAAAAATACATTAATAGGTACCGTAAATAACGCTACAATAACCGTCAAAAAAGTAGCATGTATCATATCTTGATTTATTAAATTTACTATTACTATTTTTAGACCTTCTGAAAAAGCAGATACAAAAATCACAATTAAAGGAACTAACAATAACATTATTGATATAAACATAGTGCAACTAATTAGAATCCATTGGTTCCATTTAATGCCACTGTTATAATTGTTGTTGTAATTTCTATTGACATAATTATTCAACATACTGATCATTAGGATCCCTTAAACCTCCGGTTTATTCGTAATTGAAACATACTAGTAAAAAATAGTAATAATAAAGAAATAATTAAAATTACAGAAGAAATAGCACTGGCAGCTGGGTAATCAAATTCCTGTAAACGAATAAAAATAATTAAAGAGATAACTTCATTTTTCCAGGCAACATTTCCAGCTATAAAAATAACCGCACCAAATTCACCTAAACTTCGTATGAACGACAACACTACGCCATACAACCAAGCTGGTGCCAATTCTGGAAAAATTACATTACAAAAAATTTGCCAATGATCAGCTCCAAGAGTTTCTGCTACTTCTTCGTATTCTACAGTAAACTCCTCTAGCACCGGTTGTACGGTTCGTACTACAAATGGAATGCTTGTAAAAATCATAGCAATAGATATACCTATCCACGTATACGATACTGTGATGCCAAATCGAGATAACCAAGACCCATACCAACCTGACGTTGAAAACAATGTTGCCAAAGTTAATCCCGCCACCGCGGTAGGCAAAGCAAAAGGTAAATCTATTAACGCATCTAACAATTTCCGACCAGGAAATTGATATCTAGTTATTACCCATGATACTAACAATCCAAATATAGCATTAAATAATGTTGCTGCCCCGGCAGCTAATAAGGTAATTTTATAGGAAACCAATAATGCTGGATCTGTAATTACATCCCAATATTGAGAAAAACTCATTTGGGATAATTGCATAACTAACGCACTTAAAGGTAATAATAGAATCAAACAAACAAACAATAAACTTCCGCCCAGTGCTATACCAAACCCAGGTAAGGTATGTTGAGACGAAGAAAATAACATCAACGATGTCCTATTGATAACAATTGATCTAATTCACCACCACGTTTAAAGTGCGTATTCATAACAGCATTCCAATTACCAAATTGATCCTCTACTCTAAATAATTGACCCCCAGAAGATCCATTCGGACATATTTGAGCAATGTCAGTGGTGTTGACGCGGTACCCAAACTTAGTAATAATCTTTTGTGCTGAAGGGATATATAGGTAATCTAAATAAGCTCGTGCTACATCTTTGGTTCCATTTCTAATGACGTTTTTATCTATCCAAGTCACCGGAAATTCTACCAAAACATTCGGAGTGGGTATAACAATTTCATAATTATTACATCCATATTGACTTCGCACTAATTTTGCTTCAGATTCAAAATTAATTAATACATCTCCTTGATTACGATCGACAAAAGTAGAGGTAGCAGCGCGTCCTCCAGTATCAAATACCTCTACATTTTTTAAAAATTTTTGCATCCAAATTCGAGTTTGCTCTATATCTCCGTCGCTATTTTTTAAGAAACAATGCCAAGCTGCTAAATAAGTATAACGTCCATTACCAGAAGTTTTAGGGTTAGGAAATATTATTTTCAATCCTTCATTAGTTAAATCATGCCAATTATAAATTCCTTTTGGATTACCTCGTCTCACCAAGAAAGCCATAGTTGAAAAAAATGGCGAACTATGATTTGGAAATCGATCTTGCCAATTTTTAGGAATTAAGTGTCCGCGATCACACAAAATTTGTACATCTATCACCTGATTATATGTCACCACATCCGCGCGCAGTCCCTGTAATATAGCCATAGCTTGTCTAGTAGATCCTGCATGAGATTGACGAATAATTAACTTATCTTCAGGATGAAGATCCTTCCAATATTCGATAAAATCAGAATTAATCTTTAAAAATAATTCTCTAGACACATCATAAGAACTATTTAATAAAATAGTTCCATGTATTGGAACGCAAAAAACACAGTATAATAATGCTGTCACTTTAATTATTTTAAAAATAGTATGCATAATAATCATATATATATATCCGAATACAAACATACCTACTCAAAATAAAGATTTTCCTTCCAGTTGATAGAATATCATTACATAATACATGCATAATTAAGACATAGACTACACGCACATTTGTACTTGCACACAAGTTTTGTAACCAATTATTAATTAAATGAAATGTAAATCAATCATATTTGATTAATTTTGTCTATACTGCTCTCTGCAAAATACTACCATATTCAATATTATAATTTATACTAAAATATAGTAATATTATCTTTATTTTTAAACTATATAAAAAGATTTTATATAAAGATATATAGATAATTTAAAACATGATTTCTACATATAAATATAGATATTTTCGTTAACTCGACTTAAAACCTAAAATCATTCTCAATATGATCATATAATAATTAAAATTAAAAAATAATTCTGTTGTAATAAATTATTTATATAACAAATGATTATCTTTATATATTGAGACTTTCGATTAATTTTATACAATTTAAGCGATACTTATTATAGTTAATACTACAATAAAAATTTGTGCTGTACTATAATTGTAATCTAAACAAAATAGCCCGTTGCAAAAGAAAAATAAAAAATAATAATTTTAAATAAATTCAAATATTATTTTTTACTATTAATTAGTTATGTGCTACACAACATATAATTTTGTTATGGAAAGATCATACAATATAAAAAATTAAACCGCCTACATAATCTTAAATTCCATTACACATGACATAATAACACTCACACTTCAAAATCATTGCTTATGATGTATTATTAGTAATATGACATTAATCAGATAATATAATGTACTTTTGTTACACTCTACAAAATGAAACCTCATGAACTTAACGTTTAAAAAATTACTTCAATCTCAATAATCTTTACAGTTATATAATAAAATTACAATCAGCATTAAATTGTGATGTTAATAATAATTTTTACTATTTTAATACAATCACCTGACATACAGATGTACGCACATTAATTAATAGAGTGTTTATAGATACACAATGTTCACGCATCTTATATTGAGATATATGATACAACTTGTATAATATACATATTATAAAACATGTTTTGATAGAAATAAAACATACAATAAAATATATTTATGAGTATAAATATATTTTATTGTATGCATTTAAAATGATTGTAAATATCGTTAATATTACCCAATTACAATACGTAATACGGAGTCAGTAGTGAATCAAACAAATAATTTAAAAAAAATTTCTGTAATTGTAGAAAATATCAAAAATATTGACACCATTCGATATTGCCATCCACATAACAATACTATTACTAATCCGTTTCTTACTCTAAAACCATTTTTTTTCAGTTCTCATTGCAAATTAAATGAATATACAATAATTTATACTATAAAAAAAGATGATGTTACACGTATTAGCACAATTAACACAATAAATGAGTTAAAAACTCATATCGACACTAAAATTTTAGACAATATTCCAGGGCATGCCTTCATAAAATGGATATAATATCTTCTTCTAATAAATATTTTAGAATAAAAAAATACTACAGATTTATCGCAATCTATAAAAATCAAAAGACAGATCCAGTTTATTTTATTATAAAAATCATTATCAATTGGAAAAGCATAAAAAAAACAACAGAATTACAAACAAACAATATCCAAATCAATTTAATACTTTTACTATCTTTATATCAAAAACGCATATGTACCACATTAAATCTATGTTTAATACATCCATTTATAAAGCTTATTTATAACTGGTATAGTCAAAATGTACTATTCAGTATTTATAATTATACTAACATCATACAAAAAATAAATAAAAATTATTTTGACCATAATAAATATTACGAAAATAATATTTCTATAAATACTAATTTATGTACAGATGACCCAATAATAATGGTTACAGATGAATATGATTGCTTAACAAGTGCTAAGAAATTACTCAAGCAACACGGTCAATTAATCTTGCATACACAGCCAATCAAATTTTTGTATTTTCTTTTTTAAATAAAAAATTTAATAAATCTATTTCTGTGTATAAATCAAACTTTTAAAAAATCATAAAATAAGTATGGAAAAATTCACTAAACGTATTCGATAATTCTCTATAAGAGAGAAGAATTTATAACCGTTTAATTAAAACATTCAATATTAGGAAAACACTTTATGTTATCAGAAAAAATATTAGCTAATGCCATACGTATATTGAGCATAGATGCTATACAACAAGCTAATTCTGGGCATCCCGGCTGTCCCATGGGTATGGCGGATATTGCGGAAGTATTATGGAGGGATTACTTAAATCACAATCCAAACAATCCCAATTGGATTAATAGAGACCGATTTGTTTTATCTAATGGGCATGGATCAATGCTGCTATACAGCATACTACATTTAACCGGATACAAAATATCTATAGAAGATCTAAAAAATTTTAGACAATTAAATTCAACAACACCCGGGCATCCAGAATATGGGCATACTGATGGAATTGAGGTTACAACAGGTCCGTTAGGACAAGGTCTTGCTAACGCTGTGGGGTTTGCAATTGCTGAACGAACACTAGCAGCTCAATTTAATCGCGCACAGTTTAATATCATCAATCATTATACTTATGTATTTTTAGGAGATGGATGCATGATGGAAGGTATTTCTCATGAAGCTTGCGCGCTAGCTGGGACCATGAAATTAAATAAATTGATTATATTTTACGATAATAACGGTATTTCTATAGACGGGAATGTAAAAGAATGGTTCACAGACGATACTGCCATGCGTTTTGAATCTTATGGATGGCATGTAATACGTAATATAAATGGACATAATAGAAATTCTGTTAAAGCTGCAATTGATCAGGCTAAATCCATATTAGATAAGCCATCATTGTTAATATGTAATACTATTATTGCTTTCGGAGCTCCAAATAAAAGCGGAACACATAGCGCTCACGGCGCTCCATTAGGAGCAGAAGAAGTGGCTGCTACTCGAAAAGCGCTTAATTGGAATGAACCTCAATTCGTCATACCAAAATCAATATATAAATCATGGAATGCCACGATACTGGGACAAAAAAAAGAAGATAATTGGCAACAACTTTTTCGCAAATACCAGGTTAGCTATCCTAATTTAGCAAAAGAATTAATAAGACGAATACAACGAAAATTACCCAACGATTGGCATAAAAAAACACAAAAATTTATTGAAAATTTACAGATGCATTCTCAAAATATTGCTACACGTCAAGCTTCTCAAATTACAATTGAATTTTTTTCTAAAGAATTACCAGAGCTTTTTGGTGGATCAGCAGACTTAACACCCAGCAATTTGACAACTTGGTCTCAATCTTCTTCTATTATGAAAAATCCTGCCGGAAATTATATTCATTACGGTGTACGTGAATTCGGGATGACTGCTATTGCTAATGGGATTGCTAATTATGGAGCTTTTTTACCTTATACTGCTACATTTTTAACATTTGTTGAATACGCACGCAACGCGGTTCGCATGGCAGCATTAATGAATAGTCATCATATTATGATTTATACTCATGATTCTATTGGATTAGGAGAAGATGGCCCAACTCATCAACCTATAGAACAATTGTCAAGTTTACGTATGACCCCTAATTTAATAGTATGGCGTCCCTGTGATCAAGTGGAAACAGCAGTTGCCTGGAAATCAGCAATTGAACACTATGGACCAACCGCATTGATTTTATCTAGACAAAGTCTCATGCAACAAGAACGCACTTCAACACAAATTAATAACATTGCTCGCGGAGGATATATTCTGAAGGATTGTCAAAATATCCCTGAATTAATTATAATTGCTACTGGGTCAGAAATAATATTAGCAATACAGGCATATTACCGATTAACCGATGAAGGCTACAAAATACGAGTCATCTCGTTACCTTCTACTGATATATTTGATCAGCAAGATAAATCATATCGTGAATACGTATTACCAAAAACAGTAATTAATAGAATAGCTATCGAAGCTAGCAGTACTGACTATTGGTATAAGTATGTTGGAATATATGGTGAAATCATTGGTATGAACACATTCGGAAAATCAGCTCCATCACATCAATTATTTAAATTTTTTGACTTTACTGTGGACTACGTGATCAATAAATCATATAAATTACTCAAAAAATCCTAAAGCAACGGATCACCAAAAATGTTTAATTTTTATAAAAGGCATCTATATACAACTATACCAATAAATATCGGTATAGTTGTATACCTGAATTTTGTATTGATTATATATATGATTTATTCGTGTGAATTATTAAATTCAAGATAATTTTATCAAAACTATTACTACGGGAAAATATAAAATGGATTATTCAGCACTAATCACGTTAGCTCAAAAATTAATTCAGCAACCTTCGGTTAGCCCAAACCATCATAGTTGTCATGAAATAATTGCAAATTATTTAAAAAAACTAAATTTTAATGTAGAGTTAATGCGCTTTGATAACACTCTTAATCTTTTGGCATTTCATGGTTGTAAAAAACAACAAAAATGCACAACATTATTGTTTATTGGGCATACTGATGTGGTCGATCCTGGAGATCTTCAATGCTGGGATTACCCCCCGTTCTCAGGATTAGTCCATAATAATATATTATATGGACGAGGCGCAATTGATATGAAAGGGGCATTAGCAGCTATGTTAGTAGCCGCTGCCAATTTTATCGACCAACATCCCAATTATCGAGGACGGATTGCGTTTCTTATCACTTCTGACGAAGAAGGCAGTGGCATCAACGGAACCACAAAAGTTGTAGAATCTCTAATTGCTCGCAATGAATATATAAACTATTGCATAGTCGGAGAGCCATCTAGTCAAGATCAACTAGGTGATGTTATAAAAAATGGTAGACGTGGATCACTTATTGGACAACTGACAATACATGGATCTCAAGGACATGTAGCGTATCCTCAATTCTCTAAAAATCCAATACATTTAATCATTCCAGCGCTGTCAGAGTTACTAAACACTACATGGGATCAAGAAAGAAGTATATTATTTCCCCCTACTGCTATACAAATTACTAATATTTATTCTAATAATAACAACAACAATGTTACACCCCATACAGTTATATTAAATTTTAATGTACGCTTTAATGATAAATGTTCTATTGACAATATTAAAAGATACATAAATGAAATATTCACATGTCATAATTTACCTTATAATATCGATTGGAAACTTTCTGCAGAGCCTTATTTTAGTAACCCTGGACCATTAACTAATGTTGTAGTCAATGCAATTAAATATTACCAAAAATTTGAACCTCGATTAGAAACTACAGGAGGTACTTCTGATGGACGTTTTATAGCTAAAATGGGGACAGAAGTCATAGAATTAGGCGCGCGTAACCATATGATCCATAAAGTTAACGAATACATTGATCTCATTGATTTAAAATTACTTAGCTCTATATATAAAAAAATTATAGAAGATTTAATACTAATACAATAAATACATAATGTATTATTAGAATAGTTCTGAGACTAAGATACATTTTTATTAATCACATACGTGTATTATATATGGGAATATATATGAGGGAGTAATTTAACACTGAATAATAAACGTGTAGTTATTATTTTTTCATACATATATTAAAAATAATTTCAACAAAAAGGTATTACTTGCTTGCTTATTATATTAAAATTAATCTTCAATGTTAATTAAACATGATTCATGTGACATATCTGTAGAAAAAATTAACGGAGGACATATATTTAGTTGTTTACCTACTTTTTGAGCAATAGTATTATCTTCTCTGATAACATCAGGAACAACATAATCATCATATGATGTAGGTAATGCGCCATCTAAATCTTCTGGTATATTTAATTCTGCCAAAGATACAGAATCTAAATATGATAAATCACCATTAAGCTTACAGCGATCTTCCTTGTATATTCCAAAAGAACAAGCTGATAGTAATATCATGCATAAAATCTCTAAAAAAGTTAACATTATAACCCTTATATAAATAATTATTTATAATTAGACTGATCATAAAATAACCCTGAATCTATTAAAGCTTTCTTTAGCACATCCCGATGTATCTCAGATAAAACAGTCATAGGTAAACGCAAAACATAATGCGATATTAATCCTAATTCTTTGCAAGCCCATTTCACTGGTATAGGATTAGAATCAATAAATAGCGCTTGGTGCACAGGCATTAAGCGCTGGTTAATGTGTTGTGCATTTGAAAAATCGTTTTCATTTGCTAACTTACACAACTCAGCCATTTCTTTTGCAGCAATATTTGCTGTAACGGAAATTACCCCAACTCCCCCAAGTTTCATAAAATCTAATGCACTTAAATCATCTCCGCTCAACAAAATGAAATCTTCATGAACCAACTGTTTTAATTGATTTACTCGATGTAAGTTTCCTGTCGCCTCTTTAATACCAACTATATTTTTTATCTTTGATAAACGAGAAACAGTAATCGGTAACATATCGCAACCAGTACGTACTGGAACGTTATACAATATCTGAGGTAATTCTGTGCTTTCTGAAATAGCCTTAAAATGTTGAAATAATCCTTCTTGATTAGGACGATTATAATAAGGAGTTACGCTTAAACAAGCTGCTATGTTGCTATCATTAAATTTATTAGTTAATGCAACCGCCTCTGCCGTTGAATTAGCGCCAGTACCCGCTATAACAGGCAATCTACCATCACTAAACTCTAAGGTTCGCATAACCACATCAACATGCTCTTCATGTGTAAGTCCAGACATCTCTCCAGTTGTGCCAACGGAAACAATAGCTGACGTACCACTAACTACATGATGATCAACAAGTTTTTTTAAACTTATTTGATCTACAGCACCCTTGAGATCCATTGGGGTAATTAAAGCTACTATACTTCCCGTAAACATGAACTATTGTCTCCAATAAACAGAATCGTGAAAATATTGTTATTCAATAAAAACATCCAAATAAAATGGCAAAAAAATATCAAATAAAAATATTAACCGTTCTTCATATATAACAAACAATACCGTTATTTTTAATAATATTAAAATATATATTTATTAATAAACATGCTTATCTTTTACTACCGTTTAATATTTTAAATTAATTAAAAATTATTTTCATTATATTTTTAATTATTAAGTAAATTATTCTTCGTTAACAATATGTTGAAATATTATGATTTAAAATTTTTTAAAAATAATTTGAATCGCTTTCTTATATTAAAGCCTAATTTTTTCATGACCATACATAAACATAAAATTTTTTATTCAATAACTTATGTATATTCTATACAGAGACTAAAAATAATATTAAAATTAATCGTGAGTTATTTGATATGTATATAACTATTAATTATTGGTGGAACATACAATGGCATTATTACAGCCTGGGGACACAGCGCCTCAATTTAATTTACCTGATCAAAATGGTGTTTTAATTAGCATTGATTCTTATATAGGAAGAAAAAAAATTCTTATTTATTTCTATCCTAAAGCCATGACACCAGGATGCACCATACAGGCATGTAAATTAAGAGACAATATGGATACATTCAGAAAATTAGGTATAGAGGTAATTGGAATTAGTAACGACAAATCAGAAAAACTTTTAAAATTCTCTGAAAAAGAAATGCTAAACTTTACTTTACTTTACGATGAAAACTGCCAAATTTCCAAAAAATTTGGAGTATGGGGAGAAAAAAAGTTTATGGGAAAAACATATAACGGCATACATCGTGTTAGTTTCATCATCGACCAAACTGGTACTATCGAACAAGTATTTAAATATTTTAAACCTATTGATCATGATCAAATCGTATTACGTTATCTAAATGATGAACGTTAATCACATAAATAACAGCTGTACATGTGCATGCATTTTTATATTATTATCATTATTAATTATTAATGAAAAATCCATAATATAAGATCGTATAACGAATACATTTAAAACAATTAAAAATTCTTAATTATAAGAGATCGTATATTATTTAGTTCCAAATGTTTTATCGCCAGCATCCCCAAATCCTGGTATAATGTAACCGTTTTTATTAATTTTTTGATCTATAGAAGCTAAGTATAATTCAATATCTGGATGTTTTTCTTCCAAGGCTTCAATTCCTTCTGGGGCTGCTACTATTGATAAAACCTTTATATTATTACATCCAAATTTCTTTAATAAATCAATAGTAGCAATTATTGATCCGCCAGTAGCTAACATAGGATCTAACACCATAGCCATACGTTCATTAATGTTGGAAACTAATTTATGAAAATATGGAATCGGCTCAAAAGTAATTTTATTACGATAAATCCCTATTATACTAATACGTGCACTTGGAAGATGCTCTAATACACCGTTCATCATGCCTAATCCAGCGCGTAAGATTGGTACCACTGTTATTTTTTTTCCCTTAATACGCGCAATTTTCACCAATCCACACCACCCTTTAATAGTTACTATTTCCATTTCTAAGTCATCGGTAGCTACATAAGTTAATAAACTGCCTAATTCTGAAGACAATTCTCTAAAACGTTTAGTGCTGATATCACAAATACGCATTAATCCTAATTTATGACGTACTAATGGATGTTTAATCTCAATTATTTTCATATCAATTTTGTTCTCCATGAAAGCAAATACTCAAACCTGAGCAATTATACTTTCAAATATCAATTTAAATAATATCCCATATTTAGATAATAAATATGTGATATTATTTAAATTGATATTTGAAGAATTTTATTGATAAAATAAAAACTCACTTGTAATATATTAAATCATTTACTCTCCCATATACAATGCAAACCAAATGTAAATAATGGAATTATATAACAGAATCTATCTATATTATGACTTTAATTTAATAGATATCATCTTAAGTTACAAACTATTACAAATAGTATCATTATATTGTGTTTAAAAATAAAATAAACATTCAAATACAGTATGTAATGATGGCGATGTACTTATCTTCAAACAAACTAATATAAAAACATCTACATCAAAAATTAGAAGTATTTTTATTAATATTTCATGTTATAATTAACAATAATTAAAACTTCTATATATTCACCTAAACATCGTTCACGTCAAAATAAATACGATAAACAACCAAACAAATTATTTAATAATTAATTTTTTTTAAATTCATAAAAAATTAATCCCCTCAAAAATAAAAATAAATAACTTTTATTAATTTTAATCTAATATTTTAAACAAAAAAACACATTTTACAATGAAATACATTTCATAACGATGCATACTTTAATAAATAATAATTTTAGGATTAAATAAAAACATATATTTCATAGAATATTTGTGATTTCTAGCAAGAAATGTTACAATAAAGATTGTTTTAATAATTTTCTCATTGTTTTTATGAAAAGAAAAAAGAAAAAAATACGAATTGCCAAATGGATATTATTAATCAGTTTTACAATATTATTTGCTAGATTAATCTACGCTTCTGTAAACGCCTGGAATTACCACAAAAACCGTAATAACAATGCTGTTATTCCTACTACTATATATTTAAATAATAATCGTATTGTACTACGCTAGACATAGTTTTTCAATCATTTTATATACATACAGAAATGCACGTGTCCATAAGTTAATATTTAATTAAATAATTTTTATTTTATATTTCCCGTTCTGATATCAAGCGACAGTTAAAATGAAAAAACACAAATATAAGTAGATGTGAAATATTTACATCAAATACATAATTAACATATATATCTATATATGTTTTTAAGAATTCATATGTTTATCTTTCATAAAAAAATCGTTATTACGAAAAAAATTTCAAATGAACTATATTATTCTACTGAAAAGATAACCGTTGTGTCAAGATAAAATCAACAACGGATTGTACACCATGACCTGTTTTTAAATTAGTAAAAGACCATGGTAAACCTTTACGCATAAGATCTGTATCACGATCCATTATTTCCAACGATGCTCCCACATATTTAGCTAAATCAATTTTGTTAATTATTAAAAAATCAGAACGTGTAATACCTGGTCCACCTTTTCGAGGTATTTTATCACCTGCAGCTACATCAATAACATATAAATTTAAATCTGACAATTCTGGACTAAAAGTAGCACTCAAATTATCTCCACCACTTTCAATAAAAATAATATCCAAATTATTAAATTTTGATATTAATTCTTCTACAGCTAATAAATTCATAGAAGCATCTTCACGAATAGCAGTATGTGGACATCCTCCAGTTTCTACTCCAACAATACGGTCAGCCGACAAAGCATTTGCATCTATCAAAATACGTTGATCTTCTTTGGTATAAATATCATTAGTCACCACCGCTAATTGATAGCTATCCTTCATTCTTTTACATAACACTTCAAGTAATGCGGTTTTACCTGATCCTACAGGACCGCCTACACCTATACGAAATGGTTGTTTATATTGATTTAATAACAAAATATATTTCCCCTCAATTAAAAATTGACTATCCACATATATACGATTGTATATTTTATTAAAAAATAAAATACTTTTTAGGAACGAAATAATCGTGAATATTGTGTCTCATGACAGGAAGATGCTATAGATTGCAATGGAAAGCCATTGCCCAATTCATGATCTGTTATCATATCAGATTTCTTCCAATCATTTGGAAGGCGCTCCATCAAAGATCTTAATAATCTCTGAGCAGTTCTTTGTCCAAAAGGCACCAATTTCAGTCCCGCCATTGTAGCAGATTCCAACATATTATAGGCATACCCTAACGCTAAATTTTCTAAAGAAATACTCCACGTATACCCCAACCATGCTATAGATGCTAAGCCACTATGTTTTAAAGCCGATAACCAAGTCTCACCATCCGTAAATGGATACCATTGCAATATTATTCTTGACAACGCTTTTCCGCGTTGTTGTTCTTCTAATCTAAGCTCATGAGTATCACGATAGGACAATATCTTTAATGCACATTGAAAAAAACTCATTTCATCTCCAATTTGAGTATAATAGTAGCAACGCTTAAGCATCGGCCATTCTAAATAAATTAATGGCCCATCAATCCATTGTTGTTGCCAAGAATAAAAAGTTTCTACAGAATTAACCCAATTACATTCTACCGCCCACTCTAAACCTCGTGAATAAGCAAAGCCTCCCACAGGAAAGCTAGAACTAACCAATTGCATCAAAGACAAGACTGAATTAATACCGTGATCAGAACGCATAATGACAATAATATAAATAATATTTATAAATTACCAATATAAATATCATTGTAGTCTCGAATTATTACAGAAACAACAATTACAATAAACTCTGTTTCTTCATTCAAAATAGTATTTATTTTATTAAATCAGCAATTTCGTTAAAATATACCTAATAAATACCATGACATATTATATTGTGAATCTTATTAATAAAAATATGCAAGTATAAATATAACATCAAACGTCTACCTATATCATAAACATCCATCCTTGTATATATTTAGATTTCCAGTTACCGCCACACAATATCATTACAGATCACTAAACATTATAAATCACATATACAATTTTCATTGCCACCCAATATTATAACACTAATAATTTCTGTTATTATCCCAATACCAAAAAACAATTATTCGAAGCATTTAATAAAAAACAATATCCATATCATATATATATCATATGTGAATATATTGCATATTAAAACAGAAAATAACGTTGTGACATTGGTAATACAGATGCAGGCTCACAAGTTAATAATTCTCCATTAGCACGTACCTGGTAAGTCTGAGAGTCTACTTCAATAATTGGTTGCCAAGAATTATGAATCATATGCTTCTTTTGAATATCTCTGCAATGACGAACTTCGCCAATCAAACTAATCAACTTTAAATAATCTATTAACTCTGAATTATAAGCAACTTGAGATACAAAAGTCATACGTGTAGCATGTTTTGCTTTACCAAGTGCTCCAAACATTAATCGATAATGTACTGGTTGAGGAGTAGGTATAGAAGCATTAGGATCTCCCATAGCAGAAGAGATAATCATACCGCCTTTAATTATTAATTCTGGTTTAACTCCAAAAAAAACAGGAGACCATAATACTAAATCTGCCAATTTTCCTATTTCAACAGAACCAACTTCATGAGAAATTCCATGAGTTATCGCCGGGTTAATTGTATATTTAGCAATATACCGTTTTATGCGAACATTATCATCATATCTAGTAGCATCACCTAATAATGAACCTCTCTGTAGTTTCATCTTATGCGCTGTCTGCCAAGTACGTAAAATCACCTCCCCAACTCGTCCCATAGCTTGAGAATCAGAAGAAATCATAGATAAAGCTCCAAGATCATGTAGCACATCCTCAGCTGCAATTGTCTCCCTCCGAATTCTAGACTCTGAAAATGCCATATCTTCAGGAAGATTAGGATTAAGATTATGACAAACCATCATCATATCTAAATGCTCATCTATTGTATTAACAGTATAAGGCATAGTAGGATTGGTAGATGATGGTAACACATTAGCAAATCCACACATGCGTATAATATCTGGAGAATGTCCTCCACCTGCGCCCTCAGTATGATAAGCATGCACCGTTCTACCTTTAATAGCAGATAAGGTATCTTCAACAAATCCTGATTCATTTAAAGTATCAGTATGAATAGAAACCTGAATATCAAAACGATCAGCCACATTTAAACAACAATCGATAGCAGCAGGAGTTGCGCCCCAGTCTTCATGCACTTTTAAACCAATCGCCCCTGCGATTATTTGTTCTTCTAAAGCATCAGGGAAAGAAGCACTACCTTTACCGGTAACTCCAATATTAATAGGCAAGGTATCTGCTACTTGTAGCATACGAGATATAAACCAAGGACCTGGAGTACAGGTAGTTGCATTACTGCCTGTTGCCGGACCAGTACCACCTCCAATAAATGTAGTAATTCCAGAACACAGTGCTTCTTCTACTTGCTGAGGACAAATAAAATGAACATGAGCGTCAATTCCGCCAGCTGTAACAATTTTACCTTCCGCTGATATTATCTCTGTTCCAGGACCAATAAATATTGTTACATCTGGCTGTACATCCGGATTTCCTGCTTTTCCAATACCTGATATACGACCATTATTGATACCAATATCTGCTTTTATTATTCCCCAGTAATCAATAATTATTGCATTAGTCAATACTAAATCAACACAATTTTTGCTACTCATTTGTCCTTGACCCATTCCATCTCGTATAACTTTGCCTCCCCCAAATTTTACTTCTTCCCCATACACAGTAAAATCTCTTTCTATTCTTATCCACAATTCAGTATCTGCTAATCGTACAGAATCACCAATAGTTGGTCCAAATAGAGAGGCATAATCATGTTTAGATAGTAACATACTAATTTAACTTTCCCATAATGGCTTTACAAAACCCATAAATTTTACATGCACCTGCATATCTTACAAGTTCTACGGTCCTAAACTGTCCTGGTTCAAAACGTATTGCTGTTCCTGATGGAATATTTAAACGAAACCCACGAGCAATAACTCGATTAAATTTTAAAGCACTATTAACCTCATAAAAATGAAAATGAGAACCAATCTGTATGGGCCTATCTCCAGTATTTATAACGGTTACTAACACTTGTTGTCTTCCAACATTCAATTCTATATTTCCGTGAGAAATATAGAATTCACCCGGTATCATAATATTGTTAGTATCTTCATTAATTCATTAAATTATTGGATCATGTACTGTTACTAATTTAGTTCCATCACTAAAAGTAGCTTCTACTTGTACATTAGTAATCATTTCAGGTACTCCTATCATAACATCATCTCTGGTCAATACGTTTTTACCTATATCCATCAATTCCGCAACACTTTTTCCTTCACGAGCACCCTCCAAAATTACAGCGCTAATTAATGCTATCGCTTCTGGATAATTTAATTTTAACCCGCGATTTCGACGCTTTTCTGCTAACAATGCTGCCGTAAATAACAATAATTTATCTTTTTCACGAGGTAATAACTTCATAAATTTTCCTGACTTATGTCATCCAAATACGAGGTAGCATAGCTTTTCTCCCTATTATAAAAGGACGTATAGTACACCAAATATGATGAAGCATTTTTTTTAAATACTGATTATCATTACCTAATAATCGTACTACAAGGATCTCATCTAACAATGTAGCGCCTCCAACTTGAAAATGTTTAACTGATGTTATTAATTTACGCACCTCATATAATATTTTCTCATCCGATGGAACAGCAAAAAGTAAAGCACTTATTCGAAATCCGCCTAACTTCATAACACAATTTAATTCATTAATCCGCAAACGTTCCTGTAATCCAATCGAATCAGATAAACAAATTTTCAAATGGATATCTACTTCTTCTGGATAATTAGAAGTGCCTAATGATAAATTTCCAAAACATAACATATCAAATGATATAATTCTAGATCCTTGTTCTATGATAAAAGTGGTATCTATTTTTACTTTAGATTTAGGAAAAAAAATACTGCTTTGAGGAACCCATTCTAAAGCAGTATTACATTCCAACCTAAACGTATGTTTCTGTTCTGCATACATACCGTTACTACGATAAAATTTAGTAGCGCCAGGTGTCGTTAATAACGCCCGGCTACCTGATTCCAATTTAACATCCAGTACCAATTTGTCCCCTCCCACTAACCCACCAGGAGGATGTAACAAATACACATGTGGAGTATTATCATGCTCCGAGTAAAAAACTTTTTTCACGTAAAACGGACCAACATGCTTACATTTAGTCAACACACTACGTCCACCACGTAAAGCAAAATTTAATCTTAACTCCCCTAACCAACCATCAATCAACTTCTGAGATAATTCGTCACTCATTGAAATGAAAAATAAAATATTTTCAAAAATTAAAACAATAAATCCATTACAAAAATTGTTAGAACAATAATAAATACATTAACTTTTATTAAACACTATGAAATAATTATTATGCATGTATATTTACTTATTTTTAAGTAGAAATAACACCTCTACAAGAGAAACAGCATAATCCGCATAAACACAAATCCTCATGACATATATACTTATTTAAGTTTACACATTTTCACACATACTCTTCCTTATTTTATTATAAATTTTGTACTATTGATACACATTTAGTGAGTAAATTATAGTACTCCACTATGGAAACACATAATTTAAACTATTGTCACATAAAACAATAAAAGTACACAAAAATATTTAACCTACATATAGTGTATAATACATTTATTCCCATTCAATAGTAGCCGGAGGTTTTGAGGAAATATCGTACACCACACGAGATACTTCCTCAACTTCATTGACAATACGATTAGATACCTTATTTAAAAAATCATAAGATAAATAAGCCCAATGTGCTGTCATAAAATCTATAGTTTCCACTGCACGAAGAGCAATTACCCACTTATACTTACGCTGATCACCCTGTATTCCTACTGAATGCATCGGTAAAAATACTGCAAAAGCCTGACTAATTTTAGAATATAAATGTTCACGCTTAAGTTCTTCAATAAAAATAAAATCTACTTTACGTAAAATATCACAATATTCTTTTTTTACTTCACCTAATATTCTAATAGCTAACCCAGGTCCTGGAAATGGATGACGATAAGCTATATCGTAAGGTATCCCTAAATCCAATCCAATACCGCGAACTTCATCTTTAAATAAATTTCTTATAGGCTCTAGTAATTGAATATTCGTAATTCCACAAAAACCACCTACATTATGATGCGATTTAATCACATTTTTAAAAGAAGATAAAGATACACCAGATTCAATAACATCTGAATATATAGTACCTTGAGCTAACCATTTTACATCTACTAAATTGCGAATTTGCTCTTCAAAAACTTCTGTAAAAACTCTACCAATTATTTTTCTTTTTTTCTCTGGATCATTAACTCCAATTAAAGCATCGAAAAATCGTTGTTCTTTCGACAGATAAATAATATCTAAATTACAATTTAGAGCACAAAAATTTTTAATTCGATCAAATTCATAATTTGATAATAACCCATGATCAATATGGATACAGATAAATTGATGACCAATGGCGCGTCGTAATAATAAAGCTGTAACAAGGGAATCAATCCCGCCTGAAAACCCAAGCACTACTTTATCATTACCTACTTTTACACGAGTATCCATAACAATATCATCAATAATATTCGCTATTTTCCAAGAAGATTTACAGCGACAAATACACGTAACAAAACGTTCTAAAATACTTTTTCCTTTTTTAGTATGAGTAACTTCCGGGTGAAATTGAACACCATATAAATGACGATCTTCATTAGCCATCATAGCAACTTGTTGATACTTATTAATACCAACAACCGTAAAATCTTTGGGAACAGTAGTAACAACATCCCCGTGACTCATCCATACATCAAGAGCAAAACGTCCCGTAACACCATCAACATAATCATAGATATCATCTATAAGAACGCTTTTAGAAAGAATTGTTACTTGAGTACAACCAAATTCACGCTGTGCAATAACACGTTCTACTCGTCCACCTAATTGAAACGACATAATTTGCATCCCATAACAAATTCCAAATATAGGTATACCTAATTGAAACACAAATTCAGGAATATACGGAGAATAACTATCGATAACACTATGAGGACCCCCAGAAAGAACAATACCATTAGGATTAAATTCATATACTTGAGATTCGCTGATGTTCCAAGAACAAGTTTCAGAATATACTCCTAGTTCACGAATTCTTCTCAACAATAACTGAGTGTATTGAGATCCAAAATCTATTACTAAAATACGATGATTGTTACATTTCACATTATGGCTTATTCTATTATTTATATTAATCTATCATTGATCAACCACATATTAATGATCAACAACGTTCATTACATCACGCCGTACAAACTGCAAAAATAATACAGTCATACACAACACATAAACTTAAAACTAACTATTAATCATCGTAAACGATAATTAGGCGATTCCTTTGTTATCATCACATCGTGCACATGACTTTCCTGCATGCCCGAATAACTGACACGCACAAACCTAGCTTGTGTCCTCAAATCATTAATAGTAACGCAACCCGTCAAGCCCATACAAGAACGCAAGCCACCCATCAATTGATGTATAATTGTTTCTAATTTTCCTTTGTAAGGAACACGTCCTTCTATCCCTTCCGGAACCAATTTATAAGTAATAACAGGATCCTGTTGTTGAAAATATCTATCAGCAGAGCCTTGAGACATAGCCCCTAAAGAACCCATACCTCTATAAGTCTTAAAAGATCTACCCTGATAAAATTCTATATCTCCTGGAGATTCCTCTGCACCTGCTAGCAACGAACCAATCATTACACAATGCGCGCCAGCCGCTATCGCTTTAGCAATATCGCCAGAAAAACGAATACCACCATCCGCGATAACCGGAACATTCGTATTTTTTAAGGCTTCCGCCACATCAGAAATAGCTGTAATTTGCGGAATCCCTACACCAGTAACAATACGAGTTGTACAAATAGAACCAGGTCCAATACCAACTTTCACTGCGCTAGCACCAGATTCGACCAATTCTAATGCACCTTCTTTCGTAACAACATTGCCCCCTATAATTGATAAATCAGGATACATATTTCGAACTGTTGCAATACAATTTAATACTCTCTCTGAGTGCCCATGAGAAGAATCAACAAGTAATACATCTAAACCAGCATCAACCAAGCCTTCAACACGCTCTTTATAATCTTCTCCTACTCCAATAGCAGCTCCAACACATAACCTTCCATAATTATCTTTGCACGCATATGGCTTACGTTCTGCTTTTTCAAAATCCTTTGCAGTGATCATACCTTTAAGACGAAATGCAGCATCAATCAACAAAATTTTTTCTACTCTTTTATCATGCATTTTACTTAATACTACTTCTCTATTTTCCTTTTCTAACACTGTAATTAAACGTTCTTTAGGAGTCATAACAGAAAAAACAAAATTTGATAAATCACTGGCAAACCTGACATCACGACTCGTAACGATTCCAACTAACTCATTTGTGTCCGTTACAACTGGATAGCCAGCAAATCCATTGCGAGAGGTCAACTCTTTCACTTGCAATAAAGTCATATCAGGAGTAACACATTGAGGATTCGTTACTATTCCGCTTTCATAACGTTTAACTCGACGTACCTCATTAATCTGTTGATCCAAAGACATATTTTTATGAATAAAACCCACCCCGCCTTCTTGCGCTAAAGCAATAGCTAGGCTCGCCTCAGTCACCGTATCCATCGCCGATGATACAACAGGAATATTCAAAGAAACAGCATTAGTCAAAAAACTTTTTAAAACCGTCTCCGCAGGAAGCACCCTCGAACGAGATGGAACGATCAACACATCATCAAAAGTCAAAGCCTCTTTAACAACAGTCAACATTACAATTATCAGTATACCCTAAACTACAATAATGACATTGCTACGACGGAAATTCGATTTCAGCACTATACCTTCTGACACCAAAAAATTTAAACAACACACACCAAAAACACAGACACCAAACAACCAAGCTCAAAATCAAATCCCGAACACCAGCAGACTAACCCTAGAAGATCAAGGAACAACACACTATAAATTAATAATTATACGTTCTATAACACCTAACGGTGTTAGTTCTATCATGAATTATGTAATTAATCAAGTTTAGAATGCAAGTTATAAAATTTAATCATTAAAGAATTTTGTTAAGGTTATGTGTAAATTGATATGGTATTAGTTGTAAGTGTATTGTGTGTATGAAGCGTCAGTAGTTAAGTTTTTATTAAAATAAAATTATTATTTTGATTATGTTATTTGTATTAAACGTTAAAAATATGATTTAATGCTGTTTTTTAATTGTTTTTTTGGAATTTATTTTTATTTCTTTATTGAGATGTGGTCTAATTATAAGGATTTTTGTGTGGTGTGTAAATTGTGTGTTATTAACAGTTTTTTGTCTTTATTACGGTAACTAAATACGTTAAGTATGCTATTAATTGAGTAATTATATGAGTAATGTTGCTGTTATAAATCAAGAACATCGATTGATTAAAATTACATCTTCAGCAGATGTGGTGCTGATTGGCGCTGGAATTATGAGCGCAACTTTTGGTACGTTCTTAACAATTCTTGAGCCAACTTGGAAAATTCATATATATGAGCGTCTTAATCAGCCAGCACAGGAAAGCTCTAACGTATGGAATAACGCTGGTACAGGACATGCAGCATTTTGCGAGCTTAACTATACTCAATATAATAACAAAAATTGTTCCGTTGATATTTCAAAGGCTATTGCTATTAATGAAGCATTCGAAATATCGCGGCAATTTTGGGCATATTTAGTACAAATAAAAGTACTTAAATATCCGAGTTCCTTTATTAATAATGTACCGCATATGAGTTTTGTATGGGGCGAAGAAAACGTTTGTTTTTTAAAAAAACGCTTTCAAGCATTGCTAAATAGTGTTTTGTTTAGTGGTATGGTATATTCGGAAGATTTACAGCAAATTCGTCAGTGGGCTCCTCTTATTATTGACGGACGTAATGTATCGCAGAAAATAGCCGCCACTCGCATGGAAATGGGTACAGATGTTAATTTTGGAGCACTTACTCAACAATTATTGAATGAATTAAAAAAAAATGTAAATTTTAAAATGTATTTACAGCATGATGTTGGATCTGTACAGAATAATAATGATGCAACTTGGGATGTGCATGTAATTGATCGACGCTGTAACCACAAAAAATGTATTCGTACAAATTATGTTTTTATAGGAGCTGGAGGAAGATCTCTTAGTCTTTTGCAAAGTTCTGGAGTTCCAGAAGTTTGTGGATACGCCGGATTTCCGGTAGGAGGTCAGTTTTTAGTCACAAAAAACCCGAAGATAGTTGCACAACATTTAGCTAAAGTGTATGGGAAAGCGTCTGTTAACGCTCCTCCAATGTCAGTACCTCATATAGATACTAGAATATTGAATGGTGAGAAGATTTTGTTGTTTGGCCCCTTCGCAACTTTCAGCAGTAAATTTTTAAAATATGGATCATGGCTAGATTTATTTCATTCTTTAAATAAGCATAATATTATTCCGATTTTGCAAGCTGGGATAGATAATTTTGATTTAATTAAGTATTTAATCGGTCAGTTAGTTATGTCAAACATGAATCGTATTGATGAGCTTAGGGAATACTATCCGACGGTTAACCCGTCAGATTGGACTTTAGTAACAGCAGGACAACGCGTTCAAATTATTAAAAGAAATAGCAACAAGAGAGGTATTTTACAATTTGGAACAGAAGTGGTTAAATCTAGTGATGGTACTTTATCGGCGCTTCTTGGTGCATCTCCGGGAGCATCTACTGTAGTTTCAATAGTCTTACAACTTTTGGATACAATGTTTAATAATAAAATTAATAGTGATTTGTGGAAAAATAAAATTATAGATATGATCCCATCATATACTAAAAATTTAAACGGTGATCTTATATTAGTAAATAAGATTAGACAATATACTTGTAATGCTTTGAAATTAAATTATATAGAAGCAATAGATCGTTAAAGCTCTCAACGTTATTCATTGGTCGTTTTCAATTCTATGTAAATGTTAGTTATTTTCATTGCATCTGTGTCCGTTGATGTGACATATTTTTATTTATTAATAAATGGATTAATATTGTCTTTAAATTGCATGTGCAATAAAACACCTGTGATGTTTAACATACGATAAAAATATTTTTTTAGATATCGTTTATAATCATCAGGTAATTTGCTGACGTGAGTGCCATGGATAATCAGAGTTAATGGTTCATGTTTTCCGACATGGATATATTTGGGTTTAATTCTTTTACCGTGTAAAAATGGCGGGGGGTATTTATCGATTGCAGCGTGCAATATTCGAATTAAATATGCTGTATTGATGGTTTTTGTATAACGAGAACATAAGTTCGTTGATTTGATTGTTTGAAATAATGTTTTAATTCCCTTTCCGTACAATGCTGAAATAAAATGTATTTGAGTAAAACTAATAAAATTTATTTTTTCGTATAATTTTTTTTTAGTTGTATTGCGCAAATCTGGGGATATCAAATCCCATTTGTTAATAACGATTATTAATGCTTTACCATTATTTAGGATAAATTGTAACAAATGTAAATCTTGATCAGATATCCCCAGATTTGCATCTCCTATGAATAGGAGAATGTGCGCAGTCTTAATGATTTGAAATGTTTTTAGAATAGAAATTTGCTCCGCTACATTATCTATTCTTTTGCTTTTTTGTATGCCTGCCGTATCAATCAATATGTATTTTTTTTTGTCATATATTATAGGCATATGAATGCAATTCCGAGTAGTTCCTGGTGTACTACAAGTAATCATACGGGTTTCTTCTAAAATATGATTGACAAAAGTAGATTTACCGGAATTGGGACGTCCTACAACTGCTACCGTGATAGCAGAATCTACTTTATTACATGATGGATTAATGATGTGGTTTTGATAAATAGTGTTATTTACATTACTTTCAGGTATTTTATTTTTGTAAAAAAATATATTTTTTGAAATTAATGAAGATATATTTTCTAACAAATTATCAATTCCATGCCCATGAATCGCTGAAATAAAGATAATATTTTTTGTACCAAAAGAACAATAATCCCACGTCAGGGTATGTATATGATGTGGGATATTATCAATTTTATTAACGACAATAAATATGTTTTTTTTTATTTTTTTCAAAAAATTAAAAATATCGTAATTTATAGATGTTCCTACGGATTGTCTATCCATAACAAATAATAGAATGTCAGCTTCTTGCATGGCGAGAGTTGTTTGATAGGTTACATAACTTTGAATATTTTCTGTGTTTGTACTACAAAATTTATCAATACCCCCAGTATCAATAAGAATAGATTTAAATTGTTTGCATTGAAAATAACCATATTGTCGATCTCGTGTTAATCCTGGATAATTAGATATTAAAGCATCATGTGTATGTGTTAATTTATTGAATAAAGTAGATTTACCTACATTTTTTTGCCCAATTAGCGTGATGATAGGTAGCATTATTTAATTATCCATAAATAAGCAATTGTATAAATACACATAATATCAGTCTGAAATAACACAATAAAGCTATTTCTGTTTTAAGTAATTATTTTTAATGGTTAAAGTATAATATGATCACTACAAATGCCAACAACAGCTCTCATTAATTGCCGAAAGATTAAATTTTAATTTTTGTCCATATGTATAAATAGATTAGTGTTCAAATAGTTTTGATCTATATCTTCATAATTTTAATTTTATGTACATTCTTCAAACCTACTGAGATGTGCTGAGTATTAATGATATTCTATTTTATAGAAAAAATTAATATCATTTTTATGATCACGTATTATCAGTAGAATTGCATGTAATATGTAGTATATTTTTTAATCTTTCGGAAACTGCATCATGTTTTAATATTTCTTGAGTTTTTGATTGTAAATTTTTTAGAATAATTGTTTTTTCAAGAACATTCTTTTCGTCCATGATTAATATGATTTGTGGTTTATGTTTATTAGCACAATAAAATTGTTTTTTTATGTTACCTCCTCCATGATGTACCATTAATCGAAGAGATGGTAGTGTTGAACGAATATTTTCAGACAATAACATTGCATGTTTTCGAGAACTATCTCCTATACTAATTAAATATACATCAATATATATATTTTTATTTAAAATGGTAATATTATTAATTTCTTGCATTAATAATATTACACGTTCTAATCCTATGGAAAATCCTATCGCAGGTACTGAATGCCCTCCTAATTCTTGGACTAATTCATCATAACGACCACCAGCACAAATAGTTTTTTTTACTCCTAAACTATCAGTAACCCATTCAAAAACTGTTTTGTTATAATAATCTAAACCGCGTACCAGGTACGGATTAACCCTGTACGACACTCCTAAGAGGTTTAATAATTGACATAATTCGGAAAAATGAACACGTGAATCATCATCTAAATGATCACTTAATATAGGCGCATTAAGTAGTAATTCTTTAGTTTTAGTATTTTTGGTATCTAAGATGCGCAATGGATTAGAGTATAAACGACGTAGAGCGTTGTTGTCCAAATTGCTTAAATTTTTTTCTAAAAAAGTTATTAATTTTTTACGATAACTTGTTCTAGATGATAAAGAGCCAATTGAATTTAATTCTAACGATAAATGATGATTAATTCCTAATTTTTCCCAACAACGAGCGGTAATTAAAATTAACTCAGCATCTATGTCGGGTCCTATTTGACCAAAAGCTTCAGCACTAAATTGATGAAATTGTCTATAACGTCCTTTTTGAGGACGTTCATAGCGAAACATCGGACCAAGATACCATAGACGTTGTTCTTGGTGATAAAACAGCCCATGCTTAATACCTGCTCGAACGCATCCAGATGTTCCTTCTGGACGTAACGTTAAATTATTACCGTTACGATCAGTAAAATTATACATCTCTTTTTCTATTACATCTGTCACTTCTCCGATTGAACGTTTGAATAAATTTGTGTCTTCAATAATAGGAAATCTAATTTCCTTATATCCGTAACTGTTTAATATAGTTATAAGTATATTTTCTATGTATTGCCATATAATCGTATCTTTTGGCAAATAATCATGCATACCGCGGATAGACTGGATATTTTTATCATATTTAAGCATTTGTAATCTTCAATTATTTATTATATGTGATGGGGTAGTGTTGTGGGTTATTTTAATTTAATAATTTAGATTTAGCTCGAATACGACGTTCTAATTCTTCAACTATTGATATGTTATCGCAGCGTTTTTGCTGTCGTATACCATCTTCATATATACCACTTTTGTTACGTGCACCGGCAACACCAATGGTTGATTTTAACGCTTCTCCTGGTCCGTTAACTACACATCCAATAATAGATACATCCATAGGTGTTGTAATATCACTTACCTTTTCTTCTAACGCATTAACTACGTTAATTACGTTAAATTCTTGTCGCGCACATCCAGGACAAGCTATAAAATTAATACCATGAGCGCGAATTCTCAAAGCTCTTAAAATATCAAATGCCACCTTAACTTCTTCTATAGGGTCTGTAGCTAATGATATACGTATTGTATCCCCGATTCCTTCGTTTAATAAGAAACCTACAGCTATTGCAGATTTTACTGTTCCATTGCGTAAAGCTCCGGCTTCAGTAAGGCCTATATGTAATGGTTGATCTATTTTTGATGCTAATGCGCGGTAGGCTTGTATTGTTATTAGCACATCAGAAGATTTAACGCTGACTTTAAATTGATGAAAGTTTAATTTATCTAAAATATCTACGTGTCTCATTGCTGATTCTAATAATACATGTTCTGTTGGATTTCCGTCATACTTTTTTTGTAAATCACGCTCAAGAGATCCAGAATTTACACCGATACGAATAGATATATTTTTGTCTTGAGCACAATGCACTACAGATCGAATACGTTTATTGTTCCCGATGTTACCGGGATTGATACGTAAGCAATCTGCTCCATACTCAGCTACTTTTAATGCAATACGATAATCAAAATGAATATCTGCTACTAATGGAATATTAATTACTTGTCGTTTAATTATTTTGAAAGCTTCAGCTGCATCCATAGTAGGTATCGATATTCGGACAATATCTACCCCTGCTTTTTTTAGGGCGTTAATTTGAGTAACTGTTTCTAAAATATTTGTAGTACGAGTATTTACCATGGATTGTACCGCAATAGGAGCGCCATCTCCAATAGGAACATTGCCAATATAAATACGTGTAGATTTTCGACGAACAATGTTCGTAATATTATTCATATAATCTCCCATATTTTTATGTTTTTAAACAATAAATATATTTGTTTGAATTTATTGAGTATCTTAATTAAGAGATTTAATTATATTTATAATAGGAATCATAATTCCTATAATTTTATGATACATAGCAAATATGCGTAATTGTTATATTACATTTATGATCCTTTTTTAAAAATTCTGTCTTATTAATTTTATAACAATATTAAATACAATGATATTATTTTATAATGAGTTATATTGTAATTTTATACGGTTAATTACTTCTCCTGTTAATTGTCCACAGGCAGCATTAATATCCGCTCCTCTTATTTTGCGTATGATGGTTATTATATTATATTTCAATAAAACTTTAAGAAATGCATGCATACGAATCTGTGAGCTGCATGCATATCGTATATTTGGAATTGGGTTCCATGGGATCAAGTTAATTTTACACGGAATACCTTGAAGTTGTTTTGCTAATTGATGGGCGTGCAGGACATCGTCATTAATGTTTCTTAACAATACATACTCTATTGTTACTCTACCGTGAGTAGATTTAGTATCTATCGAATACCTACGCGCTGCTTCTAATACGCTATTAATATTGTACTTTTTATTAATTGGCATAATCTTATTTCTAATGATATCATTTGGAGCATGTAGAGATATAGCTAATGGTACGTCGATCATATCTTTTAATTTTTCTATACCTGGTACGATTCCAGCAGTTGATAGCGTAACATGTCGTTTTGATAATTTAAAACCAAGGTCATCTAATATAATTCTGATCGCCGATACAACGTTAACAATATTTAATAATGGTTCTCCCATACCCATAAACACTATATTGGTAATAGGAAATCTATTTTTTATTTTTATTTTTTTATTGAGATTAATAAATTGCGCTGCTCTCCAAACTTGACCAATTATCTCCGATACATTAAGATTTCTGTTAAATCCCTGTTGCGCTGTTCCACAAAAACTACATCCTAAAGGGCATCCAATTTGTGATGAAACGCACAAAGTGGTTCTCTTATTTTCAGGAATATAAACTGTTTCAATTTGTTGTTCATCAATTTTCATAGCCCATTTAATTGTTCCATCTGAAGAGAGTTGTTCTTTTATAATTATTGGCGCACGGATTTCTGCTATTTGCTTCAATTTGATTTTTAGAGACTTGCTTAAATTTGTCATGCAATTAAAATCGTCACAATAGTCATGATATATCCATCTCATGACTTGATGAGAACGGAAAGGTTTTTCACCTAATTTATCAAAAAAAATTAGTAATTCTTCTTTGTTCATGTTAAGTAAATTAACTTTTTTTGCATACATAAAAATATATTTCTCAAGATCTATTTTACGAAATTTGATCAATAGTAATGCTGTATGAGCATGAGCTCAATAGAAATTAACTACATTACCGCCATTCTTTTCAACTTAAATTGATCCATACTTGTACATTAATATTTTTTGATAAATTAACTCATTAATCAAAACTATTTTTTGTGCAGCTAAAATGATTACTTTTATTGATAAAAGATAATGTATTTGTATGTTTTTTATGTATCAAAGAAATAGGAAATTTCACGTATAGCAGATTTTTTAGAATCCGATCCATGGATAGCATTTTTAGTATAATTATAACCATAATCAGATCTAATGGTACCTGCTAACGCATTTGCTGGATCAGTAGCTCCCATAATTTCTCTATTACGTTGTATCGAATTATTACCTTTCAGTATTTGTACAAATACTGGGCCAGAAATCATAAAATCTATTAAACTATCAAAAAAATATTTTTTTTGATGTTCAAAATAAAACTCGGAAGCTTGTATATATGTTAATTGTAATATTTTAGCTCCCACAATAATAAGACCAGCAGCCTCAAATCTACTAATTATAGATCCAATTATGTTTTTAGCAACGGCATCTGGTTTTATGATTGACAGCGTATTTTCTTTACAAACCATAAAAACTCCTATTAGTATTTATTAATATTATTGTATAGGAAATAAATATAAAAACAATAATTATTATAGATAATGTTGTTTATGTTATTTAATATTTTTAAAACCTATAATGATTTAAAAACTACAAATTGAACTCAGAATAAACACAAAAAAGACAAGTAGAAATATCTATATTTGTATTGCATTATGAAATAAAATATTTTTATCGATCTTAATTACATGATCCGAGTATTGATTAGTAATAAAATCTTTACCGTTTACAAATAACATCAATGCAATATCTTAAATTTTTTAATATTAAAACAAATACATAATAAAAATGGTTACATAGAAATTAATTATGTGGAAAACTTAATAGTAAAAATATTAAAAAATAAGAGATGAAATCTAATCTATAAGAAAAATATTATTTTTAATAATTATTTTTTATTTATCTTTCGAATGAAATTAATAAAATTTCTTAGATTTTTTTATAGATATACTGATTATCGTCATAAACTTCATATATGAAAAATAAATTAATTTATTTTTCATAATAAATTATAATAAATATATCATAGCATTTAATTTCATAACAGTAGCAGCTATATGATGGATAGCATACTCTATTTCTTCTTCAGTTGTGAAACGTCCTAGAGAAAATCTGATTGAATTATATGCGAGTTCATTATTTCTTCCTAAAGCCTGCAATACATGTGATGGATTCAAAGTACCAGAGGTACAAGCAGATCCAGAAGATAATGCAAAATCTTTTAATGCTATAATTAGTGTTTCACCGTCAATATTACTAAAACTAATATTCAACAATGTGCCTATACTATACTCTAAATCGCCATTAATTAATACTCCTTCAATTTGTTGTAATCCTTGCCATAGACGATCTCTCATTTTTTTTAAATAAATCATTTCTGTCGTCATTGTTTCTCTAGCCAAACGATACGCTTCGGCCATACCAACGATTTGATGGACTGGTAATGTACCAGAACGCATACCGTATTCATGTCCTCCTCCATGCATTTGAGCAGTAATATGGAGTTTTGGGTGTCTATGTTGTCGTATGTACAAACCACCTATACCTTTCGGGCCATATAGTTTATGGCCGTTGAAAGACATTAAATCCACCGGTAAATCAGATAGATCAATATGTAATTTACCAACGCTTTGGGTTGCGTCTACATGAAATATTATGTCATGCAGACGACATAATTTACCAAATTTTTTGATGTCTTGAATTACACCAATTTCATTATTTACATGCATAATAGATAATAAAATTGTATCATCGCGTAATGCGTTACTAATTTGTTCGAAAGTGATTAAACCATTGGGTTGTGGAGTTATACGGGTAATTTCAAACCCTTTTTTCTCAAGATATTGACAAGTATCTAAAACTGATTTGTGTTCCGTCATACTGGTAATAATATGCTTTCCTTTTTTGCGATAAGATTGGGCTATTCCTTTAATAGCTAAATTTACTGATTCAGTAGCTCCTGAAGTAAAAATAATTTCACGTGATTCAGCACCTATCAACTGAGCAATTTGTTTACGAGCTATATCTACCGCTTCCTCTGCTTTCCAGCCATAATAATGAGAACGAGAAGACGGGTTACCAAATATGCCGTCTAGGGTAAAATATTGTATCATTTTTTCTACCACTCTGGGATCTACAGGAGTAGTAGCAGCATAGTCAAAATATATTGGTAACTTCATCTAACATACTCCAAAAATAAAAAACTTATTTTGATGTATAAAATATAAAAATTATAAAACCAGTGCTATTTATAATATATTAAATTGAATGCTCTAAAACATATTTATTCTTAGTCTTGATTTATATTTTACGTCAAAACATTCATCTTATATGATATTATTATTTGTTACTATATAAAATATTGAAACCTATTTTATATTTTTATCTCTATAAGCGTTTAATTGAGGTTATATAAATATATGTTAACGATATATCATGTTTATGATATATGCTGTAAGCAATGTATATTAGATCGATAGTACGGCGTTATTTTAATTATGTACAATACTTTTTGTATGTAATGTTGTAATAAAAATTTGACCATAACAAATGATTGTAAGTATTGGTATTATTTGTAGTAATAAAAATTAACTATTTATAAAAAAATATTTTTAGTGAAAATAATGCAGTTTTGTTTTTAACAAATATATTAAATAATGGTGGATTGTTATAGTGTGTATAACTGTTTATCAACATTCCCATATAAAACGCTTTGTTTTAATTAATTTTTTAAAAAATTCGATCTTTCATTGTAATTCAATTTATTATTTTCATAGAAATAATAAATCTATGAATCGATCCGTATATCCGCCATATATTTGTAATGAAAATAAATGTTTTATTTATAACAGAATCTTTAAGGTATTTTTGGTGATTATGTATGTTAAGAGCACATGTATTACGTGATGAGTTGAGATATAATACAATATCTGTGTTATTTAAAAAAATATAGTTTTATAATATGTGGCAGGTTTTGATATGTTCTATTATTCATTTAATGAGAATTACTGGATGAATGCTTTATGCATCCGATGCTTAACATTGCTATTCAAGCTATAAGAAGGGCGGGGAACTTTGTCGTTAAACAATATGAATTGTTTGATAAAAATAGTGTACAGTCAAATCATATAAATAATCTTATTTCTAAAATCAATAAAGAATCATATTACATTATTACGGCAATTATTCGAAAATTTTATCCGCTACATACTGTTATTAATACATGGAATGTCCGTGATATTAATGATGTGAATTGCAAAGAAAGTGTTTTATGGATAATTGGAGCTATAGATAATGATGTTAATTTTATTAAGCAGTTTCCTTTTTTTGCTTTATCTATTTCTGTATTTATTAAAGGACATATCGAAATAGGAGTAATATATGATCCTATACATAATGAGTTATTTAGTGCTTGCCGTGGGAAAGGAGCTCATCTTAATGGTTATCGGATTCGTGTAGGTACTGCTAAAAATTTACATAGGGCTATTATTGCTATATCTTGTTCTTATGAACAGCAACATATGACTATTAATCTACTAAGTAAGTTTAGTAATAAATGCGCATATTTTCGTTATACTGGATCAACTATTTTAGATTTAGCCTATGTTGCAGTTGGGCGTGTAGATGGGTGTGTTTCTATTTTTTTTAAAAAAATTAACTATACCAACAAATTGGCTAGTGGTTTTTTAATAATTCGTGAATCGGGAGGTTTAATTATAGATTTTACCGGAACCGACAATTATTTACTGTCCGGAAATATAATCGCGGGTAATGTGAAAATAATCCGGACTATTTTATCAATTATACAAATTATTTGAATATCTACCTCAATAACATATTAATAAATTTCTGCATTTTAAAAAAACAACTTGTATTTTTATATTCTAGATATAATTTATACGATGATATTATTTTAATAACTTTTATTATATATGGGATACCGAGAGCATATACGTAAAACTTTGGTTTTTATAGAAAAAATAATTTCATTGTTATCGATATGATTTAATATGTCACAGATCCAATGAGATAGTTTTCGTACATCGTTTTCATTAAAATTACGTCTAGTTATTGCTGGCGTACCAATACGTATACCAGAGGTAATAAAAGGACTTCTAAAATCATTTGGTATGCTATTTTTATTAACAATGATATTAGCTCGTTCTAAAGCTGTACTGGCATCTTTCCCAGTGATATTTTTATTTCTTAAATCTAATAAAAAAAGATGATTATGAGTCATTCCAGAGATAATCTTAAATTCGCGTAATGCAAATTCCTTAACCATTATCCTAGCATTTTGAACAATTTTTTGTTGATACACCTTAAAAGATGGATCCATTGCTTCTTTTAAAGCAATTGCTTTAGCTGCGATAACATGCATCAAAGGACCTCCTTGAGAACCAGGGAAAACTGAAGCATCTAATTTCTTATACAATGCATCATTACCTCCGCTAGCTAGAATTAAACCACCTCTGGGTCCCGCTAATGTTTTATGAGTAGTAGCGGTCACTACATGTGCGTATGGTAGTGGATTTGGATATACACCCGCCGCAACTAATCCTGCGATATGAGCCATGTCAATAAATAGATACGCTTGAACAGCATCTGCAATCTGGCGCATTTTAGACCAATTTATAATACCAGAATACGCAGAAAACCCCCCTACGATCATTTTCGGTCGATACTTTACAGCTAAATGATGTATTTTTTCATAATTAATACAACCATTTTCGTCAACCCCATAAAACACAGCGTTATATAATTTTCCTGAAAAGTTTACCTGTGAACCATGCGTTAAATGTCCTCCATGGTTTAGATGCATACTTAAAATTGTATCGCCAGGGTGTAATAAAGCATTATAAACAGAAAAATTAGCTTGCGATCCAGAATGTGGTTGTATATTTGCATAGTCTGCAGAAAATAATTTTTTTGCACGATTAATACCTAATTCTTCAATCATGTCGACATATTCGCATCCACCATAATAACGTTTACCTGGATAGCCTTCAGCGTATTTATTAGTAAGTTGAGAGCCTTGCGCTTTCATAACTTGAGGGCTAACATAGTTTTCAGATGCTATTAATTCAATATGTTCCTCTTGTCTAATAGTTTCTTGTTGTATTATTTTCCACAATTCAATATCATAATTCGTACATATGGACATATATAACCTCTTATCTTTTCTAAATAAAAAAAATACATTGTATGTGTAAAAATACATCAGTCTATTTTAATTGAAATGAAGCAATAGTTAATTTTAATAACAATCATTATTAATGATTAATAAAATATTAAAATTTAAATAGGCTATATTATATTCATTTTAATGGAATTAACACTTACTTATTAAGTAAGTAGTGGTCTACATCTTTTTGTCACAATATTTTCTCATGGGTTTTTATTTGTAATTTAAATAAATATAAGATTGGTTTACATTATCAATTTTATTGATATTTTCTGATGATATCAGGTTTGACGTTGACGTTTAAAAAATTTATTCAATTGATAAGCGCATTCTTTTTCTAATACCCCAGTTGTTAAAGATACATGATGATTATTCATTGGATGACGGAGTGTATTTTTTAGCCATGATCTTTGTCCAGTTTTACTGTTTTTAGCGCCACAAACTAATCGGTAAACACGAGCATGAATTATTGCGCCAATGCACATCATACATGGTTCTAGAGTAACATAAAGAGTAGTACCTAATAATCGATAATTGCCCAAAATTTTTCCCCCTATACGTAATGCTACAATTTCTGCATGAGCACTTGGATCATGACATATAATAGAAGAATTCCAACCGTAACTTATAAGTTTACCATTTTGAATTAGAACAGCTCCTACTGATATTTCTCCAATAATTTCAGCATGGGCAGCTAATGCAATAGCATGACGCATCCATATCGTATCTACATCTTCTATTTCATACATTCAGCTTGTAATAAAAATGTTGCAATACACAATTAATAACATAATTCTGAAACGCATATTGAGATACTCATTCTGTATTACGATAAAACATTAAAATAATTTTTTTAATCACAAGATCATTAATATTTATATCTTATTTTTTATCGTTCCAATATAACAAACGCACATGCATACGAATTGGTATCAGATAAAGTAATATGCATTTTTTTTAATGATAATTTATTAGCTAATAGAGCTGTACATGAAAACAAATGTAACATTGGTTTTCCTAGTTTATCGTTAAATATTTCAATTTGATTAAATGTCACTCCTTGGCTTATTCCAGTGCCAAATGCTTTAGCTACCGCTTCTTTTGCAGCGAAACGTTTTGCTAAGAAATGTACAGGATGCTTTTTATTTTTGTATATTTTCCATTCTGATTCACTAAGTATACGCGTAGCTAACTTATCTCCGCTATGTGTTATTATTTTTTTTATTTTCCTAATATCAACAATATCTATGCCGATTCCATGAATCACTATTAACCTCTTCTTGAGTCTTGTATCAATTTCTTCATATCTTGAATAGCTTTAGGTAATCCACAAAACATTGATCGGCTAATTATAGAATGTCCTATATTTAATTCTTGTATTCCTGGTAACATCGCAATAGGTCGTACGTTATAATAATTAAGACCATGTCCGGCATTAACTTTTAAACCATTATTTACAGCGTATTGCACGCTTTTTTTAATACGTTTATATTCTAAATTTTGAGTTGTTGCATCTGTAGCATGAGAATACATTCCGGTATGTAATTCTATATAAGGTGCGCCTATATTATATGCAACACTAATTTGTTGTTCATTAGGATCAATAAACAATGAAACTCTAATTCCAGCTTTAGTAAGTTTAAATATTATATCTTGTAATTTATTTGCGTTATTAATTATATCTAAACCACCTTCAGTTGTAAGTTCTTGACGCCTTTCAGGTACTAAGCAACAACAATGTGGTTTTAATGTACATGCGATATTAATCATTTCATCTGTTGCTGCTATTTCTAAATTCATAGATGTTTGTATAGTTTTACGTAACATTTTGACATCTCGATCTGTAATATGACGACGGTCTTCTCTTAAATGTATAGTAATACTATCTGCTCCTGATTGTTCTGCAATGAATGCAGCATATATAGGATCAGGGTACGTAGTATTTCTTGCGTTACGTAGTGTTGCAATATGATCAATATTTACACCTAATAATAAATTTGACATTATATGTATGCCTTAAATATAGTTATTTGATAGTTATCGAATATAAATATAAATTATTTATATATATTTCTGTTTAAATGTATTTTTTTGTTATTTCTATTTAATGTACATTACATTATCCCGTACTGTTGATCTATTAACATGTAATGTTGATAACAAATAGTTATTTCTGGTTCAAAATTACAATTTTTTACACATAATTCTTTAATGGTTGAATGGACTATGTGAGGATCTACAAATTTCATTTAATAAGAATATACTACTACATGATGTAGATTTTTATTTACATAAATATTATTGATATTAAACTTCCATATAATACCGAAAATATTGATATTGTCAGCTTTGAAATTATTTATGTTGATTCAAATAATATGAATATAGCATTATTGAAATTACAACAAAATAAAAATATCTCTATAAATAGATCAACAAAGAACGTTTGTTTATATATGTAATATATAATTAGCTTAACAAGTCTTTTGAGATGATTTTTGTTCAACGATGTAATTAATTAAATAAATTAATTAATTTGGTTTTTGCATGTGTGAAGTTGAGTTTTAAAATAGTAAACATATTTATTAACAATTACATACTTATTATTGAATAAACTTAATAACATGAGGTGATTTTATTTAAAATCTCAATATATTACGTGATTTGCGATCAATGACCACGTCGTCATTAGATCATCTGTTTTGGTTATGTTCGAGTACCTCTAAGACTTTTTTTGCTGCATTTTGTTCAGCTCTACGCCGACTAGAACCGCATCCAATAATCGGTTGTGTCAATTCGCTAACTTGACAATTTATCGTAAATGTTTGATTGTGCGCCTCTCCAATTATTTGATTAATCCAGTATACAGGTAACGGCAAACGACGATGTTGCATGTATTCTTGCAGACGAGTTTTTGGGTCTTTTTGTTTATCATAAGCATAAGGATCCATGTGATCTATACGAATTTTATACCAATTAATAATTAATATTTCAATAGTTTGAATATTACTATCTAAAAATATACCGCCTATTAACGCTTCTATTGTATTAGCTAAAATAGATTCACGTTGATACCCCCCGCTTTTTAGTTCTCCTTGTCCTAATTGTAGATAATCTCCTAAATTAAACTCTCGTGCTAGTGTTGCCAATGTATTTTTTCGTACCAAATTTGCACGCATTCTACTCATATCTCCTTCGCTAATATGAGGAAACCTATGGTATAACAAGTTAGCTATTACATAGCTTAATATAGCGTCACCCAAAAATTCTAGTCTTTCATTGTGTTGATTGCTAGAACTTCTATGAGTTAGCGCTTGTAATAATAAGTCATATCGATTAAAAATATAACCAAGTTTTTCTTGCAGTGTATTAACTAACATAATATTTATGTATTGTATATTCTTACAATGTCAATGGAGAAAATTTTTTATAATCAATTTTAACCAGATTAATTACAACGAACATAATAAAATAATTCTAATCTATGATTAGAGAATATAAATATCTTATTGTATGTTACCAATTCTATCGAATTGGACACTCATTGGCCATATTCCTTCTTGTTGTTTTTTTATATTCATCCAAATTATTATTGCTTTTCCTATTATATTGCGTTCAGGAACAAATCCCCAATAACGACTATCTGCGCTATTATCCCTGTTATCTCCCATGACAAAATATTCACCTGCGGGCACTAACCACTCAGATATTAAGTGTTTTGTATGTTGATCATACATTTTTATTAAGTTTTGATCACCAGGTGGTATCATTGTTAAGATATTGTGTTCTATTCCACTAAACGATTCTGTAGTTTGAATGAGTCGAATTCCATGAGGATACTTTTGATGCGGTCCTATTTGAATAAAGGAAGAATTAACCTTTCCGTCTACGTCATTATCAAATACTTGAATAAAATTACTAGGAACAACATTGCTATAAACAACGGGTAATGGCTGTATGCATGCAACATTATTAACATGATTCGCATATATTATTAATTGTTTAGTAATAATGTTATAGATTACTTTGTCTCCTGGCTCTCCAATTACTCGTTTAATATAGTTCAGTTCAGGATTTTTGGGATACTTAAACACTATTATATCTCCACGTTTTGGATGTCCAATATCAATTAATGTTTTTTGAGTAATAGGATTTTTAATGCCATATATAAATTTTTTTACTAAAATAAAATCTCCTATTAACAAAGTAGGCATCATGGATCCAGAAGGTATTCGGAATGGTTCAAAAACAAATGACCGTATTATAAATACTAATAATAATATCGGAAAAATTGAGGATATAAATTCAGAAATTATTGAACAATATGAAATTATCAATGAATAAGCATTTTTTGATTGTTGATAAGTATTGGTTGATTTTTGACGGAATATTTTTTTATGTTGATTACGGTCATACATTAATGTACATAATTTCTTTATACTCCAGAAAATACCTGATATTCCTGTAACAATTGCTAAGATCAAAGAAAATGCGTTAATCATATGAATAAAATCCTTTAGTTATTTTTATTGTTATTGACATCAAAGATTGCTAGAAATACAGTATGTGGTAAATTAACATTACCTATTTGTTTCATGCGTTTTTTTCCTTCTTTTTGATTATATAACAATTTTTTCTTTCGAGTTATATCGCCTCCATGACATTTTGCTAAAACATTTTTCCGTAGCTGTTTTACAATGTCACGTGATATTATTCGCTTACCAATAGTTGCTTGAATCACAATATCGAATTGTTGTCTTGGGATTAATTTTTGTAATTTATTAACCAACAGACGGCCATGATATACAGATTGTTCTTGATGTGTAATTACCGTTAATGCATCAATACGTTTTTTATTAATTAATATTTCTATGCATACTATGTTCGATATCTGAAAACGACTGAATTTATATTCAAATGAAGCATATCCATGAGATGCTGATTTTATTTGATCAAAAAAATTCAATATTATCTCAGACATAGGCAATTCGTAAGTTAATGTAATTTGAGCGCCGTGATATATTATGTCAATTTGAGTACCTCTTTTTTTAATGCATAAAGAAATAATCTCTCCGAGATATTTTTTTGGAAGTAATATATTACATAAAACAACAGGTTCGCGTATTTCTTTAATTTTAGTTAAAGAAAGCAATTTTGATGGACTATCTACATATATTATTCGATTGTCAATGGTCAATATTTCATATATTACCATTGGAGCTGTAACAAGTAAATCAAGTGAATATTCACGTCTTAATCTTTCCTGGATTATATCTAAATGTAACAATCCAAGAAACCCACAACGAAATCCTAAACCTAAAAATTCTGATCTTTCTGGCTCATAAAATAGAGAAGAATCATTTAAACTCAGTTTGTATAAAGCGTCACGAAAGATTTTTTGATTTTTAGAACCTATAGGAAATAATCCCGCATAAACATAAGGTTGAAGTTTTTTAAAACCATGCCATGCTTTTTTTGCAGGGCGAGTTGACAGAGTGAATGTATCTCCTACAGGGGTCTTTATGATATTTTTGTTGGCACAGACTAACCAACCTACTTCTCCACAAGCTAATATTTCTCGTTTTACTTGTTTTGGAGTGAAGATACCTATTTGATCAACAGTATATTTTTGCCCTGTATTCATTGATTTCAACACATCACCTTTATATAATTTGCCATTTTTGATACATATTAACGATACAACCCCTAAATATTTATTAAACCAAGAATCTATAATTAGTGCTTGCAGAGGAGCGCATGGATCTCCTTGAGGATGAGGAATATCATGAATTAAACACTCTAGTAATTCTGGTATGCCATAACCAGTTTTAGCTGAACATTGTATTGCATTATTTGCATCAATACCAATGATGTTTTTAATTTCTTGAGATACTCGATTAGGATCTGCTGTTGATAAATCAATTTTATTTAATGCCACAATAATTTTTAAATTCATTTCTTTAGCGATTCGATAATTGGCTACAGTTTGCGCTTCTACTCCTTGAGTAACGTCTACTATTAATAAGGCGCCTTCACATGCTGCTAAAGATCGAGAAACTTCATAAGAAAAATCAACATGACCAGGAGTGTCAATAAGATTCAGTTGATAAGACTGACCGTTTTTAGACGTATAATTGAGTGTCACATTTTGTGATTTTATAGTAATACCACGTTCTCGTTCTAACTCCATGGAATCTAATACTTGGGATGTCATTTCACGTTCGTTTAATCCACCGCAAGTTTGAATCAACCGATCAGATAACGTTGATTTTCCGTGATCAATATGTGCAATAATAGAAAAATTACGTATGTATTTTATCATGATTAATATTAGTTGAATGCAAAACAAAATAAATATAGTTAGTATAAAAATAGCGATTAATTAGTGTATAATAAGATTATTATAGATACATATGAGAATGATTGTATAAGAATATTTATGACGTTTTTGAAAATTATTCGCAGGTATGTGCAGTTACCTATTCGGATATTGGATATACTTCATTGTTAGACTATATGATATAGTACGGTAACAAATTTGTTATAATTTTCGATATTAACTATTTGTTATAATTTTTAGTGCTAAGATTAAGAAATTACAAATAAATTATATATGTTTAAATACGTAAATTTTTTAGTGATAAATGAAAAAATCAATATAAGTGAAAATTTTATTTGTACGATTACATAATAATAATACGGAAATAGACTGTGTCTCAAGAATTAACTTGGCGGTGTTTGTTGTCAAAAGAAAAGACATTGCCGTACTTTCAGAATATATTGTTTGCCATAGAAGAACGTAAAAAAAAAGGTATTACGGTTTATCCTAAAAAAAAAGATATTTTTAACGCATTTCGTTTTACTAGTTTTGAATCTATAAAAGTTGTTATTATAGGTCAGGATCCTTATCACGGACCTAATCAAGCACATGGATTTGCCTTTTCTGTATTGCCTGGTGTTTTGCCTCCTCCTTCTTTAAGGAATATTTATAAAGAGCTTGCATCTGATATGCCCAATTTTGTAATACCAGAACACGGTTGTTTGCAGGGTTGGGCGCAGGAAGGGGTATTATTGCTTAATAGTATTTTAACTGTTGAAGAAGGAAGAAGTTGTTCTCATGCTAATATTGGATGGGAACGATTTACAGACAAAATAATATGTATATTGAATATGTATAAGGAAAAAATTATATTTTTACTATGGGGCAAGTATGCTCAAAACAAAGGTAACATCATTAACCATAAAAAACATTATATTTTAACTGCGTCACATCCTTCACCTATATCAGCTCAACGAGGATTTTTAGGATGTCGTCATTTTTCTAAGGTTAATATATTATTGATGCAACAAAATAAACAGATTATTAATTGGCAACCTAATATAATAATTGACTCAAAGTTGATATAAATTAAAAAATATGTTACGAAGGATGATTTTTTCATGTAAATTTAGTTATTTTATATTTTGTAGTTTTGATATCATTGTTGATTTATTGAAATAAATCAACAATGATAAATTAATAATTTATAACATATTTAAAAAAATCTGTATATTTAATGAATTCAATTATTAAATTTTAATTTAAATTAATTGAATGAATATAATTATATTATTTATGGAAAATTTTATGCGAAGTATAATCATATCAATTAAATAGAGAAATACAACACGTTGTTATTTCATAACAGGGTTACGTGAAACTTGTAAATATACAATGAGTACTGTTGTTTATTTATAACATTTTAAAAAGCATAATAGTCCGTCATTTAGATTGTGATACAGTTACCATGGCAGGTCGAATTAATCTTCCATTCAAAATGTATCCTTTTTGAATCATTGTTAATACTTGATTTGGTTTATGGTCTTCAGATTCTATTATAGATATTGCTTGATGTATTTCAGGATTAAATGGCACATTAATTTCATATATGGATTTTAATCCAAACTTGTGCACAGTGTCTAAAAACGATTTTAATGTTAATTCAATACCTTCTATTATAGTAGATAATAAAGTATTAGAATTATCTGAAATATTCATTGTACGTTCTAAATTATCAATTACTGGTAATAATTCAAAGATAAATCGTTCTAATCCAAATTTATGGATTTTTTCTATTTCTTGAGTGTTACGCCGACGAATGTTTTCTATTTCAGCTGTAAGACGTAATACCGTATTACGTTCGTGTTCTTGAAGTTGTGCTAATTTTATTTTTAATTTAATGATTTGATCATTTTTAGGATCAATAACATTATCTGCTGTCGAAACAGATTCCAACAGTTCCTCTTTTTCTATTTTTTCATTCTGTAATGTACTTTCATCGATATTGTTTTTTACATTATTATCTATCATGAATTTTCTCCTCCGTTTCCTGATTATATGTTTTATAATTCAGTTATTATAAGGATGAATAACAGGTATTCAAGACATCATTTATTATGAATAAAAGTTATAACAAAAACAGAAAGGATTCAATAATAATATGACTTCTTCTATTTTTCGTACTATTGGTATTATCGGATATTCTCGTTATCCGCAAGCTGTACATACATATGATATTTTATATCATTGGTTATATAATAAAGGGATTACAGTAATCATCGAACATCATGCTGCTAGTTTATTAAATGTACAAAAAGCAGTTGTAGGTGATTTAAATGATATAGGAAATTACGCGGATCTAGCTATAGTTATAGGTGGAGATGGCAATATGTTAAGAGCTGCGAATATTCTAGCACAACACGATATTAAAGTTATTGGGATCAACCGTGGAACTCTTGGTTTTCTTACTGATTTAGACCCTAATTCAGCATTAGTGGAATTATCTGATGTTTTATCAGGTCATTTTATTAATGAAAAGCGTTTTTTATTAGATGTAACAGTACAACGCTATAATAATCTAATCAGATTAGGTAGTGCTATTAATGAAGTTATTTTACATACAAACACAATTAGACATATGATTGAATTCGAGTTATATATTGACGATGATTTTATTTTTTCACAGAGATCTGATGGTTTAATTATTTCTACTCCGACTGGATCGACCGCATATGCTTTATCTGCTGGAGGACCTATTCTTAGTCCTACAGTAGATGCTATTTTATTAGTACCAATATGCCCTCATACTTTGTCATCTCGGCCAGTTGTGATTAATAGCAAAAGTATGATTTGCCTGAAATTTTCTAAAGTAACATCTGAATTGAAAATAGGTTATGATAATCAAACTCCTGTCTTAGTATGTAAAGAAGAGGAAATCTTTATTCAACGTAGTGATCATTATCTTGATTTGATTCATCCTAATAATTATAACTATTTTAAGAGGCTCAATATTAAGCTTGGTTGGTCACAAAATATTGCTGAAACGAAAAAATAATATTGTATTGATAATTACAACAAAAAAAATCATAAGTGTAATTAAACAATAATTATATGAATATATATTTTATATTGTATTTGAAAAATAGATTGAGCAGAAAATTATGTATTTGAAAGTATTTTTTAGAACGTTATATACCAGTATTGTTGTTACAACGCTGGTATGTAGCATGAGTTGTACTATACTGCAACATATGCCTCAATCCTCTGATATTAAGCAAGGCAATCATTTAAATGAATATGATATTAAAAAGATCCGTCTTGGAATGACAAAATTGGAAATATCTTCTAATATCGGAGATCCGACATTAGAAGGTTTTTTAAACCCGAATACATGGTATTATATCTTTTATTATCGTAGCGGCAATAGAATATTAGAGCATCAAATTTTAACATTAAAATTTGATGCTCATGATATTTTGGTGACTATGAACAGAAAGTAATAATACCTCTACGGGTTTTTATGTTATAACGTGCGATATGTACCGTATATTATGTGAGCCCTGGAAATGAATGCTGTAATTATGTTTTTGTATTTAGTTTTAAAAATATGATTAAAAATTTTTTCGATAAATATTGATTTAAATTCGTAATGAGAAAAATATTCAATTCTACTGACAGCAGAAGTAATAGGAATAAATTCCCAATATCCATAAAATGATTTGAATGGTCCCTTTACTAAAAGGATTGAGATACTTTTGTTGTTTATAAAAAAATTATGAGTAATCAATGATCTAACGATTCCATTAGAAACTATATTCATTTCAGCAATTAATTCGTTATTATTTTGTTCTAAAATCTTACTTACATTGCATCCAGGAAGAAATTTAGTATAAGAATTAATATCATTTACTAAATTAAACATTTGCTCTACACTATATGGCACTGAGACAAAATATTTGATGTAAGCCATATCAATCCTATTTTGAATGGGTTTGAATATTACATGCATATTAATATAATGGTTTTTAGTAATAAAAAAATAATATTTTCAAAAAAATTATTATGAATCAGTTAATTTTCAAGAAAATTACGCAAAATAAACATGCATATCATGAATATTTTATTGAAAAAAAAATTGAATCTGGAATTTCATTGTTAGGATGGGAAGTAAAATCTGCACGTTCTAATATGGTAATTATTAATAATAGTTATGTATCTCTTTATAACAAGGAAGCGTATATTTGTAATTCTATATTTCAATCAAATGTAGCTCAATTTTATAATGAAGCTCACAATTCCGTTCGTGTGCGTAAGTTGTTATTAAAAAAAAATGAATTATTATTTTTAATGGAAAAAGTTAATCAAAAAGGTTATACTGCAATTGTTTTAGATTTGTATTGGAAAAATTCTTGGATTAAAGTGAATATTGGAATTGCTAAAGGTAAGAAAAAATACGAAAAAAGAAATATAATACATATGCGTAAATGGAAAAAAGAAAAAATACATATCTTAAAATATATGAAAATAATAATTGTTTGTATATACAGTATTTCGATGATATAATTGTTTTTAATATTAGAATGGGGCTGATTTTGGATTCGACGGAGTATCTTATTATTTAAAGTGCATGCCGAGGTGAGGTAGGCCTCGTAAAAAGCCTCAAAAAATAAATGCAAATAATACTACATATAAAGAATCTGTTGCTTTAGCAGCTTAAATCAGACTAATATTCTGAAGATTCCCTCTCATTTTAATATTTACTCTTAAATATTAAAATAAATAGAGAGGTCATATAAATAAGAGTGCGCGTAAATGCTTGCTTTTGGCTTAACGTTAAGTATAAAAAGCTAGTTGGTTAGTGATTGGTCTTGATATATCTACACCAATGAATGTAATTCAAGACCTAAGCATGTAGGTTACTAAGAATAAAAAGAATTCTGGACGCGGGTTCGAATCCCGCCAGCTCCACCATAATTTAAGAATCAAATAAAACAAGAAAAAGAAATTAAATGATGAAGGATGATGAAATTTACAGGGGTTTTTATATTTTGGAATAGTTTGGAGTTTTGATTATAGCTTATTGATTCGATTAATAAAAATTCTATTTTATTAATCGCCACTCAAAAATTTCTCTAATGAGATCATGTTTATTTCTTATTTATTCTTTTTGAATAAATCTATTCTTTATTCAAAAAGAATTTTCTTTAATACAAGAATATCTGTTACATGTAATTAAAAAATTTTAAAGAATGAAGAATAAAATCTTATGGATTATTTATATTTATTTATTGCTATTCTTTCCGAGGTTATTGCTACTTCTTATTTAAAAGCATCTGAAGGATTTAGTAAATTATATCCTGCTATTGTAGTAGTAATTGGTTATACACTCTCTTTTATATTATTATCTCTAGTGTTGCAAACAATACCGATGGGTATTGCATATTCTTGTTGGGCTGGACTTGGCATTGTGTTTATTACTGCAGTGGGATATGTATTTTATGATCAAAAATTAGATAGTTTAGCTGTTATCGGTATTGCTTTAATTATTATTGGTGTTGTATTAATCAATATATTTTCTAACACGATAGAACACTAATTTTTTAAAGAAATAATTTACTAATTTATTGTGTTTTTGGAGATATGTATAGGATATTTTCTCAGGTATATTTATTATGTATAATAATGTTTATGTTATAAATAACGCATTTAATTTATCTATTGTCGTATAATATATACGATATACTTCATATATAGTTTTCTATTGAAATTTACTACGGTTTACTATTATTTTATAATTGATTTATTAAAAAAATATTATGGTGTACTTTATCATTAAAACTATTAGCTATATGAGATATATATAATATGTGTATATTGTTAATAATGAAATATTGGCATTATTCGCAATGGTTCAGTTTTATAAAAAAGATTTTAAAAAATTTTAAACATTACGGTATTCATTTTCTTTCTGTGCACATATGATATTTGAGTTGATTTATTGAATTATTCGTATTATGTATGATTATTATATTTTGTAATGTGTCTTCTAAAATTAAGATAAGATATTTTTATTTGTTATGATAAAAAAAAGAAAACATAATGAATTAAATAAATATGATGATCATCAAATATTTCTTAGAGAATTGCCTAAAATTATTCAAAGAGTAGATTATTTTAAGATTCTATTCAGCCCTAAGGAATTTAGAACTGCATTATTGCATGCTATTTCTAGGGCAAGCAATCATATTTGTTTAGTTACATTGTATCTAGATGATGATCAAGGTGGTAGAAAAATTATCGATGCTTTACTTCATGTTAAAAAACTTCGTCCTCAAATTAAAATTAGGATTTTGGTAGATTGGCATCGTGCACGAAGAGTTCGTATTGGTTCTTCTAAAAAATATACGAATATTGATTGGTATACAGATATTATAAAGCAGTATCCTAATACTGAGATTGCAATATACGGAATACCAATCCATGTAAGTGAAGCTTTAGGAGTCCTTCATTTAAAAGGATTTATTATCGACGATCAGATATTGTATAGTGGCGCTAATTTAAATGATGAGTATTTACATGTGAATACTAAATATAGATATGATCGGTATCATATAATACGTAATCCGCAATTATCTGATATTATGTTGAATTATATTGATAGAGAATTATTGTCTGCAAAAGTGACTAACAATTTGGGATATGGAAATTCTTTAAAAAAACTAAAGAACAGTAAGAATAATATTCGTTTGTTGCGTCGTAATTTACGAAAAGTCTGTTACCGTTATCAAGGTAACGCTACATTTAATGAATTAGCAATTTCTCCATTAGTTGGATTAGGTAAAAATAGCGCTCTTAATAAAACTATTTATCATTTAATTTATTCAGCAAGAAATAAAGTTGTATTATGTACACCTTATTTTAATATGCCTACTGTGTTAATACGCGCTTTGATTTCTTTGTTACGCCAAGGAATAAATATAGAAATTATTGTGGGAGATAAAATTGCTAATGATTTCTATGTTCCTACACATCAGCCATTTACACTAATTAGTACTTTACCATATTTATATGAATTAAATTTACGTTATTTTTTAAAAAAGTTGCAAAAATATGTTGATAATAAACAATTATTGGTGCGGATGTGGAAAGAAGGTAATAATGGGTATCATGTTAAGGGTATTTGGGTAGATGATGAATGGCAGTTGATTACTGGAAATAATTTAAACCCTAGATCTGTAAGATTGGATTTAGAAAATGCTTTACTTGTTCATGACCCATGCAAATTGTTGTTTCATCAAAGAAATAAAGAATTAAACATGATCCGTATGCATACGGATCATGTAGCGCATTATACATCATTACAACATGTATCGGATTATCCTACAAGAATAGGACAGTTACTTTATAGAATACATAAGATTAGATTTGATCGATTAATTAATCGTATTTTATAAAAATTAAATGTAATTTGCACATTCTATTTTCTTTATTTTGTATTGTAATCGTTAATTGTTTAAAAATTTCAGAATTGCGAAGTTAAGCTCTCACGGGCCATTAGTATCGGTTAGCTTAACGCTTCACAGCGCTTACACACCCGACCTATCAACGTCATCGTCTTTAACGTCCCTTCAGGAGGATCTTAACCCTCAGGGAAGACTCATCTTGAGGCAAGTTTCCCGCTTAGATGCTTTCAGCGGTTATCTTTTCCGCACATAGCTACCGGGCAATGCCATTGGCATGACAACCCGAACACCAGCGGTGCGTCCACTCCGGTCCTCTCGTACTAGGAGCAGCCCCTCTCAATCTTCCAACGCCCACGGCAGATAGGGACCGAACTGTCTCACGACGTTCTAAACCCAGCTCGCGTACCACTTTAAATGGCGAACAGCCATACCCTTGGGACCTACTGCAGCCCCAGGATGTGATGAGCCGACATCGAGGTGCCAAACACCGCCGTCGATATGAACTCTTGGGCGGTATTAGCCTGTTATCCCCGGAGTACCTTTTATCCGTTGAGCGATGGCCTTTCCATACAGAACCACCGGATCACTAAGACCTGCTTTCGCATCTGCTCGAATCGTCATTCTCGCAGTTAAGCTAGCTTATGCCTTTGCACTAACCTCACGATGTCCAACCGTGATTAGCTAACCTTTGTGCTCCTCCGTTACTCTTTGGGAGGAGACCGCCCCAGTCAAACTACCTACCAGACACTGTCCTTGATCCGGATAACGGATCTAAGTTAGAATATCAAATGTTAAAGGGTGGTATTTCAAGGATGGCTCCATAAGAACTAGCGTCCTTAATTCATAGCCTCCCACCTATCCTACACATCAATATTTAATATTCAGTATCAAGCTATAGTAAAGGTTCACGGGGTCTTTCCGTCTTGCCGCGGGTACGCCGCATCTTCACGGCGAATTCAATTTCACTGAGTCTCGGGTGGAGACAGTCTGGCCATCATTACGCCATTCGTGCAGGTCGGAACTTACCCGACAAGGAATTTCGCTACCTTAGGACCGTTATAGTTACGGCCGCCGTTTACCGAGGCTTCGATCAAGAGCTTTTCTTGTTAAAAGATAACCCTCTCAATTAACCTTCCGGCACCGGGCAGGCGTCACACCGTATACGTCCACTTTCGTGTTTGCACAGTGCTGTGTTTTTAATAAACAGTTGCAGCCAGCTGTTATCTTCGACTGGTTTCAGCTCCAGAAGCAATATTGTTCCTTCACTTACATCCCAGCGTGCCTTCTCCCGAAGTTACGGCACTATTTTGCCTAGTTCCTTCACCCGAGTTCTCTCAAGCGCCTGAGTATTCTCTACCTAACCACCTGTGTCGGTTTATGGTACGATTAGATATAACCTGAAGCTTAGAGGTTTTTCCTGGAAGTATAGCATTAATTCCTTCGCCATATTAATGGCTCGTCATTACGCCTCAGCGTTAAAAAGATTAGATTTTCCGAATCTTTCCGCTTACACGCTTAAACCGAGACTACCGATCCTCGGCGAACCTAGCTTTCTTCGTCACCCCATCGCAGTTATATCTAGTACAGGAATATTAACCTGTTTTCCATCGGCTACGCCTGTTGGCCTCACCTTAGGGGTCGACTCACCCTGCCCCGATTAACGTTGGACAGGAAACCTTAGTTTTTCGGCGAGCGGGTTTTTCACCCGCTTTATCGTTACTTATGTCAGCATTCGCACTTCTGATACCTCCAGCATGTTTTACAACATACCTTCTCAGGCTTACAGAACGCTCCCCTACCCAATAGTTTTATGCTCAATAGTTAATAAATCATAAATTTAAAAATATTTAAGTATAAAATCCTATTGCCGCAGCTTCGGTGCATGATTTAGCCCCGTTACATCTTCCGCGCAAGCCGACTCGACCAGTGAGCTATTACGCTTTCTTTAAATGATGGCTGCTTCTAAGCCAACATCCTGGCTGTCTAAGCCTTCTCACATCGTTTCCCACTTAATCATGACTTAAGGACCTTATCTGGCGATCTGGGTTGTTTCCCTCTCCACGACGAATGTTAGCACCCGCCGTGTGTCTCCCGTAATAACATGCTTTAGTATTCGTAGTTTGCATCGAGTTGGTAGTCTGGGATGGACCCCTAGTCGAAACAGTGCTCTACCCCTAAAGTTGAATTTACGAGGCGCTACCTAAATAGCTTTCGGGGAGAACCAGCTATCTCCCGGTTTGATTGGCCTTTCACCCCTAACCACAAATCATCCGCTAATTTTTCAACATTAGTCGGTTCGGTCCTCCAGTCAGTGTTACCTAACCTTCAACCTGTTCATAGTTAGATCACCGGGTTTCGGGTCTATATCCTGCAACTCAACGCCCAGTTAAGACTCGGTTTCCCTACGGCTCCCTTATTTAGTTAACCTTGCTACAGAATATAAGTCGCTGACCCATTATACAAAAGGTACGCAGTCACGCAAACGAACAACATTTACGCTCCTACTGCTTGTACGTACACGGTTTCAGGTTCTATTTCACTCCCCTCGCCGGGGTTCTTTTCGCCTTTCCCTCACGGTACTGGTTCACTATCGGTCAGTCAAGAGTATTTAGCCTTGGAGGATGGTCCCCCCATCTTCAGACAAGATATCACGTGTCCCGTCCTACTTATTGAGTTATGGTAATTAATATATTTTCAGATACGAGGCTATCACTCTATATTGCTAATTTTTCCAAATTATTCTCTTAATATATTAACGACACTATGTAACTCTGGGCTGTTCCCCGTTCGCTCGCCACTACTAAGGGAATCTCAAATTGATTTCTATTCCTCAGAGTACTAAGATGTTTCAGTTCCTCTGGTTTGCTTTATTCAGCTATGAATTTACTGAATAATAATGCACAATTTAAATTGCATTGGGTTTCCCCATTCGGAAATCACCGGTTAAAACGCTTCAAATCAGCTTACCGATACTTTTCGCAGATCAGCACGTCCTTCATCGCCTTTGACTGCCAAGGCATCCACCGTGTACGCTTAAATTACTTAACTTCGCAATCCTGAAATTTCTATAAATCTTTTTAAGCCATTACACATGCTTGGGCTATAGATAACTCTAATTATACTTTTATAATATAATTAGTATTTATATACATATGCATGTATATAATTTTTTTGTAATGCAATAATTGCTGTAATTATTGAATCCGACTTTTTTAAATAAATAAAAAATTATGTAACCTACGATTACAAATCGTCGTAAATATTAGTTAATACTTACACTAATATTTTTTAATTTTAAATTTTTCCCTTATTGTTAAAGAACAAAAATACCAAATTTTATATTTATAAAACCCACTATAAAAACCTATAATGTCCCCTAGGGGTTTCGAACCCCTGTTGCCGCCGTGAAAGGGCAGTGTCCTAGACCTCTAGACGAAGGGGACTGAGTTCTAGTAACAACAAAATTTAATCTTGGTATTTTATAAATATTTCAATTATCATAGAATAATGTTAGATAACTGATGTGGGCGCTTTTGCTCATATTATTTTGATAAAGTAAGGAGGTGATCCAACCGCAGGTTCCCCTACGGTTACCTTGTTACGACTTCACCCCAGTCATGAATCACAAAGTGGTAAGCGCCCTCCCTAAGGTTAAGCTACTTACTTCTTTTGCAACCCACTTCCATGGTGTGACGGGCGGTGTGTACAAGGCCCGGGAACGTATTCACCGTGACATTCTGATCCACGATTACTAGCGATTCCGACTTCATGGAGTCGAGTTGCAGACTCCAATCCGGACTAAGACGTACTTTGTGAGGTTTGCTTGCTCTCACGAGTTTGCTTCTCTTTGTATACGCCATTGTAGCACGTTTGTAGCCCTACTCATAAGGGCCATGATGACTTGACGTCATCCTCACCTTCCTCCGGTTTATCACCGGCAGTCTCCTTTGAGTTCCCGACTCGACTCGTTGGCAACAAAGGATAAGGGTTGCGCTCGTTGCGGGACTTAACCCAACATTTCACAACACGAGCTGACGACAGCCATGCAGCACCTGTCTCAAAGTTCCCGAAGGCACTCTCATATTTCTATAAGATTCTTTGGATGTCAAGAGTAGGTAAGGTTCTTCGTGTTGCATCGAATTAAACCACATGCTCCACCGCTTGTGCGGGCCCCCGTCAATTCATTTGAGTTTTAACCTTGCGGTCGTACTCCCCAGGCGGTCGATTTAACGCGTTAGCTCCGAAAGTCACAGCTCAAAGTCTACAACCTTCAAATCGACATCGTTTACGGCATGGACTACCAGGGTATCTAATCCTGTTTGCTCCCCATGCTTTCGTACCTGAGTGTCAGTTTTCGTCCAGGGGGCCGCCTTCGCCACTGGTATTCCTCCAGATCTCTACGCATTTCACCGCTACACCTGGAATTCTACCCCCCTCTACGAAACTCTAGCTTGCCAGTTTCAAATGCAGTTCCTAAGTTGAGCTCAGGGATTTCACATCTGACTTAACAAACCACCTACGTACTCTTTACGCCCAGTAATTCCGATTAACGCTCGCACCCTCCGTATTACCGCGGCTGCTGGCACGGAGTTAGCCGGTGCTTCTTATATGGGTAACGTCAATTAATATTGATATTAGCAATACTAAGTTCTTCCCCATTGAAAGTGCTTTACAACCCGAAGGCCTTCTTCACACACACGGTATAGCTGCATCAGGGTTTCCCCCATTGTGCAATATTCCCCACTGCTGCCTCCCGTAGGAGTCTGGACCGTGTCTCAGTTCCAGTGTGGCTGATCATCCTCTCAGACCAGCTAAGGATCGTGGCCTAGGTGGGCCATTACCCCGCCTACTAGCTAATCCTATCTGGGTTCATCCGGTGGCATAAGGCTTTTTTATTAAATAAAAAAGTCCCCTACTTTGGTCATAACGACTTCATGCGGTATTAGCTATCGTTTCCAACAGTTGTCCCCCTCCATCGGGCAGATCCCCAGACCTTACTCACCCGTTCGCCGCTTGCCAGCAGAGCTGCATAAATTTGCAACTCTCTGTTGCCGCTCGACTTGCATGTGTTAAGCTTACCGTCAGCGTTCAATCTGAGCCATGATCAAACTCTTCAATTTAAAATTAATTCCCATTTATAAAATAAGTTCGTTAATTTTAATGAGTAACTATTAATCAATTAACTTTTCTATGTTTTAGAATGGATAATACTATATCTTATATTTGCTCAAGTGCCCACATCAATTATCTAAAAATCATATTGTTAAAGAACTATATTTCTAATCATATATATTTCATACTATTTTAAAAATAAAACAAATATATCATTATCATTGATTTTGACTGATGTCAATAGTATTTAATACTATTTTATAATTTGATAGTTTTTATTGAAAATATTTAAACTACATTTTTATAATTGTAAAAATTATTTAAATCATTTTGTGTCTTAGTGAATAATATATAATATATACTATAATTATGTTACTATTGTATAATATTTGTTAAGATACATTGATACCGTAGTTTAATTATTGTTACGAGGATATTATGATACAATCATCATTGTTAATTCGTCGTGTATTAATTAGTGTATTTGATAAATCTAATATTTTAGAATTTGCTCAGTCATTAATTCAACGGGGTATTCAATTATTATCTACTGGGGGTACGGCTCAAATATTATCTGATGCTGGATTGCCAGTAATCAAAATTTCCGACTATACTAAATTACCTGAAATTATGGACGGACGCGTTAAAACATTACACTATAAAGTATATGCTGGAATTCTTGGTAGACGAGGATTAGATGATGCTATCATGCGCCAATATAATATTCCACCAATTGATATGGTAGTAGTTAATTTTTATTCATTTAATGCCTTGCTTTCAAAAAATAAAAAATATTCTCAAGAAGAAATGTTAGATCGTATTGATATCAGTGGCCCAAGTATGGTGAGGGCAGCAGCAAAAAATTATAAAAACGTAGCTGTTGTAGTCAATAACGATAGTTATAAAAAAATTTTAGATGAAATCAATTGTTATGATGGATTACTCAGTTTAGACACTCGTTTTCATTTGGCGGTAAAAGCATTTAAATATGTTACTGAATATGATAATACAATTTCTGATTATTTTAATCATCAATTACGAAGCAGCTATCATACATCCATGACTAATGATCATCATTACGATCAATCCTATTCTTATTTTCCTAAAAATTTAACTTTTATGAATCTTAAATTTATAAAAAAACAAGATATGCGTTATGGAGAAAATCCACATCAACGCGCAGCATTTTATACGGATATATCTAAGAAACACACAGGATCTATTTCTGATGCTCAGCAATTACAAGGAAAACCATTATCTTACAATAATATAGTAGACATGGATACGGCGTTAGAATGCGCGAAAATGTTCGATGAACCAACTTGTGTGATTGTTAAACATACTAATCCATGTGGTGTAGCAACATCTGATACTATTTGCACTGCGTATGCTAAAGCTTATCAATCAGATCCGATTTCTGCGTTTGGAGGAATTATTGCTTTTAATAGATCTTTAGATAAAAAGACAGCTCAAACCATTATTAGTCAACAATTTGTCGAAGCAATCGTCGCTCCAAATATTAATCGAGATTGTATTAGTATTGTATCTAGTAAAAAACATGTACGAATATTGAAGTGTGGCATGTGGACCCCACGAACATCAGATGTAGATTTCAAACGAATTAATGGAGGATTATTAATACAAGATTATGATGTAATGACAAATTTAAAGCATTTAGAAATAGTTACTATTCGAAAACCAACAAAAGAAGAAATGAAAGATGCATTATTCTGTTGGAAAGTGGTTAAATTTGTTAAATCTAATGCCATTGTTTGCGGTAAAAATTGTCAAACTATCGGAATTGGAACCGGTCAAATGAATCGAGTGTACGCGGCAAAAATAGCTACTTCCTTCCAAGAACGACAGGGCGTATTGAATACTAAAGGGTCAGTGATGGCTTCTGATGCTTTTTTTCCTTTTTCTGACGTGGTACATATTGCGTCCGAAATAGGTATTAAATGTATTATCCAACCAGGAGGATCTATTCGAGACCAAGAAATTATTAAAACTGCTGATCGGCATGGTATTGCGATGATTTTCACACATATTCGTCATTTTAGGCATTAATTATTTAAAAAATTATCGTATTTCTCTGGAGAAAATACGAGAGTCTTAGACATTTTTTGATAACAAAAATGATTATATATCAAAACAATAGCTTTTTTATCATTTAAAAATTGTGGACAATAATTTTCTTAAAGACATGTTGAATAGAATCCATTTTATCTATAAAAATTGGGGAAAAGAGTTAACTTTTTATAAAAAATGATAAACATGTGTTATTAACGATGTTAATTTAATTAGATTATTTATAAACAAATTGCACATAAGTGTATATATTGTATATATAGCATAATATTTTATAAGCAAAGTTATGTGGCAGTGTAATCGTCAATTGTTAATTTTACATCGAACAAAAAGGTTATCGTTAAAATAATACAAATTGCACCCCATTTTTAGTTGATAAACATATCACACTATATGTATAAAAATTACAGTATAAATTAAATAATATCAACTCAAATAATACTATTATTTATGCCTATAACGTGATTTTACAATATAGCCCTTTCTCTTGCTTGTTATCATATTTCTTAAAATTCTATTTATTTAGGAGAAGTTGCGTTTAATAGTTCAGTTAAATTCGCCGATGCTTCATCTGCTGTAATTTGGGAAGAAATATTTGTTATTACAGATTTTTCTGTTTCTTTTGTATTACTGGGATGACGATGATGTACGCGCTCCTGATGATAAGAGTAGCCAGTTCCAGCCGGGATCAATCTACCAACAATGACGTTTTCTTTAAGACCACGTAGTTCATCTCGCTTTCCAGCTACAGATGATTCTGTCAGCACACGTGTTGTTTCTTGAAAAGATGCTGCAGAAATAAATGATTCTGTCGCTAATGAAGCTTTAGTTATGCCCAATAAATTACGTATAAAACTTATTTTTACTTTTCCTTCATTTTCTAATTTTCGATTAGCAATTTTAATACGTGAATATTCTACCTGTTCACCTACTAAAAAATCAGAACTGCCTGATCGAATCACAGTGGCTTTACGCAACATCTGACGCACAATAACTTCTATATGTTTATCATTGATCTTTACTCCTTGTAAGCGATAAACATCTTGCACTTCATTTACAATGTAACGAGTTACAGCGTGCACTCCACGTAATCTCAGAATATCATGGGGAGATTCCGGTCCATCAGAAATGATATCTCCACGATCTACGTATTCACCTTCAAAAACATTAAGATGACGCCATTTGGGAATCATTTCTTCATACACATCTCCGTCTTCAATAGGAGATATCATTAAACGACGTTTTCCTTTGGTTTCTTTGCCAAAAGAAATGGTCCCGCTAATTTCTGCTAAAATTGCCGATTCTTTTGGACGACGTGCTTCAAAGAGGTCGGCAACACGCGGTAAGCCTCCGGTAATATCTTTAGTACCACTACTTTCATACGGTAATCTTGCTAATATATCTCCACAAATAATTCTGGATCCATCAACTAATTGAATTACACTTCTACCAGGCAAAAAATATTGAACAGGCACATCTGTACCTGGAATAAAGATATCATAACCATTAATATCTACTATTTTTAATGTAGGTCTTAAATCTTTAGCGCTACTCACACGTTCAGAGGTATCTAATACTACAATGGAGGTTAATCCTGTTAATTCATCCGTTTGTTTGACAATACTTTGACCATCTATCAAATCAATAAATTGGATAAATCCACTTACTTCAGCAATCACCGGCATAGTATGTGGATCCCAATAAGCTACTATTTCTCCATGTATGACTTTTTCTTCATTTTTTTTAGTTATTATAGCTCCATACGGTACTTTATAGCTTTCTTTGGTACGAGAAAATTGATCAATAATTTTAAGCTCAGTGTTACGTGATATAACCACTAATTTTCCTTCTCCATTTATTACGGATTTGATATTTTTTAAACGGACAGTACCCGTGTTTTTAATTTGAATACTCGATTCTAAAGCAGATCGGGAGGCGGCTCCCCCAATATGAAAGGTACGCATAGTTAATTGAGTGCCTGGCTCACCAATAGATTGAGCAGCAATGACGCCAATTGCTTCTCCTTTATTTACAAGTTGACCCCGAGCTAAATCCCGACCATAACATTTTGAACAAACTCCAAAATCAGTATCACAAGTCACAACAGATCGCACTTTGACAGTATCAATGGAATGTTCATCTAAAATATCACACCAGTATTCGTCTAATAAAGTGTTACGTACGATCAATACTTTATCATCCTCCGCGTTAGATTCTAGAACATCTTCTGCTAAAACTCGACCTAATACACGTTCTCGTAAAGGTTCTTTTACATCTCCGCCTTCAATAACAGGGCTCATTACGATACCAGAAAATGTATCGCAATCGTCTTGAGTGATTACTAAGTCTTGAGCAACATCTACTAAACGACGAGTTAAATAACCAGAATTAGCTGTTTTTAAAGCAGTATCAGCTAATCCTTTACGTGCTCCATGTGTAGAAATGAAATACTGTAATACATTTAATCCCTCCCGAAAATTTGCGGTGATAGGTGTTTCAATAATTGATCCATCCGGTTTTGCCATTAAACCACGCATTCCGGCAAGTTGGCGAATTTGTGCCGCTGATCCGCGAGCCCCAGAGTCTGCCATCATAAAAATGTTATTAAATGAAGCTTGAGTTTCTGGTTGTCCATTACGATTCATCACAGTCTCAGTAGCTAAATTATCCATCATTGCTTGTGCAACACGTTCATTAGCCGCAGCCCAAATATCAATAACCTTGTTATAACGTTCTCCTGCTGTCACTAATCCAGTTTGAAATTGTTCTTGTATTTCTACCACTTCAGATTCTGCTTCATCGATTATATCCGCTTTTTTCGAAGGAATCATCATATCATCAATACCGACAGAAGCTCCAGAACGAGCAGCATATGCAAACCCAGTATACATAATTTGATCAGCTAAGATAACAGTAGCTTTCAAACCCAGCAGACGATAACAACTATTTAACATTGTGGATATAGCTTTCTTGCCTAATACTTGATTGACCAATATAAATGGTAATCCTTTAGGAACAATCATCCATAATATAGAGCGTCCTATTGTACTATTGACAAGATTTGTTTTTTTTGACCATTCTCCGTTTTTATCATATTCGTATTCGGTAATACGTATCTTAATACGAGCGTGTAGATCGGCCAAACCTAAACGATAAAGACATTCTGCTTCTTTTGGGCCAGTTAATACCATTCCTTCACCTTTAGCATTTGAACGTTCGCGAGTCATATAATACAAACCTAATACTACGTCCTGTGATGGAACAATAATAGGTTCTCCATTAGCAGGAGATAAAATATTATTAGTAGACATCATTAAAGCTCTAGCCTCTAATTGAGCCTCTAGTGTTAATGGAACGTGTACTGCCATTTGATCACCGTCAAAATCCGCGTTATAGGCGGCACAGACTAATGGATGTAATTGAATGGCTTTTCCTTCTATTAATACTGGTTCAAAAGCTTGAATGCCTAACCTATGTAATGTAGGAGCACGATTTAACATTACTGGATGTTCTCGAATTACGTTATCGAGAATATCCCATACTACAGCTTCTTCGCGATCTACCATTTTTTTAGCCGCTTTAATAGTACTAGCAAAACCTTGTAATTCCAATTTTCCATAAATAAATGGTTTAAATAATTCTAAAGCCATTTTTTTTGGTAACCCACATTGATGTAATTTTAAATAGGGTCCAACAGTAATTACTGAACGACCCGAATAATCAACACGTTTCCCTAAAAGATTCTGACGAAATCTACCTTGTTTACCTTTAATCATGTCAGCTAAAGATTTCAAAGGACGTTTGTTAGAACCAGTAATTGCACGTCCTCTACGTCCGTTATCTAGCAATGCATCTACTGCTTCTTGTAGCATTCTTTTTTCATTGCGTACTATGATTTCTGGAGCAGATAAATCTAATAATCGTTTTAATCTATTGTTTCTATTAATAACACGACGGTATAAATCATTTAAATCAGAAGTAGCAAAACGCCCCCCATCTAATGGAACTAATGGTCTTAAATCCGGAGGCAGTACTGGCAACACATTTAAAACCATCCATTCAGGTTTATTTTCAGAATATATAAATGCTTCAATTAATTTTATACGTTTTGTTATTTTTTTGCGTTTAGTTTCAGAATTACTATCTTCTAATATTTCTCGTAAGTATTCACATTCATTTTTTAAATTTGTATTTCTTAATAAAATTTGAATGGCTTCAGCTCCCATTTTAGCTTCAAATTCATCTCCAAACTCTTCTAATGCATCTAAATATTCCTCTTCAGTTAAGATCTGACGACATTCGAGACTAGTCATGCCGCTTTCAACTACTACATAGGATTCGAAATATAAAACGCGTTCTATATCGCGTAATGGCATATCTAATAACAAACCAATACGCGAGGGTAATGATTTTAGAAACCAAATATGAGCAGTAGGAGAAGCCAATTCGATATGTCCCATGCGTTCACGTCGTACTTTGCTTTGTGTTACTTCTACTCCACATTTTTCGCAAACTACCCCACGATGTTTTAGACGCTTATATTTACCGCATAAGCACTCATAATCTTTAATAGGCCCAAAAATGCGAGCACAAAATAAACCATCTCGTTCAGGTTTAAAAGTACGGTAATTAATAGTCTCTGGTTTTTTCACTTCACCAAAAGACCAGGATCTAATCATATCTGGAGAAGCAAGTGCAATTTTGATTGCATTAAATTCTTCTACTTGAATATGTTGTGTCTTAAAAAATCTCAGTAAATCTTTCACAGATGAGCCTTTATTAAAGTTATACTTTTTGAACGTATAAGTACTATATGCTTTACAAAATATGTCTATATATAGAGATTAATTTAAAATATTAATCTTCTAGTTCAATATTAATTGCTAAAGAACGAATTTCTTTTAATAAAACATTAAAAGACTCAGGCATTCCTGGTTCCATCGTATGATTGCCATCAACAATATTTTTATACATTTTAGTGCGTCCATTTACATCATCTGATTTTACAGTTAACATTTCTTGTAAAGTATATGATGCACCATAAGCTTCTAATGCCCATACTTCCATTTCACCGAAACGTTGACCTCCAAACTGAGCTTTCCCACCCAGTGGTTGTTGGGTTACTAAACTATAAGAACCAGTAGAACGTGCATGCATTTTATCGTCTACCAAATGATTTAGTTTTAACATGTACATATAGCCCACAGTAACTTGTCTCTCGAATGCTTCTCCTGTGCACCCATCAAATAATGTAATCTGACCAGAGCTAGGTAATCCAGATAATTTTAAAAGGTCTTTAATTTCTTTTTCTGTAGCGCCATCGAATACTGGAGTAGCAATAGGCATTCCTTTTTTTAAATTTTTAGCTAATTTTAATATTTCTACATCTGAAAATGAATTAAGATTGATGTGTTGCCGCGATCCTTCTCCTAAATTATACGCTTGCTGCATAAATCTTCTTAATTGATTTGCTTCTTTATGTTGTTGCAACATAAAGTTTATTTTATCTCCAATACCTTTTGCCGCCATACCAAGATGCGTTTCTAAAATTTGACCAATATTCATTCGAGATGGTACTCCAAGAGGATTGAGTACGATATCTACCGGTATTCCGTGTTGATCATATGGCATATCTTCAATGGGGTTAATCTTAGATATTACTCCTTTATTTCCATGTCTTCCTGCCATTTTGTCGCCAGGTTGTATCTGACGTTTTACAGCTAAATATACTTTAACTATTTTTAAAATACCGGGGGCTAATTCATCTCCTTGAGTGATTTTACGATGTTGAATTTCTAATTTTTTTTCAAACACACGTTTTAAATCAAAATATTGTTTAGTTAATTGAGATAACTGATATTGTTTTTCTGGATCTGATAACACCAAATCTAACCAAGCATTGCGACTAGTTTCAAACAATTTCTTTTTATCCATTCCACTGGCCATTAATACATCGCAAACACGATCAAATAAAGCTGATTCAAAAATTTGTAATTCTTCACTTAAATCTTTCTTAACCTGTTTTAATTTCTCGGATTCAATTATTAATGAACGTTTATCTTTATTAATACCGTCTCTAGTAAATATTTGCACATCAATTACAGTACCACAAACCCCATTGGGAACACGTAAAGATGAATCTTTTACATCGGATGCTTTTTCACCAAAAATAGCACGCAATAATTTTTCTTCCGGTGTTAATTGAGTTTCTCCTTTGGGTGTAACTTTTCCGACGAGGATATCTCCTCCTATTACTTCTGCGCCGATATAGATAATTCCAGATTCATCTAATTTAGATAAAGCTGTCTCTCCTACATTTGGAATATCAGACGTGATTTCTTCAGGTCCTAATTTAGTATCACGAGATACACAAGTTAACTCTTGAATATGTATACTTGTAAATTTATCTTCTTGCACTACACGTTCCGAGACCAACATCGAATCTTCAAAATTATATCCATTCCAAGGCATAAATGCAATTCGCATATTTTGACCTAAAGCTAATTCTCCTAAATCAGTAGATGGACCATCTGCTATAACATCTCCATGTTCTACTAGTTCTCCTAAAGACACGCAAGGACGTTGATTGATGCAAGTATTTTGGTTAGATCGAATATATTTTGTTAATTGATAGATATCAATTCCTGATTCTTCAGTATGTGTTTCATTTTCGTTAACATGTATCACAATACGTGATGCATCTACATATTTAACGACACCGCCGCGTTTAGCTACTACAGCAACACCAGAATCTATAGCTACTGCACGTTCCATTCCAGTACCTACTAATGGTTTTTCACTACATAAAACAGGAACGGCTTGGCGTTGCATGTTTGCGCCCATAAGAGCACGATTAGCATCATCGTGTTCAAGAAAAGGGATTAATGAAGCAGCAACTGAAACTATTTGTTGTGTAGATACATCCATGTAATCAACTTGATCTTTTTTAAAAAGACCAGATTCACCTTTATTTCTGCAAGTTACCAGATCGTCAATAAATTCTCCTGTTGAATTTAAGTTTGTATTTGCTTGAGCAATAACGAAATCACCCTCTTCAATTGCAGACAAGTAATGAATGTCATTACTAACAACGCCATTTTGGACTTTTCGGTATGGAGTTTCTAAAAATCCGTACTTATTAGCTCGAGCATATACAGATAATGAATTAATTAAACCTATATTTGGTCCTTCTGGAGTTTCGATTGGGCAGACTCGACCATAATGTGTAGGATGGACATCACGTACTTCAAATCCTGCACGTTCTCTAGTTAAACCTCCTGGTCCTAAAGCAGATATGCGACGTTTATGAGTAATTTCTGATAATGGATTGTTTTGATCCATAAATTGAGATAATTGGCTAGAAGTAAAAAATTCTCTTACTGCAGCTGAGATTGGTTTGGCATTAATCAGGTCTTGAGGGGTTAACACGTCTAAATCACCCAAAGATAAGCGTTCTTTCACCGCGCGTTCTACTCTAACTAATCCGATTCTAAATTGATTTTCTGCCATTTCACCTACAGAACGAATACGCCGATTCCCCAAATGATCGATATCATCTACTTCTCCTTTACCGTTTCTAATATCAATCAATTTTTTTATTACATCAACAATATCATCCTTTTTTAATGTTCCTAAATCTTCTATTTGTAGTCGTTGTAATGAACGATTAAATTTCATTCTTCCCACAGAAGACAAGTCATAACGCTCTTCTGAAAAAAATAAGTTTTCAAACAAATATTCGGCAGCTTCTTTAGTCGGGGGTTCCCCTGGACGCATTACACGATAAATTTCTACTAATGCATCAAATTTATTTGTAGTTGCATCAATACGCAAAGTTTCAGAGATATAATTACCGTAATCTAAATCGTTACTGAATAATGTTTCTATGGATTCATATCCTGATCGAATTAAGTTATGCAATATGTCAGAAGATATTTCTGTATTAGCTGTAACAATAGGTATATTTGTACTCTTATCGAAATAGTCTTTTATGACAACTTTACCAATTATATAATCCATGGGTACTTCAATTTTTGAAATTTTATCCTTTTTTAATTGACGAATATGTTTAGCTGCAATACGACGTCCCTTTTTTACATATATAACACCATTAACAGCAATATCAAAAGATGCTGTTTCACCGCGTAATCTTTCAGGGATTAAATGCATATATAATGTATTATTCTGAATTTCGTATATTACTTTATTAAAAAATATATTTAAAATTTGATCGGTAGTATAATTTAAAGCACGTAATATTACTGTTACTGGTAACTTACGTCGCCGATCAATTCGAACAAATAAATTATCTTTTAAATCGAATTCAAAATCTAACCAAGATCCACGATATGGAATAATACGTGCATTATATAATACTTTTCCGGATGAATGTGTTTTACCTTTATCGCTATCAAAAAACACACCAGGACTTCTATGTAATTGAGATACAATAACCCGTTCAATACCATTGATAATAAAAGTACCGTTATTAGTCATGAGAGGAATTTCACCCATATATACTTCTTGTTCTTTAGTATTTTTGATTATGTTATTTAATCCCTCTCGTTCATAAATAATTAAACATAGACGTACGCGTAACGGAGCAGAAAAAGTAGCACCACGTGTCTGACATTCTTTCACATCAAACGTTGGTTCTCCTAATTGATATTTGATGTATTGTAGTTCAGCGTTTCCATTATAGCTTTTAATTGGAAAAACAGATCTAAAAGCTGCTTCCAATCCACATTGTCCCTCTGGATCTTGTTTAATAAATTTTTGAAAAGAATCAATCTGAATAGAAAGAAGATACGGAATATCCAAAACTTGAGGGCGTTTTCCAAAGTCTTTACGAATACGTTTCTTTTCAGTATAAGAATACACCATAAAGTTCCTCGATAGTTAATATGGGCGATTGTTTTTTCGAAGAAATAAGTTAGCTGCTATATAATATAATTATAAATTTCTATATTTACTGTAGACTTAGACACATACAGTATTTATGTGCTTTTATTTTTTTAAATGCATATAGAATTTAGAAGTACCATAATTCTATTACTTGTTAAATATTAAATATCACTTCTATATAAATGGTATAAAATCCTATAGCCAACGAATCAATAATAAATTGTTTGATTTGTCTTCATTTAATTTCGACAGATGCGCCTACTGCCTCTAGAGTTTTTTTTAAGGTTTCAGCATCATCTTTGCTTATTGATTCTTTCAAAATGACAGGAGCAGATTCCACTAATTCTTTAGCTTCTTTTAATCCTAGACCAGTGATACTGCGCACAGTTTTAATGACAGGAATTTTGTTATTACCAATAGCAGTTAAAAAAACATTAAATTCAGTTTGCTCTTCTACGATTGCCTCTGATGTATCAGGTTCAACAGTAGTCAATGAAGCAGCGGAGACTCCAAATTTTTCTTCCATCATAGAAGTTAAACGAACTATATCCATAACAGACATATTGGCAATAGCGTCTAAAATTTGTTCTTTTGTAAGAGACATAAAAATCTCCAAAAATATAAAATATTAAAAATATTACATAATCAAATTACTATTTATTCAAAATACCTACAACATATTTACTAAACTATAACTTATTTTTTTGATTAGATAATATATGTAAAATGTGTATTAAACTTCCTATGCTACTTGTTTTCATAATTGTTATTAATTTAAAGATAGCTTCTTTCTGATTAGGTAAATCAGACAAGAGATTTATTTTAGATGCAGGAATAAATTTTCCTTCAAAAACTGCACCTTTTATCTTAAAATGCTCATGGTTTTTAGTAAATTTTACAAAAATTCGCGCGGAATCACGGGGTTGATTCATAGAAAATGCAACAATATTTTGCCCTGTTAAAATTTCTCGTAAACACGCTAAAGGTGTGTTTACGATTACTTTTCGCATAAGTGTATTGCGAATGACATGTACGCGTACGCCAATATCACGTGCTTCCTGTCTCAATTTGGTTACTTCATTAACAGCAATACCATCCAAAGCTGCTACCACAACAGATAACGCTCTTATAGCTGTTTCATGAATTTTACAAATAATCTCTTCTTTTTTTTGAAGGTTTAATGCCATTAATAACACCGTGCTATAACCCAATATACATATTGATACGCAAATGCACCAATCATAAACTTCTATACACGATCATAAACTAATTCAGTCATGTTAAATATAAAAAAGTTTTAATCAATTTTAATCGCCTGTATTCATTATATAGATAACAAACATAAATTAATCTAGTCTTCATTATAGTTAACAACTGCATACATGTGTATGAATGCGTTATCATTGTTATTTTACTCAAAAATCACAAATTTATGTCAATATGCATTTATATAAATACAACAAACACACCATTCCAAGAAGATTCTAGATCAATTTGAAGATCATGTAAAGAATCTTATTAATAAAAATAATCAATATTAATTGATTGCAACACATAAACTATTTCGATCAATAGATATAGATCTACCCATAGTAGTGGAAATAGTTATTTTTTTAATGTATGTTCCTTTATATAGAATCGGTTTAGCTTGTTTTAAAGATACTATCAACGCTTCTAAATTTTCTTTAAGTTGTATGAGATCAAAATTAATTTTTCCAATAGTAGAATGAATAATACCGTTCTTATCATTTTTATAACGTATTTGCCCTAATTTAACATTTTTAACTGATTCTGCTACATCATGAGATACAGTACCCATTTTAAGATTAGGCATTAAGCCTCTTGGTCCCAAAATAGGGCCTAATTTACTTACTATATTCATGACATCAGGAGATGCAATCACCACATCTGGTCGATAGTTCTTATTTTTTATCTGATCATATAAATCTTCTAATCCAACTAAATCAGCTCCCGCATTTTTAGCTAGCACTATATTGTCACCTTGAGTAAAAACAGCAACATGAATATCACGACCAATACCGTGCGGTAGAATCACATTGCTACGTATATTTTGATCAGATTTACGCGCATTGATACCTAAATTAATAGCGGTATCAACACTTTCAACAAATTTAACTCTTGCCATTTTTTTTAATAATTCTAATCCATCTAATACGTGATATTGTATAGATGTATCTGCGCAATTTCGCATCATACGCATTCTTTTGCTTAATTTACCCGTCATATCAATTAATCTTCCACTTCGAGTCCTATAGAACGAGCTGTACCTATGATAGAACGTGATATTGATTCTATATTAGCTCCTGTCATATCAACAGCTTTAATTTTTGCAATCTCATAAATTTGAGCGCTCGATATTTTACCAATGTTTATGATATTTGGTTTTTTAGATCCAGATTGAATATTTGCTGCTTTTTTCAATAATATTGAAGCAGGAGGAGTTTTAGTAATAAATGAAAAAGATCGATCACTATAAACAGTAATGACAACTGGGATAGGTAATCCTGCTTCAAGTTGTGCAGTATTTTCATTAAATGCTTTACAAAATTCTATGATATTGACGCCCTGTTGTCCCAAAGCAGGTCCAATGGGAGGGCTGGGATTAGCAGCTCCAGCAGAAATTTGAAGTTTGATATACGCTTTTACTTTTTTTATTACCATATTCATTGTCCTAGCCAATAATATTTCTGGTTTTTATTTTGATTGGTTACACACTAACAGTAGCCACAAAATAATGATTACCTTTTCCGTGCAAGTTAAATATATATTTTTATATACTAATTTTACGTTAAGATTTTTCAACTTGTGAAAAATCTAATTCCACTGGAGTGGCTCGCCCAAAAATAGAAACTGATACTTTTAGACGATTTTTTTCATAATCTACTTCTTCTACTACAGCATTAAAGTCAGAAAAAGGCCCATCACTAACTCGAATAAGCTCCCCAGGTTCAAATAATGTTTTAGGACGAGGTTTATCACCTATTTGCTGCAATCGATGCATAATATCATCAACCTCTTTATCCCCAATAGGAGCCGGTTTATCGCACGTTCCTCCAACAAAACCCATAACACGTGGAACACTTTTTACTAAATGCCAACTAGAATCATTCATTATCATCTGCACCAATACATAACCAGGAAAAAATTTACGCTCGCTTTTTCTGCGTTGTCCAGCTCGCATTTCGACTACTTCTTCTGTTGGGACCATGATTTCACCGAACATTGTATCCATTTTGTGCAGTTTAATATGCTCACGCAAAGAATGAGCTACACGATTCTCAAATCCAGAAAATGCTTGAATAACATACCAACGTTTCTTTAATGTGGCAGTCATATTACAACCTTAGCCCAAATGATATTATATGAACTAAAATAGTATCTAATCCCCATAATAATAATGACATAATTATTGTTACTCCTGTCACGATTAGAGTAGTATTGAGCCCATCTTGATAAGATGGCCACACTACTTTCCGGCACTCAGTACGTGATTCATTTCCAAATATAACTATTAGTTTCCCTATTTTAGTAGTTGACGCAATGTACGTAGCGATAACAACGATAATGAGGATTACTATACTTCTCGCTAAAACGCTATAATTGCGACATAAGTAATTTCCAAAAATAGATGTTGCGATCAATCCTATAATGCTAATCCATTTAATTATTTCTAATACATACATTTTTTTTTTATTTTCATTCTTTACATACATATCAACACACTACCATATTAGTATAGTACACACCTATCATATCATTACAGAATTATATTTATTGATTTATGCGATTAAGATATAATTTTAGATACAATACCAGCCCCTATAGTACGACCACCCTCTCTAATAGCAAACCTAAGACCATCATCCATAGCTATTGGAGCAATTAAATGAACGATCATTCTAATATTATCGCCAGGCATCACCATATCCACTCCTTCTGGTAATTCAATGGTGCCAGTGATATCTGTAGTACGAAAATAAAATTGAGGACGATACCCTTTGAAAAACGGCGTATGTCTTCCTCCTTCATCTTTATTTAAAATATACACTTCTGATTCAAAATGAGAATGCGGCTTGATATATCCAGGTTTAGATAGCACTTGACCACGCTCTACTTCATCTCGTTTAGTACCACGTAATAAAACACCAACATTTTCTCCAGCACGTCCTTCGTCTAATAATTTCCTAAACATTTCCACTCCGGTACATGTGGTTTTTATTGTATCTTTTATACCAACAATTTCTATTTCTTCCCCCACTCTGATAACACCACGTTCAATACGACCTGTTACAACTGTACCTCGTCCAGAAATAGAAAATACATCTTCAATGGGTAGTAAAAATGGTTGGTCTACAACACGTTTAGGTTCTGGGATATAATTATCCAGTACATCCGATAATTCTAAAATTTTATTAGACCATATTTCATCATTTTCTAATGCCTTTAAAGCAGATCCGCGAATGATTGGTGTATTGTCTCCTGGAAAATCGTATTGCGATAATAATTCTCGCATTTCCATTTCAACCAATTCTAATAATTCTTCATCATTTACCATGTCGCATTTATTCATGAATACAATGATGTGAGGTACTCCTACTTGTCTAGCTAATAAAATATGTTCACGGGTTTGCGGCATAGGTCCATCAGTGGCGGCTACTACTAAAATTGCACCATCCATTTGTGCAGCTCCAGTTATCATGTTTTTTATATAATCGGCATGTCCAGGACAATCAACATGCGCATAATGCCGATGTGCAGTATCGTATTCAACATGAGAAGTATTTATAGTAATTCCTCGTGCTTTTTCTTCTGGAGCATTGTCAATTTGATCAAAAGCACGTGCGTAGCCACCATATTTTTTGGCTAAAACAGTGGTTATAGCAGCAGTTAAAGTAGTTTTTCCGTGATCTACATGGCCAATAGTACCTACATTAATATGTGGCTTTATGCGTTTAAATTTTTCTTTGGACACCTCTAAACTCCTTAGGTCTTTTTTATGGTTTTTCAAAAATAATTGAACCTAAATATTACCTATTATTGCTTAATTTGACGAGAATTTATGATAATTTGCGCTATACTATTAGGTACTTCGTTATATTTTAAAAACTCCATAGAATAAGAAGCGCGTCCTTGAGTTTGTGAACGTAAACCAGTAGCATAACCAAACATTTCAGATAAAGGAACTTGAGCACAAATTATCTTTCCACTAATTGTAGAATTTTCTAACCCACTGATTATGCCTCTTCGACGATTTAAATCTGCAATAACATCTCCCATATAATCTTCAGGTGTTTCAATTTCTACATTCATAATAGGTTCTAATAATACAGGGTGAGCTTTCATGAATCCTTCTTTAAATGCTATAGATCCTGCTATTTTAAATGCTATTTCTGAAGAATCAACCTCATGATAAGAACCATCAAAAATAGCTACGCAAACATCTACAATTGGATATCCAGCAAGAATACCATTACTTATTTGTTCCCGTACACCTTTATCTACAGCAGGTATATATTCCTTAGGTACAGCTCCTCCTACAATTTCATTTAAAAATTTATAACCTTCTTCACGTGCATGCATAGGCTCAATGCGTAACCAAACGTGTCCGAATTGACCTCGTCCCCCTGATTGACGAATAAATTTACCCTCTTGTTTTACGCTAGTACGAATAGTTTCGCGATAAGCAACTTGAGGTTTACCTACATTAGCTTCAACATTGAACTCTCTTCTCATACGTTCTACAAGAATTTCTAAATGCAATTCACCCATCCCAGCAATGATAGTTTGTCCAGAGTCTTTATCAATCCATACACGAAATGATGGATCTTCTTGAGCTAGCCGATTTAAAGCAAAACCCATTTTTTCTTGATCTGATTTAGTTTTAGCTTCAACCATCACAGAAATCACGGGTTCTGGAAATTCCATACGTTCTAGTATAATTGGGGAAGATGGCGCGCATAAAGTATCTCCAGTATCAACATCTTTTAAACCAATAGCTGCAGCAATATCACCTGCATGAACGGCTTTTATTTCTTCCCGTTTATTTGCATGCATTTGCACTATTCGACCGAATCGCTCACGTTTTTCTTTTATAGGATTTAAGACACTATCTCCGGAGCTTACGACGCCTGAATAAACTCGAAAAAAAGTTAAGTTTCCTACAAATGGATCAGTAGCTATTTTAAATGCTAACGCTGAAAACGGCTCGTTGTCGTTAGCATGACGTTTAACTTGCGTCGACCCATCTTTCAGAACACCTGTGATGGATGTCACGTCACTTGGAGATGGTAAATACTCCACAACAGCATCCAGCATCGCTTGTACCCCTTTATTTTTAAAAGCGGATCCGCACGTTACCAATACTATTTCATTACTTAATACTCTTTGACGCAACGCTTGTTTAATTTCTTGTTCTGTCAACTGATCACTATTAGATAAATATTTATCCATTAATTCTTCAGATGCTTCGACAGCAGACTCTATTAAATGTTTGTGCCAAATATCTGACAAAACTGTTAAATTGTCAGGTATTTCACTATAACTAAAAGTAACACCTTGATCCGATTCGTTCCAGTGAATAGCTTTCATCTTGATCAAATCGATAATTCCAGTAAATTTATCTTCTGAGCCTACAGCTAATTGAATAGGTACAGGATTAGCAAATAACCTAGTTTTTAACTGTTCTACAACTCGTAGATAATCTGCACCTACTCGATCCATTTTATTTATAAATGCAATACGTGGTACTTTATACTTATTTGCTTGGCGCCATACTGTCTCAGATTGAGGTTGTACGCCTCCTACAGCACAATAGATCATTACTACCCCGTCAAGTATGCGCATAGAGCGTTCTACTTCAATAGTGAAATCCACATGCCCAGGAGTATCTATAATATTAATACGGTGTGAATCAAATTGATTGGCCATTCCTGACCAAAAACAAGTAGTAGCTGCAGAAGTAATTGTGATTCCCCGTTCTTGTTCTTGCTCCATCCAGTCCATAGTCGCAGAACCAGTATGAACTTCTCCAATTTTATGATTTACACCTGTATAAAATAAAATTCGTTCAGTAGTAGTAGTTTTTCCAGCGTCAATATGCGCGCTTATACCAATGTTACGGTACCGTACGATCGGTGTTACACGAGTCATTAATATCCTCAATAATATTGTTATAATTTAACGAAAATGTTGCTATATTTAATAAATTATTGTTTAAGCAACATTCAAATATGTTTGAATAAATAACACTTAATAGCTCAATCATTATTAGAGTTTGAAAAAATCAGATGATGTTCATTCAGAAAATTTTATTACCAACGATAATGGGCAAAAGCTTTATTAGATTCTGCGATACGATGTATTTCTTCACGTTTTTTAACAGCATGTCCTTTACCCTCTATAGCATCAAAAAGTTCACTTGCTAAACGTAATTCCATAGATTTATCATTTCTTTTGCGAGCAGCTTCAATAATCCACCGCATCGCTAAAGTATTTCTACGTACGAGACGCACTTCTACTGGCACCTGATAGGTAGAGCCGCCAACCCGTCTAGATTTTACTTCTACTACTGGACGCACATTATTTAGAGCTATTTCGAATGCTTCTAAACAGTCTTTATTAGATCGTTTAAATAAACTATCTAAGGCTGAGTATACTATTGACTCTGCAGTAGATTTTTTCCCATTTAACATCAATATATTGATAAACTTTGCTAAAAGATCAGATCCAAATTTTGGATCTGGAAGAATATTGCGTTTCGTAACGATGCGACGACGTGGCATTAATTATAATTCCTATTTGACTAATAGATATTTTCTTTCCAAGGAAAATCATTAATGAAAAACTATTATATTTCAACTAGCTGAACCTTGATTGCCTTTTTTAAAATTTGCCTTAAATTAAAAAATAAAAAAGAGACTTGATATTTTGAACTATGATTTCGGTTGTTTTGTCCCATATTTGGAGCGACTTTTCTTACGTGAATTCACTCCTGCACAATCAAGAGCGCCACGAATAACATGATACCGAACACCTGGAAGATCTTTAACCCGTCCTCCTCGAATCAGAATTGAAGCATGCTCCTGTAAATTATGACCTTCCCCTCCGATATAAGAGGTCACTTCTAATCCGTTAGTTAAACGAACACGACATACTTTTCGTAATGCAGAATTTGGTTTCTTTGGAGTAGTAGTGTAGACACGCACACACACCCCCCTTTTTTGTGGGCAGGCTCCTAACGCTGGTACATTACTTTTAAAAGTTTTTGTTGGACGTGCATTACGAACAAGTTGATTGACTGTTGTCATTATTAAAATCTCCATTTTTCTGATAAGATCATATCAAAACATATATACTATTTGTTGTTGTTATCTCTCCCACTATTAAATAATAGACAACGATCCTTGTTATTATTAAATTGCAAGGTCAACAAAACCTATAACAGAAGCAGCATATTTATCCACTAAGTTTGACGTAAAAAAACACGTCTTATCAACTAAAAACAATTTAATACATTTTTCTTTTAAGTGAACTCTTAATATAATAAGTATCTTAATAAATTTCCATTATTTGCAGCAAATAAAAAACGATTTCTTTTGAAAAGCACAACACCACTAACTTCTACCGTATACTATCGGAATAGTAAAACATTTTATGACAATGTTGTATCCTATTTTTTTTAAGGATAGTTAGGATCAAGTGTTATATTATGTTTAAATCTTTTTATTTCACTACACCATGCAATATATTATTACTTATCGTAGCAATAATATATTGTAATAAATTATATCTCTATAAACTTTTTATGATATCGTAAACCTACGATTAGTTTAATTTGTAAAAACATAACTGAAATATACAAAGTCTAAAATACATTTTTATATAAAACTCTGAAAACCTTTAGCATAAATTGTTTCCAACATTTCTTCTCTTCCAACTTTAACAGTCTAACAGATAATACCAGTAAGGGCAAGAGAAATAATAGAAATGAATAAAATGAATTTCACAAAAAATGCTTTCATATTTTACACCTTTTTATAAGATAACTTTTTATTGTATATGATTACGATATGCTGTATAACCATGAATTTTTGAGTATATACATTTATAATAAAAATATATATATGCCTAAACACATAAGTTTTTACACATCTGAATAATGTTTATGCAATAAATTGCATAAACTGATATAAGCATCTTGAATCGATGATTTTAATAAATTTAGGTTTATCAAAAAGTTTTTAGTTTATGATGGGAACCAATGGAAACATTGAAAAATTTTGAGATTTGATCATATTAATATATGATATTAATATATATCATAAATATATATAATTTAAATGCTTTATAATTTTAAGGTTGAAATTTTTTAATTTTGATCACAGAATTATATTCTGTGGTATCTTGGGATTAAAAATCGCATGCTACTTTAGCATCAGTTTATAATTAAATATTGAACAGATACGATTATATTATTAAGAATTAGAGAATTTATAATTTGGCTGTTTACAGTTTTTAATTTAGATATTACATTTTATATAATTTCTGTAATCAATGTGGTTCTTGCAAATTGAGTTATAAGTTTTTATAAACATAAAATATATTGCAAGATCAATACAACCATAAATTTGAATGTATTTTAAAAATATTTAATATTATCAGTAAAATTACTGTTATCCCTACATTAAGTATAATAATTTAGTTTTATATTTGTTATTAATGAAGGCGTATATAATGAATTTTAAATTTCATAAATAAACTAATTATAAAAAACATACAAAATACATAATTAAATTCAATTTAAAATGAAGAAAAATTTCTACAATTGCATGTAAAGTGAATTACACTAAATGTAAACACTTGAGTTATACATTCATCTTATTTAAAAAAATAAGATGAATGTATAAAATAATTATTCAGTTCATTAGAATACATCCCCGGTATATTTTGGAGTATTAAAATCATAATTTAATAATTACTAGAAATAAGAAACAATCACTTTTAAGTGTTAGAGTTTCAACAGATTTGATAAAATTTAAGTTAATACTTCATAAAATTGGCTAGAATTTGATGTCCCTGTTCACTTAATATACTTTCTGGATGAAATTGCACGCCTTCTACGAGCAGGTTACGATGACGAATACCCATGATTTCGATATATTTATCACTGCATGTACTCCATGCAGTGATTTCTAAACATGCTGGCATAGTGTTTGAATCTATTACTAAAGAATGATACCGAACTACATTTAAAGGTTGTGTTACTTCAGTAAATATTCCGCTTCCGTTATGATGGATTAGAGAAATTTTACCGTGCATTACTCTTTGTGCATATTTTAACTTAGCTCCAAAAAACTGAGCTATAGCTTGATGCCCAAGACATACCCCAAGAATAGGTATTCTTCTATGAAAATAATAGATTGCATCTAAAGAAACACCTGCATTGTCTGGTGTACCAGGTCCAGGGGAAATTACTAAACGTTCAGGAGATAATTGCTCAATATCTATAATATTTAAAGCATCGTTTCTTCTAACTTCCACGATACCACCCATTTCTCTAAAGTATTGATAAAGATTCCAAGTGAAGGAATCATAATTATCGATAATAAGAATTTTGTTCATTATAATTCTATAATTAGATGTAATAATTAAATTAATTATGTCATGTACTCAAAAATTTTTTTGGAACATAATGTCGGATTAATCTGATTATTAATCAATTATATTAAAGAAAAGAAAATAAACATATAAAAATATAACTTATTTTACATATAAACAGTATCAATTAAACGTAGTTGTAATTTACACGTTACACTTTTATGTATTTTAATATCATAAACTAGTGCAGATGATTAATTTGTTATGCTGTAATCAATTTAATAATTAATATCCTACGAAGATACATGCCATTATTGCATGTGTGTTTTTAAATTTAAATAACATTTTATTTTTACTTATGCGTCTACTATACATTAATATTATTAATATAATGATGTTAAAAATTAATTATTTTTAATTAATCACTCAATCCCATTGCTTTGTGCACTTTTTTTAAAGTGACATTAGCTTTTTTTTGCGCTTTTTGTGCTCCTACACATAATATATAACGTAATTTGTCTTCATTAGCACGTTCAGTATAATAACAATTTTGAAATTTTATCAACACCGATGATATTGATTTAATAATTTCATTTTTTAACTGGGAATATGTTTTTTCTTTAAAAATTTCTTCTAAATACGTAATAGGTTGATCACTTATCCCGGAAAGAATTTCTAATAAATTAGAAATACCCGGTTTGTTAATAGGATCATATTTAATTATTGGAGGTTGATCGGTATCGGTAACAGCACGTTTAATTTTTTTTGATACCATATTAATATCGTCTAAAAGACGAATCATATTACCAGATCTACGATCTGATTTAGACATTTTTTTATTTGGTTCTAACAAGGACATAATACGAGAACCACATGTAGGAATAAATACTTCTGGAACAACGAAAATTGTTCCATATGTATGATTAAAACGTTCAGCAATGTTACGTGTTAATTCTAAATGTTGTTTCTGATCAGAACCTACAGGAACTAAATTAGTTTGATATAATAAAATATCTGATGCCATTAGTACTGGATAGTTAAATAACCCAATATTAACATTTTCCTTTTGTTGTGTTAATTTCTCTTTGAATTGAGTCATACGATTTAGCTCTCCAAAATACGTATAACAATTTAATAACCAATTTAATTGACTATGCTCTGGAACATGGGACTGAATAAATATTATACTATTATTAGGATCAATACCACATGCTAAATATAAAGCTAATGTATCTAATGATGTTTCATACAATCGATGTGAATTATTCTGATTTGCAATTGCATGCAAATCTGCTATACAATATATACATTGATAATCTTGTTGCATTTTAACCCACTGACGTATCGCTCCGATATAATTACCAATAGTAAGTTCACCTGATGGTTGCGCTCCGCTAAATAAAATTGGTTTATTCATACAGATATATTCCATAGTGTTTATGATAAAACAAATTAAAATGTTATTATTTTTAAAATTTACACAGCAAAAGCATATAGTTTGTATGATATTAAGTTATAAAACCTATAAATAAAATTGTTTTATAAAAAATAAATAATATATCGAATAATATTTGTTTCAAATAAAATAATTTTGGTAAAAAATATAATATTTCTTTAATTATGTATCTAAAAAATAAAATACTAAATATCTTTCGTTATTGATTTGATAAAACAGATCGAAAATTATGTATAATTTCGTAATAATTTTCAGATCTAAAGATAGCTGACCCTATAATAAAAGTGGTTGCACCAGCTTTAAAAATTGAATGTATGTTTTTTATATTAATACCTCCATCCACTGCTAAATTAATATTATAGTTAGTATTGTCTATTAATTTACGTGTTTGACGTATTTTATTTAAAATCATGGGAATAAACAATTGCCCGCTAAAACCAGGATTTACTGACATTAATACAATTAGGTCAATTTTATCCATTACATATTCCAAATAATTAAGAGTAGTGCTAGGATTAAAAACTAATCCTGCCTTGCATCCGTATTCTTTAATCAATTGTAATGATCGAGCAACATGTTCTGTGGCTTCTGGATGAAAACTAATATAATTTGCTCCAGCAGCAGCGAAATCTGAGATTAATCGATCTATTGGTTTTGCCATTAAATGCACATCAATAGGGATACTAACTCCGTAACTACGTAGTGACCGTAACACCATAGATCCTACGCTTAAATTAGGAACATAATGATTGTCCATAACATCAAAATGTAGAATATCTGCGCCAGCAGATATAACATTAGTAACATCTTCTCCTAATTTAGCAAAATTAGCTGACAAAATAGATGGAGCTATTAAGAAATGTTTCATGTAATTTCCATTAAAGATTATATACTATAAAATAGTTTATTTTAATTTAATTAAATCAAATAATAATATAAATTTAGAAGGATTATATTATTATCTTTTACATAAAATATTTTATTTTCATAAATCTATAAAGACAGAATTGTTTCAAATAAGGATTTATATTTTATATGATTTGTATATTGGAGTAATTATCTATAAATTCAGATTGTTTATATTTGCTAATCGTATTATGTAAGCATAAATCCCAAATATAATTAGAATAAAAAATCTAACTCAACACTATTGAGTAACAATTTTATTAAATTATACTTAATTTTAAAAAATAATCTTCTTATGTGTATTATATATGTGTATTATACATACACTGACTATATTAAAATTTAATACTTATTAATCACTAAATATAGTTATGAACTGTTAGTGTCTTCAATGGATAAAGATACTAACTCATGGTTTACGTTAAAGACAGTTTTTACGTTTCCTATAGAAATGGGCAAAACTAAGTTAAGTTGTCCTGATATTGACTTTTTGTCGCGTTTCATATATTCCAAATAGTTTTTTGATGTCATTTCTTTTGGACCACGCACAGGTAGACCTGCTCGTGTTAGTAATAACTTTATGCGTTTTGCATCACTGCAATTAAACTGATTTAAACGCAATGCAGTATTTACTGCCATCATGATACCTGCTGCTATAGATTCACCGTGAGACCATTGTGAATAACCCAGGTATGATTCTATAGCATGGCCATAGGTATGTCCAAGATTTAATACACTTCTAATACCTTGATCACGTTCATCAATTGTAATTATAGATGCTTTTAATTCACAACAACGACGAATACAGTACATTAAAGATGGCGAATGCAAAATTAATAAATCATCCAAATGGGATTCCAACCAGCTAAAAAAACTAGAGTCAAGAGCTATAGCATACTTAATTATTTCAGCTAATCCAGAAGAAAACTCTTTCATACTCAACGTATGCAAGACATCTAAATTGATAGCAACCGCAATAGGTTGATGAAAGGCTCCAATCATGTTTTTACCAAGTATATGGTTAATGCCAGTTTTTCCTCCAATGGATGCATCTACCTGTGCAAGCAGTGTTGTTGGGACTTGAATAAAACGTATTCCGCGTTGGTATGTAGCAGCTGCAAATCCAGTTATATCTCCGATGACACCTCCACCAAGAGCAATAAGTATTGTACTACGATCATAATTTTTTTTTAGTAATTTAGTAAATATTGTATTTAATGTAATTAGAGATTTGTTTTGTTCACCATCTGGTAAAATTAATTGATCAGTAACAATGCCTGATCTAGTCAATAAGTTACGTAATATATTTAAATAAATCGGCGCCACTCGATCATTGGTAATTAATACTACTTTATCACCAATATTTAATGGCCAACAGGGTGAGAAATCATTAAACAATTTATCTGCAATAATAATTGGATAGCTTCTTTTTTGTAACTTTATGATAATTTTTTCCATAGCAAAATTATAAAAACTTTTAATATTAAAACAATGAATTTATAATAACAAACGTCATACACTGCTCTGATTGCGAAGAATAATAATTTTATTAACGACAATCCTAACATTTTGTTCGTCCGTGGAAATTCTTATATCTGCAATTTCTTCGTACAATGGATTACGTTCTTTCGCTAATACTTCCAGTAATTCGCGAGTATTGCCTGATGCTAATGGGGATCTCAGCAATGGACGCCTTTTATCATGTTGCGTTCGAATTAATTGTTTTTCAATAGTCGTTTCTAAGTATACTACAAATCCACGATCGGACAGATTATTCCGTGTTATGTGAGACTTGACAGAACCACCTCCGGTGGCTAATATAATTCCCTGTTTTTTCGTTAATTCATCGATAATTTTTTCTTCACGATCACGGAATCTAGCTTCTCCTTCTACGTCGAAGACCCAGCTAATATTTGCTCCGGTACGAGTCTCAATTTCTTGATCAGAATCAAAAAAATCCATGTTTAATTGATTTGCTAGTTGACGCCCAATGGTACTTTTCCCAGCCCCCATAGGGCCAATTAAAAAAATATTATTTTTTTTTAACATATTATGATATGAAAATGATTTCTTCATTTTATCGTTTCATCACTTTATATGAAGACCCAACTAATCGATAAACGCACAAATACAAAAATATGAAGCGTTAAAATCATCTTATTTTTATAAATGTACATCTAATATATGATATATATAATGATCGCGATCATACTATTAATTGCTAACATGTAACAACATGCTATCATTGTAATACAAATCTTTGTCCAGATACAACTTAGAAACTTATTTATTCTCATAGTGGAAAACAAATTTGACAATGAATAAATAAATATGATCAAACATAGGTACAAGGTTAATTTAGTTCTATGCAGATAACATGATTTTTTGAAAATATAAATTTATTTTTTAATTAATGATTTAAGCATTTTATTGTTTAAAATATGGAATGTTCTCTCTTTATAAGAGATAAAGAATTGATTTTAAAACACTGGTATTGTAAGTTTTTCCATATTTTTACATTGATGTTTATCATAATATTTAAATCATGATTATTTACACTCATATGATTAGATAAAATCACATAAACTTCCAACGTTCATTATCAATCTGATAATGATATATTCATACAATTGAAAGATATGCATTTCTTTCATTAAATATATAAAATAATAAGTTATTCACCATTATTATAATAAATAATGTAGTGCGTTGAAAAATTTAACATCATGTATATGTAATACATGATGAATTGACATGTTAGTTATTATGAATATAAACCATTTTGATAGATATCAAAACTATAAATTTCTTTATCATGAATAACATTTTTCTCTTTGAAAACGAAAGAGAGATGTCGTTAGGTTTTTGATAAAAAAAATTAAAATTTAATATTAAGTATATTTAAACTTTTATTAATATCTGATTGGTAGTACTTTAAATATGTTATTGAAATTAATTATTTCTCTTAGAAAAAGAAATGGTTGCATATTTAATATTTACACTGTGTTTCTTTATATGAGTATAATACTATTTAATTGTCTATACGTAGATACTCTAACTGTTTATTAGTGAATTTAACTATTCGTAAACATCCTGTTACCAGGATTTGAGGTTCGTGGGAATTAATAATTGTGTAATAAAAAATATTTTTTTTTCATCATTTTGGTGTTATAAATTTATATTTTTTAACTATTTTTTGTTAATTCGTTTTGAAAATTAAAATATAGTAATTAATTCTCTCATTAATAGATACCAGATTTTTAAGTACTAGACATATATGGTTAATTTTATATTCATTTTATTGTCTTAAATATTATTTATATGTTGAAATAAATTTGCTATAATCAATTCAAGTCGTCATTGATGTAGTTAACGATTTTTTAAATTACATACATAAAACATGCTAATTACGTGTAACACATATAACATAAGCTATTTGTCAAAAAAAATAAAGAAAATAAATAAATAAATAATACATATTGAAAGTATATAAAAATATATATAAGTTATCCCAAATAGTTTATACAACATATGCATAATAAAACTATAAACTATTTGCATTTTTAAAAAACGATTAGGTATCATATCATATGATTTATATAACCCCAGTTGCACAAAAACATTTTTCTAAACTGCTAGTGGGTAAGAAATCAGGTACTCAGATACGAGTGTTTGTGGTTAATCCAGGTACAGTTCGTGCAGAATGTGGTGTTTGTTTTTGTCCACCAGAAGAATTTAAACCCAGCGATATGGTTATTAAGTTTGATCTTTTTTCTGTACACATAGATCCAATATATATGCCTTTCCTTAAAGACGCAAAAATTGACGTGATAATTAATAAATTAGATTCTCAACTTACTATTAAAGCTCCGAATGCTACTAAAGAATGCAATAATACAATAAACGAGATGAACCATGATTCGTTGGAAGATCGGGTGAGACATGTATTACAATTTCAGATTAATCCTCAGTTAGAGCTACACGGAGGCAGTGTATCTTTAGTACGTATTACTGAAGATCTGTTAGCTGTTATTAAATTTTATGGAGGATGTAATGGCTGTGCAATGGCTAGCTATACCATAAAAGAAGGAATCGAGACTACCTTAAAGAATCTTTTCCCAGAATTAAAAGGGGTGCTAGATATGACTCAACATCAACACGGGACGCATTCTTTTTATTAGCGATTTTATTTTGAAAGATTTGTTAGTAAAGTAACCATAAGTTATCTGTATAATTGAGTTGGTTTGTTTAAAATTTTCAGCATTGCATTTCTATTTGCATTACTCCTAAATTATATATTTATAAATCTAATTTTTTTGTAGAATAAATAAAATTTATAGTAATTGACGTAATATCCTGCGTAATGGCTCAGCGGCTCCCCAAAGTAACTGGTCGCCCACGCTAAAAGCTGAAATGTATTTGTTACCTGCATGCAATTTGCGTAACCGACCGATGGGTATTTTGAGTGTTCCGGATACCATAACAGGAGTTAATTTATTTAATGATTGCGTAACATCATTTGAGATAACTTCTACCCATCTATTATGAGATTGAAGTAATGCTTCTATTTCTGTTAAACAAATGTCTTTTTTAAGTTTTAAAACAAATGCTTGGCTATGACAACGTAACGAGCCCACACGTACGCATAAACTGTCTACTGTTATAATTTTAGAAGTATTGAGAATTTTGTTAGTTTCTGCTTGACCTTTCCATTCTTCTTGAGTTTGGCCATTATACATATAATCACCAATCCACGGAATAACGTTGCCTATCAAAGGAACTTTGAAGCAATCTACTAATAAGGAATCAGTTTTACTAAATTTAGTAATTATATGTTCAATATCTAGAATAGCCATTGAAGGGGACGTTAACAAATCAGTTACTACATTGTACACTTGGCCCATTTGTATTAATAGCTCACGCATGGCGCGCGCTCCACATCCAGAAGCTGCCTGATACGTGGAAGTAAACACCCATTCGATTAAATTATGAGCAAACAATCCACCTAAAGACATTAACATTAAACTTACAGTGCAATTACCGCCTACAAATGTTTTAATACCGTTATTTATACCTTGTTTTATCAATACTTGATTAACAGGGTCCAAAACAATAATCGCATCATCATTCATTCGTAAAAATGAAGCACTATCAATCCAATATCCTGTCCATCCGATTTTTCTTAATTTTGGATAAATAATTTTACTATATGCACTACCTTGACATGTAATAATAATATCTAAAGAATTAAGCAGATCGGTATTACAAGCGTCTTGTAAAAATAATTCTTGTGATCCTTGAACGTTTGGAGCATATTCTCCTATTTGAGATGTAGAGAGAAATATTGAGTGAAAATGGCTAAAATCATTTTCTTCTCTCATGCGATTCATTAATACTGAACCTACCATTCCTCTCCAACCAACAAACCCAATATTTTTCATTGTCAATCCCACAGTCATTATTAAGTACCAAGAATATATGTAGCGCGAGTAGCATGAGATACTGAACATTTTTATATAAATATATTGTATATTATATAAAAATGTTCAGTATCTCATGCGGCATACATGTATTATAAGTAATATGATGTAATACGTTTATAATAATATTTTGTAATTTACTTTATAAAAAGCGTGGTGTATATAAAACACAAATAACTTTTAGGAAAATAATAATGAATGAAATGATATCAGCTACAGTTCTATTGTTTTTAATTATGGATCCTATCGGAAATTTACCAATTTTTATGTCGATACTAAAAGATCTAGAACCAAAACGACGTCAAATTATAATAATTAGAGAGATGATAATCGCTTTATTATTAATGTTAGGATTTTTATTTGTTGGTGAACATATTTTAGTATTTCTTAATTTACACACAGAAACAGTTTCAATTTCTGGAGGTATTGTGTTGTTTTTAATTGCTATAAAAATGATATTTCCTTCAGAAGAAGGAAATAATACTGGATTTTCAGATGGAGAAGAACCTTTTTTAGTACCACTTGCTATTCCTTTAGTCGCTGGCCCCTCAATTTTAGCAACATTGTTGTTATTGTCTCATCAATATCCTCAAAAAATCAATTTTTTAATTTTGGCATTAATTGTTGCGTGGGGATTATCTATGTTAATTTTGATGTTGTCTAATGTATTTTCTCGTTTATTGGGTAGTAAAGGTATCGGGGCATTGGAGAGGTTAATGGGTTTATTATTAGTAATGATTTCTACTCAAATGTTACTTGATGGGATACATAGTTATTTATGTGTATGACTTAATTGAAAAGTTATTTCATATATAAATATATTTGGATGTTTTAAATTTAATTTTTAGTAGGTTCTCGTCAATTAATTAGCATAAATAATTTTTTAAAAAAATATTAGTTTTAAACACCACTTGTTAATGACGAATCAGACCATTTTTTATGATAAATACATTGTAAATAATGAGGTACTGCATCATCTTTATTACTGCCAATAATTTCTAAGAATGGAAGGCTATCTTTCAGTCTTTGCTGTGCATTACTCATTATACAGCCTTTTCCTGCCATTTTTAGCATTTCTTGATCATTCATCCCATCGCCAAATGAAATACAATCTTTTAGTTGATAGCCTAATAATTTAACTACTTGTTCTAAAGCATGTCCCTTTGAAACTCCTTCTGGCATCACTTCAAGACATGTAGGGAGCGAAAAACTAATATTGATTCGATGATTCCAACGTGCATGTAATTTCTTTTCTAAAGACAACAGTCGTTTGTAATTATTACTAGTGAAATACACTTTACAGATACCATTCAAGGGCAACGTATCTTTCTGATATATGTGATAATTGGATTCATATCCGTTATAAAAACAATTTTTCTTTGATATTGATCGGTTGATCAGCCACTTATCATTACAAAAAATATTAGTAATAATTTGAGAATCATAATGTACTACTCGTAATAAATCATCTACAATTTCTGTAGCTAAATCGTAAGAAGCAATTAATTTCCCGAGGGTATTATGTATTCTAGCTCCATTAGAAGTAATCATATAAGAATTAATTTTCAAATTATCACGTATTTGCATAACGTTTGTATGATGTCGGCCAGTAGCAAAAACAAAATGAATATTACGAGTAGTTAGTAATTTTAGAATCTTTTTAGTAAAAGATGTTAATCGGTGGTCCGGTGTTAGCAGGGTACCGTCTAAATCAGACGCAACGATGCGAAACATGTATTACCTCGCTTGTTTTTGTTAAAATGTAGCAATAATAGCCATTATTATATCATTACATTATGACATAATATCAACAAAAATCGATATATCATAGATATTATTTTTAAATAATAATTTATTAAATGAATTTCTCAATATATTATATATAACTTTTAATTATAAAATATAATTAAAATTACAAATATTTTATAGGTTCATTATATGAAAATGAATATAAATGATTTAAATGTATTGAGTTTCAATCGTTTTTTTGTGCTGAGATATATGTGAAAATATAATTTCAAAACATTTAATCTTAATTAAATCTGTATTTTTTTGAAAAATTATATATGTACTGTAATTATATTTATAATATTTATAGCCAATTTTTATATTTGAAATAAATGTACGGAGCAAGTCCTGATAGAATCATTAAAATAATAGCGCTAGGATAACCAAATGACCATTGTAATTCTGGCATAAATTTAAAATTCATTCCATAGCTAGATGCAATTAAAGTTGGAGGTAAAAAAATAACTGAGAAAATTTTTATAATTCTATTTTGTTCAATATTAATAAATCCCATTGCCGATTGGGTTAAAGAACTTATTTGATGAAATACATATTCATTATGAGGTAATAATAATGTAATTTCACTTAAAATATCGTTAGCATATTGTTGTTGTGATGCAGGTAATTTTACTTTACGTATTAAAAATTTTATTGCTCTTTCAGTATCTAATAAATTAACACGAATTTTCCACCCTATATTCTCCAATATAGCTAAATCAGAAAGCGCATGATCGTATTCATCGATTTGTTGTCCGTTCATAATAACAGAACTCAATGTTTCTAAGGTAGAATAAATATGTTCTATTTTATTTGTTAGGTCATCAAGTTTTACCTCAAATAAATTTAATAATAATTCATAAGCATTTCCATTAATTAACAAATGGTTATGCAAATATTTTTGATACATACAAAATACTGGAAATTCTTTTTTACGCGAAGTGTATAGACATCCATTGTGGATGGTAAAGAATACACTAGAGTTATCTATTTGTTCTTGGCTGTTATATGAAAAGAAAAAAGAATGAATATGTAATCCATTTTTATCTTTAAAAAAACGTGTAGTCTTGTTAATGTCTTTCAGTTCAAAAAATTTTATTTTTTGGTGAAGCAATATGTTTGGTATATAATTATGACCATCGCCACGTGAATCTATTATATCAATCCAAATAATATTATTTAAAAATGATGTCTTATCTTTTTCATTAATACGAAATAAATGATTATTTTTTAATTGAAATATATTATACATATATCATTGCTTCCTCAAAGAATACAAATTAGTCTACATTAGATCACAATAGCTAAAATTAGATAATAAATAGCTATTTTCATGCCATCATGTAATTTCGACAATACGCATTACATGACAGAACAGCTATAAACGATCGTCATTGCGTATCAAATATCTATGACGTACAAATAATTCGTAAAGTTTTTATTTATTTGGTAATAAATATAATTCAATTATGATAGTTATTTAAATACTCGGTTAGATGTTATTCACTGAGATATTATAAGTACAATTTGCAGATTAAAGCGGGCATGTTACGCCTAGAATAAAAAGATTGTCAATATTTATAAATATTTTTAATAATAATATAGATATATTTGTATTATATAATAATCCTAATGAGGATTAGAGTAATAACTTGCTGAAAATTCAATAAAATAGCAATATAAGTTTATACGAATAACAGGGCTTCACTCTTGATGAGCGACATCAACATACTTTTAAACAATCTATCGGCAATTCATTAACAAATCTAGATGGTAATTGAATGACCGTCTCTTTTCCGTAAATATAACGAGTTTCTGAATAACTAATTGTTAATTTATGCATAGCACGTGTGATGCCAACATAAATTAATCTACGTTCTTCTTCTAATAATTCTTTGTTAGTTAAAGAAACATAATTTGAACAAATCCCTTCTTCTAAGCCTATAATAAATACTTGGGAAAATTCTAATCCTTTTGAAGCATGTAACGTCATGAGTTGTACCGCATCTGAATAAGTATTAAATAAATTTTCTTCAAATTCTAAAGAAATATACGATAAAAATTGTTGTAATAGATATGTATTTACTGTTGATGCTGATAGAATACTGTATTGCTTACTCATTGCTATAAACTCTTCAATACTTTGTATGCGTTCATAATATGTTGGTATTGATATATTTTTTATACATATTCCATAATCCGACTTGCCTAATAATATAAAAAATTTGTTCATGCAAGGACAATGCGATGGGAATTTGATTTTTTAAGGAATCTATCAATATAATAAATTGTTTTAGAGCAATAGCAGATCTTCCTTTAATAATTTTTTTATTTGAAATAAATAAGCTACTTTCCCACAAACTTAAGTGATTTAAATTAGCGTATTTGTTAATAACTTCTAAAGTGCGTTGACCAATTCCTCTATTAGGGGTATTAATGATTCGCATATAAGCAGTATCATTATTCTGATTAATAATAAATTTTAAATAAGCTATAATATCTCTAATTTCTTTGCGTTCAAAAAATCCTATTCCTCCATATATGTGATAAGGTATATTTTTTTAATAAAATTTCTTCTAATAAACGAGATTGAAAGTTATTTCGATATAAAACAGCGCACTCATTTAGCAAACCATGTCGTTTTTTTTTCCAATCTATTAGATTATTTGCTACGAACATAGCTTCATCTATTACATTTAAAGCACAATAAAGGGAAATAGCATCTCCTTTATTGTTACATGTCCATAAATTTTTCTTAAAACGTGTGTCATTTTTACAAATGAGAGTATTGGCAGCTCTTAAAATATTATTAGTAGAGCGATAATTCTGTTCTAATGTAATAATCCGTACACGTGTAAAATCTTCTAAAAATCGTTGAAAATTTTTTACTTGCGCTCCTCTCCAACCATAAATAGATTGATCATCATCGCCAACAATCATTAAATTATTATTTTTTCCTGATAAAAGGCATAACCAAGCATATTGAACCGTATTAGTATCTTGAAATTCATCCACTAAAATATTAACAAATCGTTTTTGATAATAATGTAAAATATTCGGATAATTTAAACATAACATATATACGCGTTTCAATAATTCATTAAAATCTATTAATCCAGAACGATTACATATGTCTTGATAAGACTGATAAATTCGGAACCATGTCATTTTTATTGAATTGCTATTAATATTTATATTTGGAATATCTGGAATCTTATTTTTTCTCACGATTGATATAATGCATAGCTTGATATACGCCATACTTGTTCTCATTTAAGTTAAGTGAGCGCATTAATTGTTTCAAAAGTTGAATTTGATCGTTGTTATCGAGGATTTGAAAATTTTTTGGTAAATTTGCATCTACGTAATGAGCACGTAGTAACCGATTTGCTAATCCATGAAAAGTATTAATCCATAAATCACTTTTTTTTGAACACCAATTAAAGATTGTATACGATTTCGCATGACTGAAGCAGCTTTATTCGTAAAAGTAATCGCCATTATTGACCATGGTGTATATTTTTTTACTAATTGTAACCAGAGAATGCGATTAACTAATACTCGAGTTTTTCCGCTACCAGCTCCAGATAACACCAATATATTTTGATCATTAGAAGTTACCGCTTCTTGCTGTTTATCATTTAGTTGATCAAGAATGTCATAAACATTCATAAAACAGATAACACATAGTAAATAATTGTTTATAGATATATGAATTCAACACAACTATTAACATTATAATAAATATGTTAATGATGTTAATTTTGAAATTTTCAAATGTGGTAACAGTGTTGCATCAATTGAATAAAATTGATTTAAGTTATATTGACTAATCCAACAAGCCTGCATCCCAGCATGTATTGCTCCTTTTATATCTGTATTCAAGTCATCTCCTACATGTAGGATATTTTTACAAGATATTCCAAAACGCTTAGAAGCTAAATAATACATATCTTTATAAGGTTTAGCGCGACCATTAATTCCAGCACGTAGTACATCTTGAAAATATTGTTGTAGTCCACAAGAAATAGGATTCGCATTGCCATTAGTGATTGCAATTAATGGCCATTTAGAACTTAATGCCGATAACACATTATGTGTACTAAGAGAAATATCGATTTTGTTGCGCCAATGTATAATAATTTCCATAGCGTAATCAGCGCCTAATTGTGCTTCATTTTTAGTTAATCCTGATTGTAATAAAATTATCTTTAAAGATTTCCAACGCCAATAATTTACGTCATGACAAATATTTGGTTCTATAAATTGAAGCATTTTACGCGATTGATAATAATCCCTATTTTGTATTTTAGATAATGCAGGATGATATTGTTGCAAAAACAATATTGACTTTTCTTCAGCCCGATTTATTACTGGATAATTATCGTATAATGTGTTATCTAAATCTAAAGTTATAGCATGAAAAGGCTGTAATGTACGGTAAACATGCATAATTTATACCTTTAATATCATTAAATTACAATCGTTATTTTTTCAATGAAATATTTATATCATCACTACATTATATTCATATAATGCATAAAAATTAAATACTAAATAAAGTTTCAATATAAAATGTGTGAGTTAAAAACAATAACATTATGGTAGATATATTGTATGTTTATAAATTAATGTATCCATCATATACATAAGATGTTGATCCAGACATATACAATGCATTATTTGCCCCTTTCCAATTTACTGATATAGTACCTCCAGGCAAGCTTACGTTTACTGATTCATATAATAACCCCTGTTGAATACCTACGGCGACTGCCGCGCAGGCGGCAGTTCCGCAAGATTGAGTTTCTCCCACACCGCGCTCATACACTCGTAATCGAATATTATTACAGTTAATAATTTGCATGAAACTTACATTGACTCGTTCTGGAAAACAATGATGATCTTCTAATGCCGATCCTAATGAAGTAACTTGGATATTTTCTATTTTTTCTACTAAAATAATACAATGAGGATTACCCATAGATACTACACCGCATAGTATTACTTGTGTAGGTAAAAATAAAATATAAGTTTTTTGATATTGTGATGTATAAAACGGAATAAGTTTTGGATCAAAAATAGGTGATCCCATATTAACAGATACGCGATTGTTACTCATAATAGATAGTATTATATGATTAGCGCGAGTACTAATATGAATGTTTTGTTTATTAGTTAATTTTTTTAAGCAGACAAATTGCGCAACACAACGTATACCATTACCACATTGACTTACTTCCGTTCCGTCCGCATTATAAATTCGACAATGAAAATCTATTGTTGGATCATAAGGAGGTTCTACTATTAACAATTGATCAAAGCCAACTCCATAATATCGATTTGATAAATATCTGATGTTTTCAGAAGTAAGATGTATATTTTGAGTGATAGCATCTATGATGACAAAGTCATTACCCAACCCGTTCATTTTGGTAAATCGCATACCTTCCTCGCATAACATCACGCATCACTGAGCTTTGTAAATGGTTTTAATGTTTTATTATACTCAACTATTATTGATTGTATTATATTTATTGCAACATCTGAAAGAAATGCAAATACCGTTGATTACATTGTAAAATAGAATACATAAAGAATTTTACTTATATCATAGCACAAAGAACAAGCTCATTCTTTTTAGAAAATATTTTTTTTGGATGATAACAAATAAAAAAATGATTACATCCGTGTAATCATCATAACACCTTCGCAAAAAAAATACTTTATAATGTTTATCTTTTTAATTATTTATTTGAATTTTATAAATTTTATATAATAACTAATATATCTATTGAAATTAATTTTTATTATCATAATAATGTTTATCATCAGTAATGATCAATAAAGGTATGCTCTTATTTAAAACAAGAATATCACTGTTTATAACAGTACAGTTTTTTATAAAAAAGCATCCTTTTAAACTATTACAACAAAAATGATAATACTTAAATAACTAAAAAATACCGAATAATCTATATGCATAGATTATTAATACTTGTTACCTTCTTTGTTTTCATCAATAATTAAAGTATCGCATGTAAATAAATGAAATTAATTTTGTAATTAATAATAATCAAACCATTTTATACAAAATTTTTTATTTTCAATATTTATAAAAACATAATAAAAAATTTAAATTTTAAATGGGATAATATTTAAATACTATAAATAATAATATACAAAGAGAACTTTTTTCTATACTTTATCGAAGAAATATTTATTTAAATATTAATTTTTAAAATATCAAAATACTATGATTTTATACGATATACAATATCGTCACAAAACTACTGATGATTTGCCTAAACATTTTAATTGCATAAAGATTAAAATCTGAACTTAACGTATTACTCTTATTACTTAATTATAAAAAAATAATTAAAACTGATTAAAATAATAAACATTTATTTATCTTACAAATTTTCTAACAAAGATCTCTTATAATATAATTATATAAAACATTTAAATTAATTGAAGATTACAATCATATTGTCCTAGAATAATTATACTGATGAAAACTAAAATTTTAAAAATTGCTACACGAAAAAGTCAACTTGCTATTCGTCAAGCTCAATATGTTCATGATGAATTAAAACATTATCATCCAACATTAAACATAGAGTTAATGCCTATTGTAACAACAGGAGATAAATTTTTAAATATTGATGCAAAAAATAAAATTAAAAAAGGTGCATTTATTAAAGAATTAGAACATGCATTAATAAACTTTCGTGCCGATATTGCTGTTCATTCTATGAAAGATATTACAGTACCTTTACCACATGAATTAATTCTTCCTGTTCTATGTAAACGCAATGATCCACGTGATGCCTTTGTTAGTTTAAAATACCCTAACATAGATACGTTACCTATTGGTAGTACAATAGGTACATCAAGTTTACGCAGACAATGTCAAATACGAGCGCAGCGCCCAGATCTAGTAGTCAGTAACTTACGAGGTAATATAGATACTAGATTAAAAAAATTACAATATGGACAATATGATGCAATAGTTTTAGCTGTGGCTGGACTACAACGATTACAGTTACATGAGTACATTCGTGTTCATATTGATCCGTCTGATCTATTACCAGCAATGGGACAAGGTGTTATAGCTATTGAATGCCGTTCGGATGATGCTGATATTTTATCCTTATTATCGCCATTATATCATCAAGAAACCTCATTTCGTGTCAAAGCGGAACGCGCTGTTACTACTTATTTGGAAAGTTATTGTCACTTACCAATTGCTAGTTATGCTGAAATTGAAGAGGATCAAATATGGTTACGAGCACTGCTTGGATTACCTGATGGTAGCAAGATTATTCGTACTGAAGGAAGAGCGCCTTTAGATCAAGCAGAAAAATTAGGTTTTATCCTTGCTGAAGATTTATTAATTAAATTTAAACAATAACATGTTTTTATTTGATTAAATTTAATCATGTATCGAATTAACAATTATGAATATTTTAATTACTCGTCCTTCTCCATATGGAGAACAATTGGTAAATAAATTATTTTCTTTTGGTAAATTTGCATATCATTTGCCATTAATTTGCTTTTCTACAGGAAAAGAATTATGTTCATTAGAACAAAAATTAAATCTACTTTCTGAAGGAGATTTTTTGTGCATTATATCACAGAATGCACTTAAATATGCTCATAATCAGTTACTTGACATAGGAATATCTTGGCCTACCAAATTAGCATATTATTCTATTGGTCATGCGACTAGTGTAATGATGTACAAGTTATCAGGAATATTAGTGAAATATCCTACAATCCAGGAAACTAGTGAAAATTTGTTACAATTACCTGAACTAATATATAGCTATGGGAAGCGTGCTCTTATTCTGAGAGGCAATAATGGACGTACTGTGTTAGACGACACTCTTCAAAGAAGAGGAGTGTTTGTCGCATCCTGCGAATGTTATACTAGACAACCGTTGCAGTATAATAGAGAAGAACAATTATTTAAGCTATTAGAATTAAATATTCAAATAGTAGTAGTTACTTCTTGGGAAATATTACAACACCTATATTATTTAATTCCTGAATCTTATCGTACATCTTGGTTAATACGATGCAAATTAATCGTAGTAAGTGTGCGTCTAGCTCAATTAGCTAGACGTTTAGGTTGGACAGATATTATTGTAGCGCAGTCAGCAAACAATGAGATACTAACTCATATTTTAATTAAGAATTCATAATTTATGAACACTCTAATCCATATGCAAATAATCATTTCTATGAATACATATAAAAGTTATATAAACTATAATAACAAAAAATACTTAATCTTTCTTAATATGATTTATGGGAATCGGCGAGAGAGGATTTGAACCTCCGGCCTCCTGGTCCCAAACCAGGAGCGCTACCAAGCTGCGCCACTCGCCGATGCTTTACTAACTTTCATATAATTTTTTCATATTATATATATCTTCCATTGAAGAATATTGAAATACTAACAACCAATCATTTCATTTGCGATATAATAATAATTATTTTTCTGCGAAGGAAGGGATTTGAACCCTCACGTCTTGATCAAGACACTAACGCCTGAAGTTAGTGCGTCTTCCTATTCCGCCACCTTCGCTTTATGTCATTTATTTTTAATGGGTGATTGATGGGATTCGAACCCACGACTTCTGGAACCACAATCCAGAGCTCTACCAACTGAGCTACAATCACCATCGATTAACTTCAATTTTTTCATAAAAATTTAAATAAATCAATGCGTCCGACAGGATTTGAACCTGAAACCTTCGCCTCCGGAGGGCGATGCTCTATCCAGTTGAGCTACGAACGCTGAATTAGCATATATATTTAATGCAAATTAATATCAACAAAATATGGTTGGTTTAATCAATTTGCATTAATAATTTTTTGGTACATATATATTGTTTACTGAATTTCATTAAAAACAACATGCAGAAAAAATTTCTATGAAAATCAAAGAGTATTTTATAGTTTATCGTGTATCTTATATAAAAAATATTTATAAATACTGATATACTCATAAAACTATATATTAAATGAGAGAAATAATGTGAACACATCTTCAACATTAACATATGCATATTCTATCACATATCTGACACTTATATCATATATTTTAATTAATTAAAAATTTATTACTTATACGTGAAGATATTGGAAATATATAGGTATATAAGTATTTTAAATACTGCTGTAATACTTAATTCATAAAAATAAACCATTATGAAAAATATACAGGAACAACAATTAAAAATTTTATATAGATAATTTATTAAATAAATTTTTATATAAGAATCTGAAAATTGTCGCCATAGAAAATGGAAAATAGTTTTTTTAAAAATATGTGTTAATACAGCAAACAATAATTATTGCAATAAATTAACAACGCTTCATCATATCAAAGAATTCATCATTGGTTTTAGTCATAGATAATTTATTCATCATGAATTCCATTGCATCAATTTCACTCATTGGATGAATAATTTTTCGTAAAATCCATATTTTTTGAAGTTCATCTTGAGTAGTTAATAGTTCTTCTTTCCTAGTTCCAGAACGATTGTAATCAATCGCCGGGAAAACACGCTTTTCAGCTATTTTCCTTGACAAATGTAGCTCCATATTGCCAGTTCCTTTAAATTCTTCATAAATTACCTCATCCATTTTTGATCCAGTATCTATTAAAGCAGTAGCTATAATAGTTAAGCTTCCTCCTTCTTCCATATTACGAGCCGCTCCAAAAAAACGTTTTGGACGATGTAAAGCATTGGCATCAACCCCTCCTGTCAACACTTTTCCGGATGAAGGTACTATAGTATTATAGGCTCTTGCCAATCGAGTAATGGAATCTAACAAAATAATAACATCTTTTTTGTGTTCTACTAATCGCTTAGCTTTCTCAATTACCATTTCAGATACTTGAACATGACGAGATGCTGGCTCATCAAAGGTAGATGCAATTACTTCTCCGTGCACTAAACGTTGCATTTCAGTAACTTCTTCTGGACGTTCATCTATCAAAAGCACTATTGATACGCAGTCTGGATGATTATGACTCATGCTTTGTGCAATATTTTGAAGAAGTATGGTTTTTCCGGCTTTAGGAGGCGCTACAATTAACCCGCGCTGTCCGCGCCCAATAGGTGATGCTAGATCCAATACTCTTGCAGTTAAGTCTTCCGTAGAACCATTGCCTCTTTCCATGCGTAATCGTGAATTGGCATGTAATGGAGTGAGATTTTCAAACAAAATCTTATTACGAGCATTTTCTGGTTTATCATAATTTACATCATTTACTTTAAGCAATGCAAAATAACGTTCACCTTCTTTTGGAGGTCTAATTTTCCCAGAAATAGTATCTCCGGTACGTAAATTAAAACGACGAATCTGGCTTGGAGACACATAAATATCATCTGGTCCAGCAAGATAAGAGCTATCACTAGATCTAAGAAATCCAAAACCGTCCTGTAATATTTCTAATACACCATCTCCAAAAATATCTTCTCCAGTTTTAGCATGTTGTTTAAAAATAGCAAAAATAATATCTTGCTTGCGCATACGTGCTAAATTTTCTAGACCCATACTTTCTCCGAGATGTACTAATTCAGAAACTGGTATATTTTTTAATTTTGTAAGATTCATAATTATGGATTCTTAAATTGGAGTTATATAACTGTTGGTATTACAAAAATAAAGTATACATGTAACATAATGGAATAATTTCCTTTACAACACATATTTTGATTGTCTATCCTATGCCTACAATATCGAGCATGAATAAACGTTAAAGTATGTGCTTACTATTGGATTATCACAGAAAATAGATTTATAAAAAAATCCAGCGGTAATCAATATAACCATATTGGAAATATAGTCTATAATCAATTTATACGATTAAATTGTATTACCTGTTATTGCCGCTATTATATAGCGGCAATATATTTATATTCCATTATAAATAAACATTTATAATTAATCATATACGACATTCTGTCATTCTACTGTAATCCTAAAGAAACGTCTACTAACATATAAAAGAATTTTAAAATTATAAATGTTTCAAATAAGTACTCATTTATATATGTATCTTTAAAAATTCTTGTAATTTTGGTTTGGACAGCAACCCTACTTGAGTAGATAACACCGTTCCATGACGAATCAATAATAAAGTTGGGATGCTCTTAATTCCATAGTTTTTTGTAGTTATTGGATTTTCATCTATGTTTAATTTTGCTACTTTTAATGTGTCATTAAACTCAACAGCAATATCTTCTAAAATAGGTATCATTGCTTTACAGGGATTGCACCATTCAGCCCAAAAATCAACCAAAAAAAGATTGGTAGAATTTGACACCGTTTCTTTAAAATTAGAATCTGTCAGGTGCATGATAATTTGATTCATTTATCCTCCTTATAATTTATTTTCTTCTAATCATTATATATAATTAATATTAATTTATTTATTTTATGTATATTGTTGAATATTTAAAATTATTTATATCATTGACTATGTAATATGATTTTTTATTGTTTTTATTTAAAAAAAATTCATTCTTATTTAGGAATCAACTCAGAAATCTTTCATTGTAATAATATCACTGTAATTACAAGAATTTAGTTCCGTTTTAATCATTAATTAAACGATAGACTTTTCATGTTTTGCATATAACTTCTTAGTTGAATTCCAACTTGTTCTATTGTATGATTTCGAATCATGTCATTAGTATTACGCAAAACAATGTTATCAACATTAACATTTTTGGATGACATACCTAAATCTCCTGTTCTTAAATTAGGCATTATAGTCTTTTTTAACAAAGGTACTACCTTATCACAAAATAAATAATTACCGTATTCTGCAGTATCAGAAATTACCATATTCATTTCATATAATTTTTTACGAGCTATAGTATTTGCAATCAAAGGTAACTCATGTAATGATTCATAATATGCTGATTCTGGTGCTATTCCAGATTTTATCATTGTGTCAAAGGATAATTCTACACCTGATTTGATTATAGCTACCATTAATATCCCATAATCAAAATATGTTTGTTCCAAAATTTCTTGTTGATAACTTGGAGCTTGTTCTAATGGCAGTTGACTAGTTTTTTCTCGCCAATTAAGTAATTTAGAATCATTGTTTTCCCAATCCAACATCATTTCTGTAGAAAATACTCCATTAAGTATATTTTCCATATGTTTTTCAAAAACTGGTTTTAATATATTTTTTAGTTTTTCAGATAATATAAAAGCACGTATTTTAGAAGCGTTAGATAATCGATCCATCATTAATGTAATACCTCCTTGTTTTAATGCTTCAGTTATGACTTCCCAGCCACATTGAATGAATTTTCCTGCGTATGCAGCATTAACACCATTACTAATCATATAATCAAAACAAAGAATAGATCCGGCTTGTAACATTCCACATAAAATAGTTTGTTCTCCCATAAGATCTGATTTAACTTCTGCTACAAATGAAGATTCTAATACCCCAGCGCGATGACTACCAAGTGCAAATGCCCAGGATTTTGCTAATGTCATACCCATATCATATGTATCGTTTTCTTCGTGTACGGCGATTAAAGCAGGTACTCCAAATCCTCGTTGATATTCTTGACGAACTTCTGTACCGGGACATTTTGGAGCGACCATGATGACAGTAATATCTTGACGAATTTTTTCTCCAACTTCTACAATATGAAATCCATGCGAATACCCCAACGTGGATCCATGTTTCATTAAAGGTTCTATTTGTCGTATCACTGATGTGTGACATTTATCTGGAGTTAAATTAATAACTACATCTGATTTGGGAATAACTTCGTCATAAGTTCCTACAGGAAATCCATTCCGTGTTGCTCTTTCCCAAGATTCTTGTTTATTAAGAATAGATTCATGACGTAAAGCGTATGTAATATTTACCCCCGAATCTCTCATATTTAAACCTTGATTCAAACCTTGAGATCCGCAGCCTATTATAGCTACTTTTTTAGATAATAATGCCTGAATTCCATTAGAAAATTCATTGTTACTCATAAATCGACATTTTCCCAAATGTTTTAATTTTTCTATAAAAGTTAATGTATTAAAATAATTAGCCATAAAATATCTCTCTTAAATAATGTTAAAAATAATTCAATAACTTTCCGTTAAAATGTTTTATTAATTTAAAAATACTTCAAACACTGGATTAGTTGTAACATCGTGCCATTCGTATCCTAATTTAGATAGATATTCTTTAAATTCTGATTCTTTTTGACTAGATAGTTCAAACCCGGCTAGAACACGTCCGTAATCAGTACCATGATTTCGATAATGAAATAAAGAGATGTTCCAATTAGCACCTAAAGTATGAAGAAATTTCAATAATGCTCCTGGAGCTTCTGGGAACTCAAAACTAAAAATTCGCTCCTGTAAAGGCTGGAATAAACGTGCTCCTACCATGTATCTAACATGCAATTTAGCCATCTCGTCGTCAGATAAATCTACAACGTGAAAACCATTAGCGAGTATTTCTTGAACTATTGTTTTTCTTTCGGAACGCCCGTGCTTCAAACGTATACCAATAAAAATACAAACGTTTTTAGATCCATTGAAGCGATAATTAAATTCTGTTACTGATCTGTTTCCTAATATTTTATAGAATTCTAAAAAACTACCTTTTTTTTCTGGAATAGTAATCGCCATTAACGCTTCTCGTTGCTCTCCTAGTTCGCAACGTTCTGAAATATAACGTAGTTCATGAAAATTTATATTGGCACCTGAAAGAACATGAGCTAATCTTTCACCTCGAATGGCATATTTTTGAATATACTTCTTCATTCCAGCTAATGCTAACGCACCTGAGGGTTCAGCAATAGCACGTACGTCTTCGAATAAATCTTTTATTGCAGCGCAAATTGCATCATTATCTACTGTAATTACATCGTCTAGGTATTCTTGACATAAACGAAATGTTTCATTACCAACACATCGTACAGCTACTCCCTCAGCAAATAGACCTACTTTATGTAACCACACTGGCATACCAGCCGATAAGGCGGCACATAATGAAGCCGATTCTGCTGATTCAACTCCTATAACTTTTATTTGTGGCATAAGATGTTTAATTAATACAGCAACACCTGCAGCTAAACCACCCCCTCCTACTGGAACAAAAATGCGATCTAAATGAGCATCTTGCTGCAATAATTCCATAGCTAACGTTCCTTGTCCCGCGATTACCGTTGGATGATCAAATGGAGGAATAAAAGTTAATTGATGTTTATCAGCTAAATACATAGCTTTAATTTTAGCCTCATCAAAATTAGCTCCACATAATAACGGTTTTCCTCCAAAATCACGTACCGCATCTATTTTTATGTCAGCAGTATTTATAGGCATCACAATCAAAGATGTAATACCTAGGCGAGTAGCAGAAAAAGCCACCCCCTGAGCGTGATTACCTGCTGAAGCGGTAATAACTCCAGAAGATTTTTGTGTTTCATTAAGACTTGAAATCATAGCATAAGCTCCACGTAGTTTAAAGCTATGTACTGGCTGTCTATCTTCTCGTTTAACTAATACAGTATTTTCAAGACGTTCTGACAATTTGTTCATAATTTGTAATGGAGTTATTTGAGCTACTTCATACACATGAGAGCGCAAAGCAGTACGTAAATATTCTGCAGGACATGGTGCATGAGAAAAAGAATAAAGTTTTTTCATTTAGGATGTTATCCTAATAATTTAGATTTATCACGAACCGCGCCTTTGTCTGCGCTTGTTACTAAGTGGGCGTATGCTTTTAAAGAAATAGATATGTTTCTATTTCTGTTTGTTGGAGTCCACGCTTTATTTCCTCGAGCAATTTCTGCTGCATATCGTATTTTTAATATATGCTCAGAAACTTCTAAGGTAATACTACGCATGCTAATATCGATGTTAATTATGTCCCCGTCATGTACTAATCCAATTAATCCTTTATTAGCTGCTTCCGGAGATATATGACCAATAGATAGTCCTGATGTTCCTCCTGAAAATCTACCATCTGTAATCAAAGCGCAACACAAATCCAACCCCATGGATTTAAGAAAAGATGTTGGATATAACATTTCTTGCATACCTGGTCCACCTTTTGGTCCTTCATATCGAATCACAATAATATCGCCAGAATGTACGTTTCCTGTTAAAATTGCTTGAACAGATTCTTCTTGACTCTCATACACCTTAGCTGGTCCACTAAATTTTTGAAGGTTTATATGAACTCCAGCTGTTTTTACAAGACATCCATCGACAGCAAGATTGCCGTATAATACTGCTAAACCTCCATCTTGGCTATAAGCATGTTCACGTGAACGAATACACCCAGAGCAACGATCCGTGTCTAACGAAGTCCATCTGTTTTTTTGAATAAAAGCTTGTATGCTACGTATTCCTCCTGGTGCTGCAGCATACATATTTTTTGATTCAAAATTATCACATGAAACAATATCATAATTTAATAACGTTTCTAATAAAGATTTATTCAATATATTGCGTGTGTCTTCATGTAATAAACCACAACGATGTAATTCACCAAGTACACCCATTACTCCTCCAGCTCGATGAAAATCTTCCATGTGATATCGTTGAGTATTTGGAGCGACTTTGCATAAATGTGGTACCTTTCGAGATAATTTGTCAATATCTGCCATAGTGAAATCTATCTCTCCTTCTTGAGCGGCCGCAAGTAAGTGCAATACAGTATTAGTAGAGCCACCCATTGCAATGTCTAACATCATTGCATTTTCAAAAGAAGACTTGTTAGCTATATTACGCGGTAAAACAGAATAATTATTTTCTTCATAATAAGATTTGGCTAAATGAACAATATATTTACCGGCATTCAAAAATAATTTTTTACGATCAGAATGAGTAGCCAACAACGATCCATTACCCGGTTGTGCTAATCCCAATGCTTCTGTTAAGCAATTCATGGAGTTCGCCGTAAACATCCCTGAACAAGACCCACATGTAGGACACGCTGCCGATTCAATGCGTTGTTGATCAACATCAGAAATATTAGGATCTACTGAACAAGTGATTGCGTCAATCAAATTTAACTTAACGTTTTGATCAGACAAAGTTACTGTACCAGATTCCATTGGTCCACCTGATACAAAGATAGCTGGAATATTTAAACGTAATGCCGCCATTAACATTCCAGGTGTTATTTTATCGCAATTAGAAATGCATACCATAGCATCAACGCAATGGGCATTAATCATATATTCCACAGAATCAGCAATAAGATCTCTAGATGGCAAAGAATATAGCATGCCGCTATGACCCATGGCAATTCCATCGTCTATTGCAATGGTATTAAATTCTTTTGCAACTCCTCCAGTAATATTAATTTGTTCAGACACTAATGCTCCTACGTTTCGTAAATGTATGTGCCCAGGAACAAATTGGGTAAATGAATTAACTACAGCAATAATCATTTTATCAAAATCTGCAGTGGTCATACCTGTAGCACGCCATAATGCTCGAGCACCAGTCATATTACGACCATGCGTAGTAGTAGTAGAGCGATATTTAGGCATATTTAAACTCCAGTATCCTATATTATTGAATATTGATGATCTTAAGAATTAATATTTGCATCAATTTAGTATTGCTGATGCACTGGATCTAACCAATTCCATTGATCTTCAGTGATTCCGGTAAATAAATTAAAAAATAAGTGCTGTAATTTTTTAGTAATGGGTCCGCACATACCAGCACCTACCTTAATTCCATCTACACTACGTACTGGAGTTATTTCGGCGGCAGTACCAGACAAAAATATTTCATCAGCTATGTATAGAGATTCACGGGACAATACCTGTTCTTGTACTTCTAAACCAATATTTACTGCTAATTTAATAATAGCATCACGTGTGACTCCAGGTAAAATAGAAGAAGCACATGGTGGCGTTAAAAGAATATTATTTTTAACTTCAAATAAATTTTCACCGGAACCTTCTGAAATATAACCATATATATCTAAACCTATTCCTTCTTGATAACCATTGCGGTGAGCTTCATTACTAATTAACATAGATGATAGGTAATTTCCGCCAGCCTTCGCTGTGCTTGGAAGGGTATTTGCTGGAACTCTATTCCAGGAAGATACCATAACATCAATCCCTTGTGTTAAAGAATTTTCTCCCAGATAAGGCAACCAAGAAAAAGCTGCTATAGCAATGTCGGTGGCGTATCCGGGAGTCGGATTAATTTTCATGCCTACATTTCCAATAAATACGAGAGGACGGATATATGCATTAATTAAATTATTCTTTCGAATAATAATTCTACAGGCTTCCATCAAATCATCAATACTCCAAGAAATAGGCATACGATAAATTTTTGCGGAATTATATAATCTTTGTATATGTTCACGATGACGAAATATAACGGGACCTTTATGTGAATTATAACATCTCATACCTTCAAATACTGATGATCCATAGTGCAAAGCATGAGACATTACATGTACTTTAGCTTCCTTCCATGGTACGATTTCTCCATTAAACCAAATAAAGTTTGATATATTCATCTGATATCTTCCTCGGTAATATAGTCGAAGAAAGTATGAATGTAACTACTATTTTTAATTTATTCAATTTTAATATAATGTATATCCATTAATTTATTTAATTGTGCAGATAATAAATATATTGCTCTATTGCTAGAAACAGTTAATAAAATGTTTATTTTCTTCTTGTTGAACTTACTATATGACAACATATTTAATGTATGTAACTCAAATCCACGATGACGAATAACCCGTAGAATACGTTCAAGTACCTCTGGGCAAAACCTGGCTTTTATAAACAACGAATAATGTGTCATATTACTGCTCCAACATAGCATCTTCATTTGAAGAACCAGGCGGAACTAATGGCCAAACGTTTTCATGTTCATTAATCAACGCATGTAGTAAAAAAGGTCCTGTATGTGTAAATAACATATTAATTGCGTCTAAAATTTGAGATGTATAAGTAATACATATTCCATGAATATCAAATGCTTTAGCCAAAACAAGAAAGTTGGGATTATCTGTTAATGTAGTTTCACTGTAACGTTTATTAAAAAATAATTGTTGCCATTGACGCACCATTCCTAAACGTTGATTATCTAACAAAACAATTTTAATAGGCAAATTTTTACGTTTAATAGTGGCGAGTTCTTGTATGTTCATCATAAATGAACCATCACCAGAAATACATATCACCATATGATTGGGTCGGCCAATTTGAGCCCCAATAGCTGCGGGAGTGCCAAACCCCATGGTTCCCAGCCCTCCAGAAGTAATAAAATTCTCTGGACGACTGAATTGCATATGTTGAGCAGCCCACATTTGATGTTGCCCAACATCTGTAGTAACCACAGTATCGTAAGGAGCATTTTCACTAATTGTTCGTAATAAAGTTGGAGCATAAATCTTATCATCAGATGATTGATAAGACCAACGGTACTTCAATTTTAAAGATTTTACTTTTTTTCTCCATGGATCAATAGACAAGGATTGTGTTAGCGCAGATAACAAATCGTTTAAATTGCCAGATAAAGAAACATTCGCTAAGCGCAGTTTACTAAATTCTGAAGGATCAATATCCACATGAATTACTTTTGCTTGTGGAGCAAAAGTATGTAATCGTCCAGTTACTCTATCATCAAATCGAGCTCCTATCGCAATTAATAAATCAGACTTTTGTACTGCTAAATTAGCTGCTTGGTTTCCATGCATGCCTAACATTCCTAGATAACAATCTTCCGTATAATCTGGTGCACCTAGTCCTTTTAACGTGACTACGGTAGGTATTTTAGTTTTAGAAATAAATGTACGTAATGAAGTTACCGCTCCAGCCATACCTACACCTCCTCCTACATAAAGTATCGGTTGATATGCTTGCAGCATTAACACTCGAGCTTTTTCTATATCATTTTCAATACTACAAATATCTTTTTTATTAATACAGTAGTTTGAGATTAATTTTCCAGTAGACAATTGAATATCTTTTGGTATATCTATTAATACTGGGCCTGGTCTTCCTTCAGAAGCAATAAAAAATGCTTCATCAATAATATCAGGTAACATGTTTAATGAATGCACTAAAAAGCTATGTTTAGTGCAAGCTAAAGATAAACCTAATACATCTATTTCTTGAAATGCATCAGTACCAATAAATTCTAATCCCACTTGTCCGGTAATAGCTACTATAGGGATGGAATCTAATAATGCATCAGCTAATCCAGTGATAAGGTTAGTAGCTCCTGGACCAGAGGTCGCAAAACATACACCAATTTTTCCAGTAGCTCGAGCGTATCCTATAGCAGACATAATTGCTCCTTGCTCATGCCTACATAATAAATGCTCTACTTCAGAGTCAAACAATGCATCATACATCGGCATAATTGCCCCACCCGGATAACCAAAAATAATTTCCACACCTTTTTTTCTCAGCGCTTTTATGGTCCACTGAGCTCCGTTCATGTTTGTTTCCTCGTATGATTTTATGAATGAAATAATAATCTAATCAGGTCACTGATGTAAATAAACCGATTTTGAATCAATTGCAAAGTGTATGGAAATTACATATTGTTTATTAGATTCAAGTAGATTTGGAATATCAGTAAATATTTGTACGCAAAAACGTTTAAAACAATTTTATTTTTTTTAAAATGATTATGCATTGCGTGTTAACTGCATGAACAATCTTTTTATTTTTAAAATTAAATAATATAATAATTTTTTGGTTTAAAGTGAAATATTGTTGTTTATATAGAATTTCGTCTACATGGCTATATATCGTATAATTATTGATAGTTAACTTTTGACATAACGTTTCATTATATATTATGTTAAAAACTAACAATAATATTTTAAACCAGTAATTTCTGAGTTTTTGTAAGTATATGAATTCAAATAATATTGATAATAATATTATTTGTTAAGCTTCTGAGTCTGTTTTATACTAAAACCACTCTTAATCACGTTAAGAGTGAAAAATTTTAATTTTCTTAACATTAAAAAATATCGAACCTTGTTTTATTCTTAATGTTTTTAGTACATACTAAACTACCATATGGTATATATTTTATTTAATTGTATAGTATAACTTCGTTATATTTTATGTATCACATATAATTGGATTTGGCAATGATGTTTTTAAAATAATATTATTTCTGTGTAATCGCTGATTATGATTATCATCTAATTTTTGTCATTATTTGTTTTCTGTTATTGTGATAATAATTTTTATTTAATGTATGAAGAAAATCAAAGCTCTATTTTTTAAATTTGTTTAATAAAATCTGTCTATTTAAAGTAAAATAACATGTGAATTTTATTATTATGCTACATATATTTCTAATATTTAAAATTTAAGATTATCAAATTAATTTGTTGTGCGAAATTGTGAGTAATAATTAACAAGATTATAGAATGTAAGCAAAATTGCAGTTCATTAAATTATTTATTGGTTTTATACAGTTTAAAAAATATGAAATTATCACGTAAACACGTGAGTAAATTTAGTTAATACACGGCGCATTAATAATGCGCCGTGTATTAACTAAACAACATACTTCCCCAGTTTTATATGAAAAAAATCATATTTAATAAAGAATATTAAAAAAACAAATACAAACATTCTTATACCAAAAAATAAGCTTTGGTATTACTTACATCTTCACAGGGGTGAAGAGACTTGAACTCCTAACACCCGGTTTTGGAGACCGACGTTCTACCTATTTGAACTACACCCCTTTTTGTTTTGTAATAAGCATACGGTGCGGACGGGACTTGAACCCGTGACCCTCGGCGTGACAGGCCGATGTTCTAACCATCTGAACTACCGCACCATTATAATTTATATGATGACTTTTATAGTCATATACTAATATACTTTAAGATTATAAAAATATATTGAATATATACATTTTTATATTCATTTATATTGCAAGCAATTTATATAATACTCTGCATATACATTATAATGGAGCTAAGCGGAATCGAACCGCTAACCTTCTGCGTGCAAAACAGATGCTCTCCCAGTTGAGCTATAGCCCCACATCAATCAATTATACTGTAACAAGTTTCATAGAAACATGCAAATAAAATAATATAATTATAAATTTGATTTTTTCCATAATTAAATAACTTTAGAATAAGATTTACGTATATAAAATATAATTAATTTATATTATTAAAATTAAAATTAGTAATGCTGATGTGTTATTAACATAATTGAATAAAACAATACTTTCATAAAAAGTTAATTTACAGTTTATTTTGAATTTGTTGTGCATCCCTGTTAGTAGCATCAATTTAAAGTTGATAACTGTATCTATACGGTGCATATTATATAGACGTTTAGCATAAAAAATTGTATACTAAAAATAAAACTGCATGCAATAATTCGACAAAAAGCTATTAATTGCCATTAATATAGATATATATTTTTATCCATGAGTATAATTAATTTTTTTTCGATTACTATAATTAAACTAACAAACAATGTGTTTCTTATTGAAATAAGATAATGTGCTCAATTTATATTGATAATATTTCTAAAGAAAAAAAGTTATAATAGGATAATAAAATAGATTTTAATTTGATAGCTTTTTCTGTGTTCATAGAACAATAAATTTTGTTTGGTCTGTAAAAACAAAAATTGTTTGTGGGACTATTTATTTTTTTGCGTAGCAAACGTAAGCTATGTTTAGCGACTGAATGTCTTGAATCTATTAAGTAGCTATTTGAAGACAATGCGGCAATTAATTCTGTTTTTAATAAAGAAAAATGAGTACATCCAAGCACTATAGTGTCAGGAGGTTGTTTCATGTTTAACCATGGGGTAAGAATATTACGAAGAATTGATATCGGTATTTTTTCGCCACACATTTTAGATTCAGCTAAGTTTGCTAATTCAGACGTACCTAGTAACACGACCTTATATTTATTGGCGAAACGTTTTATAAGACTCCAAGTATAGTCATGATTGACAGTGCGATGTGTTGCTAAGACGCCAATAACGCCATTTTTAGTTAATTTAGACGCCAATTTAATTGCAGGTATCACCCCAACAATGGGACATAGAAAATAATTCTGTAATATTTTTAATGAAACTACACTGGCAGTATTACAACCAATGATTACAAGATCTAATTGATGTTGTTCTTGCACAGCTTCAATTATAGAAGTTACACGATTTATAATGAAGAATTCTGAGTGTTCACCATAAGGAAAAGCTTGATTATCAAAAAAATATAGATAATGTACATGTGGTAATAATTTTCGTATCGCAGTATAAATAGATAAGCCACCTACCCCAGAATCTAATATCAATATTGTTGGTTGCTTGTGTATATTTGTAAAATAAGTCATATATTTTATTAATTATTTAATTTATACACCATATATAAAATATACATAAATTGAATATATACGTAACGTAAGCTACAATTTTTGTTAAAATTATCTTGTAATATAGAATACATATTTTTTTGTTCAAAAATATTTTTATTTTTTTTATAAATGCTATATTGAGTGTTATCCTTCGTATTGTAATAATAACATTTATAACTATATATTCTTTGCGGTTCTATTTACAAGTGAAAAATATTGTATATAGAATTTATTATACAATACACATACAATATATATAATATATTTGACTGATAATGAATCTAATACAATATTTATTATTTGTTTGAAAATTCAGCTCTTTGATATACATATATTTAAAAGAATCTAAGAAGTAAATTTATTATGTTTAAATTATGATTTGTGGTGGACATAATTATTTAATTAATTATGAAATATTATTCATACATTACATTTTGTTATTTTTTATTCCCAAAGTATGACATATTGCATATGTTAAATCTGATCTATTAAGAGTATAGAAATGAAAATTTCTTACCCCTTCCTTAAGAAGGACTCTGATCATGTCTATCGCTACAAATGTTCCAAGCATTTTCTGTGTTTCTAAGTCATGATCTAATCCATGAAAAATTACATATATCCAATGAGGTATCTTCACTTTAGTAAAAGTGATAAAATTCTGTAATTGACGAAAATTAAAGATAGGCAATATTCCAGGGATAATTTCTATATCAATCCCAACAGACACGCAAAGATCTCTAAATCTTAAATATTGTTCTACATCAAAAAAAAATTGAGTAATTGCACGATTCGCACCGGCATCTATTTTTTTCTTTAAATTAATTAAATCTGATTGCGCGCTTTTTGCTTCTGGATGTACTTCTGGATAAGCAGCTACTGCAATATCAAAATTTCCAATTTTTTTTAATAAATATACTAAATCTGAAGCATACATAGACGATTGATAGGTTTTTTTTATTTGATCGCCTCTTAACGCAACTATATTATGAATACCATTATTCCAATATTCTTGAGCAATAGTTTGTAATGCTTGAGGGGTTTCGTTAATACATGTTAAATGAGGAGCTGCTATTAATCCAGTACGTTTTTTTATGTCTTTAATCGTTTTATCAGTATGATTTCGTGTTCCAGAATGAGCGCTATATGTTACAGAAACAAAAATAGGATTCAATTTGCTTAATTTGTTTATAGTTTTCCATAATATTTGTTCCATTTCATCGGTACGTGGAGGAAAAAATTCAAATGAAACATTAATCTTTCCTTGTAATTCAGCTAAATATTGATTTAATACTGCTTGTTGGGTGGCATGGAACATACTCATGTTTTCCCTCTTGAAGCTATAAAATAGATGCTTATAGACCTATATCTATTATATAGACCATATGCTAGTTTTAAATAACAATCATCATTACATAAATAATCATTGAGATTAATAATCTGAAAAATTGTATTATGGATATTTTAATGGATGTCACTCATTAATAAAATATTTCATTTATATATTAAATTAGCGCAATAAATTATTATTTTAATTTGTATCGTAGATAAGACTTAGACAGATAACGTTTCATTCATTAAATATAAATGACTGTTTAAGATATCAACTGTATATATGAATTTTTGATTGCTCAATTAATTAATAAAACTTTATAATAAAGTGTCCAATTAATGTTTGTTAATAATAAGACTAGTTAATATTAATAATGTGCATAATAGTATGGCGAGGCCTCATTGTATTGATGCAAATGCCTGTTCTAAATCAGTAATAAGATCGTCGCTATCTTCTAGTCCTACTGAAACACGAAGCAACATATCACTGATTCCAGCGCGTTTTCTAGCATTTTCTGGCATAGCAGCATGCGTCATAGTAGCTGGATGAGCAATTAAACTTTCTACACCCCCGAACGATTCTGCTAATGTAAATAATTTTAATGATCGTAAAAATTGTAGTAAAACATTTTTAGCGCCCTTAAGTTCAAAACTAAATATTGATCCGAATCCGCTTTGTTGTTTACAAACAATGTTATATCCAGGATGAGTGGGTAACCCCGGATAATATAATGCATTGATTTGCGGTTGTTTTTGACAAAAAGCAATAATGTTTTTAGTATTATTTTGTTGTTGGTAAACACGCGGCATTAAAGTACGCATACCACGCAACAACTGATAACTATCAAAGGCGCTTCCAGTAATACCAAGCGTATTGCCCCACCAAGTTAATTTTTCAGAAATGTGTGTATCCTTAGATATTACTACTCCTGCTATTAAATCTGAATGTCCATTCAAATACTTACTACAAGAATGTACCACTAAATCTGCACCTAAAATTAATGGATTTTGAAATACTGGAGTCATGAATGTGTTATCTACAACATATAAGATATCTTTTTGGAAATTGCAAAGAGTATGAATATCTACTATTCGGAGCATAGGATTACTTGGGGTTTCTATGAAAATTAATTTAGGTTTATATGCTAACGATTTTAATAAAACCTGTGTATCACTTTGATCAATAAATAATACTTTACATGCACCTTTTTTGTTTAACGCATCCAATAATCGATAAGTACCTCCATAGCAATCATAAGGTGCTATTAATAAATCGTTTGGTTCAAGCAAAGCAGAGCATATTAAATAAATAGCAGACATGCCACTACTTGTCATAATCGCACTTTTTCCATATTCTAAATCTGATAAAGTTTGTTGAGCTACATCACGTGTAGGATTTTTGCGCCGTGAATAATCATAAGGACGAGGCTGATTTAATCCAAAAAAATTATAAGTAGTTGAAAGAGTAATAGGAGGTACAACACATCCATGTTGCTCATCGCTATTTAAACCACTTCTAACGCTGATTGTAGATTTTTTTATATTCATAATAATAACTAAACTGACCTATATTTCTAAAAACACCGGTACTTTCTAAGTATAGAAATCTTTATCTGTACGCAAATATTTTTATTGACCAGATTTAATGTAGTTTTATCCAAACATAGTTATATTACATGTAGATTTTCTGGTAACAACTAAAATCTAAATGTACATTGGTACCAATCAATCCACACTCATAAAATTTAATGAACTCGTATTTATTTTTTCTATTAAAGTATAATGGATGACTATGATGTTACATAACATCCTTATGTAAATAATATCTATATTTATTTTTTATTTAATTTTTTGTCAATCGGTAAAAAATCAGCATTAATAGAAAGATTAAAGCGTTTATTGAAAATATTTACACGCCCACGTGTATCTAGTATACGTTGTGTACCTGTATAAAATGGATGACACAAATTACACACATCTATATTTAAGTTTCTATTTAAAGTAGATTTAGTATCTATAACATTTCCACACGAGCAATATGCAGATATTTCGTTATATTTTGGATGCACATTTTTCTTCATAATATATTTTGATAGCAGCTAAATATTCATGTTTCTGATAAATTGATATTTTATCATAATAAAAAAAAATTATAAATTTATTTTATAGCGCTTAATAAAAGCTAAGATATTTATGCGTTTGTACAACCAAATGTTTCTATTCATTGCAATTAATATTGTATATTCGACCTATTTAAATATATGATTCGTAATAAATTTTATACAAAATTCATAATATTTATTGCATATATTTATAAATGTATGTGCAGATACTATTAACGACAAACAGTAATTTATGATTTATCGTTACTATATATTAGCAACAACTAATAAAATTCTCACTTATGTATATTTGAAATAAAAAATTTTTCTATATCTCATACATCGACATCGATTCTGATAACAATTCAAACTATTTTTTGATGTTTATGATTACATAGTAATCTATTGACATTGTATATGCAACCACATGAGTGAATATACTTATACTCACAAACATTCAACACCCTAATCTCATCAAATAATACAAATATTTACTTTATGTAATAAGTTTTGATAAAATAATAACTATTGAATTTTTAAAATTGAATATAGGATATTCAACAAATAACCATTTATGCGCATATATAAATGTACGAAATAAAATATACGATACTTGCAATTGCATTCTTTTTCATAAATGCAACATATATAATTGCGTAATAATAGATATTTTTATCTAATCAATACATAGTCTTACGTGTTTTCAAGAAACGTATAGTTGGTTATATAATTACAACAATGAGTTGTACGAGTACTCAAAATATTTTTAATCACTTAAAATAAATTATTATATTCAATAAACTAACTGTATAATAAGTATGTTACATACTTGTGTTCAGGGTGAGCCAGAGTGCGTATTTTTTATTATGACCGTAAATTTCATTAAAACTAACATAAATGTTTGTATTTATTAATATGAAATAATAATGTACGATCTTTATAGTAGTAAAACTTGCAAAAATTATAATTAAAATTATATATAATGAAAATATATTTTCTAAAAATAATCGAATCATTAAAGTAACATTGATTTGGATAATTTAAATTCTAAATCACTATAGATTAGTACATACATGTTGTGTACGAATATAATCAAAAATATTACCACTATATAAGTAAAACACTATAATAGTCACTACATTATTTGTAGTGTTTGGTTTTATAAATAAAAGATCTTTTACATAGAATGATTTCATGAAAAATTATAACATTAAAATATCTGATTAAATGTAACATTGTTTTAATATCATAAAATTACGTTCAATCGAATAGGCAATAATTACAGTGTTTTTATGGTTGATTTTTTTAGATAAAAATTTTTATGTCGGAATCTTGTGTTAGTTTTTAAGGGGTAGATAATAATAGATACAAATTTCAATACTGATTCTGATCATACCAATGAAGTTACTTAATAAGATTAAATATTTGAATATAACTGAATACGGGTAAATTTTATGTCTACATGGGTCACCGGAAAAATTATTAATATAAAAAATTGGACAGATCAGTTGTTTAGTCTTATTGTACGAGCTCCAGTAAATACATTTATTGCTGGTCAATTTACTAAAATAAAGATAAAGATAAATAACATAATCGTGCAACGTGCTTATTCATATCTTAATGCTCCGCATAATCCAAATCTAGAATTTTACATAGCCACTATACTAGAAGGGAAATGTACCCCGTTGTTATGTACTTTACGTCCCGGTGATACTCTTATGCTTACTAAAAAAGCATACGGACGTTTTATACTCAATGAAATTCCAAATTGTAAAAATTTATGGATGTTAGCTAGCGGAACAGGGATTGGTCCATATTTATCAATACTCGAAGATCATGATAAAAGATTGTGTCAATTTTCAAATATTGTATTAGTACATGCAGTGAGGTTTTCTAAAAATTTAAATTATTTATCTCAAATAAGAAAATTACAAAACTTTTATAATGGTAAATTACACGTACAAACAATCATAAGTCAAGAAGAATCTTCTAGTTCACTTTCTGGACGTATACCTAATTTGATAGAAAATGACTCTTTAGAAAAAAAAGTAGGATTACAATTGGATATTAACAATAGTCACGTGATGTTATGTGGAAATCCGAAAATGATACAAGATACTAAGGAAATATTGAATAAAAAATATGGAATGCAAGATCATTTACGATGTAAACCAGGTCATATTACTCAAGAACGTTATTGGTAACATAAATGGTAATAATGTACATCAATTATAACTGACACTTATATTACAAAATTATTTATTATTATTATACATCTTTATAATATCAACATGGTGCCATACACAATTGCGTATCTTTTAAGTATATACGATTCTAATCGTGTAATACAAGCATTATTTTGTTTAATATTAATTAGTATTTATTGATGTATCACAATTATTATTATGAAATAATTTCTGTAGGAGAGAAGATGTGAGGCGTCTGTTGATAATAGGAAACTGGAAATTAAATGGCAATAAAAATACCATAACTAATTTAATTATTACATTAGTTAATACATTTAATAATATTTCTAAATGTAGCGTAGCTATAGCTCCTCCTGTGATGTATTTAGATATAATTAATCGTTATTTATTGAACAGTCATATTCAGCTATGCGCTCAAAATGTTGATATTCATTTATCTGGAGCGTTTACCGGCGACATTTCAGCAGAAATGTTACAGGATCTTAATGTACGATATACTCTGATAGGTCATTCTGAACGGAGAATACATCATAAAGAAAATGATGTATATATTGCTAAAAAATTTTTTATCTTAAAAAAAGTTGGATTAATTCCTATTTTATGTATAGGGGAAAATAAAAAAGAATACGATTCTGGATACACACAGTCAGTATGTATCAATCAAATTAATACAATCATTAAATTACTTGGCATAGAAGCATTTAAGAATGCAGTTATTGCTTATGAGCCTATATGGGCTATAGGAAGTGGTGTTAGCGCATCTCCAGAAAATGTGCAATTAGTTCATAAATCAATTCGGGATTATATTGCAAGTTATGATGCATCTATAGCCGATAAAATAACGATTCAGTATGGAGGTTCTGTCACACCAGAAAATGTTACTCAATTTTTTGATCAAAAAGACATTGATGGTGTATTAGTAGGAGCCGCTTCTTTAAACGCAAATAGTTTTTCTATGATTGTACAAACTGCTGAAAAACATAAGAAATCATACCCTACTTAATAATATGCAGGAATATGCTAATATAGCATATTATTGATGTAACGATATTAACAGTTCAAAACCCTAAATAAGTGATATTTGTATAAGCCATACATAATCAGATTATGTAAACGATAATATTATTTAAGAAACAAGTTATTTATGATGATTTTAAATAACTTAAAATAGTTTTTTGGCTGTTTTTAATAAATCCCGACGGAATGGACGTTGCATATGTTGTATAGCATCGTTAATGTCATGATGTACTAATTTTTCATTTTGTACCCCAATACAGCGTCCTACATAACCCTTTAATAGCAGATCAATAGAATATGCTCCCATCCGAGACGCTAGAATGCGATCATATGCAACAGGCTTACCTCCACGCTGGATGTATCCTAAAACGGTAGCGCGAGTCTCTCTACCAGTCTTTTCTTCAATGTATCGCGCTAAATAGAATACATTACAAATACGTTCTGTAATAGCTACTATTGCATGTTTTTTTCCCTTAGAAATACCAGATTTAATCTCATTTACTAGATCTTGTGGGTTAAATTCTACTTCGGGGACTACAATAAATTCACAACCTCCAGCTATCGCTGCTGCCATAGTCAAATCACCGCAACAACGTCCCATTACCTCTACAATAGAAATACGTTGATGCGAAGAAGATGTGTCACGCAACCTATCAATTGCATCAACAATTGTTTCTAAAGCTGTAAAATACCCGATAGTGTAATCCGTTCCGGAAACATCGTTATCAATAGTCCCAGGCAATCCGATGCAAGGAAATCCTATATCACTCAACCTCTTAGCACCTAAATAAGATCCATCTCCTCCAATTATTACGAGAGCATCGAGACTACGTTGATTAATATTGTTGATAACTATTGTTCTAGTAGCATCTTCCTTAAATTCAGGAAAACGAGCAGAACCAAGAAAAGTTCCTCCACGATTTATTATATCTGAAACACTACGACGACTCAATTGTATCATTCGATCTTGAAATAATCCTAAATAACCGTCATGTATTCCATACACTTCTAGTCCCTCAGAAAGACCTGCCCGTACTACACCTCGAATGGCAGCATTCATTCCTGGAGAATCCCCGCCGCTTGTTAATACTCCTATTCTTTTTATCATAAACACAGAACTCTATTATGTTGTTATGCACAGCAGACTATAATCATGTTGTTATATAAAACAAATGATTAATAAAAATATAATTATGATATAAATATACAAAAATAAAAGGCTGTATCAAATATATATAACAGTTATATGTGAAATTGTTGTTAATTTTTAATTTATTAGTATTTTAATTAAATTAAAAAATTATCTAATATGTTTTCTAAATATTGAACATTGGAAGCATTATTTATTTTAATTATTTATTATAATAATGTGCATTGTATTTACTTGTAGCGAAGTACATTAATGTTGTACATTTATGATATTTTCCTGATGTTAATATACGATCATATTAACAAACGATTTCAATTATATGAATTATATCACGAAGATTATCTCACAAGGTATTGAAATATAAAAAGAAAATATATTTATAATTAATATAACTAATATATCGAATATGCGATTGTTTTTAATCTCATATACAATGCATCAAATTACATTGATATATTATGTGCGATTAAAATTACATATTAAGTGTAATACATCTGCATTTTCCAGGTACATTATCAATTTTGGAATCAAAAGTATTGAATATCTTTTATATATTAATTATTACATAAATATACTAACTTTTTAGATACTTGATATGTGCAGTGGTATTTTAGAGTATACTTATTAACAGTAGTGTATAATAAATATTATATATATTTTTAAATGTAGAAAGGCTTATTAAGTTATTGTTATTTATTGATTTTTTTTGATAAGTCTAGCGGGTTTTCCTGCTACTGTAGCATGAGGCGGTACAGAGTGTAGTACGACGGAACCAGCTCCAATTTTAGCCCCATAGCCTACTTCAATATTACCTAAAATAATAGAACCAGCTCCAATCATTACTTTTTGCCTGATTTTAGGATGACGATCACCACTTATTTTTCCAGTTCCGCCTAAGGTCACAGATTGCATTATAGATACATTATTTTCTATAACTGATGTCTCTCCGATCACTACACCAGTTGCATGATCTATCATAACACCGTATCCGATACTTGCCGCAGGATGAATGTCCACATTAAAAATAGTAGAAATATGATTATAAAAATACATAGCTAATTCTTTACGATTATGCTTCCATAACCAATGAGAAATACGATACGCTTGCAATGCGTGGAATCCTTTTGAATATAAAAAAGGAGTAAAATACTTAGTGACAGATGGATCGTTTGAACGTATTGCATAAATATCTTGTGCAGCAGAAGTAATGATATTGTCATCGGCTCCGCATATATCTTCTAATATCTTAATGACAGCAATTGTAGATATATCCGTATTAGTTAATTTTTTAGATAGTATGCAAATTAATGCATCTTTAAAGTTTGTGTGCTTTAATAGGGTCGTATATATGAAACTAGTCAATATAGGTTCAGAGTCAATTAGCAATCTCGCTTCAATTTTAATGTTACTCCAAACTATTTCTAATATATTTAAAGTCATACATTTACCTGATCGTCGTAGTATGAATGATAATTCAAATCTACTATTAATTATTTTAAATTATTAATTTTTTCTTCTTTTTGTGTACGTTCCAATAAAGAGTGAGCTGCATCATGAACATTTTTATTTTGATATAGTATCTGATATGTTTGTTCGGTAATGGGCATATCTACTTTGTGTTTAATAGATAACATATATACTTCTTTTATGTTATAGAATCCTTCTATTATTTTCCCAACATTTTTTTGAGCATGATGTATCTCGAAACCCTGCCCCAATAATATTCCAAAGCGACGATTACGTGATTGATTGTCAGTGCAAGTTAATATCAAATCTCCTAATCCAGCTAACCCCATAAAAGTGTCTGATGTCGCTCCAATTGCTATACCTAGGCGAGACATTTCTACTAAACCCCGTGTAATCAATGCTGTCCGTGCATTGGATCCAAACCCTATGCCATCAGAAATACCTGCTCCAATAGCAATAATGTTTTTTACTACTCCAGCTATTTGAATACCAATAGTATCTGTGTTGCTGTATATTCTGAAATTTTTACTACAATGTAGTGTATTTTGTAGATCACAACTTAATCTAGTATCATTAGAAGCTAGAGTTATTGCCGTGGGTAACCCCATAGCGAGTTCTCTAGCGAAAGTTGGACCAGATATAATTGCAATAGGAATATTTTTTCCTAAAATATCATATGCTACATCTTGTAATAAACGTCCAGTTTTTGGTTCTAAACCTTTAGATGCTATGATAATACGAGTATCGCTCCTTAAATTTGGTTTTAATCGCATCAAAACATGACCAAATACACGACTTGGAACCGCAATTAATAAATTTCGGCAAGTAGATAAAGCTATAGACAACGATTTCTCTAAATACAATGATGGTGGAAAAGAGATGCCGGGTAAATAGGCTTGATTGCATCGATTAATTTGAAGTTTTTGAATATGATTTGCATTATGTCCCCATAACAATACGGCATGACCATTTCTAGATAACGCAATAGCCATAGCCGTCCCATAGGAACCTGCTCCAATGATGGTTATATTAGGATATCTAATAGACACAATAATTTAAACTAACTATTTTAAAATATTAAATTTTAAGTGTATCATTATATTTCTTTTGTAAGGACTGAATAAATAAAATATCGAAATTAATTGGATCTAAGTTAAGTTGAGGGAAAGTACCTCTAGACACTTGGTTACTGATGCATTCGCTAGCATAGGGGAATAAAATACTCGGGCAATGCGCGTTAAGACAACGTATCATTTGCGTTTTGTTTAATCCTGAAACATTAAAAATTCCAGCTTGTTTTACTTGACATAAAAAAGCTGTATCTTCCTCAATTTTTGCAGTAACAGTAACACATAACACTACTTCGTACATATCAATGTGAATATTCTTAGCATCACTATTTAAATCTACCTTAATTTTTGGGTTCCAATTTATTTGGAACACTCCAGGAGTGTTCGGAGCTTCAAATGAAATATCTTTGATATAGATTCTTTGTATACGAAATAAAAAATTATTACTGTTGCTTTCTAACACAAAAACACCCCTAATACATCATAAAATTTAATAATTTATCATAGTTTATTAACGATTTGTATTTATCAAGATTAGATCTAATTTGCCCTGGGCATCTAAAAGTACCAAATCATCTGATCCCCCAATATGCAGACCATCTATAAAAATCTGCGGAAATGTAGTGCGCCCACCAGAGCGTTGTCTCATTTCTATACTTATAGAATCTGATAAGTTGCTACAATCCACAGAAATTTCTCTAAAATCTAAAGATTTTTTTGTCAATAATGCTTTAGCTCGTTCACAGTAAGGACAATTCTTTTTTGTGTAAATTTCAATATAAGCCATTTTTTGTTCTCATTATTTTATGCTTTATTTTTTTAATAAAAGAGGAAAATTATCAGATTTCCAGCCAACTATCCCGCCATGTAGTACATATATTGCTTCAAATTTTAATTTGTATAGATGGCGTTTAATTGAGTGCGCCAGCACATTATTATCGTGTACAATAATCAATGGATACTGTTTAAACCTTTTTAATTTACAAATATTATTGTTTTTAATTTCTTCTATTGAAACATTAATGCTATTTGTTATATGTCCTGAATGATAATCATCTTGACTACGAATATCTATTACTATCGCATTTTTTTTATTTATTAGATAAATTGCTTTATCACGTAATATTTCAGAAGACCCGAATAACCAACTGTTAATTGTAGTGTACAACACTGCAATTAACAAAAGTACCCATATAATACTCAGTATTATATGGCGTTGTAAAAATATTGTTATTTCCTGCATATACATAACTTGTAAACTTGGTTGAAAAATAACTCTATATAATATACTAAAATTTATTTATATCATGGAGTATCATATAGTTTTTTAACAAAGATGAAAAATTATGAATCATTACGATATTACCGGGATAATAAATATGTTTTATACTGGATGATATAATATCAAATTAAAATATAAATATCATGAATGAGTATAAATACACATATAATTATTATTATATCACAAACACATCATAAAGTCATTCTATTCTATGTTGAAATAGAAAACTAGTACATTTTTTGTGAATAGGTCGATAAATACATGTTATTTATGATATATTTTTGTCCTGAGTAGTTTATACATCAGACAATAACAAATAATTTTTACATTGTGTTTTTTTGTAATGATTCTAGAATAATATAATCAAAAATTGTGGATTTACTATATGCTATATGCATATAGTAAATAACTTAAAGTAATATATTTTTCTAAATATTAAAACGTTTAATATTATTATGTTGTATTATATACAATAACTCAAATTATTGTATTAATTGTATTTAAGTATACATGTGATTATGTGAGAATGTATGATTGTGGTCACGGGTGGAGCAGGGTTTATAGGTTGCAATATTATTAAGGCTTTAAATAAAATTGCATACAAAAATATTTTGGTGGTGGATAATTTAAAAAATGGAAAAAAATATGACAATCTGAAAAGTTTGTATATTTCGGACTATATAGATAAACATTGCTTTATTAATAATATATTGAATAATCCTCTTAATTCCTATATTAAGGATATAGACGTAGTGTTTCATGAAGGAGCCTGCTCTTCCACTACTGAATGGGATGGTAAATATATGATGGAGAATAATTATCAATATTCTAAAGATCTATTATTTTATTGTGTTAAAAACAAAATTCCTTTTATATATGCTTCTTCTGCGTCAGTATATGGTAGAGATACCCGCATGCTTCTGCATTCCCAGGTATATGAAAAACCCATGAATATATACAGTTATTCCAAATTTTTATTTGATCAATATGTGCGCTCTATATTGCCAAAAGTTGTATCTCAGGTTTGTGGATTAAGATATTTTAATGTTTATGGCCCCTGTGAAGCACATAAAGGTAGTATGGCTAGTATAATATTTCAATTGTATCGAAAAATTACCAGTAAAAAACACCCAACACTATTTATTGGAAGTAAACAGTTAAAGCGGGATTTTATATATATTGAAGATATAGTTGATATAAATCTTTGGGCCTGGAATAATAAAATATCTGGAATTTTTGATTGTGGAACAGGTAAATCTGAGTCATTTGAGTGCATTGCTAATATCGTGTTAAGTTTTTTTAATCAAAATATAACCATTAAATATATTTCTATGCCAAAAAAAATCCGTGATCATTATCAAATATTTACTCAGGCAAATATCTCTCAGTTAAGAGCGGCAGGTTATTGCAAGGAATTCACTGACCTTAATCAAGGTATACATCGTTATTTAAATTGGTTGTCATGCAACAATGCTGACCATTGTAATAATTAAGTAAATAAAATTTCATTGTGAAAATATTAGTTATTAGTCCTTCCTGGATTGGCGATACCGTGATATCACATAGTATGTATCGATTATTGATTAAGAAATATTGTTCCAACATTAAGATTGATGTCCTTACTCCGATGTGGTGCAAAGATCTGTTCAATCATATGCCTGAAATTAATCAAACATTATGTATTCCTTACGGGCATGGAGCTTTAGAGTTATCAAAATGTTACCATCTCGGAAAATTTTTAAAAAATGAGAAATATCAACAAGCGATAATATTACCTAATTCATTTAAATCTGCTTTAATACCGTTTTTTGCGGGTATTCCGATTCGGACCGGATGGCGTGGGGAAATAAGGTATGGTATACTAAATGATTTGAGAATACTTAACAAAAAATTATTCCCTTTAATGGTGCAACGTTATGCCTCTTTAGCATGTGATTATAATGTTACAAAAAATTCTTATAGTTTACCCTGTCCGCTGCCGTTACCCCAATTAAGTGTAAATGAAAAAGAAATTGAAGATGTATTATGCAAATTTAATTTGTATTGTCACAGAAAATCACTGATTGGTTTATGCCCGGGCGCAGAATTTGGATTAGCTAAAAATTGGCCTCATTATCATTACATAACATTAGCTATTCAGTTAATTCATTATGGATATCATGTAGTAATATTAGGATCCCCTAACGATCAACTAATTAATAGATTTATTCAACATAGTATTCTCAAAAATATGAAACAACATTGTAACAATCTTATAGGAATCACATCATTAGGAGAAGCTATTGCAATTATAGCAACCTGTTCAGGAATCGTTAGTAATGATTCTGGTTTAATGCATGTAGCTTGCGCATTGAGACGCCCTGTAATAGGGTTGTATGGACCTAGTAATCCTAAGTTTACTCCGCCTTTATTTTCTCAATCTATTGTGATTCGTCGCATACAAGGATATTATACCATGCGAAACGGCGATAGTTTATATGGCTATCATAACAGTTTAATGGATATTACTCCAGATCAAGTTTTAGAGGCATTAAAAACGTTGTTACATTGATCAATCAAACAAAATAATTGTCATGAAGGTTTTAATTATAAAAATTTCTTCTATGGGAGATATTATCCATACTTTACCTGCAGTTACTGATGCATCAAATATTGCACCAAATATATTATTTGATTGGATTGTAGAAGAAACTTTTTCTGATATTCTTAGATGGCATCCAGGAATACGCCAAATTATTCCTATAAACCTTAGATTTTGGATAAAAAATTGGTATAAATTGTCTTCATGGAAGAAATATCGTGAATGTTGTATACAATTAAAAAAAAAATATGACGTGATTATTGACGCTCAGGGTTTATTGAAGACATCATTGCTAGTAACACGTATGACATGTGGTAAAAAACATGGTATGGACTATACGAGTGCACGGGAACCTATGAGTTCTTTGTTTTATCATGAACGACATTATTCCAATAAAAATCAACACGCTGTGGAACGTATTCGACAGCTTTTTTCTCTCAGCTTAAAATATCCTGTACCGTCTTATATAGGAAAGTATAATATTAAACATTTATTTCCACCTCAAAAACATCATGCTCCTTATTTAATATTTTTCCATTCTACTACTAAATTTGAAAAACTTTGGACAGAATTGAATTGGAGTATTATTGCTCAATATGCTATTAATGCAGGATATCGCATTAAATTACCTTTTTGGACAAAAAGTGAAGAATTACGTACCAAACGGTTAGCGAGATTATATTGCAATCAAATAATAATATTACCAAAATTAACGCTACAAGAGATTGCTATCCAAATATCTGGAGCAACAGCAGTAATCTCTGTTGATACTGGACTTAGTCATTTGACAGCAGCGCTTGGTTGTCCTAATATAACATTATATGGCCCAACTAATCCTAAATTAATTGGAACATATGGACAAAACCAAATTATTTTACGATCTTCAACTAAAAAAATGCAACACTTAACCCCTATACACGTCTGGGAATCATTGCAAAAAATTTTAAATTTAAAATATATATAAAAATATTTTTTAACCTTGTTTATATAAACCTTATATTAATTTATATGCTTTAATTATTAATTGATATTTTTTGTTATTAAACAAAAAATATCAATCCGTTAGGGCGATATTGTTTATACGGTTTAAAAGTAAATAATTACATTCCTATAAAAGAATAATATCTAAAAAAATTATATTGTTTATTGATGAACATTAATATTTTTAAATTAATATCATTTAACATTCAATTATAAACTACTTCAAATTATTAGATCTAATTTATGAATTAATGACTTTTTTAACAAACAGCACCAAAATTTTCTTCATCATGCTAGTGCTAGAATATTTTTAAAATCATATTGGTGTAAAACTTGAATATAACTCTCAAATATTAAATTTGAGAGCATTTTCATTATACATATTTGTTATTTTAATTATTTAATATTATTTAAGGAAAATTAAAATTTTCAAATAATAATAGATGTTAATTTTTCGATTAAATAAAAATATATTTTTTTATTATTTTTTGAAAATATTACAATTAAAATACATGGTACTGCTAATTTTATTATTGAAATTTTACTAAAAATTCATTTTTTATGAATAAATTACTGTTTTATTGTGTTGATAAAATTTTTATAAGTATAAATAAAATAATAAGATATAACTAAGGATTCAATAACATGAATTTACAATCTAATCCGATAAAATGATTAACATTTATTTTATACGTCATTTATATATAATATCTAAAAATTAATGTAGTAGTTAGTAACTATGCGACAATACTAAAAAAATATTATTTATGTAAATATCATACTTGTTATACTGTGTCAATGAAGATCTATATAATACAATGAAGTAAACAATATTTCAAATATATATATTTCATCGTACATAATTATATGATTATATATAGATTATTTCTTATAATTTAAAATAGAAATATAAATATATTTAACATAGAAAAAATAAATTCCTCAAAATATTTAAAGTTACAGAAATAAAATCGTCTTTAACATAATTTAATTCTGAATGAGCAGTCCGTTGTCTATTATTACGTTACGGTGGAAATAGATAAATATACGATAACACTAAAAGAATAAAGTACATATGCTATGTTTAATCTTATTGTTTAATTTTTAAAAATATTATTTATGTTATGCATTAAAATTATTATTTAATATTAAAAATAATTATATACATGGTACAAATATATATTTTGTGTAAATTACATTTAATATATTTTATAAGTTTGAATAAATAAATTTTGTTTAAATATAAAATAGTAAAAAGTAATAAAAAAATTATTTTTCAAGCAACTTGTAATAAATTTTATTTATATCAACAAAATTATAAGATTCTCAAATTTGAGAATATTGTAGCATTCATGACAATTACATGATGAATTTTTTAATCAAATCCAATATATAATTGATGTTCATACAAATTATTAATGTAAAAATAATATGTTTATATTTTATGTGTTTATTTGGATGATTAATTTAAGTTTGTAACTATATAAAAAATTAATCAGATTTTATAGTTTATATAATCTATTTATTATAAATATCATTTTTATAAGTATTGTCTAATAATTCATTATCGTCATAATTAACAAGTCATTGGAATTATTCAAAAAATGTTAAATCAGTAATTAATGATTTTATCATATACAATACAATGTTTAGTTTTTAAAAGATATTTATGAGAATTCATTATTTTTAATTTAAAATAAAAAAATACTTTATAAAAATAATTGTTAAAAACAACAGAAACATAGACAGTTTTTCAGATAAATTATTTTTTAAAATTTATATAGGCATTGACTATTAAAATATATTATATAAGGCATAATGACATTGATATATAGTTAAATGCGTGTAAAATGATTAAATTAGTAATTATGAATATAATAACTGATTATTTTGGGATATTATATGTTTACAATATACATTACAATATATAATATTATAATGTATATTGCTCAACCTATAATATGGATACGATTGTTATGGCGTAGCAGGCGATCACCATCGTATCGTAAATGTTGGTTGGAACGCTACGGATTTTATAGAAAATCTATCCAATCTGATGGAATCATTTTACATGCTGTGTCCTTAGGAGAAACATTAGCAGCTATCCCACTGATACGTGCTTTGCAGCAACGTTATCCAAAAATAACAATCACATTAACTGCGATGACTCCCACAGGCATAGAATTGGCGCGATCAAAATTTAGTCATAATATGCGCTGCGGTTATTTACCTTATGATTTACCTGGTGCTATGAAACGATTTATTAATCAAGTTAAGCCACGATTAGTTATTGCTATGGAAACCGAACTATGGCCAAATCTCATAAATATATTATATCAGCGCGAGATTCCTTTCATTATTGCTAATGCTCGGTTATCATGCCGCTCTTTTACTGGATATAAGAGATTTAGTTATTTTATTTCGTTAATTATGAAACGTATTACTTTAATTGCTGCTCAAAATAAAGAAGACGCTTCTCGATTTCTTAAATTAGGATTAAAAAAAAACCAATTATTTATTACAGGTAATTTAAAATGTGATATTGAAATGAACCAGGATTTATTAAATAAAATTTCGTTTTTAAAAAAAACTTGGATTAAAAAACGACAGGTATGGATAGCTAGCAGTACTCATGCAGGGGAAGAGATATTATTACTACAAGCACATAAACGTCTCTTGAAAAGGTTTCCTGATTTACTGATGATTCTGGCTCCACGTCATCCAGAACGTTTTGTTAATGTTAAAAACATTACTGAACAAGCTGGATTTTCTTATATCATGAGAAGTAACGGGGTTGCTCCATCTAAAGAAACGCAAGTAATTATTAATGATACTATAGGAGAATTAATGTTACTATATGGTGTTTCAGATATAGCATTTGTTGGGGGTAGTTTAGTAAAACATGGAGGACATAATCCGTTAGAGCCAGCTGCACATTCTATTCCATTGATTATGGGGCCGTATACTTTTAATTTTAATGATATTTGCGTTAAATTATGTAAGTCAAATGGATTAATTACAGTAACTGATACGGAATCCTTAGTAAAGGCTATTGCTATGTTGCTGGTAAATCAACAATGTCGTGTAAACTATGGCCATAGAGCCATCAAAGTGCTGCGGCATAATCAAGGAGCGCTAAAGCAATTATTGGGTTTGTTAGATAATTATTTATTAGTTCAAAAATAACTTGTCATACGACGTTTTGTAATAGTTATGAATTAATATAATAGTTATTATTAAGTATTAATAACATTTACAAATTATTTTTTATCAAATTAACTATAACCTAAAATTAGACTAAAACTGCAATATCTAAAAGTATATTATTATAACATGTTGCATGAGGCGTGGCTGTTATCAACGAATGATTTTAATGAAAATATAATTTTTTTTCATATAATCAAAACGATGTTTATCGTGATTTTTATGAATTTATATATAAACAAATATTTAATATTAAGGTTATTTATATTTTTAGGGAGAGATGTATAATTAATATAGAAGATAGCCGAAATGCTTAAAAATTTTTATTTTGATATTGCAGATATAGGTGTTACTGGAAATGATTATTTAACTTACTCAGTATTATTGCAACAAATAATCGTCGTATTTTTTATTAAAATAAACATTTTATTAAATGTTAACAAAAAATATTTTTATGTATGAAAATATAAGTATGAAACAATTTAATTTATAAAAACGTTTTGATAATTTATTTATGTTCGCATCAAGCTTTCTAATACAGTTATTTAATAAGTTGGGCATTCTATATTTTCACTGAAAAATATAAATAAAATGTAGTTTAACATATTTGAAATATATATATGTTATAGTCTTTTTATTTTCACAAAAAACATAAATTTTATTAAATATATTATGACAATTCAGGCTATGTATCCAGGGACTTTTGATCCATTAACTTATGGGCATTTAGATATAATTATTAGAGCACATAAAATTTTTGATAAAATATTTTTAGCGGTAGCTGAAAATTCGCAAAAACATCCTTTGTTTAGTCTTGAAGAACGTGTAATATTTGCAAAGCAAGCAACTGCAACGTTAGATCATGTAACAGTGTTTGGGTTTAATGACCTCACTATAAACGTGATGAAAAAAAAACAAGTGAATATTTTAATTCGTGGCCTCAGAACTAGATCAGACTTTGAATATGAAATACAACTTGCAAAAATTAATAATTACTTCTCGCATGAAGTAGAGACTATATTTATGATATCTACAGATATATGGGCATGTCTTTCTTCTAAATTAGTGAAAGAAATTGCTCAATATGGGGGGAGAATAGATCGTTTTATACCTAATTTTATCGCTGAGAAGGTTATTGAAAAACTGCGCAATACTGAGAAAAAACGCAAAAACATTTCGTTTCTCTAAAAAAGCAAAAACGCGAAAATAGAAAGTGCTATACATGTAGACTTAATATTTTTATGTTGACACTATATAAAAATATATGAACACAAACTGCTAATGTAGACTTGGCAGCATAGTGTTTTAAATATTTAAAATAAATAAACCACACAGCTCAATGCATATTGAGCTGTGTGGTTTTGTAGTATACTGTTGAATTTGCAGTTTTTTATTTAACTAATTCTTACTTTCTATATATATTACATGTTTTCGTGCAAAAGGATCAAATTTTTTTAATGTCATTTTTTCAGAGCTAGTACGTTTGTTTTTTGTAGTGCTATAGAAATGTCCATTCTTAGAAGAAGAAAATAAACGGATTGTTTCTCGTTTTTCTTTAGCCATTACATTATTCCCGATGAGTATTATTTATTTTTTTTAGGATATATTTTAGTGAAAAAATATTCAATTCCAAACTTATCAATTAATTTTATTCCCTTAGTAGATAATCGTAACGCAACGAAACGTTTCTTACTTGCCACCCAAAAACGATGAGAATGAATATTAGGTGCAAACCAACGCTTCGTTGCGTTCATTGCGTGAGAGCGTTTGTTTCCGTTCATAGGACGTTTCCCGGTAACTTGACACACTCGTGCCATATGTTCTGTTCTCCTCTAATTTTTGTTTGAATAATTATTTATAACTAAAACAATAAAAAACAATTTTTTATTTATTCCGATTTTTAATCTACAGATTTGACATTATTTAAAGCACCTAATATAAGATTCCAAACATATTATAATCGTTGTTTGTTGCTTTATTTTTCACTATTAAGTGCAAGAAAAGTAAACAATTTCAAACATTCGCATAGCATTAAATATGTCTAAATATAGTAGATTTAAGTCATGAAATTTTTGTTTTTATTATTATTTATATATGTCCCATACATTTGTACTCTATACTTAATGGGCCATTATATATATTATATGAGATTTTCATGCTGCGCACAATGTAATTGCAGATTTTCTGAAATTCAATGATATTGAAGATGATTTAATTTTATTTATACTAACAAAAACTGTTAGTTTTTGTTAGTATAAATAAAATTAAATCATCTTCAATATCATGTGAAATATAATATGACGGGATTAATTAATAAACATATCATATTAGGAGTAAGCGGTGGTATCGCAGCATATAAAACTATAGATCTTGTACGATTTTTAAAAGAACAAGGTTCAGAAGTGAGAGTGATCATGACAAAATCTGCAAAAAAATTCGTTACCCCTTTAAGTTTGCAAACAATATCATGTCATCCAGTTTTGGACAATTTCCTTACCCCTCAAATAGAAACCACAATGCCTCACATAAAGTTAGCTAAATGGGCTGATTTAGTTTTACTTGCTCCGGCTACAGCAAATTTATTAGCTAGATTATCTGTGGGATTAGCTAATGATTTATTATGTAGTTTATGTTTAGCTACAACGGCTCCTATTGCTGTAGCTCCATCCATGAATCAACAAATGTATAAAGCTATTGCAACGCAAACAAATTTAGATATTCTACGAAAAAGAGGGGTTTTAATATGGGGCCCAGATTATGGATGTCAAGCTTGTAATGATATTGGTTATGGACGCATGACGGATCCCAAGGTACTTGCTGAATACGTAAAACATTACTTTTCTCATGATAGCTCTTTAAGTCACCTTAATATCATGATTACTGCTGGTCCAACTCACGAAGCCTTAGATCCCGTTCGTTTTTTTACTAATTATAGTTCAGGAAAAATGGGATTTGCTATCGCTCAAGCCGCTGCAGATAAAGGAGCAAAAGTTACATTAATTGCAGGTCCAGTAAATTTACGTACTCCTATTCGAGTGCAACGTATTAATGTTATTTCCGCGTTAGACATGCAAGAAGCAGTTATGCGAGACATTAGTAATCAACAAATCTTTATCGGTTGCGCAGCAGTGTCAGATTATCGTATTTGTCATGTTTCTCTTGAAAAGATTAAAAAGAATAAAAATACTTTAAAAATAATTATGATTAAAAACCCCGATATTGTAGCAGAAGTAGGGTCGTTAATTGAAAACCGTCCTTATGTCGTTGGATTTGCCGCTGAAACCAATAATATAAAAAAATATGCTCAAGACAAACGCATTAGTAAACATTTAGATTTAATTTGTGCTAATAATATTTCTCGTATGAACCAAGGATTCAATAGTGATAATAATGCTTTATATCTATTTTGGAATAAAGGAAGTGTTATATTGCCTTTAAGAAAAAAAAAATTGTTAGCACAACAACTTATTAATGAAATTATTAATCGTTATAATGAAAATAATTAATGTTAAAATTATTGATAATCGGATTTATAAGCATTTTTATTTGCCAAAATACGCTACGTTAGGATCTGCTGGATTAGATTTATCAGCTTGTTTGGATAAACCTTTGACCATTTATCCTGGGAAAACTCATTTAATTTCTACCGGTATTGCGATACATATTTCCGATACAAAGATAGCAGGTATTATTTTGCCTCGATCAGGTTTGGGACACAAATATGGCATTGTTTTGGGAAATTTAGTGGGGCTAATTGATTCAGATTACCAAGGAGAACTGATAGTGTCTTTATGGAATCGTGGTCCAAAAAAGTACATTGTATACCCTGGGAAACGAATAGCACAATTAGTTTTTATGCCAATAATTCAAGTTAGGTTTTCTGTAGTTAAATCATTTATACCTACTGAACGTGGGTCGCATGGTTTTGGGCATTCGATGTAAAATATTGTTAATTACACACAATAATATTTGTATATTTTCAAAATATCAATGCGTATAATTTTATTATATATATCTTATTAAAGTAATAAGATTAAATTAAATATATTAATGTTTGTATATATATTAATAATATTAATCGCTATATGGTAACGACCATTGGTTTTATATATTTTATTGATATAAATTTCAAGTGATTATTTATTTTTAAAATAATTTTTTAATATTTTATTATATTTAATTATTAAAAAAAGGAGTCATATAAGATATGTATGAGGAATATAAATCTACTATAAATTCATAAATTATTTTATATAAAAAATTATTTTAAAATAAATACAATAAAAATTATTTAACATTTATATATGCCATATACAAAACTTTTTTTATATACTTTAAACATATTATGTTTAGTATATTTTATTATGTTATTTCACTAAATAATAACAAATTAGTTGTTTTATAGATAAAATTAAGCGTGTTATTGTAGTAATTGTATTTTTTAATATAAAAAATAATTTTGATAAATTATTTATAGTACATACTACTATTTATTTAAAAAATAAAATTGTATGGACATTAAAAAAGTCTAAAATTTTTTTAAAAATTATATTGATGTATATAAATACAATTTTAATTAAAGAATGCATGATAGAATAGAATTATTGCAACTTTAAAGTTTATTTTTGTACATATTTACAAAATTTAGGTGATTGTTATGATTCATAGCATGACCGCTTTCTCAAGGCATGAAGTAAAATATACATGGGGTAATGTTACCTGGGAAATTTGTTCTTTAAATCAACGTTATTTAGATATTCATATCAATTTACCTAAATATCTTTGTAATTTGTCATGGGTAATTCGTAAAAATATTAAAGATTCTATTATTAGAGGGAGGATAGAATGCACTTTACATATCAAAACAAATAACAATTGCGACAATAATACAGAGTCACTTACTGTTAATAAACAATTGGTGCATGATCTTGTGTTATACGCAAAATGGGTAAAAACATTAACTAATGAAGGTGAAATTAATCCGATAGATATTTTATCTTGGCCAGGAGTAATAACGCATAAACAAAATAATTTAAATAATATGAACAATGTTCATTCCGAATTATTAATATGTTTTAAAGAAACATTACGTAATTTAATACAAGATAGAGAAAGAGAAGGTATTTTTTTAAAAAATAACATTATAGAACGATTACATCTAATGTACGCTGAAGTGAACAAAATTCATCAACATATCCCTAATGTATTAGAGCACAAACGCAAAACACTCTTGGAACAAATGAAAGATGTTTGCATTTATTCTAACCCAATACGATTGGAACAAGAATTATTAATAGTAGCTCAAAAAATTGATATTTCAGAAGAAGTAGATCGTCTAATTATTCACATCAAAGAGATGCATCGTATTCTCGATGGAAACGGAGCTGTTGGTAGGAAATTAGATTTTGTAATACAAGAACTACATAGAGAAGCTAACACATTAACTTCTAAATCTATAAATTCTTATATTACTCAATTAGCAATCTCCTTAAAAATACTTATTGAACAGATACGCGAGCAAACTCAAAACATTGAGTAACATAATCAAAGTACCTACCTATAGAATCTTTTTATATTTAAAATCTGTGTTTGTCATATAACCTGCTCATTTTTATAATTCTTAATTATATTGTGATCTTACCAAATAATGTTTCAGTTTAATCAACTAATCTAATTAAGCATAATATTGAACACTGCAATTTAATGTACTTCAACTTTAATTGCAGAGACATATGCATATATAAATAATTAACTATTATATACATGCATATATATGCAGTAGATTCATTTATTAAAAAATAGGTTTTAATATTATTATTTTTAATAAAAAATTTTTTAATATAATTTTTTGTACTCAAATCCGTTTTATTTGAGTGCTATATAAATTTATATAGTTAATATTTTACTATAAATTAACTGATATATATCCTTTAATATTATTATTTTTTATAAATACATGTGAATTTAAACGAGAATATATGATTCAATAAAAAATATTATTTTTATATAAATAAATAATTTTTATTTTTATTTTTATAAAAATATAAAATATTATTTTATATTTTATTATAAAATTGTTGTATTTCTTGTTTAGATCTGTTTACTTGCAGATATATAGAATTTTCAGATTAAAAATAAATCATAAAATATAAAAAAATTATTTTTTAACAAATCTATAAGAAGTTTTATTTTTCCGATAGTCATATTTCAAATTTAAAAAAACTCCGATAAAATATAAATAGTAAAACTACATAAATTAAATATTAGAATATATATTCTGAATTAATAATGTCTGCTATTTTTTAATAAAACCAAAATATTAATTTAGTAAAATTACAATAAATTAGGAGGTATACGCTGCAATAGTTAATTAAAAAGATAATTGATTATCAGATATGAACAATTGTCTGAAAAATTATTATTCTCAATAAACAATACTTCAAAAATAATAATTTATTTTTTAGACAATTATTAACTGACACTGCCAAATACAGTCCTATTATCGTTATTGATTCAATATAGAGACAAATAATTATGAATAGATTAACAGATATTTCAAACATGGTAGAATCCTTATCTCGTATTTATCATCGTTTACGTAAAGAAATAAATGGTCAATTAATTAACGAAGGTCTTTCAATGTCTAAAATGAAAATCTTACATCTTATTACGACCGGAAAAACCAGCGCAACAGACATTAAAAATTATATGGGGTTTTCATCAAGAACTGTCGTAACAGTTCTTGATGCATTAGAAAAAGATGAAATGTTACGTCGACAACAAAGTCTGACAGATCGTAGAGTAAAATACGTTTATATTACAGAAAAAGGACGCAATAAATTACGTGTTGCTGAAGATACACATAACATCATTTTAGATCGCATATTTTCCCTTTTGTCTGATGTACAACTTAAAAGCTTTAGAGAAGTATGCAATTTACTTGAAATACAACAAAAAAATAATATGGTAAGATAACAATACGACATACACGCATACTACATTATAGATTTTCATTTACATAAATAAGGTCCTCGGTGAAACTAATAATTTTAGTAATTTGGTAGTAACAATGTACACTTTAGTGTAATCAAATTACAAAATGTTTTATTGAGGATCTTCTATTAAAACAATCTTAATATATCTATGCAAATAATAATGTTTAACATGAATTAGAACCAAATATATAGTTATTCGCAACATATGTACTATGTACGAATGCAACTTATTTTTATAAATCTTAGTTATTTGTGCAATCAAATATGTATATAATCATTTTATGATGAAAAATTCAGGAATATTGTGTATTATATCCGCTCCTAGTGGGACAGGAAAATCTACGTTAATTCAAACTGTAATGCAATATGATCGTTTTGTTTATCAAACTAAACTATCTATTTCTTATACCACACGTATTAAAAGACCCGGAGAAATACACGGAAAAGATTATTATTTTATTTCAAAAAAAGCATTTAAACATATGATCGATAAAAATATGTTTTTTGAATATGCTATGATTTTTAATCATTATTATGGTACCGCAAAAAGTAATATTGAAATGATGTTAAATGCTGGTATACATATTGTACTGAATATTGACTGGAAAGGAGCACAACAAATTCGTAGTAAAATATCAAAAAACATCTATACTATTTTTATTTTACCTCCATCAAAGAAAGAATTAGCACATCGATTGTATCTGAGAGGAGAAGACACAGAAAAAGTGATCGCCGCACGCATGGACCAAGCAATGGATGAAATTAGCCATTTTAAAGAATATGATTATGTTATCATAAATGATAATTTAACCATTGCTGTGACACATTTACAGTCAATTATGTTATCTGAGCAATTGCGAATAGCGCATCAAAAAATACGCTACGCAACATTAATCGATCATTTGTTATTACCAGATATATAAATAATAAATTAATATAAATACATAAATATATATGTGTGTTTGCAATCAATATAAATTTAAACTAATAACACGGTAAATGGAAAATGGCACGTATAACTGTACAGGATGCTGTAGAAAAAGTTGGTAATATATTTGACTTAATATTAGTTGCCGCGCGACGTGCGCGGCAAATGCAAATTGGCGGAAAAGAAACGTTGATTACAAGAAATAATAATGATAAATATACCGTACTTGCTCTCAGAGAAATCGAAGAAGACTTAATTACTAAAAAATAAATACCAAAACTATATATGCAATCAAAAAAATTTATATTACTTGAGCCATGAAATTGATGTTCGGGAGAAACAGTCTCTTTAGCATAATAGAAATTAAAAAATTTATTAAAATTGAAGATTGTTGCATTGTTCTAATGTAAATTTGTAGTATTAATATAATGTGTATAATTTCTTATCTATAGAGTAACAGCCTACCACAAATAGTATATTGTATAAGTCCTAAAACTGTTTTTAATGTTACTAACAACATTTACAATGTAGTTCATTGTAAATGAAATACATCAACAAAATAACAACTCGTATAAAATTATTAATTTTTTAAATTCATATAAAAATATGTATGTACGATTACACTTCATGGTATTCATGATATATACAATACAAAGATATAGCACGATTAACTTTCTGATATTTTTTCTATGTTAAATTAAAAGTAATTAAAAAATGATTAGTAGTGGTTATACATACAAGTATTTTTTGTTTTTATTACATTAGATTATTTATTAAAATAATAGTAATATAAGATATGAGTGTTATATTTAAAAAATTGAATTTTAATAAAGAACCAACAGATCTGATTTAGTGCAAATATGTTGATTAAATAAAGTTTTGAAAAATATTGATCACAAAAGCCTTATAGGTAGTATTTGTAGTGCATTATTTAGTGATATTATCATTATATGATATATAATAGCTGAGAGAATAAATATGACAAATATTGAAAAAATTTTTTCTATTATAAACGAAAATCAAATAAAATTTGTTGATTTACGTTTTACTGATACAAAAGGAAAAGAACAACACATTACTATCCCTAAAACACAGGTTAATGATCATTTATTTAATCATGGAAAAATTTTTGATGGATCTTCCATCAAAGGATGGAAAGATGTTAGCAAATCAGACATGATATTAATGCCTGATCTTACTAGCTTTGTGATAGATCCATTTTATGAAGACGCTACAATAATTATTCGTTGCGATATCATTGATCCTAGTACTATGAAAAATTATGATAGGGATCCACGGTCTATAGCTAAACGAGCAGAAATGTTTTTGTATAATTCTGGCATTGCCGATATTGTTATGTTTGGTCCTGAACCAGAATTTTTTTTATTTGACAGTATTCATTTTGCAACAACAATATCAGGATCTTATGTAATCGTTGATGATCGAGAATCATCATGGAACAGTGGTAAAATTTATAGAGACGGAAATAAAGGTCATCGTCCTAGAATAAAGAGTGGATATGCCCCAGTGCCCCCAATAGATTCTTCTCAGGACTTGCGATCTACCATGTCTTTAATAATGGAAAAAATGGGACTGATCGTAGAGGCTCATCATCATGAAGTTGCAACATCGGGTCAAAATGAAATAGCAACTCGATTTAATACTCTTACTAAAAAAGCTGATGAAATACAAATATATAAATATGTAGTACACAATGTCGCTCATAATTCCGGGAAAACTGCAACTTTTATGCCTAAACCCATTATAAATGATAATGGGTCGGGCATGCATTGCCATATATCCTTACATAAAAAAGATACTAATTTATTTTCAGGTCTTCAATATGGCAACCTTTCTGATATCGCTTTATTTTATATTGGAGGTATTTTGCGTCACGCTAAAGCACTAAATGCTATAACCAATCCAACTACCAATTCGTATAAACGTTTAGTTCCAAATTATGAAGCTCCAGTAATGTTGACTTATTCTGCTTGTAATCGTTCTAGTGCGATTCGCATTCCATCATCTTTAGAAAAATCACAAAACGCCGCAGCATGTCGCGTTGAAATTCGTTTTCCTGATCCTTCTGCTAATCCTTATCTAGCGTTTTCTGCATTGCTTATGGCTGGATTAGATGGCATTATCAATAAAATTCATCCTGGAGATCCTGTTGATAAAAACTTATATACTATTTCTGAAAGAGAAACGTCATCCATACCGCATATGGCTAAATCTCTTGACGAAGCATTAAAATCTTTATATGAGGATCATAAATTTTTAACCCGAGGCAACGTCTTTACTCAGGAGTATATTAATACATATATTTTATTGTGTCAAGAAGACAGTAGACTAGTATCTACTACGCCACATCCTGTAGAATTTGATTTATATTATAGTGTTTAAAAATAATTTTTTGTAAAAAATATAAAAATACGTACATAACAATATTATTGTTAATTATAATAATTCAAACAACTTTTTGGGAATAAAAAACAATTTGTGTTTATTTATATAAAAACTAGTTGTTGTGGGATTTAATATTTAAATAAATAAATTATCTAATTTTAGAAACTTATTTTCACATTTACCATGTTATGATATATGATTATCATGTTACTTATTTTTTAGTAAGCGTACCTTCCGTTTACTGTTTACCTAATGAAAAAATAGGTATGGAAGTAGCTTTTGTTGGTTATTCTAATAGTGGAAAATCTAGCGCTATTAACGCGTTAACTTATCAAAAAAAATTAACTAAAGTAAGTAAAACACCAGGGTGTACACAACTTATTAATTTATTTGAGGTCAGTCCGAGTATTCGTCTGATTGATTTTCCTGGCTATGGTTATGCTAAGAAGACAAAAAAAAGCAAAAACTACTGGCATGACGTGATATGTAAGTACTTAAAAAAAAGAGAAAATTTAAAAGGATTGATATTAATAATGGATATTAGGCATCCAATAAAAGATTTAGATCAAAAAATAATTGAAAGTGCACTTTCCGTAGATGTTCCTATTTATACTTTGTTAAGCAAATCAGATAAAATTTCTAAAAATATTTTGCAAGTTACATCTAAAAAAATAATACACGATATGCAGATGATGTTTGAAAAACATATACAAGTCGAACCTTTTTCTGTTGTCAAAAAATATGGAATACAATCATTAAAAAGAGTCCTTAATAATTGGTTAAGATAATATATTTGTACGATTCATCATATCCTCTCTGTATATGTATCTCAAAACACATTATGATTTTATATAAATACATTATTCTAATCAATTGTTATTAATAATGTATTTATTATATTCAATATATTAACCTAACATAGATTGATATATTAGTGTGCTTGCTCCCAATTCTTTCCAATACCAATATCTACTTTTAGTGGTACGTCCATAATAAAACATTCTTCCATTAATTTTTTAATTTTTTTTACAACAGGGTCTACAATATCATTGCGTACTTCGAATACTAATTCGTCATGTACCTGCATAATGATACGCGCTGGAATTTCATCTTTTTGCAACCAATTATCAATAGATATCATTGCTTTCTTAATAATGTCAGCAGCGCTCCCTTGCATAGGAGCATTAATTGCTGCTCTTTCAGCGCCTTTTTTTTGAAGAATATTAGCAGAATAAATATCTGGTAAATATAACTTTCGTCCGTCTAGTGTAGATACATAACCATATTTATTAGCATGCTCTCGAATATGTTGCATATATTTCATGACACCAGGATAACGATTAAAATAACGATCTACATATTTTTGAGCTTCCTTACATGTTACTGACAATTGACGCGCTAATCCAAATGCGCTCATTCCATAAATTAATCCAAAATTAATAGTTTTAGCCCGTTGTCTTTGTTCATCGGTAACCGAGTGTAGTGCGGTAACAAAGATTTCAGAAGCTGTTGCAGTATGAATATCTTTTTCAGAAAGAAAATCATTGATTAATTCGATATCTTGAGAAAGATGCGCCATAATTCTTAGTTCTATTTGGGAATAATCAGCGGCTACAATTAAAAAATTTTTTGGAGCAATAAAAGCCTGACGTATCTTTCTTCCATCGTAATTTCTATTTGGAATATTTTGCAAATTAGGACTAGTAGAAGAAAGACGCCCTGTAGAAGTTCTAGTTTGATTATATGAGGTATGCACCCTATTTGATTTTTTATTAATCATAGCGATTAATTTGTTGATATAAGTAGATTGTAATTTAGATAAAGCACGATATTGCAAAATGATTTTTGGTATTGAATATTTTTTTGATAATTTTTTCAATACTTCTTCATTAGTTGAAGGAGCCCCTTTAGGTGTTTTTTTTAAAATTGGCAATTTTTGCTGATTATATAATATTTCTTGTAATTGTTTAGTTGAAGCAAGATTGAAAGGAGTGCCTACTAATTGATACGCTTCTAACTCTAATGCATGAAGCCGATAATCTAATTCTACCGCATGTGTATTAAGTAGTTTTTTATCAATTAATACACCATAACTTTCAATGCGCGATAAGATAGATATTAGAGGCATTTCTACTTCTTCAAATATTTTTTTTAATTTATTATTTGCCTCTATCTTTGGCCATAAAGTATGATGCAAATTAAACAGGGATTTAATAAATTCAGCAGCATGTAAAGATTGTAATTGTATATTTTGTAGATCTGAAATTATATTATTTTCATTATAATTATAATAATTTCTTTTAAAATTTGTAACAGCATTAAATGTATCTTTATCTAAAAAATTTTTAATATCATGATAATTAGCAGTACCATACAGTATATATAATTCCAATATCACATCAAATGCCATGCCAGCTAAGTTTATATTATAACGCTTTAAGATAGAATGACTAAATTTTAGATGTTGGCCTACTTTTTTTATTTTTTCATTTTCTAAAGTTGGTTGTAAAATTGATAATATCTCTTCAAGATATAAAAAATTCTGATGATTATTAAGTGAATCAGTTTTTATAGGAATATACGCGCTTTCTTTAGTGTCTATAGACAAACATATACTTATGATATTGGCCGTAGAAGCATTAAATACATCTGTATGTATACAGAATATAAAAAATTTGGATTCATCAATTTTTTCAATCCAATGACAAAGCATTTCAATATTATGTATTATTTTGATAATTTTTTTTTCTCTGGAATAATCTGATAATAAATTATTTTTTTGAAACAAAAGCGTATTATTTAAACGTCGGTGTGATGGTACATATTTCAAATGGTGATATTTATCCAGCCATCTTCCTGATTGTAAATCTATTAACCAATTTTTAAATTCATACTGTGTAAATAATAATTGCAAAATATTAATATTTATCTGTTGTATTAACAGTTGATAATCGGATATATTTAAAGATACATCTGTTTTGATCGTTGTTAGTTTATAAGAAAGAAATGCTACTTCTTTGTTGACTTGTAATGTGTTTTGTATTGCTTTAGCGCCGCGCAAACCTAAATTTAATAGACTAATTTTATCTAAATGATCATATAATACTCTTAAATTACCTATTTTATTTAATAATATCTGAGCAGTTTTTTTTCCTATTCCAGGCACTCCAGGAATGTTATCAGAACGATCTCCTATTAATGCTAAATAATCAGCTATTAGAGTTGGCGGTACTCCAAACTGTTTTTCTACTTCTTTAGGAGTAAAAATAATGTTCGACATAGTATTAATAAGAGTTATTTGAGATGATACTATTTGAGCCATGTCCTTATCTCCCGTACTAATTAACACAGAATTTCCTGATCGCGCACAAGATATAGCTAATGTGCCTATCACATCATCTGCTTCTACATTAGGCACCTTAAGAATTGGTAACCCCATGGCTTGTATTATTTTACATAATGGATCAATTTGAGTATATAAATTCTTAGGGGTTTTTATGCGATTAGCTTTATATTTTTCAAATAAATTGTTACGAAAGTTTTTTCCCATTGCATCAAAAACAACCACCATGTGAGTAGGTTGATATCGTATCAATAGACTTTTAATCATATTGATTACTCCATATATTACCCACACTGGTTTTCCGTCGCTAGTGATCAATGCTGGAAACGCATGATACGCACGGTGTATATAACAAGATCCATCCACTAAAATTATCGGATTATTTATAATTGTAATCATAATGACATGTATATATGACTTAATCTTACAGAAAAGACAAGAGAATATTAGACTATTGCTTACTAAAAAATATTAACTATAAGGCTATTATAAACAACAAAATAATAAAATCAATGAAGTCATTTCGTAAAATAATTTCAATAAAAAATAGAATACTTGTATATGTCAGTATGATGATATAATGAATATGCAAAAATTACGTTTTATCTATAAGTAAATTTAGCAACTCACAAAATTGCTTTATATAAGCGTTAACTGATGATATATCTAACTTCTCGTTTTTTATCATATATTTCCCATTGATAAATATTGATGGTACTCCTCTCAAACGAAAATTTATTGCTGCTTGTTCCTGATCTAAAATTAAAGATTTCACTAATACGCTATCCCAAGCAATATCAAATTCTTCTGCATTGACACCAGATTTAATGAATATTTCACGAATATCTTCCACAGTGTGAATAGATTGTTGTTTTTGTATCGCTGTAAATAATATAGGGCTGATTCTATTTTCTATTCTTAATGCTATTGCTACAGCCCAAGCATGTGTCAATTGTTTTCCTAAATTACCTAGAAAATTCACATGATATTTATAAAAATTTACATTTTTAGGCAATGTTTGTTCTATATTATTAGAAATATGATAAATTTCTTCGAATTGATAGCAATGTGGACAGTAAAAAGAAAAAAATTCCAATAATTGAGGTGCATTGTGAATCGGTTTATTTAGTCGAATGTATTGCCTGCCTTCTGTAATTGAAGATGAAATACTTTTACATGAAAATATCAAATGAATTACTATCCAAATAAGATGCAATTTTTTCATACCCCCTCCTAATAAGTACATAAATATTTCATATAAAAATATAAATATTGTACTATTATTTAGAATACTATTCTAAATTAGTTAATATTAAAATTAATTTAATTATTGATGTGTATTTTATTTATAATATATTACATTGTGTAATATGTATTTGAGCTTGTGTGATTGTTATAAGTTAATAGAGTGTATGATTGTTGTATCAAGTAGATATAGATAATAATCAAATAAAAAATATTTTTATCTGTTTAAGTATAATTGTTAGTCATAAAATATTTTTATAGGTAGCATATAGTATTATTAAATACTGCTTATTTTGTATAAAAATTTACATTAAAACTATTTAATGTATATATAAAATGTAGATATTTTCATGATTATAATATATCACTACAGACGTGTTTCTAACGTTATACTTAGAACGTTTATGTCATGATTATATGTTGTTATTAACAGAGATCTTATATAAATTTATTTTTTAATATAGAAATAATGTATGTGATGATTTATTTATAATAAATTGCAGTATATCTCTTTGTTTTTATTATAAAAAATCCATCATATTACTTGTGTTTAATTTTGCGCATCTTACTTAATTGTATTATTTTTTATTGTAATAATATTATGTCTATATGTCTAATTTGTCCCAAATACTATCAATATAATGTCGTACCGTGTCGCGCATTTTAATTGGAATACCCCATTCTCTTTCAGTTTCCCCGGGCCATTTATTTGTTGCATCCATACCTATTTTGGAGCCTAAACCAGAAATAGGACTAGAGAAATCAAGATAATCAATTGGGGTGTTTTTTACTATTATGGTATCTCGATCAGGGTCCATACGTGTAGTTATCGCCCATACTACATCATTCCAATCCCGAGCATTAATATCATCGTCACATACGATAATAAATTTAGTATACATAAATTGTTTTAAAAAAGACCATATCCCAAAAATTATACGTTTAGCGTGTCCAATATATTGTTTTTTTATAGTTACAATAGCTAATCTATATGAGCAACCTTCAGGAGGTAAATAAAAATCTGTAATTTCTGGGAATTGCTTTTGTATGATAGGAATGAACATTTCATTCATTGCCATTCCAAGAATCGCAGGCTCATCTAGTGGACGACCAGTATACGTGGAATGATAAATTGGATTATTCCGTTGGGTAATATGGGTAATAGTGCATACTGGAAATTTAGCAGTAGTATTGTAATATCCTGTATGGTCTCCAAAGGGGCCTTCTATTGCTGTTTCATCTCGTTCTAAATATCCTTCCAATACAATTTCAGAATTAGCTGGAACATCTAAGTCGCATGAAATACATTTAATTACTTCAGTTCTACAACCTCTTAGTAAACCAGAAAAAGCATATTCTGATAGTGTATCAGGAATAGGAACTACTGCTCCTATTAAAGTAGCTGGATCAGCGCCTAACGCTACAGTAATTGGAAATCTTCTCTCTGAAGTATTTTTATGCCATTCTTGAAAATCTAATGCACCGCCACGATGAGATAACCATCTCATAATGATTTTGTTTTTAGATAGTACTTGTTGACGATAAATTCCAAGATTTTGTCGTTTACTTTTTAGACCACGCGTTATCGTGATACCCCAAGTAATTATAGGAGATACGTCTTGAGGCCAGCAACGCATTATTGGCATATGTGTGATATCTACATCTTGATTACACCAAACATTTTCTTGGCACGGAGCTGTACTGACACGTTTAATCGGCATATGTAGAATATGACGAAAATGAGGTATTTTAGAAAAAAAATCATGTACTCCTGTCGGTAATTCAGGTTCTCTTAAAAATGCAAGTAACTTTCCAACATCACGCAAAGACAAAATGTTTTCTTTTCCCATGCCTAAAGCTATTCTATTAGGGGTACCAAATAAATTACAAAGAACCGGTATTGTATATCCTGTAGGATTTTCAAAAAAAAGCGCTGGACCTCCAGATTTAATAGTGCGGTCAGCAATTTCTGTTATTTCCAAATCAGGATTAATAGGAAATTTAATTCTTTTTAAGTCTCCCCTATGTTCTAAGATTTTTATAAAATCACGTAAATCTTTATATTTCATAGGCTGTTAATAATCATTAAATGTTGTTATGATTCATAATAATATTACAAAATATCGTATAATTGTCATTAAGTATAGTTTTAAAGTTATGATTGAATTAATCAACATTATTATATTTCAGAATTCATTTAATATAGGATGTTTCGTTGAATTGTTCAAATAAACTTGTATTAGAAAATAAAATTCAATTGGACAGTAATAGCATATTCTTATTGTATGATACGTTTCCAACCTATTGTCCAAATAAAGATTCCAATTACAAATAAAAAAATAGAAAAAATTTTTAAATATTTATCCTGTATGTATAAGAAAATACTGCTGGTAACTAATGTTGCACCAACACCGAATAAAAATAACGCTTGACCGTGATTAGTTCGCTGAGTTCTTAACTCTCTTATTAATATTTCTATTTTTTTTTGTAACATACAAGAACGTTTAAATTCATTAGATAATAAAGTAGGTAATTCTGGTATTTTATCTATCCAATAGGGTATCTTGTCTTTTAAAGTACATATTGTTGTTGAAAATTTTAATTGATCCCGCATCCATCCTTCTAAAAAAGGTTGAGCAGATTTCCAAAGATTTAGATTTGGATATAATTGTCTAACTATTCCTTCGACGTACAATAAAGTTTTTTGTAGTAAAATTAATTGGGGTTGTATTTCCATATTAAAATATCGTGCAGTATTAAATAAATGTAACAATATTTTACTGAAAGGAATTTTTTCTAACGGTTGTTCAAAAATTGGTTCAAATACTGTTCTCATAGCGCATTCAAAATCTTCAATGTTAGTATCAAAGGGTATCCAACCTGAATCAAGATGCAATTCAGCTATTTTACGATAATCATGATTGAAAAATGCTATGAAATTTGCTGCTAAATAGTATTTATCTTTTTTATTTAAAGATCCGACAATACCGCAATCAACACTAATATATTTTGGATTTCCTGGGTGTTTATAACTAATAAAAATGTTACCAGGATGCATATCTCCGTGAAAAAAACTATCTCGAAATACTTGAGTAAAAAATATTTCTATTCCGCGTTCTGCTAATAATTTCATATTAGTTTTTTGTTTTTTGAGCGCAACTAAATCATATACCGGTATACCATAGATACGCTCCATAACCATAACGTTTTCGCTACAAAAATCTACATATACTTTAGGTATGTATAATATTTGACTTTTTTTAAAATTTCTTCTCAATTGAATAGTATTCGCTGTTTCTTTTAGCAAATTAAGCTCATTAAAAAGAGTTTTTTCATATTCTGAAACAACTTCTGAAAACTTAAATTTCCGTCCTTCTGGTAAAAATTTACAAATCCATTTGGCTAATCTATACATTAAACATATATCTATTTTAATAATAGGTAAAAGACCGGGTCGAATAATTTTAATTACTATATCTTTATTGTTTTTTTTTAATCTGGCAGAATGTACCTGCGAAATAGATGCAGATGCCAATGGTATTTCTTGAAAATCTTTAAACCATGTTTCCAATGAATTCCCAATAGCTCGTTCTATACACATTTTAGCAACAATTCCATCGAAAGGTGCCACACGATCTTGTAGTATTGATAATTGATCTGCAACAGAATCTGGAAAGATATCGCGTCGAGTGGAAAGCATTTGCCCAAATTTAATCCATATTGGACCTAACTCCTGTAATGCTAAACGAAATCGTTCTCCTAAAGTTAGTTGAGAATGCTTATTTAAAACGTGTAAAATAAATCTACTACCTATTCTTAATGGAAAAATTAGTCGATGAGTAGGAACAAAATCACTTAGTCCGTAATTTAAGATTGTTTTAATTATAGAATACAATCGACATAACTCATCAACCAGCATCAGATTTCCTATAATTTGTTTAAAATGATTAAGCAATTATTCAGTTTTATATTTAAATAATCCATCTTTATAAAGATTACTTTTAGTTCATTAGACTTATACCGTGTTCTTACATATCAAGTGTAGTTATATGTAAACATTTTTAATTAAAATGCACTTTTTCTAATAAAAATCTATAAGTATTAAATGAAATTTCATCCGTTTGATAAAATATAAGTTTGACTGTAAGTATAATAAATACTAATAATATTAAAACTAGATACGAGCTTACACTATTTAATTAAATTTTAAGTTAATTAAACATCCTCTCTAATCTTAATATGAATATATTCATCTACTGTATTAGAGGTTGTTCATTCACATGATAATACAGTATTACTGTATATTCTATTTTCATCTAATTTATTTTTTTACAAATATAAAAATAAATAATTGTTTCTTACTAAGATATAAAATAGTTGGATATCATAGTTTTGTGCGCTCGAAATAAAATACCTTTACAGAATTTGATAAATATTCACGTTCTTGACAATCTTAACAAGACAATGACACTGTCGATGTTAATAATTCACTGAATATCAATATTTTTTAACATTTATAAGCGCAATGCAATACAGCAATCCCAAAAGTCATATTGAAATATTCAACATTGTTGAATCCTGTTCGTATTATCATGTTTTTTAAAGTTTCTTGATCTGGATGCATACGAATAGATTCTACAAGATAACGATAACTATTAATATCTTGAGTTATACATTCACCTATTTTAGGTAAAATATAAAATGAATATAAATCATATATTTTATGCAATACTTTAAAAGTAGGCACCCCGAAATCCAAAATTAATAATTTTCCTCTAGGTTTTAATACTCTATGTATTGAAAATAATGCTTGTTCTTTATTTGTAAAATTGCGTAATCCAAAAGAAACAGCAACGCAATCAAAAGTATTTTCAGAAAAAGGTAAAGCTTCAGCGTCAGCTTGTATATATATTACATTATTTAATATACCTAAATTGCGTAATTTTTTTTGTCCTATATGTAGCATGGAATCATTGATATCTGCTAGTACTACAATCCCTGTATTACCTACTAACCGGGAAAATTGAATACTTAAATCTCCAGTACCTCCGGCTAAATCCAGTACAGTACATCCGGCGTATACTTCGCTGCGATAAATCATAAATCGTTTCCACATTCTATGTATCCCAAATGACATTAAATCATTCATTAAATCATACTGTGATGCTACAGTATGGAATATATTAGACACTAATGATGTTTTCTTATCTTTGTAAACATTTTGAAAACCAAAGTGAGTCATTTCTTTTTCAGATTTATTTTTCATATTCATCATTATCGAAACATTTATCATTAAATTTCTACTTATCAAAAAACTAATTTTCCTAAAAAAGCACTATGATTGTATCAAGTCACATACTTTAATGTACCAAATCAAGAATTTGATAAAGATTTATGACATATATTTTCAGTGATATTATCTTCAAAATTAGATACATCGGAAGAATTGTTTTTTGTATCACATAAAAATATAGAATGCGGTGGAATCACATTAGTAACAATTGGTTGTTTTATTTGCACTCCAAGTGCTCGAAAACTTTCCGCTTGACTTATAATATTACCTTTTCCTTCAGAAAATTTATTCTTTGCTGCACTATAAACAACTTCTGCCTTATTCAGATAAAGGCCAATTTTATTCAAGTCATCCATAAACAGCCGTAGTTTGTCATACAATCTTCCTGCTTTATCAGCAATTTTTTTAGCATGGCAATTTTGATATTCATAACGCCATAAGTTATTAATAGTGCGCAAAGCTATTAACAGTGTTGTAGGGCTAATTAACATAATATTACACCGCATAGCATCTGTTAATAATGATGCTTCTTTTTTGATAGCTAACATAAAAGCTGATTCAATAGGGACAAACATTAAAATATAATCTAATGTGTTTAATCCAAATAATTTTTGATAATCTTTTTTGCTTAATGATTTTATATGAGCACGCAATGAATGTACGTGGTCAATGACAGCTAACCGTTGATCTTCTTCGCTATCGCTATTGAAATAACGTTCATAAGCCACCAGAGATACTTTAGAATCAATTATTACATCTTTACCATGGGGTAAATGTATAATTACATCAGGTTGCAATCTATTTCCATCAGTTTGTTTTATGCTGACTTGTACATGAAATTCATGACCTTCACGCATACCAGAAGCTTCTAATGCACGAGTTAAAATTATTTCTCCCCAGCTACCTTGTGTTTTATTGTTTCCTTTTAGTGCTTGTGTTAGATTAATAGTTTCTTGAGTGATTTTTGCATTCAATTGATGTAAATTACGAATTTCATATGTCAGGGTATGTCTGGATTGTTCTTCTTTTGAGAAATTGTTTTGGATTTGACTTCTAAATCCTTCTAACTGTTCTTTTAATGGATATAACGTTCTCTCAAGAGTTATTCGATTTTGTTGATCTATCTTATTTCCGTTTTGTTCAAAAATGCGATTTGCCAAATTTTCAAATTGCATAGTTAATCGGTTTTCACTATTGATGAACAACTTATGTTTTTCTTCTGTTGCTAATTTATATTCTTCTAAACGAATATTTAATTCTTGTATTTTTAATTCTTGAGAATGATTTAAATTTAATTGCACATGTAATTCATTATTTAGTTTTTCACATTTTTGATGATAATGATTTAATAATTTTAAACGCTCTTCAGCAGTGGATAATTTACCATGTAGTTCATAGATCACTTGTGATTTTTTTTGCAATTTCTGTTCAATATTATAACGTAAGGCAGACTCATTTTTTAAATTTTGTGTAGTTACACATAAAGCATTCTCATGAGATGCATAAGCATTATTATATTTTTTAATATATCGTTTTCTTATAATCTTAAAAAATATTCCAGATATTAAGAAACCTGCAAATATGCTAATTATGTTATACAAATAAAATAAGGTAATTGGCATATATTCTCTGCCATACAATATCTTCATAAATAATCTTTATAATAATTACTTATTATTAATCATTATATACAATGTATCAATAGTTTAGGAATACAAATAGACGTAGACTTTGTATCATGTTGTGGATAACATGTTACTTAGACAATACAACATACTAAATTCCATTCTAGATTTTTTATTTAAAAAAAATAATATGTTATTTTAAAATTTTTTGTCAGTGACTGAATATATTAAAATGAATAGAAATATTTAAAGAATAATAATCAATATTATTCCGCATAAGGGTATAAAGTATTGCTTTTATTCAGAAGAATAAAAGCGCCTTCTATTGCAACTTTTATTGCCATATATTCAGTATGATGTATTAAAGTAACGTTTGGAATTTCTTTTTGTGTGCGATTTACAACAACACCTGTAACAACTCCTGCTCGTAATCCTTGAGTTAAACACATAGTTAGTAGTGTTGCAGATTCCATTTCATAACTCATAACTCCCAGTTTTTTCCATTCTTCCATGGAGCCACGCAATTTTTGAATAACTCGCCCAGAATATGTATCCTGTCTTTCTTGTCCAGGATAAAATGTATCTGAAGATACGGTTACACCAAAATGTGATTTAATGCCAATGTTCTTAGCTGCTTGAATTAAAGCCATAGTACATGACAAATCTGCTACCGCTGGAAATTCTAATGGAGCAAAGTGTTGACTTGCTCCATCACAGCGAACAGCAGCAGTGACAATCAACACATCGCCTGTTTTTATATATTTTTGGATAGCTCCTGCGGTGCCTACACGTAAGAATGTACGTATGCCTAATTGAGATAATTCTTCTACCACAATAGAAGTAGATGGACCGCCTATACCGGTAGAACAAACAATTATTGTCTCTTCATTGATTTTTGCGGACCAAGTTGTAAATTCTCGATTACTAAAAATGTATTCTGCCCCATCCATCAGAGAAGCTATTTTTTTAACTCTATTAGGATCTCCTGGAAGAATAGCTAAAGTTGCTCCTTGAAGGTCCCCGATCTTTAAACCTAAATGAAATGCATGAGTTATAGTCATAATAAAACTATCACATGTTTTTAAAAGTTATTGAGAATGTTTAAAATTAGTGGGAAACTTTTCTAAAGTCTTTATTATATGAATATAAATAAAAAATATCAATTTTAACTGATTCAATGATCGTTCCTTAAATAGATAATTTCATAATCAACCCATGATATCACCAATAAATCTGGTAATTCTATCTTGATATTGATTGTATAGCAATCAATTAATAAAAATTATTAGCCGTAATTTACGATGAATAAAATTGTTTACGCAATAATTTAGCTGCAGATACCATATTATTCAATGAATGTTTAATTTCAGGCCATGATCTTGTTTTTAATCCACAATCAGGATTAATCCATAAACGTTGTTTTGGGATATATTTTAACAATTGATTAATTCTGCTGATAAGATCATTTTGGGTTGGTTCATTTGGAGAATGAATATCGTATATTCCTGGGCCAATTTCATTTAAATCCTTTATTACATGTCGTATAGATTCTAATATTTTTTCATCTGACCTAGCTGCTTCTATACTGATAACATCCGCATCTAATGCTAGAATAGCATAAATGATATCACTAAATTCAGAATAACACATATGAGTATGAATCTGAGTATCATCTTTCACTGATGATACAGTGATCCTAAAGACATTAATTGCCCATTCTAAATATTGTTTTTGATCAGAACATTTTAAAGGCAATCCTTCTCGCAAAGCTGGCTCATCAATTTGTATGATTCCAATGCCAGATTTTTCCAAGTCTATTACTTCATCACGTATCGACAATGCTAATTGCAATGCTATTGTTTTTCGTTGTATATCCTCGCGTGGGAACGACCAAGACATTATGGTGACAGGTCCAGTTAATATACCTTTTATCGGTTTATTAGTTAATGACTGAGCATAACTTATCCATTCTATAGTAATGGGTTTTGAACGACTAATATCCCCGATAATTACTGGAGGTTTTACACAACGTGAACCATAACTTTGTACCCACCCATTTTGGGTAAATATAAATCCATTTAAATTCTCTCCAAAATATTCTACCATGTCATTTCTTTCTGGTTCTCCATGCACTAAAATATCTAAATCTAATTTTTCTTGTTCCATAATAACTTTTTTAATGTAACTCTTAATACCAAGATGATAATCTTCTTTGTTGATTTGGTTATTTTTGAAGCGCGAACGAAGTTTACGAATTTCTTCAGTTTGAGGAAATGAACCGATAGTAGTTGTTGGAAATAATGGTAAATTCAGTTTCTTATGCTGTAATGTAACTCTTTTTGTGTACGGAGAAGATCTAGAATAGGCAATTTCATTGATATGTTCGAGACGTTTCTTAACTTGTATATTATGAATTGTACTAGAATACGATCGTAAGTTATTAGAAACATAATATTCACTAAGTGTATCTTCATATGTCGCGCCACTTGTATTTTTAGCATTCAACGCAGCGCATAACATTTTTATTTCGTAACATTTTTGCAGCGCAAAAGCAAACCATTCTTTAATGTGTTTATCTAATTTTATCTCCGTATTTAGATCAATAGGACTGTGTAATAAGGAACAAGAAGAACCTATCCATAGTCTGCGCTCGTCTACTAAAGGGTATAGTTTTTTAAACCAATCATGTAAATTAGTTTTCCATACATTACGTCCGTTAACTACTCCTGCCGATAATATCCAATGTTTTGGTAGTCGTGCATGCAGCAAAGGTATATTATCAGGATTGGAAACCAGATCCACATGTAGACCATCTATTTTTAATTGCGTAATAATATCCAATTGATGATATATGCTGTCGAAGTAAGTAGTTAATAGTAATTTAACTTTTCCATGAAGTTGTTCATACGCGCTTAAATATGCATTTAGCCATTGCAATGGTAGCTCCAAAACTAGTATAGGCTCATCAATTTGTATCCAATCAATATTTTTTGATAATAAAATATCTAATATTTCTTGATATACCGATAATAAATTAGGTAATAATGACAAACGATCAAATTTTTTTCCTTTTACTTTTCCTAACCAAAGATAACTAATTGGACCAAGTAGTATTGGTTTTACTGTATATTTTAGAGACAAAGCTTCATCTATTTCGTCAAATAATTGAGTCCAATTTAGCTTAAATTCCTGAGTGGGAACAAATTCGGGTACTATATAGTGATAATTTGTATTAAACCATTTTTTCATTTCCGAAGGTGGTATCAGTTTTTTGTTTAAAGAATACCCTCGGCTTATTCTAAACAATGTATTTAAATTAATATTTTCTTGACCAATACGATGCCTATCTGGAATATTATTGAGCATCAAGCTAGTAGTTAAAACATGATCATACCACGCGAAATCACCTACTGTGGTCCAGTCGATACCGGAATCTTTCTGTTGTTTCCAATGACGTATGCGCAATGTACGACCTATTTCTAATAATTTATCTTCTTTGATTTTTCCATCCCAATAATATTCTAGGGCATACTTTAGTTCTCTATGTAATCCAATACGAGGAAATCCTAATATATGACCGACAATTGTCATAATTTACTCCATGAGCTATTTTCATTATATGAAGTACTAATAAAAATTTATAGTAAAAACATTTAAAAAAAGTGTTATGGCGCCAACAGGCAATCTGGTTATTGCAAAATAACTTTACACTAATGCTATAACTATATAACTTTTTTCAAAATTAAAAATGTGTAACATCAAAAAATCATTAATAAACGTGAATTATATCAAATTGATATACTACAATCAAACAATTAAAAATTAATAAGTATATATGCATTTTAACAATTTTTATATTATTCGGTTCCACCAATGAAATTCAAAAAAATTTTTAATTAATTTTGTATAATTAGTTTCATTTTTTTCATGGCATTTTTTTCTAATTGACGTACTCGTTCAGCAGACACACCGTATTGATTAGCTAATTCTTGTAATGTACTTTTATTATCTACATTTAACCATCGGGCACGAATAATATGTTGACTGCGTTTATCTAAAGTCTTTATAGCTGCATTTAATTTATCACTAACTTGATCAATCCATTCCTCTTCTTCATTAGAGGAAACAATTTTGTCTTGTAAATATAAAATAGGTGCTATTGATATTCCTCGATTATCTTCATCTGCAGATTGTTCAAAAGTCATATCTTGCGCTGACATTCGGGATTCCATTTCGCGCACGTCTTTGCTAGTCACATTTAACGCTTTTGCGACTATTTCTATTTCTCCTGCATTAAACCAACCTAAACGTTGTTTAGTTTTACGTAGATTAAAAAATAATTTACGCTGTGCTTTAGTAGTGGCTATTTTTACAATACGCCAATTTTTTAAAACATATTCATGAATTTCGGATTTAATCCAGTGTACAGCAAATGATACTAAACGAACATCTAATTCTGGATTAAATCGACGAACAGCTTTCATTAAACCAATATTACCTTCTTGTATTAAATCGGCCTGAGGTAATCCATAACCAGAATAATTACGAGAAACATGAACAACAAATCTTAGATGTGATACAATGAGTTTTTTTGCAGCATCTAAATCACCATTATAATATAAGCGTTTAGCTAACGTTTTTTCTTCTTCTGCTGTTAACATAGTATAAGCATTGGCTACTCTTATATAAGCTTCTAAATTCCCTTGAGGAATTAAAGTTACATTTTTTTGTATATATTTAGGCATGTATTCTCCTAAAATAACCATGTATACGCAGATAATTATGGGTGCATCATGCGTCTGTATGTAATTGCATCAGAACCATTATAAAAAATTTTGTATCAACAATAAAATGATATATGACACTTAAATAGTGTATATTATATACATAATCATCATTGATTTTATTGCTAATTCTAATTATATATAATATATCATAAATTACCTATTATAACTAATCATTATCCTTAATAACATCAAACACCTCATAGATAATTTTAGTACAATCTGAATTTCAAATGAACATTGATGATGCGTGGATCATGGATAGAATATACAGATACCGACAAATGCGGTCGATTTGTTTGTTGTTATCAATCTGTGCTATTTTTAAATTTTATTTTTTAATTAATATTCTGGGTTTTATGACTTTTTTACTTCAATAAATTATAAATGCTATTTTAATTATTCAAACTTAGTCTCTTTTAATTAAAACTCTCTGAAGGCATCATAAATATGAATAACATTATTTTCAATAATTATTTATAAAAATATTTTTGTTGCTATTCAGATTAATATCTTATTTTTAAAAGACACCCATATAAATTATAAGTAGTGTTTTTGTTATTAAGTTTACTCTTTTAAAATAGCTTCAACAAAATTGTGTGATTTAAATGATTGTAAATCATCAATATTTTGCCCTATCCCAATATATCGTATTGGTATTGAAAAATGATCAGCAATAGATAAAAGAGTTCCTCCTTTAGCACTACCGTCTAATTTGGTCATAATTATTCCTGTAACTTTAATAGCTTCATTGAACATGCGTACTTGATTTATAGAATTTTGTCCGATATTGGCATCAAGAACTAACATGGTTTCATGAGGTGCCGCTGCATCAATTTTTGTTATTACTCTAATAATTTTTTTTAGTTCTTCCATAGCATATATTTTATTTTGTAATCTACCTGCGGTATCTATAATAAGTAAATCAACAGATTTTATTTTAGCTATTTTAACAGCATCAAAAACTATTGAAGCAGCATCAGAAGTGGTATTTTTTGTGATGACTGCGATGCAACCACTACGTTTTCCCAAAATTTCTAACTGATCTGCAGCTGCGGCTCTACAGGTATCCCCTGCTGCTAGCATTACAGTTTTATTCTTTAATCGGTAATAATGTGCTAATTTTCCAATAGTAGTAGTTTTTCCAACACCATTAACCCCTACCATTAATATAATAAATGGTTTTTTTTCTTGTAAAAGTAATGGTTTGTCGATAAGTGTGACTATTTTTAACATTTCGTTACGTAATGCATCGTGAAAAGATTGTTCATTACAATCAGTATTAAAACTAATATAATTTCTCAAGTTATTAATGATTTTTTGGGTAGTATGTATGTTTACATCTGCGATTAATAATTGATTCTTAATTTTATCTAATATAACAGTATCAATTCTTTTATTGCGAATTAACTCTATTATGTTATCACCTAATTTTTTTCGAGTATTCAACAAACTCTGTTTCAGTCTATTAAATAAATTATATGCACGATTCATATAGATTTACCTCATAATTATCATTAACATATACGATGTTATTTTTTATTTATTTTGATGTTCTTTATTACGTACTTTGTTAATCAATTTTAATTGATATTGCTTATTTTGTATTTTTTTTTAAAAATACAAAATGTTTACATGTAATACACTACACATAATTGCATGGCGCAAATACAACTAATGAAGAGTATAACAAAAAATAAATGGAGTGTAGATATACGAAACATTAGAAACTATAACCGTCACAGTTCTATAGTTTATGTATAAGTAATTAGGTTTATATAGCATAAAAACAAATTGATAATTCATGGCCCATAATAAAAAAATCTTTTCATTTCAAAAAATAAAGATATCCTGTGAATTATTATTTTAAGATATAAAAATATAATAGATGTATGAAAAATAAATTACATTTAAGTGTATCCAGAAAAATTAAGATTATTGGCGGTAAATGGAAGGGAAGAAACATACCAATTACTCGGAATTCTAAGATACGTCCAACTACTAATCGCATGCGTGAAATATTATTTAGTTGGCTTAATCCTATTATTTCTAGAGCGATATGTTTAGATTGTTTTGCTGGAAGCGGTGCATTAGGTCTAGAATCATTATCTAGAGGAGCTAACAAAGTAACTTTTTTAGATAATAATCATATTTGTATTACCGCATTGATGAAAATCATGCAGTTTTTTTCAGCATATAACAGTGAGGTAATATATACTGATTGTCGTTCTTGGTTACAACAATCGACTACGACTTATAATGTCGTCTTTCTTGATCCTCCTTTTCAAGATAATATTATACCTGAAGTTATTTTTTTATTAGAAAAGTATAATCTATTGGAAAAAGAATCTTGGATTTATATAGAAACTTCAAAAAAAAGAAATATTTTTAATACTAATATAATTCCGAATTATTGGGTTTTATATCACAAAAAAATTACTCGAAATGTCATGTATTATCTCTTTTTAAGAAGATCATAGAATGTTTAAATATAATAAAAACACTACTTAAAACATATTATTTCACACGTCTACCACGATTGGATATGGTTTTTTGCATCAAAGAATCGAATCAATCACACCAAGATTTATAACAATGTATTAAACCATAAGTTGAACTGTCATGATTTTTAGAAATCATATTTCCATATTTTAATTCTGGTAAAATACTGTCAGCCAATTGTTTTCCTAATTCCACTCCCCATTGATCAAAAGTATAAATATTAAAAATAATGCCTTGCGTAAATATTTTATGTTCATATAAAGCAATCAAAGCTCCTAAAGTATAAGGAGTAATTTTTTTAACTAAAATAGAATTACTAGGATTATTTCCTTTACATAACTGAAAAGGAACTATACATTGTTCATGTTTGTCATTTTTTTTATATTTTACATATTTTTGCATTGATGTTGAATGTGTATTTCCAAAAGCCAACGCTTTAGTTTGAGCAAAAAAATTTGATATTAATTTTTCATGATGATCAGATATAGGGTTATGACTAATTGCTGGTGCGATAAAATCACATGGGACCATTTTAGTACCTTGATGAAGCAATTGATAAAATGAATGTTGTCCATTAGTCCCAGGTTCTCCCCATATAATAGGGCCAGTCTGATATATAACAGGGCATCCATTGCGATCTACACATTTTCCATTAGATTCCATATTTACTTGTTGTAAATATGCTGTAAAACGGTGCATATATTGATCATAAGGAAAAATGGCTTCAGTTTCTACTTGAAAGAAATTATTGTACCAAATGCTAATAAGCGCTAGAATGACCGGTAGATTTTCATGTAACGGTGTGTTATAAAAATGCATATCCATATCATGAGCTCCAGTCAGCAACAGTTCAAAATTTTTTACTCCCACCGATAGCATTATCGGTAAACCAATTGATGACCACAATGAATAACGCCCTCCTACCCAATCCCAAAATTTAAACATATTTTCTGATGGATCAATACCAAATTTACGCACTTCTATGGTATTTGTGGATAAAGCTATAAAATGCTTCGATATATGTTGTGCATTAGAAGTAGCTTTACAAAACCAGTTACGTGCACTAAGCGCATTAGTCATAGTCTCTTGCGTAGTAAAGGTTTTTGATGCTATCACAAATAGTGTATTTTCTGGATTTAAATTTTTTAACGTTTCAAAAATATGCGTACCGTCTATATTAGAAACAAAATGCATATTTAAATGATTTCGATATGGTTTTAATGCTTCAGTTACCATATAAGGCCCAAGATTGGAACCTCCAATGCCTATGTTAACAATATCTGTAATTATTTTATCCGTGTAACCTATCCAATTACCTTGAATAACTCGATTACAAAATTGTTTCATTTTATTTAGTACTGCATTTATTTGTGGCATTACGTTGAATCCATCTACTAAAATTGGCGTATTTTTTATATTTCTTAAAGCTATGTGCAATACAGCACGATCTTCACTACAATTAATTTTTTCGCCATGAAACATATCTGAAATAGCTTCTATCAGATCACATTCAATAGCCAAAGATATTAGTTTTATAATAGTTTCGTTCGTGATTAAGTTTTTTGAATAATCCACTAAAATTTCATTATTAAACGTTTTAGAGAAATGAGCAAACCTACATTTATCTTGATTGAACAAATCGTTAATTGATGTGCTCTTCATATCGTCAAAATGTTGTTTGAGGTGTTGCCAAGCTTGTGTACGACTAGGATTTATATTTTTCATAATTCATTTTCTTATATTCTATCACAAAAGTAAGTGAATAAGAATTAAATCTAAAACAAATTATTCAACGTGCCATAACTCGTTCAGGTTACTACATAGATGTAATAGATGATTTATATATATAATTAGCGTACCTCACGTGTATAAATATGACGAAAATTTATACAGACAACTAAACATACGAAATTAACCATTTATTTTTATATCAGCATTATATACATCTGCACATATTTATGTAAATTAAAAAATTCTTGATTATATGTAAATATACTTTTATACACCAATCAACATCATCGATCTCCGCTAGACATCAAAAAATACATAATCTTTTATATGCGCAATGACAATAAGCACAAAACTGTAATTTTAAAGAAATTATATAATTTTAAAATATTTATATTGCATAAATTAATTTTACAAAATAAACATAATAGTTTATTACTTATTTCACTCAATCTGCTCAGAAAGAATTTAAATGTTTTATGACATTTTATTGTACATAATGATTCAGCCAATTGGCAAACAACAAATACGCATGACTTCTCCAGCTGATCTTAGGAACTAAACTAGGATTGTCTTGAGGAAAATAATGATCTGGCAGCATCGGACTTAATCCTAATTTTAAATCTCTATAATACTCCTGAGATAAAGTCATCACGTCATATTCTGGATGTCCAGTTATAAATATTAAACGCTTGTCTTGACTAATAAGCAAATATGCACCTGCCTCATCAGATTCTGCTAAAATTTCTAAATCTGTGTTCCGATAAATTACATCTTTAGGAAAATCCGAATAACGAGAGTGAGGCGCTAAAAATTTTTCATCAAATCCTTTTGTTAAAAGTGTATGTGAATTTATAGTATTATGCTGGTAAATTCCTACTAATTTATGTTTCCGGGTAAATTTAGGAAGATTATATAGCACTTTTAAAGCTGCCTGTACCGCCCAACAAATAAATAATATCGAATTAATACGCTCTTTTGCCCATAAAAATAATTGCTCAATTTGAGGCCAAAAGGTTATATTTTCAAAATTAATTAATCCCAAAGGAGCACCAGTTACAATCAAACCATCAAAGTTTTTATATTGGATATCTGGAAAACTACAATAAAAGTTGTTTAAATGCTCAATAGGTGTGTTTTTAGAAACATGACCATCTATACGCAATAATTGAATATCAATTTGTAAAGGAGAATTTGATAATAAACGTAGTAATTGATTTTCCGTTTCAATTTTTTTTGGCATTAAATTAAGAATCAATACTTTTAAAGAACCTTTTTCTTTAAAAGTATTGTGTGATTTTTGCATAACAAAAACATCTTCATTCTGTAAAATTTGTATCGCAGGCAATTTATTTAATATCCGAACTGGCATAGTGTCGTGACCTTAATATGTATACGTATGTTCTAAATTTATTGAGTTTCAAACTGTTTATTTTACCTATATACATATCACAAATTCCCATTTCATCATAAATATGGAATCATATTTATAAAATTAATTTTTTTTCAACACGTATTTAGTAAAATACAAAAAATAAAAAATCATTACCTAAGTATCACGGATAATTTGTAATCCATATATTTACAAGTTAATGCGTAAGTTTATAGATGATTCATTGAACATACGCAGATACAAACATAAATAGAATACAAATTCTATCAAACGTTTCTCATTATCTACCAATTACATACATCAATTTATGATAGGCCTGAGTGGAATTGAACCACCGTCCTCACCCTTATCAGGGGTGCGCTCTAACCGCCTGAGCTACAAGCCTGTAATATAAAATATTATCAATTCTCATAATTTTTAACTACAACGTATGATTGTATATTAATTTCGATTATAAAACTACTTGTTTATTTAAAACAGAACGATATTAAACGCACATATATTTACTATTTAAATAAAATGAACCCATTTTCTATAATAAAATAACTAAAAAATATTAATTCAATTTTTTCTATAGATTTAGTTTTTAAAAAATTAATAAATAATAATAACCTATTTTCAAGTTTTTATTTCTAAATCCTACATGTTACTATAACGATCCTTAATAAGACAATCCTAATTACATACAATAATCAATATTACTTCAAATTATCTTCAATAAGCAGATAATTTAATCTATTCTTTTCATTGAATTTTTCAACTTTTTTAAATATAATTGTTAAAATGTTCGGTCAACGGAAATAATATATAATATACACACAGCAAAATAAGTAGGAGTTGTTGGCGGGAGTTCTTGTCTTGGATGTGGCTGCCGATTATGGGTGGCTTGTGCTGGGTGGTTGTGGTGTGGAATTAAATTGAAAATAAAAAGTAACTTTTTATTTTTCGGGATCGTTCTTGATAGGTTGTTGTTGGTACGTGATGAGGTTGATGTATGTTCTATCCCACTCATTTTGATGTTATTGTTGTTGGAGGAGGTCATGCTGGGACAGAAGCAGCTTTGGCTTCTGCTAGGATGCAATGTAATACGCTTTTGATTACTCATAATATTGATACTCTTGGACAAATGTCTTGTAATCCGGCTGTTGGCGGCATAGGGAAAGGACATTTAGTGAAAGAAATTGATGCGATGGGTGGATCGATGGCTTATGCTATTGATCAATCGGGAATTCAATTTAGAGTACTCAATAGTAGCAAAGGCGCTGCTGTTAGAGCAACACGTGCTCAGGCAGATAAAATATTATATCGCCAAGCAATACGTAATATTCTTGAATATCAAAAATTTTTGTTGGTTATTCAGGCGTCAGTAGAAGATTTAATAGTTAGTAGGAACAGAATTGTTGGAGTAATTACTCCAAAATTAGGAATGAAATTTAGTGGTACGTCTGTTGTGTTGACAACCGGAACTTTTCTCAATGGAAAAATTCATATTGGGATGAATAATTTTAGAGGAGGTCGATCTGGAGATTCGGAGTCGTCGTCATTGTTATCAGAGCGATTGAAGGAATTATCTTTGCAAGTTAGTCGGTTAAAAACGGGTACTTCTCCCCGTGTGCATACCAAAGGGATAAACTTTGATTCTTTACGTGCACAATATAGTGACGATCCTATTCCTGTGTTTTCATTTATAGGATCTACAAAACTACATCCTACTCAGGTGCCTTGTTATATTACCCATACTAATAATAAAACACATGAAATAATTAGATCAAATTTACATCAGAGTCCTATGTATACAGGTGTAATAAAAGGAATAGCACCTCGGTATTGCCCCTCTATAGAAGACAAAATAACTCGTTTTTCAGATCGTAATGCTCATCAAATTTTTTTAGAGCCTGAAGGTTTGACAACACCTGAAGTATATCTTAATGGCATTTCTACTAGCTTACCTTTTTGTGTACAGATGAAAATGATTAAATCAATCCAGGGATTAGAGAATGCTGATATAGTTAGGCCGGGTTATGCTATTGAATACGATTTTTTTGATCCTCGTGATTTAAAGTTAACATTAGAGAGTAAAATTATTTCTGGATTGTTTTTTTCTGGTCAAATTAATGGTACTACTGGTTATGAAGAAGCAGCTGCTCAAGGATTATTGGCCGGAATTAATGCAGCTAGATTTTCCCAAAATAAAGAAGGATGGTATCCTAGAAGAGATCAGGCATATTTAGGGGTGCTTGTAGATGATCTCTGTACTCATGGAACAGAAGAACCTTATCGTATGTTTACTTCTCGCGCTGAATACCGTCTGTCTTTACGTGAGGATAATGCTGATTTAAGATTGACTGAAATCGCGCGACAGTTAGGTTTGATAGATGAGTCACGGTGGAAAGATTTTTGTTGTAAAAAAGAAAATATTGAAAAAGAACGTCAGAGATTACGTAATACTTATGTTTTCCCGTATAGCTCAGATGTTGCACAGTTAAACAATTTTCTTAAAACACCTTTGATACATGAAGCAAATGGTGAAGATTTGTTGAGAAGGCCAGAAATTAATTACACAAAGTTATCTCAACTCAGTACTTTTGGTCCATCTGTATTGGATCGTCAAGTATTCGAGCAGATTGAAATCCAAATAAAATATGAAGGTTATATTCGTCATCAACAAGAAGAAATAAAGAGACATATTTACAATGAAAATACATTGTTACCGACTGATATAGATTTCAATATTGTTTCTGGATTATCTAAGGAGGTCATCGACAAACTCAATAATTATAAACCTTATTCTATTGGTCAGGCTTCTCGCATTTCTGGTATAACTCCTGCGGCTATTTCTAATTTATTGGTTTGGTTAAAAAAACAAGGTTTGTTAGGATATAATACATGCTAATCTGTTGAATAATGGATTTTGCTATTAATCAAGGTTATTACTTGTTTCTTATATGGGGTGTTTGTGATCGTTACTACATGGAGAGAATTGGGCGTGTAGAGTGTGGTATATTTATGTTTTTCCAATAATAGTTTTATAGAGATAATAATAGTAATTATACTACTTTAATGGTTTGTTATGTGTAGTGTTTGTTGTAATATTATACGGTTATTTATACGTATCTACATTTTACGCTTTGAATTTTTTCAAAAACAGGATTACTCTGAGTTTTTAGTTGTATACAAGTGTATTATTCCATAATATTTAATAAATATATGTGTTGTATTAATAGTTATTAATTACAAAATAAATTATTTTTCCTACACTAAACTATAGTTCGGTCGTGTGTTTGTTTCTGTAAGTGGTAATATATTATGTAAAATTTACTAATTAATTCATAGTGCCATTTTTAATTTTCTTTTATTACATTTGTATGTGATTGCGTAAAAGAGAGAGTGTTTTTATTATTTTTATTGACACTAATTTTTTAAAAAGTTGATGCAGGCACTGTTATTCTTCTCGAATACAACATCATTGTAAATTACACATAATAATGATTTAGTCTTATTAGACATGTTAGCGACAAGTTGTATATTACGGCTGTAATGTGTACTACACAAGAACATCGTAAAATATTTATAATATATTGCAGCCAATATTTTTTGAAAGGTGGATTATGTCAGGAATCAAAGGCACTTCCCAAGAATATATTGGACATCATTTATATCATCTGCAATTTGATTTAAGTACTTTTTCGTTAGTGAGCTCGGAGAATACTTCTTCATTCTGGGTATTAAATGTAGATTCGATGTTTTTTTCAATATTATTGGCTATTTTATTTTTATTAATTTTCGGTCGTTTGGCTACAGTGGCAACTTATGCAGTTCCCACAAAACTGCAAGTGTTTATTGAGTTAGTAATATTGTTTATTGATAGTAACGTAAAAGATATGTTCCATGGTAAAAATAAACTAATTGCGCCGTTATCTATGACGGTTTTTGTTTGGATTTTTTTAATGAATGCCATGGATTTATTTCCCATAGACTTATTTCCTGCTACGGCTAAATATATGTTAGGGTTGCCTGCTTTGCGTGTTGTGCCGTCTGCCGATGTGAACGTCACTTCTTCGTTAGCTTTAAATGTATTTGTACTTGTTATGTATTACAATATTTACGTTAATGGTGTTCGTGGTTTTATTAAAGGACTGGCGTATCATCCATTTAATCATCCAACGTGCATTCCTATTAATTTTATTATTGAAGTTGTTAGTTTATTATCTAAACCAGTATCACTTAGTCTTAGATTATTTGGCAACATGTATTCTGGTGAGTTGATTTTTATTTTGATATCTGGTTTATTACCATGGTGGGGGCAATGGGTTTTAAATTTACCATGGGCTATTTTTCATATCTTAATTGTTACATTACAAGCTTTTATTTTTATGGTTTTAACAGTGATTTATTTATCTACAGCTCATGATCCCTGTTGAAATGAATAATGTAATACAGAAGATTGCAGAGGGTTTATTATGGAACATTTAAATTTTGATATATATATTGCTGCAGCAATAATGATGGGATTAGCAGCAATTGGAGCAGCTATTGGTATTGGAATTTTAGGTAGTAAATTTTTAGAGGGGGCTGCACGTCAACCAGATCTTATTCCGATTCTTCGCACTCAGTTTTTTATTGTTATGGGATTAGTTGATGCAATACCAATGATTACTGTGGGTCTTGGTTTGTATGTGATGTTTTCTGCGGTTTAATAATGAAAATTAATTGAATGTATTTATTATATTGATTATTAGATATCAGGATTTGCGCTGTGAATCTTAATGCAACAATATTAGGTCAAACTATTTCATTTATTTTGTTTGTTTGGTTTTGTATGAAGTATGTGTGGCATCCATTTATATCTATTATTGAAAAACGTCAAAAAGAAATTTCTGATAATTTAGTTTCTGCTACTCATGCTAAAACAGAATCTGAGCGTGCCAATGCTGAAGCTTTGCTTTGTTTGAGACAGGCTCGGGTCAAAGCTCAAGAAATTATAAAACAAGCAAATAAGTGTAAAATGCAAATAATTAATGAAGCTAAACATGAAGCTGAAGAGGAGCAAAGTAGAATTTTATCTCAAGCGCGAGAACAGATTATTTATGAAAGAAAACGTGTTACTGACGAATTAAGAAAGCAAAGTAGCAAACTTGTAATTGAGGGTGCAGAGAAAATTATAGAACATTCTATAAATGAAGTAATTGATATAGATCTTTTAAATAATATTATTAATACGTTGTCATATGAGGATTAGATGTCTAGTATGCTTGTGGTTGCACGTACGTATGCTCAAGCTATATTTGATATAGCTGTAGAACAGAAAAATATAAACAAGTGGAAATCAGTTCTTGATTTATTTTCTAAGATTAGTCTAAATAGACTAGTACAATCTTTATTCTTTAGACGTTTAGAATCAAAAAGATTGTCAGATATATTTATTGCTATTTGTGAAGATTATCAGAAGAAAAAAATTGATATCTTCAGTAAAAATATAATCTATATTATGGCGGAAAATAATCGTTTATTATTATTACCAATTGTGTTTAAAGAGTTTACTTGTTTATATTCTATACATGTTCATACTGTAGAAATAGAAATTATCTCTGCTCGGCCTTTGAAGTATAATCAGCTGAAAAAAATTACTGATATGATGGCTAAACGTTTATCTAAAACAGTGAATCCAGTACACAAAGTAGATAAAGATATACTGGCTGGTGTAATTATTCGTATTGGAGATACTGTGATTGATGGAAGTATACGTGGACGTATTTTTCGCTTAAATCACATACTACAATCTTAATATTTTAACAGTAGTTAAAAGGTATAAACAAGATTATGCAATTAAATTCAAATGAAATTAGTAAATTAATTAAGCGACGTATTGCTCAATTTGATATAACGTGTGAGATTCGCAATGAAGGTACTATTACTGCCGTAGGGGATGGAGTAATCCATATACATGGATTAACTAATGTCATGCAAGGTGAAATGATTGCTTTGCCATCAGATCAGTTTGCTGTAGCATTGAATTTAGAACGTGATTCTGTCGGCGCTGTAGTTATGGGTTCATATTTAAATTTGTCTGAAGGCATGGTGGCAAAATGTACAGGAAATATATTAAGAGTTCCCGTTGGAACAGCGTTGTTGGGAAGAGTGGTAAATGCATTAGGGGTTCCTGTGGATAATAAAGGAGTCGTACAATGTTCCTGTTATTTTCCGGTAGAAGCCATTGCTCCTAGTGTAATTGATCGCAAATCGATAGATGAACCTATTCAAACAGGGTATAAGTCTGTCGACTCTATGATACCCATTGGACGTGGTCAACGTGAATTAATTATAGGAGATCGTCAAACTGGAAAATCTGCATTAGCAATTGACGCTATTATTAATCAACGTTATAGCGGGGTTAAATGTATTTATGTTGCTATTGGTCAGAAGGCAACAACTGTAGCTAATGTTGTAAAAAAACTAGAAGAACATCGTGCATTGTCCAATACTATTGTGGTTATTGCATCTGCTTCTGAATCAGCTGTATTACAATATTTAGCTCCTTATTCTGGATGTGCTATGGGAGAATATTTTAGAGATCTCGGGGAAGATGCATTAATTGTATACGATGATCTTTCTAAACAAGCTATCGCTTATCGTCAAATTTCTTTATTACTACGACGTCCTCCTGGGCGTGAAGCATATCCAGGGGATATATTTTATTTACATTCTCGTTTGTTAGAACGAGCTTCTAGAGTTAGCTCGGACTATGTGGAGCGGTGTACTCAGGGAAAGGTGATAGGAAGAACTGGTTCATTAACTGCAATACCTATTGTTGAAACTCAAGCTGGAGATGTTTCTTCGTTTATTCCAACTAATGTTATTTCTATTACTGACGGTCAGATTTTTTTAGAATCTCATTTATTTAATTCAGGAATTCGTCCCGCAGTAAATCCAGGTATTTCGGTATCGCGAGTTGGAGGATCTGCTCAAACTAATATCATGAAGGTATTATCTGGAGGAATTCGTACTGCTTTAGCTCAATATCGTGAATTAGCTGCTTTTTCTCAATTTGCTTCTGAACTAGATGAGGTTACTCAAAAGCAATTGCAGCATGGTCAAAAGGTAACTGAATTGTTAAAACAGAAACAATATGCACCTATGTCTGTTTCGTGCCAATCCATCATTTTGTTTGCAGCGGTGCATGGTTATTTAGAAGATGTTGAGGTTTCGAAAATAAGTGATTTTGAGTCTGCATTAATATTGTATATGACTTATACGGAAAAGGAGCTGATTAAAATAATTGATTACGATGGTGTATATAATATTAATATTGAAAATAAATTTAAAAGTATTCTTGAGACGTTTAAATCAAATCAATCTTGGTAAACTCAAGTGCGTGATCTTTGTGGAATAGCAATATGTCTGGTTTAAAAGAAATACGCGGGAAAATAGATAGCATTCGCAATATACAAAAAATTGCCAAGGCTATGGAAATGATTTCTGCTGCTAAGATTTATCAAACTCAGAGGCGTATGTTAATAAGTAAACCGTATGCGGAAACTATTCGTAAAGTAATTGATCATATTTCGTCAGGGACATTAGAATATAAACATTCTTATTTTGTAGAACGAAAAATTCAATCTGTTGGTTATTGGGTAGTCTCAACAGATAGAGGATTAACAGGAGGATTGAATATTAACTTGCTTAAAACATTATTGTGTGATTTTAACAAATGGAGTAACGAGGGAAAAACGATTAGATTAGCTATTATTGGGTCGAAGGGCGCTTCTTTTTTACGTTCCATAAAACAAACAAAGATAGTCAGTTGTGTTTGTGGAATTGGAGATGCTCCTAAAATGTCAGCGCTAATTGGGTCTGTGAGAGTAATGTTGCAGTTGTATGATAATAATCAGATAGATAGGCTATATTTAGCGTATAATAAATTTGTTAATACCTTAACTCAGAGTCCTCAGATTTTACAGATTCTTCCAATTATTTCCGCAAAAAACTCTATGTTACAAACTAAATATTGGGATTATTTATATGAACCTGATTCTAAAATTTTGTTAAACAGTTTATTACAAAGATATATTGAATCCCAAGTTTACCAAGGAGTAGTAGAAAATTTAGCTAGTGAACAATCTGCTCGAATGATGGCGATGAAGACAGCTTCGGATAATGGAGAAGTTATTATTAATGATTTAAAGTTATTTTATAATAAAGCTAGACAAACTAAAATTACGGAAGAACTTACAGAAATTGTTTCAGGAGCTTCTGTAATATAAACTTAAAAGATATAGCTAGAGGTGTAATTAATATGAGTTCTGGAAAAATTGTCCAGGTTATTGGAGCGGTGGTTGATGTTGCGTTCAATCAAGATGTAGTACCGACTGTATACCATGCGCTTGAAGTGCATATTGATGATGATTTTAATAAAAAGTTAATATTAGAAGTAGCACAACAATTAGGTGGAGGTATAGTACGTTGCATTGCAATGGGTAATACAGATGGATTACGTCGTGGATTAGTAGTAATTAATTTAAAACACTCTATTGAAGTTCCGGTAGGAAAAGAAACTTTAGGTCGTGTAATGAATGTATTAGGTGAACCAATTGATATGAAAGGACCAATTAAAGAAAAAGAAAAGTGGTCTATTCATAGATCTGCGCCACTTTATTCCGAATTATCTACTGACCAAGATCTTTTGGTTACTGGTATTAAAGTAATTGATTTAATGTGCCCGTTTTCTAAAGGAGGAAAAATAGGTCTTTTTGGAGGAGCAGGAGTTGGAAAGACCGTAAATATGATGGAACTTATTCGTAATATTGCCGTAGAACATTCTGGTTACTCGGTATTTGTTGGTGTTGGGGAGCGCACTCGTGAAGGTAATGATTTTTATAACGAAATGGTAAACTCTGATGTTATTAATAAAGTTGCTTTAGTATATGGTCAAATGAATGAACCGCCTGGCAATAGATTACGTGTGGCTTTAACTGGTCTTACTATGGCGGAAAAATTTAGAGATGAAGGACATGATGTATTGTTATTTATTGATAATATATATCGTTATACTCTTGCTGGGACTGAAGTTTCTGCATTATTAGGGCGCATTCCATCGGCAGTAGGATACCAATCTACATTATCAGAAGAAATGGGTATTTTACAAGAACGTATTACTTCTACAAGTTTAGGATCAATTACTTCTGTACAAGCAGTGTATGTTCCTGCAGACGACCTTACAGATCCATCTCCTGCTACTACTTTTTCTCATTTAGATGCAACTATAGTTTTAAGTCGTCAAATTGCTGCTCTTGGTATCTATCCTTCGGTAGATCCATTAGATTCTAATAGTCAACAATTAAATCCACTGATTGTAGGGCAAGAACATTACAATGTAGCTCGTGATGTGAAGTCTATCCTTCAACGTTATCAAGAGCTTAAAGATATTATTGCGATTTTAGGTATGGATGAATTATCAGAAGAAGATAAATTAATAGTATTACGTTCGAGAAAAATTCAACGGTTTTTATCGCAACCCTTTTTTGTTGCTGAAGTATTTACTGGATTCTCTGGTGTATATGTTTCTTTAAGAGATACTATTCAAGGATTTAAAGAAATTATAGAAGGAAAATATGATCATATTCCAGAACAAGCATTTTATATGGTAGGCACTATCGAAGAGGTTATAAAAAAAAATAAAACTCTTTAAATTTTTTTATTTTATTGATACAAGGTTTAGATATCAGAATGTCTGAATGTACTTATTACTTAACTGTTGTTTCTGTTGAAAGAGAAATATTCTCTGGCGTAGTTCGTAAAATTCAAGTAACAGGTATTGAAGGTGAAATGGGTATTTTTCCAGGTCATACTCCGTTACTTACGTCTATTAAGCCAGGAGTATTGCGCATAGTCAAATCATATGATAATGAGGAATATGTATATATATCTGGAGGTATACTTGAGGTTCAGAGAACTATAGTGACGATATTGGCGGATACAGCCATCCGAGCGGAAGAATTAGATGAAAAAAAAGCCAGAGAAGCTAAATATGAAGCTGAAAAACATATTAAAAATTATCGCCATAGTTCTGATATAGATTATATTAAAATAACTTCAGATATATCTAAAGCTATTGCAAAACTTAGATTAATGGAATTAACTAAAAAAAATAAGCATATGTAACTAGTAATAATATCTCCATTTATTGTATAAATAATTTTTCTGTTTATGTGTATGTAGTTATATATTTAATGTAATAAGAATAGTTTATAACCAAAAATAAGAATCACAAAAAATATATAAAGATTATGTCGTATATTAATTTCAGCGCGATTATCCTTGCTGCTGGTAGAGGTAATAGAATGTTGTCTGATACACCAAAGGTATTGCACCAAATTGGTGGTAAGTTTATGTTACAACATTTGATTGATTCTGTAATACAGGTAGGTGTTAGCTCCATATATGTAGTATATGGATACAAAGGAGAAATGATAATAAAAAAAATTAATACGGATCAATATAAAATTCCTGTACATTGGATATTGCAACATGATCTTATTGGGACTGGAGATGCTGTTCGGAGAGTGTTACCTGTCATCAGTGATGACGAAGAGGTTCTTGTTTTATATGGCGATGTTCCTTTTGTTTCTTATCAAACATTGCAACAATTGCATGCCATTAAATCCCAATGTGATATAAGTATGTTAACTGCTACACTATCTAATCCACAAGGATATGGGCGTATTGTTCGGAACCAGGAAGGAAATGTTGTTAGTATCATAGAACATGATGATATAATCAATGATGATCAAAAAAACATTAAAGAAGTCAGTACTGGTATTTTTATTGCTGTTGCTGATCATTTAAAAAGTTGGTTAAGTACATTAACAACTCATAAGTCAAAAAATGAATTTTATTTAACAGATATAATTCAGATAGCTCATCAATCAGGTTACATTATACATACCATGTGTCCTGATGATACATTTGAAATCATGGGAGTAAATAGTAAATCAGATTTCGTTTATTTAGACAAACAATATCAACAAAGAAAAGTACGATGTTTGTTATCATCAGGGTTGATGATTATTGATCCAAATAGGTTTGATTTAAGAGGAACATTAGTACATGGGAAGGATGTGTACATTGATATAAATGTGATCATTGAGGGGCATGTTTCTTTGGGGAATAGAGTTAAAATAGGAGCAAGTTGTATATTGAAGGATACGATAGTTGCAGATGATGTAGAGATATACCCATTTTCAATAATTGAAAATACAACAATAAGTTTCCAAAGCAAAGTTGGGCCATTTGTTCGGTTGAGACCAGGAACTGAATTAAAAGAGAAAAGTCATGTGGGAAATTTTGTAGAAATAAAAAATACTCGATTGGGCGAGAAATCCAAGGTTAAACACCTTAGCTACTTAGGTGATGCAGAAATTGGTAATCAAGTAAATATCGGAGCTGGCACTATTATTTGCAATTATGATGGCATCAATAAACATCAAACTATTATTGGTGATGATGTTTTTATTGGAGCCGATAGTCAGTTGGTAGCTCCAATTACTATTGGAAAAAATGCAACTATTGGAGCTGGAACCACAGTAACTCGAGATGTGCCGGATAATGAAACTATTATTAGTAGAATACGACAATTTTCTATTTTAAATTGGAAGCGATTAAAAAATAAAAAATAATTTTATTTTTTATTTAAGAATTATTCGCCAATCAAACGTTATATGAACACAGTTCATTAAGAAAGTATTTATATATCATTGTCAAAGTGTATAGGTTGGTTATGTCACGCATAACCAACCTCCTAGTGTTTGTTTATTAACACATAACCTATATATATATGCAATCATAGCAAAAAACGATTTCATTTTCGAAATTTATATTTATAAAATATTATGAAAATTACTTGTGAGTTTATAAGTCATCATTTTCCAATACAAAATGTAGAGAATATTCTTGTTAATAAATCATCAGGAGTAAATTTGCCAAAAATTTTGCTTAATTCCTTATGTGCTAATCCAAGATCTTCAGCAAAAAGTTCATTGATCGACATAGCAGATAATAATTGTGTTTGAGCAGATAAAAGGTATTTAGAGGATTTTTCAAGTGCATCTAAGTGACGTCTACGTGCAATGAAATTTCCTTGATTTTCAGCAAGATTGTAAGAGCAATCTTTCTGTATTTGAAATTTGATATTATTACTTAAATATTCTTTTAATAAGTCTGTTCCATCATACAATAAAGCTGATAACGTGATAATTGTATAATTATTTATTATACTGATTCCGATTTGATTTTTGGTTAAATCAGATTTATTATGTATAATTGTGATAGGGGTTTTTTTATTTTTACAAAACAGCACTTTTTCTACGTGTTCTAATGTGATGTCATATTCCTGATCTGTTTCGTCGTTAGGATCAATTACCCATAATATATGATCTGCGTTATTTAATTCTTCCCATGTACGTTTCATCCCAATTTGTTCTATTTCATTATCGCTTTTTTTTTGTAGCCCAGCAGTATCAGTGATATGGAATGCTATTCCATTTAATTGGATATATTCATGCAATGTATCTCGGGTGGTTCCAGATATCGTACTTATAATTGCTCTATCAATGCCAACTAATGCATTAAATAAACTAGATTTTCCAGCATTTGGTTTTCCGGCAATTACTATTTTTATCCCTTCACGGAGTAAAACGCCGTGATAGGTTGATTTATACATGTTTTGTACATCGTTTATAATGTTCCTCAATTTTTTTTTTATATCTTCATACGGTATGATACTAATTTCGTCTTCTGAAAAGTCAATAGATGATTCTGCGTACATGCGTAGGTTAGCGAGTTGTTCTGATATTATATGTATTTTACGAGAGAAAATTCCTTGTAAAGAATTTGATGCTGATTTCGCAGCCTGATATGAAGTAGCATCGATAATATCAGCTATTGCTTCTGCTTGGATAAGATCTATTTTGTTATTTAAGAATGCTCGTTTGGTAAATTCTCCTGGGTGTGCTATTCGAATATCAGAGGATGTTTTTAAAATACGTTCTAATAATATATCTAGGATTATTTGCCCCCCATGTCCATGGATTTCTAGTATATTTTCTCCGGTAAAAGAATTTGGTTCAGGAAAAAACAAGGCTATTACTTGTTCTAATATGGATCCATCCGTGTCTAAAAAAGGCAAATATTCTGCCTTTCTGGGATTTGGCATCTTTCCTAACAATTTAGGAGCAATTGCAGGAACTGATTTTCCAGATATTCGTATAACTCCAATACCTCCACGGCCTGGAGGTGTGGAAATAGCAACCACTGTATCTATTGTATAGCTCATAATTTTTATTATACTTTAAAATAAATTACAATATGAAGACATACTTGAGTTATAAATTTTTTGAATGTTTTTATTAGTTATTTTTATTGTATAATCCTCGTTTTTCTAGTTCTCGATAAATCATGTATTGTTGAATAATGGTGATTATATTGCTTGCTATATAGTATAATACTAAACCAGCTGGGAACCATAAAAAAAATATAGTAAAAATGATTAACATAATAGTCATCATTTTTTTCTGTATCGCATCAGTAATTGTAGTAGGCGACATTTTTTGTATAAAAAACATAGTAATTCCCATTAATATCGGTAATATGTAATAAGGATCCTGAGCAGATAAATCATGAATCCATAAAGCAAATTCAGCGTGCCTTAATTCTACAGAACCTGATAACATATAATATAAAGCTAAGAATATTGGCATTTGGATTAATAAAGGTAAGCATCCCCCCAATGGATTCACTTTTTCTAACTTATATAATTCTATAGTTTTTTGATGGTATTGATATTTATCGTTTTTATATTCTTCTTGTATTATAGATAATTTAGGTTGTAGCATACGTATTTTTGCCATAGAAGTATATTGTGCTTTAGTTAAAGGATACATAGTTAGACGTATAATTAATGTTATAATAATAATAGATATGCCCCAATTTTCTATGTAACTATAAATAAAGTTCAATAATTTAAACAATGGTTGAGAAATAAACCACAACCATCCGTAGTCAACTAATAGGTCTAAATTGGGAGCTATTTCTTTCATTTTTTCTTGAATTTTTGGGCCTATCCATAATATAGATTGGAATTTACCTGTTTCTCCTATCGGGAGATATATTGAATCAGATTGAAAACCTATAGAAGCACTGTTATTATCATGGTAGGTAGTATAAAATGTATTATTTCCTTGAGTAAGGGGTATCCAAGCTGTCGCAAAATATTTTTGTGACATTGCTATCCAACCTTTAGAGGTATTAATGTGTAAATTCATATTTTTTATATCTTTAAAGCTGTATTTTTGATATTTTTTTTTATCAGCAGAGTATGCTGGTCCTCGATAAGAGTATAAAGGAAAATGATCTCCGTTATCGCTGTTATTATGTGATTTGGGATAATGTTCGGATTGTACTATATTACCAAACAACTTAATTTTTAATGGATAAGTGCTCATATTATTTACGGTATAGAATACATATATGGAGTAGTCATTTCTGTTAAAAATATAATTCTTAGTATATGTAATCCCATCAGAAGCGTAATGTGTTAAAGTTAATTGTAATTTATTTTCATTTTTTGGTATGATGTATACACTTTTATCAGTTGCGGTAGTGTATAAAAATTTTTTATTATTATTATTATTATATGATTTACCTAGTATGTTTTCGTGTATTAGTCCACTGTTTGTTTGATATATAAATGCTTGTGACGTACTTAACAGATGAAAAGGTTCTTTAGAATGTAAATTCTTTAAATAATTCACGAGATATGCTTCTTCAATATCTCCTCCATAAGTATTTATTTTGAGTAACAACACATCTGTTTTTACAGTAATCACATGACTTGCATGATGTACATATTTTGTTTCATCATTATTTTCAGAACGAATTAATGGATATGTATTTTCATGTATATTTATTTTTTGAATATTAGTGCTTTGATGATATTCTGTTTGCCATATTTGCCATAGTATAAACGACATAATTAAAAAAGCTATCACAAAGAAATTACGTTGCGAATCCATGTTGATTATGTCCTGAATATGTGAATGTGAATAATATTTAAAATCTTTATTGTTATTTAAAGTTAAAGGATGGCATTGCAATATACGAATACATGTCATCCAGATACCTCGTAATACTCCGAATTTACGTATTGATTCCACCCCATATTGAGAACATGTTTTTTGAAAACGACAATGATGACCCAATATAGGGCTAACACTGATTTGGTATCCATATATCAGCCATATTATGCTTTTTTCTATTAACACAAATGGTGATACCATAATTTTTCGAGCTCTTGTATCAATGTTTTATTTTTGCAATGAATGATCTCTTTTGAGCGAATAGTTAGAACAAAGTCTTTAGCTAATAAGTTATGTTGATATGTACGAAAAGTTTCACGAATATGTCTCTTTATTCTATTGCGTTCATGAGCGTACTTAACGTATTTTTTTGAGATAGCTAGCCCAATACGAGGATATCCTAATCGATTGGATCGACTGAATAAAGTGATTCCAGTTGTTTTAACGCGTTCTGGTTTTTGAAATACAAAAATAAACTCATTTAAATTTAACAAGCGTGCCCGTTTAGGTAAAAATTTTCTATTCATTTGGTTGCACTAATAAAATTTTAGTGAATATTTAAAACAGATACAACCAATCGAACGCGCCCTTTAGATCTACGCCTTGATAATATTTTACGGCCTTGTCTTTTTGACATCCTTACTCTAAACCCGTGCGTTCTATTGCGTTTTAATATGGAAGGCTGAAAGGTGCGTTTCATATTTACATTCTTGTGTATTTATTTGATAATAAGAATAAAATTTTCTAATTGTTATTGTCTAATTATTATACGCTAACAATCAATATTCATACTATAGGATATAGTATATAAAGTCAAAATATTTAAAGTTTGTTTTATCATGTTTTATAATAATTATTTTTAAGAGTAGTACTAATGGAGGTAATTACTTGCATGAATGTGTTATTCAGTTTTTAATGCGTCAATGTATTTATGTTTCGATTTTACATATTATACTGTTGCGATATGTGTTTGAGATTTTTAAAGTGATATCACATCGTCATGTGATTATTTGAAATGTTGTGTTTTAATAAGTTGAGTTATGAATTTTGTAATAGATAGAAAATTATTATATCAACCTTTGCAAAAAGTCGTGGGCATTCTGAGCGGACGCCCAAGAATGCCCATATTAACTCATTTGTTATTAGAAGTGAATGATAATTGCTTATGTATTACTGCTACAGACTTAGAAATAGAGATAACAGTTCGCGTTATATTACAAGATAAATATCCCATTGGATCTGTGACAGTACCAGGGCGTAAATTTTTTGAAATTTGTCGTAGTTTATCTGAATCATCAAAAATTTCTATAGTATCAAAAGACAAAAAAATGATTATTTGTTCTGGATATAGTAAATTTTATTTATCTACGTTTTCTTCGTTAGATTTTCCTAAATTAGAAAAATGGGATAATAATCTAAAATTAGTTGTATCACAGGCTACTTTTAAAAAAATGATTGAATTAACTCAATTTTCTATGGGCCATCAAGATGTACGTTATTGCCTAAATGGTATTTTTCTTGAAACTAAAGAACATGTTCTGCGTATTGTTGCGACAGATGGGCATCGGTTAGCAAGTTGTGAAATAACTATGGATTTATTGTTACCCAATCAATCATTGATTATACCTCGTAAAGGAGTTATCGAAATCTTACGTTTGTTAAATGTTAAAGAAAAATTAGTTAATATTCAAACAAATAATAATAATCTCCGTATGGAGACAGAGAGTTATACTTTTACTTCTAAATTGATTGATGCTGTGTTTCCAAATTGTCATAATGTTTTCGTAAAGCGTTCAAAAAACGTTTTGGAAGTAGAATGCGATATTCTGAAGCAGGCTTTAAAACGTGCAGCTATTCTTGCAAATGAAAAACTTCGTATCGTTCGATTTACATTAATTACTAATCAATTAAAAATAACCGCGCATAATTTTGAATATGAAGCATCGGAAGAAATTTTAGACGTTTTATATTCAGGACAGAGTATGAAAATATCTTTTAATGTAGACTATTTGATCGATGTTCTTCAGGTAATGCATACTCAGTTTTTACGATTTTATTTGACAAATGAAATATCCAGCGTGCAAATTGAGGGCACCGAGAAATGTTATGGAGCAACATATATCGTCATGCCAATTCGGATATAATAATGATTTACAGATTGTAACCTAACATGTATTTTAATGCTATTAAATGTGATTAAATTGATAGCACGCAGTAACAATAATACTAGACATATAAATTATCTACGTGATTAGATATTTAAAAATTAAAAAAATGTAAATCAATGTACTTTTCTTATGAAGATAAATTTTTGCGTCATGAGAAATAATTATGTATACATGTATGCGTGTATGTTTGGCAAATGTAATAGTTCAATTTCAGTTATCTTTGGTTATATGTATTTTTGAAAAAATTGGTTCATATTATATGTGTATTTATACAGGAATAAGATCATGTTGAGTGCTTATGATTCTTCAAGTATTAAGATCTTAAAAGGGTTGGATGCAGTACGAAAACGTCCTGGGATGTATATTGGAGATACTGACGATGGAACAGGATTGCACCACATGGTATTTGAAGTAGTGGATAATGCTATTGATGAAGCTATTTCGGGGTATTGTAAAAAAATAGTAGTAATAATTCATCAGGATAATTCAGTATCGGTTCAGGATGATGGACGCGGTATTCCCACGGGTATACATGAAGAAGAAGGAGTATCTGCTGCTGAAGTTATTATGACTATATTGCATGCTGGAGGTAAATTTGACAATAGTAATTACAAAGTATCAGGAGGCTTACATGGTGTTGGAGTGTCAGTAGTAAACGCATTGTCGGAGAGATTAGAGTTAGTAATAAAAAGAGATTTTAAAACCTACAAACAGGTTTATTGTGAAGGAAAACCGTTATCACCTTTAGAAATTATAGGCGACAGCGAAGATAGTGGCACCATAGTGCGGTTTTGGCCAAGTTTTAAAACGTTTACGGGTAAGACTGAGTTTCAATATGACATTTTAGCTAGACGTTTTCGAGAGTTATCATTTTTAAATTCTGGAATCGTAATTATTTTGCGTGATTATCGCAATAATAAAGAAGAAAATTTTCATTGTGCAGGTGGAGTGAAAGCTTTTGTAAAGTATTTAAGTATCAATAAAACACCAATACATCCTAATATATTTTATTGCTTAGGTAATAAGGGGGAAATTAATATAGAGGTTGCATTACAATGGAACGATAATTTTCAAGAAAAGATATATTCTTTTACTAACAATATCCCTCAACGGGATGGAGGGACTCATTTAGCAGGATTAAGAGCTGCTATTACAAGAACAATGCATTTTTATATGGATAAAGAAGGGTATAATAGAAAAGTTAAGGTTGTAACCATAGGAGATGATGCTAGAGAAGGACTTGTTGCTATATTATCTATTAAAATACCGGATCCAAAATTTTCTTCTCAAACTAAAGATAAATTGGTGTCATCAGAAGTGAAAACTGCCGTTGAGTCATTAGTTTATGAAAAATTAATAGAATTTTTTTTAGAAAACCCAATAGATTCTAAGAATATAATAAATAAGGTTATAGGGGCTGCTCGTGCTCGAGAAGCAGCGAGAAAAATTAGAGATTTGACACGTCGTAAGGGTTTGTCAGAGTTTTCAACACTTCCAGGTAAATTAGCTGATTGTCAAGAAAAAAATCCAGTTTATTCTGAATTATATTTGGTAGAAGGAGATTCTGCTGGTGGTTCTGCAAAACAAGGTAGAAATCGTAAAAATCAAGCAATATTACCACTTAAAGGGAAAATCTTGAATGTAGAAAAAGCACGTTTCGATAAAATGTTGACTTCTCAGGAAGTCATGACATTAATTACTGCTCTTGGATGTGGAATTGGTCCAAATGAATATAATCCAGATAAATTGAGATACCACAATATTATAGTTATGACGGATGCAGATGTCGACGGAGCACATATTCGGACTTTGTTATTGACTTTTTTTTATCGCCAGATGCCAGAAATTATTGAAAGAGGACATATATTTATCGCACAACCTCCTTTATATAAAGTTCAAAAAGGACGCCAAGAACGATATCTTAAGGATGAAGAGGAAATGAGTAAATATCAAATATCAATAGCAGTAGGAAGTTCTCGTTTTTACATTAATCCTGATACACCTCCTTTGACAGGAAAAATATTGGAACAATTAGTTTTTGAATATTATTTAATACAAAAAATCATTGTTCGTATGGAACATCAATTTCCCAAGATATTATTGAATAGATTAATTTATCATTCAGTTTTATCTGAGGAACAATGCTATTGTTATGAAAGTGTTAAAATATGGATGAGATCTTTAGTTGATTCTTTGAGTAGTTTTGAAGAATATGGCAGTAGTTATGATTTTATTATTTTAAAACATCATGAGAATGAATATTTTGAACCGATATTACGTATACGAACATACGGTATCAACATAGATTATGTATTAAGTATAGATTTTATTAAAAGTCATGAATATAAAAAATTAGTATCTTTTGGAATGCAAATGAATAAATTGTTTCTTTCAAACGCATATATAGAATATGGGATATATCGTAAACAGGTGCATTCTTTTGATCAAGCAATGGAATGGCTTATGCAAGAATCTAGAAAAGGATTAGTAATACAACGTTATAAAGGACTAGGTGAGATGAATCCAGATCAATTATGGGAAACAACTATGAATCCAAAAAACAGATGTATGTTGCGTGTCACAATAAAAGATGCGATAGAAGCTGATCATTTATTTACCACGCTCATGGGTGATTTAGTTGAACCAAGACGTGCATTTATTGAAAAGAATGCGTTAAAAGCAACAAATGTAGATTACTAAATTATAAAGATAATTTTTTATATGAATTTTATGTAGCAAAATGGTTCTGTGAGTCAATAGATTGTTATTATGCAATTATGTATTGATATTATAGGCACAAATAGTACTATAATACAGGTGAGTGATATTAGAGTAAAAGATACAGTAATTAAACCTTATTTACTTTTGTATTCATAAAAATTAGCAAACACTTGATTTAGGAGTATTATGTATGCACAATTTCGATTTTTCCCCGTTGTATGGCTCTGTCATTGGATTTGATAGATTAGTGAATTTTTTGGAGATTGGACAAAATAATGGAAATTATCCGCCTTATAATGTTGAGTTAGTTAGCGAACACAAATATTGTATTTCTATTGTAGTAGCCGGTTTTACAAATAGTGAGCTGGATATTACAATGCATGATAATATGTTAGTAGTAAAAGGAATACATATTGATTCTCATCAAAATTCTAAAAATTATTTGTATCAAGGTATTACTGAGCATAATTTTGAAAGAAAATTTCAACTATCCGAACATATTCAAATAACAGGTGCAAATTTGGAATATGGAATTCTTTATATACATTTAGAAAGAATTTTGCCAGATACATTAAAACCAAGGCGTATAGAAATTAAATAGGATGAATTTGTTGTTATATTTATTTGTTAATGTGTGTGATTGTCAAGCCGGGCTTTATTAATTATATATACGAAGCTCGGTTTGTTTTTGTAGTTTTTCGATGTTTAATTAGGCATTAGTTATTTATGTGTATAAGTTTTATACCAAAATATTAGATTAATTTTTTCGAACGTAGTTCATTTTTTAGATAAGCATAAAAAATTGGGGCTGCTATTAAGCCTTCTAATCCAAATATTGACTCTAGTAAAAGCATTGAAAGTATCAATTCCCAAGGGTTAGCATTGATTTTATTTCCAATAATTTCGGCATTCAGAAAATATTCTAACTTATGAATTAATATTAAATAAATGAGCATCATTACTCCGATACTTAATGAGATGGATAAAGCCGCAATAGTAATCATAATATTGGAAATAAGATTACCAATAATTGGTAACATACCAAAAATAAAAGTAATGACAGTTAAGGTTTTTCCTAATGGTAAAGACTGCCCAATTAATGGTAGTAAAACAAAAATTATAATAGATGTTAACAATGTATTCACTGAAGAAATTTTAATTTGAGCAAAAACAATGTTACGAAACGCCCTAGAAAGATTGTATATACGTTCTGATAATTGAGTAATAAAAAATGTATCATGAGTGTGTTGTTTTGTAGATTTAGAGCAAGATACTAAAACACCAACTACTACTCCTACTAGTAAAGTAATAAATCCGTGTAGGAAAGTATGTCCCATATTTCGAATAAGAATTAAATTTGACTCAATCCAAGTAAATATTTGATCTTTTAGTTCTTCGGTAGTATTTGGTAAAAAAGAAGGTAAAAAATCAGGAAGTCTTTTTTTAAAATCAGAAAAAATTCTATTAATTTCAGTAGAAATAGTAATATTATTAATATCTTCTGTGAAAAAATTAGTACAATTAATAATTCCTATAGTTATAACAACAGATATACTTATAATAATGAATGCTACTGCAACCCCTCGGGCACGATTTATTCCAATAAATCGTTCAAAGTAAGACGCAAAAGATACTATAATTTCATAAGTTAAAAATCCAGAAAAAAAACAAGGAAATAAACCTAATGGTATCACGATCATTATAAAAATAAATATTATTAGATAAGAAATTATTATGATTGGTGTTTGTTTGGAAATCATTTTTATATCCTAGTGCATGTAGATTTCTGCAATATGCAATTCCTTATCAATATTAAGGACAAAACCATGGTGTTCATTACATATGTATGTAGATTGTTTATTTCGTTTATATAGCATAGTTATAAAACCGATGTAGAATCAATGTGTTTTAAATAATTTATTTTAAAAATATTTCATAATTATATATATGTGTAGAAAAAAAATAATACCTAATACTGATAGATATAAAAATATAAGTATTGGTATTTTATGATGCTCTATGCATGTATAATACATACTGATTTTTTAATTCAAAATATTTTTAGTGACATGAAGCAATCATTTTCTGTAAATATAGATTTAGTTTTCATTATATTATTAATGTCATTAATAATATAATGAATAATTGTTATTATTGCAAATAGATGTGGAACCACAATGATTTTTTAAAATAGACAAAATAAAATGTACGATAACAATGATACAAAAACTTTTCAAGGACTAATACGGACATTAGAAAGTTATTGGGCAGGTTGCGGTTGTATTATAGCTCAACCGTTAGATATAGAAGTTGGAGCAGCTACTTCACATCCTATGACTTTTTTTAATGCTATTGGCCCAGAACCTGTTGCCGTCTCTTATGTTCAGGTATCTCGCCGACCGATGGATAGTCGATATGGTCACAATCCAAATAGATTGCAACAATATTATCAGTTTCAAGTAATTATAAAACCTTCTCCAAAAAATATGCTGCAATTATATTTAGATTCTTTAAAAAAAATTGGATTAAATCACATAAAAAATGATATTTTTTTTGTTGAAGATAATTGGGAAAACCCTACTCTTGGAGCATGGGGATTAGGTTGGGAAGTTTGGTTGAATGGCATGGAGATAACACAACTGACTTATTTTCAGCAAATAGGTGGATTAGAATGTAGACCTGTTACTGGAGAAATAACTTATGGTTTAGAACGCTTATCTTTATTCTTACAAGGAGTAAATCATATTTATGATTTGGTTTGGAGTTATAGTTCATTAGGACCTGTTACGTATGGAGATTTATTCCATCAAAATGAATTGGAACAATCAATTTATAACTGTGAACATACGGATATTGAATTTTTATTTACAATTTTTAGTCAATATGAAAATGAGATAAAATATTTAATTACTATGACACAACCATTACTTATGCCAGCGTATGAACGAGTTTTAAAAGCAATACATATTTTTAATTTATTAAATGCTAGGAAAGTAATTTCCATTACAGAAAGAAAAAATTATATTTTACGTATTCGCAAATTATCAAAAATGATAGCAGAAGCTTACTATGCATCTCGTAGAAAATTAGGATTTCCTATGTGTATGAGGAAATTATAATATAATGCAAGGATAATTTTATAATGAAAGTACGTACTTTTTTAGTAGAGATTGGTACTGAATCGTTACCATCTAAAATTTTAAAAAAATTAGGAAAAGACTTTTTTTATCAAATTATTAGTGGATTTGAAGAAAATAATTTTGTTTACGATAAGGTTAATTGGTTTGCATCTTCATGTCGTTTAGCAGTTAAGGCTAATTTAATAATAAAAAGCAATTTTAATACTAATATTGAATGCGTTGATCAATCAAATACTGGTGACACATATGATAAATATATTAACAATACAGATACTCAAATCAATCATATAGTTAATAATATAAAGATCAGAAGTGGTGTGGGCGCTAATAATTTTCAAAGAAAATTGGAATGCGATAAAAATATAGCAATACGTAAAAATTTAAAATATTTATTGTGTAAAATTATTAGTTCCGCTTTAGAAAAATTAAACAATTATGAAATGATGCGTTGGAGCGATATAGATATTCCATTTGTTCGCCCTGTTCGTACTGTGACTATATTGTTAGATACATATCTTATTCCAGGTTATTTTTTTGGTATAAAAACAGATCGGGTATTGTATGGTAATAGATGTATGGAAGACGATAAAATTATTCTTGAACATGCAGATCATTATCCAGATGTTTTGATTAAAAACGGTTGGGTAATAGCAGATTACGATACACGTAAAAATATTATATGTGCAGAGATAGAAAAAGAATCTAGAAAACTTGGGGGAGTTGTAAATGTTCAGGATGAAAAAAATTTGTTAGAAGAGGTTACTTCGTTAGTAGAATGGCCTGTAATTCTTTCTGGTCAGTTTAATAATAAATTTTTGGTATTACCACGTGAAGTAATACTTCATATTATGAGATACGATCAAAAGTATTTTCCAGTATATAATGTTATCGATGGAGTTTTGTTACCGTATTTTATTTTCGTATCGAATACGATTTCAGATAACTATAAGAAAATTATTGATGGACATGAAAATGTGATAATTCCACGTTTAATGGATGCAGAGTTTTTTTTAATGCAAGATAATAAATGTCGTTTAGAAGATTATATACCTAAATTAAATTCTGTGCTATTCCATAGCAGGCTTGGTACTTTGCGTGATAAAAGTTGGCGTATAGAAGAATTATCTGGATGGATTGCTGAGAAAATAGGTATAAATATAGAACAAACGAGACGCGCCGGGTATTTGTGTAAGTGTGATTTAATGAGCAATATGGTATGTGAGTTTCCTTCAACTCAAGGAACTATCGGTATGCATTATGCTCTCCGTGATGGTGAGTCAGAAGAAATAGCATTAGCACAAAAGGAACATTATCAACCACGATTTTCTAAGGATAAACTTCCTACTACTCATATTTCTTGTGCTGTATCTATTGCAGATAAAATGGATACTATATCAGGTATATTTGGTGTTAAAGAGTTACCGAAAGGTAATAGAGATCCGTTTGCTTTAAAAAGATCTGCAATTGGAATTTTACGTATTCTTATGTATAAAAAATTACCAATAAATTTATTTGACCTAATACAAAAGTCAGTAAAATTATATGGTTCGCAATTAATTAATGCGGCAGTTATTAATGATATTCATAATTTTATGTATAATCGTTTGCTTTCGTGGTATTCCTCAAGAGGTTATAAACTAGATGTTATTAAAGCAGTTTTAAGTGTTAAATCTGATAGCGTAGTAGACATCGATGCCCGAATACAAGCAGTTACTGATTTTTCTGGATTACAAAAAGAGGAAAATATTAAATTAAATTTAATTTATAAACGCATATCTAATATACTCTTAAAAAAGAAAATATCTTGTAATGAGGATGTGCAATATTTTTTATTAAAAATGCCAGAAGAAATATGTTTAGCCATGGAGGTGATTTCGATAGAAAAGAGACTACAGGTATTGTGCATGCACCATCGTTATTATGATGCACTAACTGTTGTTATAACAATAACAAGCGCAGTAAACGCATTTTTTGATAATGTTATAATTATGGATGAAAATGAAAATATAAGAATTAATCGATTAACTTTGCTAAATAAGGTTAAAAATTTATTTTTAAAGGTAGCAGATATTTCTTTATTGAAGATTTAAACGTACATCTGTACATTCTGGACTATACTTCAGTAGTTCGTAGAGAACGATCCCGAACTACTGAAGTAGTCATGATCAATGATCATCTATCTCACTCAATACACTGATTGAGGTCTAGAAAGTGGTCAGATGTTTTAATATTCATGTAAAACTTATAACCACATTAGTTGATTAACAATCATTTTTATACTTGATGAAATTGTGTGTATACTTCATCCCAGTTGACTACATTCCAAAATGATCTAATATAATCTAAACGTCGATTTTGATATTTTAAATAATAAGCATGTTCCCACACATCCAATCCAAGAATTGGATATCCATTTGTTCCGGAGATATCTGCCCCCATTAATGGGTTATCTTGATTGGCAGTAGATACTATAGATAAAATATCATTTTGTTTTATGAGCCATACCCAACCAGATCCAAAACGACTGATAGCAGTTTTTTCAAAATGATCTTTAAAAGAAGAGATACTTGAAAAGTTATATTCTATTGCATCTTTTAATGATCCTTGAAGTATAGTATTTTTTTTAAGATACTTCCAAAAAAGGCTATGATTGATATGTCCTCCAGCATTGTTACGTAATATAGTTTTTTTGTGATTAGGTAAATGATTTAATTTTTTTATTAATTCTATGACAGGTAGATTGGAAAATTCAGGTAAATCAATTAGCGCTGCATTAGCGTTATCAATATATGCTTGATGGTGTTTTGTGTGATGAATCTTCATAGTTTTTTCGTCAAGAAATGGCTCTAAAGCATCATATGGATAAGGTAAAGAAGGTAATATAAAACTCATAATAAAAATTTCTCCATAATTACGTAAATATTAAAGAGTAGTAACTCTAAGAACAGTTCAAATTATACATTTATTAATAAATAATGTACACAAGTAGATTATTTATTAATAAATGTATAAAAATAATAGCATTATTGAAATGATATTTTTGTATATATCAATTTTTAATGAAACTTGATATTATAAATAATATAATTCGAATATACATTTAGGGATTATTTTATTTGATAAGATTGAATTGGTAATTTTTAGATTTTATTATTATTAATTGTATTAATAAGAGCAAAAATATTTGTATTTAAATCGCAATTATAATTATATATAACTATACTTATAGTGCGGTGAGTAGCGCAGTTTGGTAGCGCAATACGTTCGGGACGTATAGGTCGAAGGTTCAAATCCTTCCTCACCGATATAAAAGTAATAATATATTTTCATTTAATTTTTTATGTGAAATGATACTGTAATCAAGATCATTTAATAGATCAATAAGTGTAATATCATCAGATATACGTGTGTCCTGTTTACGTATATAAATTTGATACAACGGAAGATTTCAAAATTGGCTACATAATAGTTACTAATTTTAGGTTTTATTGTATGGATAATAATCCGTTATTAAATTATTCTATATTTCCTCCATTTTCTTCTATTAAGATAAATCATGTAAAAGAAGCTGTACAAAAGGTTTTGACTAATTGTTATAATACGGTAGATCAGATTGTATCCGAAAAACGTGTAACTTGGGATACGTTATATTATCCGTTGATGATTGCGGAAAATGAATTGCAACGCATTTGGTCTCCGATAACACATTTAAATTCTGTACAGCATAATTTAGAATTACGTAAGATTTATGAAGAAAGTCTACCATTTATTTCTGAATATAGAAACTGGATTAATCAACATGATGGATTGTATAAATCTTATCAATCATTACAACATGGAGATCTTTATCAAAAGTTGAGCGTAATACAGAAAAAAGTATTAAACAATATTTTACATAATTTTAAGTTATCGGGGATTTATTTATCTCCACAGAAAAAAAAAATATATGCATATATAACTTCTAGATTGGCCCGATTAAGTTCAAATTATGCTAATAATGTATTTGATGCAACGTTAGGTTGGAACAAGTTAATTACTGAAAAAAAATTACTATCTGGGATACCAGATCATATATTGGAGATTGCTCGTTTAGCAGCACAAGTTCGTGGAGAAAAAGGATGGTTATTTACACTGCAATACCCTAGTTATTCTTCAGTTCTTTTGTATTGCGATACCCAAGAACTCAGAGAAGAGTTATATTGGGCTTTTAATACCCGTGCTTCTGATCAAGGACCTAATAGTGGGAAATGGGATAATACTTTAGTAATGGATGAAATTCTTGCATTACGCTATGAGTTAGCAAAAATTTTAGGATTTAGCACTTATCTTGAAAAATCTTTGTCAAAAAGAATGGTACAGACTCCAAAACAAGTATTTAATTTTCTTATGAATTTATCTATCCAGATACGTTCTTGTGAATATAAGGAATTTTTAGAAATACAAAATTTTGCTAAAAAAAAATATTCTTGTATATCTTTAAATCCATGGGATATTGCATATTATAGAGAGAAACAGAAACAATATTTTTTTTCTATTAAAAATGAAGAACTATGTTGTTATTTTCCTGAAAAAACAGTACTTCATGGAATGTTTTCAGTAGTGAATCGTATTTACGGAATTACTATTAAAGAGCATTCTAATGTAGAAACATGGCATTCTGATGTACGATTTTTTGATATTTTTGATGAAAAAGATAAATGGATGGGAGGGTTTTATTTAGATATATATCTTAGAGATGATAAACGTGAGGGTGCTTGGATGGATGAGTTAGTAGGCAAGATGTATCGAAATAATACTATTAGCCAAAAACCTATCGCATACTTAACTTGTAACTTTAATCGTTCAGAGAATCAAAAATCATCATGTTTGTTAACGCATCATGATGTGATGACTTTATTCCATGAATTTGGCCATGTACTACATCATATCATGACACGCATTGATATTCCGGAAATATCTGGAGTTAATGGAGTACCTTGGGATGCAGTAGAATTACCTAGTCAACTTATGGAAAAATTTTGTTGGGACCATGATGTATTACAATTAATTTCTATGCATTATCGCACAAAAGAACCGCTACCTGATTATATAATAAATAATTTGTTAAAAACAAAAACATATCAATCATCATCTTATCTTTTACGTCAAGTGATATATGGGTTATTTGATTTACGAATACATCATGAATATATTCCAGGAAAAAAAAATAGTGCATTAAAAATATTTAACGAAGTAATAAAACAGGTATCAACGCATCATCTCTCAATGGATTGGGATCGTTTCCCTAACTCTTTTCTACATGCTTTTTCTGATGATTATTCTGCGGGGTATTATAGTTATTTATGGGCAGATATGTTAGCATCTAACGTTTGGTGTCGTTTTCAAGAATTAGGTATTCTTAATTCGAAAATAGGGAAATCATTTCTTAATGACATCCTTGCGTTGGGGGGTACTATCGATTTGGAAAAATGTCTTGTAAAATTTTGTACACAAACTATGACAGTAGAACCTATGCTAAGGTATTATGGGATCGCTGCTTCTTCTGACCATTCCATGTCAATATAATATGCATAAATTATTAAAAATATTATTTTTATATGTGAATCGTTCTTACATTAAGCATGATAGATTGATGCTTGTTAATGCTTATTATAGATAAAGAATGTGAGGTTCTTATTTTTTGAAATAAAATGTGTGTTTTTTGAATTATTTATTAAAAGAATTATCGATATACTGATGATGAAGATTTTTTTATATTAGTTTTCGTGCCAGATATTTCGATAGTCATGTGTAAAGAAATTTGGATAATCGTGTTATCTATAAATAAAAGTGTTCATTAATAAATCGGAATGGCAATAAGTATTATTTATTTTTAATACTTACAAAATTCTTAATTTTAAAAATATCATTTGAAATAAAGAATGTTCTTTTTTTTAATAAAAAAGATAGAACAATATGAAAAGTTTGTTTATTTAATTTTTTATTTATATTTTATTTGTTTTATATTTGAATATATTTATGTAATAATCGCAATGTAGCCCAATAAAAACTCCCGCTTAGTACGATAGAAACAGGCACAGTTAATGACCAAGTTATTAATATATTTTTTATTGTTTTCCCCTGCACCCCCCATCCACGAATTAGCATGCTTCCCGTAATGGATGAAGATAACACATGAGTCGTGGAAACAGGCATACCAGCATAACTTGCTGTACCTATGGAAATAGCTGTAGTTAATTGGGCTGATAAACCTTGTGCATAAGTCATCTCTTTTTTTCCTATTTTTTCACCAATAGTAGTAGCAACTCGTTTCCATCCAATGATCGTTCCTAGAGATAATGACAATGCAACAGCTAAAATAATCCAAGTGGGTGCGTATTCAATTGTGTGCAGCAAATGTTCTTTTAAATGTTTAAGAAAATTTTTATTTTTATATGAGGTTTCTGGAAGCACTATGATTTGATCTAAAATATCTACTATATATATGAGTAATTGTCTCATTTGGGAGCGTTGATCTATATTTAATTGCGCATAACTATCTAAATTTTCAAGTAATAATAAAGCGTTATTAATAATAGTAAGAGTTAGTGATAAATCATTAAAAATTTTTCTTAGTTGTATCTCTGTTTCTGAAGTAGACAGACATTTATTAAAATATGTTACGTTATTGTTATTTACAAAAATTTGCGTAGAGTCTTTAATGGAAGGAACAATAACTTTTAGTTGATTTAATGCTAATGATATAGGCATAGATGTTATTTCTGATGGCATGATAGTTTTAAAATTGTTATAGTGTTGAGTATAATATTCATAAAAATTATTAACGGCATTTCGAGTACGAGAGATTTCATGACTGCTAGCATGCATATTCAGCATAAAGTTTGCCGGAGCTACTCCTATTAATAGTAACATAATAAGTCCAATTCCTTTTTGCCCATCGTTTGCTCCATGAGAAAAACTAACTCCAGCTGCAGATAAAATTAATATAGTACGCGTCCATAATGATGGTTGGGGTCTTCCATATTTTTGTGTTTGTTGAGTTGGAGTAATATGAATGTTTTTATGTTTTTTGTTGTTATTCCAATATCTACATAATATTAACATCATTATTCTAGCTAGTGTCAAACCTATTATTGGTGATATTATTAGTGATAAAAAAATATTAATTAATTTTGGAATGTTCAATCCTTGCATCATTGGACAATGCGTAATGATTGCGTGAACTAATCCGATCCCAATTAATGTTCCAATTAAAGTATGAGAACTAGAAGTAGGTAACCTGAAATACCACGTTCCAAGATTCCATAGTATTGCTGCAAATAATGTGGAAAAAATCATAGCTAAAATATGGTTAGCATTGGTATTCATAAAAAAATGTGTAGGAAGTAAATGGATAATTGTATATGCAACACTTAAGCCGCTCAATGTTACGCCTAAAAAATTAAATATTCCCGACATTAACACTGCGCTATGAGAACGTAACGCACAGGTATAAATTACAGTGACTACAGAATTAGCAGTATCATGAAACCCATTAATGGCTTCATAAACAAATACGAGAATCAATGCCAGAATCAACATAGTGCTGATGTGTATTTCTAAGTTAAAGAGAAAATGTGACATAAGAAATACGCCATTATTAAAATGATAAAATTCGTATTATCTAAGAGAATCTATGTAGAGAAAAAGAAAATTATATTTTTTTATGATGATCATATGTATACATGATATATTTTGCTATTGTATGATCATGTGTTTTATAAAAATATTTCATGTTTGCTTCCTATTGTATACGACACAATATTTATTGGTTTAACAAATTGGCAATGGATACGATTACAGTAATACGTAGTTATTTCATGAAATACAAGCGAAATAAATATCCGCAATGCCATTCTATATACTATGATAATGATATCAATCATTGATAATATTATTGGTAAAAATTACAATGATTATATTATTTACTAATTTTATGTCAAACAGGCTTTTGTTTATTAAAAAGTGCTATAATCTAGCACAGTTAATGCGTATTAATCAACCTATTGGGTTTTTTCTATTACTATGGCCTACTTTATGGGGGCTGTGGTTATCACACAAAGGTATCCCTGACAAAGTTGTTTTGATAGTGTTTGTTGTTGGAGCATTTTGTATGCGTTCTGCAGGTTGTATAATCAATGATTATGTTGATTATGATATCGATAGTCATGTTCAACGTACTAAAACGCGTCCTTTATCATCTGGAATGATCACGAAAAAAGAGGCGTTAGTGGTGTTAGCGATACTTCTTTTTATTGCATTCATATTGGTTTTAAGTTTGAATTTTATTACTATCTTTTTATCTGCAGTAGCTCTGATATTATCTTGGATCTATCCGTATCTTAAAAGATATACTTATTTTCCCCAAGTAATGTTAGGAATATTGTTTAGTTGGCCTATTTTAATGGCGTTTACTGCAATTAATAATCCCATAAATAGTACTGCTTGCTTATTATTTCTAATGAATACTGTATGGACAATAGTATATGATACGCAATATGCTATGATAGATCGAGAAGATGATATATATGTTGGAATAAAGTCATCTGCTGTATTATTTGGTGATATGGATAAATTTTTAATAGGAATATTGCAGTTATGTATTGTATTTATATTAGGAATTATTGGATGGAAGGAGCGATTTACTGTAGAATTTTATTTTTTTTCATTATTTGGTGTCATCATATTGTTTATGTGGCAACAAATATTAATTAACAAAAGAAAACGAATAAGATATTTTCAAGCTTTTTTGAGTAATAATTATGTAGGTATGTTAGTGTTCATAGGTATTGCTTCAAGTTTCTATTAATTTAAATATAATCAACTTCACTCTACACAATAAGAGTATACGAGATAAACGTATTTAAATGAATACGATTGCTGTGTATAAGAAAATACTCATAAAAAGTTTGTGGTTAATTTTTATGCAGTTTTATAGATGCTGAACATTAATAATTTTAGTTTAAGTTAGTACTAATGCACAGGTGTAGTTGTAACATCAATTTTTAGTTAAATTGATGTGTGTTATTGCGTTAATTAATGACGTATATAATAATATTATATTAATATTATTACACATATTAAAATAATTAGGGTTTAAAATGTGGTCGTAATTTCAGGTTAATACATTTCGGACATAGTCCGTGTGCTTCAATAATGTTATTAAACATAGTAAATCCTGTAATTTTAGCCATATTTTGTAAAATTTCTTCGATTCCTTTTGTCGTTTGTTCGGTAACTTGTTTGCAACTCTTACAAATAAAGAAAGCAAAATTATGTGATAATTCAAAAAAATAGCGGCATAACATAAAACTATTGGTAGATTCAATACGATGAATAAATCCTTGTGCTAACAGAAAGTTTAAAGCACGATAAATAGTGGAAGGTTTTGCATGCGGTAATGAAGATTGTCGTAGTAAATGCAGTAAATCATAAGCGCTTATAGCTCCGTTATACTGGGACATCAATCGTAATACTGCCAAGCGTTGCGGTGTCAAACGCACACATCGTTGTTCGCATAGTTTTTTAATTTGAGTTAATATTTTTTGGATATTAGTATTCATACTGTTCCTTAATTATTAATGATATGTTGATATTGCTATCAGTATAGGAGGTATAAATAAAAAATTATTAGGTATGTACTGAAAAAGATGATGCTAAAAAGTAATTATATAGTATATAAAAAAATTATGGATTTATAAATTAATTACATCTTTTACATTTATAAGTATACAGTTTACAGTAAATGAATATGAATGATATTACAGGACAATTACATATAAGCGATGTTATTTTTTGTCTATAATAGATGTTTATGTGTTGTATGTTTTTAATTCATTAATAAACTGTAAGTATTTTCAAATTACGTTAATAAAAATGCTGAGATTATTTAATACAACAGCGTATTTTTTAATTTTACTTATAATATTTTCAATAACTAATGTATGTATGCATGATGTCTGCACATATGGTTTTATGACTTATATTAGTGTAATTGTTTTGGGTGTTTTATATGGTATTGTAATAGTGGAAATATGATTTTTCGTGTTTAAAATTTAGATATTTCTTGTTAAGGAAAATAGAAGTTTATGCGGGGAAAATATTAAAAATGCATGTTTCTCATGATCAGCAAGTAAATAATATGAAAATACCACCGTATTCATTAGAAGCTGAACAATCAGTATTGGGTGGTTTAATGTTAGATAATACTCAATGGGAATATATATCAGTACAAGTAAATTCTGATGATTTTTTTAATTATGCTCATCGAGTTATTTTTAATGAAATGAAACGTTTACTGGAAACAAATAAACCTATTGACCTAATAACACTGTCAGAATCTTTAGAGATTCAAGGAAAATTGGAATTAGTAGGAGGATTTGCGTATTTAGCAGAATTGTCAAAGAATGTTCCCAGTGCTTCTAACGTAGTTGCATATGCAGATATAGTACGCGAACGCTCGGTAATACGCGCAATGATTTCTATAGCAAATAAAATTGCTGACGCTGGATATAATCCTCAAGGTCGAAGCAGTGATGAGCTATTAGATTTGGCTGAATCTCTCATTTTTCAAATTTCACATAGTAAAAGCAATCATAATCTTAACCCAAAAGGAATAGACTATATTTTAGAAAAAACCGTCGCTCATATTGAGCAGGTATGTAATAGACCGAAATACGGTGTTACTGGTGTTTCTAGTGGATATAAGGATCTGGATAAAAAAACTGATGGTTTACAAAAATCTGATCTTATAATTATTGCCGCGCGCCCTTCTATGGGAAAAACTGCTTTTGCTATGAATTTATGTGAACATGCCGCAATGACTGAAAAAAAACCAGTATTGATATTTAGTTTAGAAATGCCTGGTGATCAAATTATGATACGTATGTTAGCTTCATTATCTCGAGTTGATCAAGTACGTATTCGCACGGGACGCCTGAATAATGAAGATCGAGAAAGAATTACTAGTGCTATGGAACTTCTTTTGGAAAAACGTAATATATATATTGACGATTCTTCATGTTTAACACCTTCTGAAGTGCGTGGACGGGCTCGTAGGTTGTTCCGTGAACATGATGGTTTGAGTTTAATTATGATTGATTATTTACAATTAATGAGAGTACCGTCTTTATCTAATAATCGCACATTAGAAATTTCAGAAATTTCTCGATCGTTAAAAGCTTTAGCTAAGGAATTGAAAGTACCAGTCATAGCGATTTCTCAGTTAAACAGAGGTTTAGAACAACGTACTGACAAGCATCCCGTTAACTCAGATTTGCGTGAATCCGGAGCAATTGAACAAGATGCTGATCTTATTTTATTTATTTATCGTGATGAAGTGTATCATGAAAACAGTGAAATGAAAGGAATTGCTGAAATTATCCTAGGGAAACAACGGAACGGTCCCATTGGTACCATACGATTGATGTTTAATGGGCAATGTTCTCGATTTGATAACTATATTGAATCTGATCAATATTAATATTCTATGAGTGATGTGGATTGGTTATAGATATTATTATGTGAAATAATTGATGTATTTATTCTATGACAAAGTTTTGGTGTCTGTTTTATAAAAAATGACATATAATGTATGTATATTATTTTATTATGTTTTATGCTGCAATAAGTATAAAAAATGGAGTGAATGATTATTTGAAATTTACTACTATATATTTAGTGTAAATGAAATTTACATTTATTCATAAAATACATTAAATAATTTAAAAATTATTTTTACTAAAATAGTGTGGTGTTAAGCGAAGAATACTGATTTTTAATATAATGCATTTTATTGTATGGGTTTTTATAAGAATGTTATTAACAATATTGATTGTATTTAAGTATATTAACTACACGGGTTTATTAAACGGCAATAGAATGGTTACGTTAATAAAATATTAAAAAACCATATGATGTAATTAATGGAGGAGTTGTGGCTAATAGGGGAATTAATAAAGTTATTTTAATAGGGTATCTCGGTCAGGAGCCAGAGGTTCGTTATATGTCTAGTGGTAGTATGGTTACTAATATTTCAGTAGCTACTACTGAATCCTGGAAAGATAAACAAACTAATGAATTTAAAGAAAAAACTGAGTGGCATCGTGTGGTGTTATTTGGTAAATTAGCAGAAATTGCATCAGAATATCTGCATAAAGGTTCTCAAGTATATATTGAAGGATCGTTAAAAACTAGAAAATGGCAAAATCAAAATGGACAAGATCGATACATTACTGAAATTATTGTTAATATCGGAGGCACAATGCAAATGTTGGGTAGTCGTCATTCAGGAGAAAATGTATCGTTAGATAATCAGAATGTAATGAATAGCGGCGATAAAACTATATCGAATGATGATGTATCGAATGACCCGGCCGATGTTAATTTTGATGATGAGGATATTCCTTTTTAGACGGTTTGGATGTATTAAAAATTAATGAGTCATTTTTTGTATTATTGTATAGGCGTGTATAGGTTGGATTTTCAATAATTATTTTTTTATGTCCAACACCTATCAATACAACATGCACAGTATACAAAAATTTGATATTGTTTTGTGTTTTTAAACATAAAATCATATAAAAATATGCGTTTATGTCCTTGCTGATTGTTCAATCCATGTAATCATATTAAAGCATGTTAATGTTCCTAAGTCTATTCTAACATGCATACTTAAATAACAAATCATAAAATTTATATTGTTAGAGTAAATATAAAAATATTTCATTTTTTATAAGTAGTGTATAATTAAAAGTCGCATATCTTTATATATATATATAAAGATTTTATCACTTGTTTAATACTTTGTAGCATGCCATGCATATACACAATATGAAGTAAATATAACAATTCAATACTATATTTGTAGAAAAAATATTTATTTTTTGGATACGATTGAGATTTAAAGTATGGAGATTTTTTTTACGATTCTTATTCTTACTTTAGCTGTCTCTGTTTCAGGAGTTATAACACGAATTTTGCCGTTTCAAATGCCATTGCCTCTAATGCAAATTGTATTAGGAGCTTTATTAGCCTGGCCTAGATTTGGATTACATGTAGATTTTAATCCTGAGCTATTTTTATTGCTTTTTATCCCCCCGTTATTATTTTCTGATGGTTGGAAAACTCCAATGCGTGAGTTTTTACGTCATGGAGGGGAAATTGTTATATTAGCATTGGTGTTGGTGATTATTACTGTGGTTGGCATTGGATATTTAATTCATTGGATGATACCAGACATGCCTCTTGTAGCAGCATTAGCATTGGCAGCGGTTTTATCCCCAACTGACGCAGTAGCGCTTTCAGGTATCGTAGGGGAGGGACGTATTTCTAAAAAGCTTATGGACATCCTTCAAGGAGAGGCTTTGATGAATGATGCGTCAGGATTAGTATCTCTTAAATTTGCTATTTCAGTAGCTATGGGCACTATGGTCTTCAGTGTGAGCGGAGCTTCTATAGAATTTATCAAAGTATCTATGGGGGGTTTATTAACAGGGATAGCTGTTACTTGGGGATATAGTAAATCATTAAGGTTTATCACTCATTGGAGCGGTGGTGATCCTGCTACTCAAACAATACTTCTTTTATTGTTGCCTTTTGCGGCATATTTAGTTGCTGAGCATGTTGGAGTATCTGGGATATTATCGTCAGTTGCTTCGGGCATGACTATTGGCCAATCAGGAATAATCCGCAATGCCCCGTTAGCTATGCGTTTGAGGGGGAATAGTGTTTGGACGATGTTAGAGTTTGTATTTAACGGTATGGTGTTTATTATGCTGGGATTGCAATTACCAGATATTTTATCGACCTCTATTTCACAAGCGGCAATGGACCCAACTACTAAAACATGGATGTTATTTGTATATGTAATTCTTATTTATTTCGCGTTAATGATACTTAGATTTGGATGGTTGTGGTTAATGAAAAATATAAGTTTATATTGTATGACTAAACGTCCAATGGTATTTAGTGAATATAGTATACGAGAAATTTTAATTGCTTCTTTTGCTGGAGTACGTGGTGCTATTACATTAGCAGGAGTACTTTCAATACCACTTTTTTTGAGAGATGGATCAGCTTTTCCGTTTCGTTACCAATTAGTTTTTATTGCTACTGGTGTTATTTTATTCTCTTTATTATGTGGTGTAATTGTTCTTCCGTGGTTGTTGCAGGGAATTATAGTATCTGATAAATTATTACAACGCAAAGAAGAGCGTATGGCACGGGCTATAGCAGCAGAAGTAGCTATTGAAAGTTTATATAAACTGGAAGAACGGTTAATGCATAGCCAAGAAGAAAATATTGATAGTCAAATTATTAATGAGGTAAGCGCGCGTGTTATAGGCAATTTACGTCGTCGTATAGACGGAAATAATGATGTAAATTCTATGTTAACTGAAGAATTAGAGAGACGGATGAGGTTAAACGCATTACGTGCTGAACGAGGAGAATATTATCATTTACGCGCGCAACAAAAAATTAGTAATGAAACGTTAACTAAATTATTACGCGACTTGGATTTTTTAGAAGCTTTATTAGCCGAGAATGAATAATATTACCTGATTTAATAAGGGTGATTGCAATTTTTATAAATATTTCTATCATTAATGCTGAGAAATTTTAAGGGAATTAACAGGAGTTGATATAAAGATCGCGCATATTCTATTGGCTGGCATAGTTTTTGATATAGTAAAGCGCGATTACATATATTATATAAATACATCATTGTTGTTATGGCTGTTAGGTATTGAAGCAAGATATAACTTGTTAATAAAAATGAATTTTTTATGAATATTTAATTATGCAATAGTTGACTTAAATGATGGATAACCTTATCCTTTGAAAAGGTAATTTGAGAATTATTAAGGGTATATCCCTGTTTTGGAATGTATAAGTATTAATGTTAATATTCTTGTATCTGGTTGTAAGTTTATAAATAGTTAATATGTAATATTAAGTGTTACGTGTATATATTACTCAATGCACATAAAAAGATGTTGCGTTGAGTTTTATTTTTTCAAGTGATTATGTTTAATAAATAATTTATGGGTTATGCGACGTTTTTGATATGAAGGTTAAGAAATTTTCTATAAATTAATTTTATATTTTAGTTAGTAATTTCTTAGCATACGTTTGTGTTGTTTAATGGGGATTTTTTAGAAGAAAATTGTTTAAATCAGTTGATATAATTGATTCCGGATTGATGTGAAATAAAAAATAACTCATTTTAATTAAGGGGTAACTATGATGATTAGAAAGTTTAAAATTACCCTTGCTTGGAAAATTTTTTTTGCTTTAAACTTGGGTATTGTTTTAGGAATTGTATTGCATAATCAAACAGAATTAAAAGATTGGATAATCGTGACATTTCTTTCTCCAGCCGGAGAAATTTTTATTCGTATGATAAAAATGATCGTGGTTCCCATTGTAATGGCCACATTGGTGGTTGGAATCGCCGGTATTGGGGATGCAAGAAAATTGGGAAGTATTGGTTTGAAGACTATTATTTATTTTGAAATTATTACAACACTTGCTATAGTACTTGGTGTAGCTTTTGCGAATTTGTTGCATCCTGGTTATGGAATTGACATGTCTCTTCTTTCGAAAACGGACATCTCAATGTACGAGCAAACTACATCTGAAATACAGTCAAACTTAGTAAATACTATGTTATCGTTGATTCCTTCGAATATTATTAATTCTATGGCTAAAGGAGATATGTTACCAGTTATTTTTTTCTCGGTAATTTTTGGGCTTGGATTAGCTACATTGCCAGAAAAAACTAAAACTCCATTATTGGACATTTTTAATTCTGTAGCGGATACTATGTTCGAAGTAACACATATAGTGATGCGTTATGCTCCTATTGGGGTGTTTGCTTTAATTTCAGTTACAGTTGCGACTTTTGGATTTAGTTCTTTGTTGCCTCTTACTAAACTTGTATTGTTAGTCTATGGTGCTATTGTTTTTTTTGCATTAGTAGTATTAGGTATAGTGGCACGTATATGCAATCTTAGAATTTGGAAATTAATTTGTATTTTAAAAGAAGAACTGATTTTATCTTTTTCTACTGCTAGTTCAGAGACTGTATTACCACGTATCATAGAAAAAATGGAAGCTTATGGAGCTCCTTCAACTATTACTGGATTTGTAGTGCCTACTGGTTATTCTTTTAATTTAGATGGATCAACTTTATACCAAAGTATTGCTGCTATTTTCATTGCGCAATTGTATGGTATTGAATTATCTTTAAGTCAAGAAATTATTTTAGTATTAACTTTAATGATTACTTCTAAAGGTATCGCTGGCGTTCCAGGAGTTTCCTTTGTAGTGTTGTTAGCTACATTAGGTAGTGTAGGTATTCCATTGGAGGGGTTAGCGTTTATAGCAGGAGTGGACAGGGTTTTAGACATGGGTCGTACAGCGTTAAATGTTATAGGCAATGCTTTAGCGGTGTTAGTAATTGCAAAGTGGGAGAATCAGTATGATACAGAACAAGCTCTGATCTATGAATCAGAGATGTTATCTAATAAATAATAATAATATGTTCATTATTCGTAATTATTGCAAGAATAAGATTATATAATGTTTGATATTATTGGATCTTTTTTGAAAGAGAAAATGTTATGCAATGACGATGAAAATTTTAGTCATATTAAGACTATGTTATTGTATTCCATAAATAACCGTGTGAGCATATCTATAATGGGGATTATTTGAAATAATTTATTCGTTTGTTGTTTATTAGTGTTTTTTCACGATTATTATTAAATTTATAAAATACGTGTAGCGATAGCCTCGATTTCTATCTTAGCGTTTTTTGGTAATCTAGACACCTCTACACAGGAACGGGTTGGTAAAATTATATCTTCATGAAAAGAAGATGAATGAAAGAATTTCATATAGCTGCCATTTATAGTAGGTATATCTTTGATATCAATAATGAATAATGTAGTTTTAATAATATTATTGATTTGTAGACCAGCTGTTTCTATGATATTTTTGATATTTTCTAATGATTGATACGTTTGATCGTAAATGTTGTCAGGGATAATATTTGTATCCGGGTGCATTCCTATTTGCCCGGATACAAATATTATGTTTCCTATATCTATCGCCTGTACATAAGGTCCAAGAGGCATGGGAGATTTTTTTGTATTGATAACGTGAAGCATAGAATTTATCCTAATGAATTGCGTTAAAAATAAGGTATTAATTTTTTAGTATTTATATAAAAATATGATAAAGCCTATTCTATTACTATTGATTAAAATTAGTGGAATCAGGAAGTAATGTTGCCAAAATAAGAGCTTTGACAGTATGCAAACGGTTTTCGGCTTGATCAAACACCACACTATACGGAGATTCGAATATGTCATTTGTTACTTCTAGCCCATTTTTTAAATTATATTGTCGTGCTATTTTTTTACCAATAGTGGTTTCATTGTTGTGTAATGCCGGTAAACAATGTAAAAATTTTACATTTGGATTATTGGTGTTTTGGATCATGCGATGATTTACTTGATACGGAGATAATAAAGAAATACGTTCTTTCCATACTTTTTCATTTTCTCCCATAGATACCCATACATCAGTATATAGAAAATCTACGTCCTTTATTCCGATAAGGATATCTTCAGTAAGTGTGATATTTCCATTATTACGTTGTGCAATATTTTGGCAATTTATAAATAGTTCTTGTGTTGGCCAAAATATTTTAGGTGATACTAATCTTAAATCGAATCCCATTATTGCTGCAGCTTCTAATAAAGAATTACTGATGTTGTTTTTTGCATCTCCTATATAGGCTAACTTCATTTGATGAAACATTTTATGTGGTAGTTGTTCTTTCATAGTCATAAGATCGGCAAGCAATTGTGTTGGGTGAAATTTCACAGTAAGTCCATTCCATACTGGTACTCCAGAATATTGTGCAAATGTAGTAACTGTATCTTGACTGTAACCACGATATTGAATCCCATGATACATCCTTCCTAATATTTTAGCAGTATCTTTAATAGATTCTTTATGTCCAATTTGACTAATATTTGGAGTCAAGCAGGTTACACACGCGCCTTGATCAAATGCTGCTACTTCAAAGGCACATCTTGTTCTAGTTGAATGGTTTTCAAAAATGAGTACAATATTTTTTCCATTTAATTTTTTAATTTCAGTATGTGTATTTTTTTGGTATTTTAAATAACTGGATAATTGTAATAGATAATAAATTTCGTTTATAGTGAAATCTATTAATCGTAAAAAAGACCGTTTATATAATTGATTCATATGACATTTACCCTATCTGTTGATGTTTATATAGATAACGTGGTTATTTATATTTCAATGAAAAATGTTATTTAAAAAAATTTCATTATATGAAATTTAAATTTTTAAATGTGTGGAAATTAATTTTGATGAAACATAGAGTGACAATTATTTAACAATTAATTAAAAATAAAGGAATGAATTTATTATTAAATTTTTTAATACTTAATATACGAATAAAAACTTTATTCTCCAAGTTATTTTATTTAAATATTGTTATATAAACTGATTACAGTTCCTTCATGATAGCACATTGATCAATCAATTTATTTTTGCATTCGTTCATAATAATTTAATAGCGCTTGTTTGTTTTTGATGACAGATTTTGGGCCGTGTTTCATAAAATTATTGTCATCTAGTAGTTTTCGTATTGTTTTAATTTTATGATTTATTAATTCTGATTCTTTTTTAATCTATTTATTTCGCTTTCTTTGTTAAACGTGTCTGGTATACGTATTAATAGTTCTGATGAATCTAAGGGCATTATCACTGATTTTGGATAGATTGTGCCTTTTGATATGAAATGGATATTTTTTAATTGAGCAATATGACATAAAATATTGGAATTTTCTGTAATGCGTTTTTTAACTTCTAATGAAGTATCCCTAAATACTATCTGTAGGGGTATATTGTACGATATATTCATGTTTACACGAGTGGTACGTATTGCTATAATTACGTTTTTAATCCATTCAATATCTATTATGGATTTCATGTCAATTACAGATCCATCATATTTTGGAAATGGTTGTAACATGATAGTTGTTCCGTTATTCTCAGTAATTGTTTTAACTTCTTGCCAAATTTTTTCTGTAATAAAAGGAATAATTGGGTGCGCTAATCGCAGTAATGATTCTAGTAATGTGATTAATGTGTAACGTGTACCTCTTAGTTCTACTGCATTCCCCCCATGATAAAGTATTGGTTTCGTTAGTTCTACATACCAATCACAAAACTGATGCCAAATAAATTCATGTAAAATATTGGCTATTTCGTCAAACCGATAAATTTCTAATTTTTTATGAAAAATTTGTACTGTTTGATGAAATTTTGTAATGATCCAACGATCTGCCAAGGAAAATGATTTTTCATTGGAAGATATACCACAATCTTGATTTTTGGTATGCATGAGAACAAAGCGACTAGCATGCCATAATTTATTGCAAAAATTACGATAACCTGTTAGTCGTTGCATATCCCAATGTATATCGCGTCCAGATGATGCTAATGCTACCAATGTAAATCGTAAAGCATCAGTTCCGTGGGGTTTAATGCCATTAGGAAATTGTTTTTTAGTATATTTTATAATATGCTTAGATAATTTTGGTTGTAACATGTTTTTTGTGCGTTTTTTTAATAAATTTTCTATTGAAATACCATCTATTATGTCTATTGGATCAATAATATTCCCCTTAGATTTAGACATTTTTTGACCTAATTCGTCGCGTATAAGCCCAGTAATATATACAGTTTTAAAAGGAATTTGTGCTGATCCGTTTTCATTTTTAATGAAATGCATAGTTAACATAATCATTCGTGCGATCCAAAAAAATATGATGTCAAATCCACTGATTATAATATTAGTAGGATGAAAGACGTTTAATAAATTAGTATTTTTAGGCCAACCTAAAGCAGCAAACGTCCAAAGACTCGAAGAAAACCATGTATCTAATACATCTTTTTCTCTATGTAATATTACGTCATTATTTAGTTTATTTTTTATTCTGATATCTTGTTCGCAGTATCCTACGTATATTGTGTTGTTATCATCATACCAAGCAGGGATTTTGTGTCCCCACCAGATTTGACGAGAGATGCACCAATCTTGAGGGTTGTTCATCCAACTGAAATACATATTTTTATATTGTTTCGGAACAAAATTAATTATATTTAAATTTACTGCGTTTATCGCATGTTGTGTTAAGTTTTTAACGCGTATATACCACTGATCAGTTAACATGGGTTCAATTATAGTGCCAGTACGGTCACTATATGGAATTGTTAAGTCGTGGGGTTCTATATTATGTAACAATTTAAGCGCATTGCATTCGGAAATTATTTTTTTTCGTGCATTATCACTGTCAAGATTGTGGAATATTTGGGGAATATTGCAGTATAATTGATCGGTAAGTTGTCCATAACTGTTGAATACTTCTAGTTTTTTAAGAATTTTACCATCAAGTGAAAAAATGTTTATCATAGGCAATCCATGTCTTTTTCCTATAATATAATCATTAAAATCATGGGCAGGAGTTATCTTAAGACAACCAGTTCCTTTAAACATATCTACATTTTTATCAGAAATAATAGGAATACGTCTATTAGTTATGGGTGCGATAACGTATTGTCCGATTAAATTTTTGTATCGCGCATCTTCTGGATGTACTGCAACGGCAGTATCTCCTAATATAGTTTCTGGTCGTGTTGTTGCTACAATTAAGTGATTAGAATTTGCACTGATAGTAGAATTATCTAATTTATAGTATATATACCATATAGAACCTTTTGTTTTTTTATTTATAACTTCTAGATCAGAAATTGCGGTTTGTAATTTACAATCCCAGTTTACTAATCTTTTTCCTCTATAAATTAAATTATTTTGATATAAACGAATAAAAGCTTCTGTTACTGCATAAGACATTTCTGTGTCCATGGTGAAACGCTGTCGTTTCCAATCTACTGAATTTCCTAATCGTTTCATTTGGTAAGTAATAAACTGTTCAGATTGATTTTTCCATGCCCAAATATTTTTTATTAATTCATCTCGTGTGTAATCGTGTCTAGTTTTACCTGTATTATTATAAATTTTATGTTCCACTAGTATTTGCGCGGCAATTCCAGCATGATCTGTTCCTGTTTGCCATAAAGTATTCTTTCCTTGCATTCTTTGATAACGAATCAAAACATCCATAATAGTTTGTTGAAATGCATGCCCGAGATGTAATTGTCCTGTAATATTAGGCGGAGGCATCATAATGCAATAACTTTCCTGAGATGTATCTCCATGGGGACTAAAGTAGCCTCCATGTTCCCAAAATTCATAAATTGGTTCTTCTATATTTTTAGGATTATATATTTTTTCCACGATATAATTACTCATTCAGTTGGTGTATTAACAACACTTACCTGAAATCCATTTCTTTTGTAAGATCGGTATCTGTATCTTGCCCATTTTTTTAAAATGTCAGGTATGGGAACGAAATCTATTATTTCGTTAAAATTTAAAAAAAAGTTCATATTTTTTGGCATAAGGTTTATTAATAAATCTTTTTGTTGATTATCATAACAACATTGACTCCAGTATATGACTATTGGAGCATGATGGATGGTTTTTCCAAATAGATTATGTGGCAAAAATGAATTTTGATCAAATGTCCATAATATTTCGTCTATTTTTGTAGCTTGATGTTTATTTTCGCAAGTTACTAAGATGGTTTTTCCAGATCTCCATTGTGTGCTTATTAACTTACAAGCAAGCTGTTCTATGTAATTAGGTCTATTTTTTTGTTCAAATTCTTGAGATAGTAGGTAAAAAGTACTATGTTTCATATGTTATTAATTTTTATTATTTTTATAGTCAATGATAATTGATTATTTAAATAAAACATAAATTTATTTTGGTGTAATTCTGTTGCAAAATTAGTATTGATTAATAAAAATAATTTAAATTTTAATAGGATGATCTATTGATCAGATATTGTGACAAAAGCGCAACGGGTCGACCCGTTGCGCTTTTGTCACAATAATCAGATATCCATGCTGTTCCAGCAATATCTAAATGTGCCCAACGATATTTATAAGCAAACTGTTGAAGAAAACATCCGGCCGTAATAGCACCACCAGATCTACCCCCAACATTTGTCATATCCGCGCATGTAGATTTTAATTGTTTTTGGAACACTTCGTCTAATGGTAATTTCCAAACATAATCTTTGGATTGTTGTCCAGCTAGAATTAATTCGTCGGCTAAATTTTTGTTATTAGACATTAAACCGCTAAAATGATGTCCTAAAGCAATAACACAAGCTCCAGTTAATGTAGCTATATCTATTACAACATCCGGTTTATAACGTTCTGCGTATGTCAATGCATCGCATAGAACCAAACGACCTTCAGCATCGGTGTTTAATATCTCCACTGTTTTTCCAGATAAAGTAGTCAGGATATCACCCGGACGAAATGAAGTATGACTTATCATATTTTCACAAACAGCAAGTATTCCGATAATATTTAATGGTAAATTTAGTTCTATGGCTATACGCATAATTGCATATACTGCAGCAGCTCCACACATATCATATTTCATTTCATCCATTTTATTTGATTCTTTGATAGAAATTCCACCAGAATCAAAGGTTAAACCTTTTCCTATAAGTACAATGGGAGGAACATTAGACCCTTTAGGATTCCCTCTGTATTTAATTATAGGCATTGTAGGAGCGTAATTAGACCCTTTTCCTACCGCTAAATAAGCATTCATACCTAATTGTTTCATTTCTAAAGCATTGATTATATTTATTGTGACGTTATCACAATTAGATAATTTGTTTACTTGATTTACCAGGTAATCAGGAGTACAAAAATTAGGGGGCATATTTCCTAGGTCTTTAGCTATTTTTATTCCGTGAACGATAGATAATCCATCTCTAATAGATTTTTTACAATCTCCTAATTCATTTTCATTAGGTATATGTAATACTATTTCGTTTAGTGATTGATTTAGTGTGGTTATATTATTTTTAAATTTATTAAAAACATACAATTCTTCATTAACGATTTCCATTGTTTGTCTTATTTTCCAATAATTATCGTATCCTTTTATATTTAATTCACTCAAAAAAAGTAATATTCTAATTATAGGTATCTCTTTACATAAGATCGTTATTTTTCGAATTAATTTTCTATAACAATTTTCATCAAAATCAGATTGTTTACCGCACCCAACTAATAAAATTTGTCTATTATGTAAATGAGGAACATCGTATAATAAGAGCGTTTGAGTGACTTTTCCGTGCAACGCGCCACGACGCAACAATGAACTGATATATCCTTTGCTTATGTCATCAATTTTTTTTGTTGAAGGAAATAAATTTAATTCTTCAAATATACCAGTAATGATGCAACTATTAGGATATAATTCTAAATGTCCGCTAGTAACGCTAAATTTTATCATAAAATTTCCTGTATATAAATATTTCAAATGACATACTCAAAAAAAATAAATCAGTTACAATATTCACAATATTTATATTTTATATAAAACATTGAAATATATCACGATGAGATTGTATTGGGTTGATAACGTAATGGATAATTTTCTTACATTATAAAAAACTGAATATGTATCTTTTTTTAAGATTACAATCTGTTACTACTACGATACTTATTTTTTATTTAAAAACAAGTTTTTTAGGTAAAATAATGATATTTACCAAATATATATTGAAAGAAATATTTAGAAATCAGTTAATCATTTTAACATTATTATTTTTAGTGTGTTTTTGTCAAAAATTGATCAAAATGTTGAGTTTGGTGATAGATAGTGATATTTCAATATATTTGATTTTTCTATGTCTTGTATTAAATATGCCAGAATCAGGAAAATTACTTATTCCTTTTAGCGTGTTTTTGAGCGTGTTGGTAACGTTTTATCGATTACATACTCATAATGAAATTATAGCTATGTATTCTTGTGCCGTAGATAAATACATTTTTATAAGAAGTACATTTTTTTTTAGTGGGATCGTTGCTACATTCACTATGATTAATGTATCGTGGTTATCTCCTTATTGCTCAAGTTACCAAAGTAGATTATTGTATAAAATTAAGGAAAACATTAATTTAGTTGTTTTGTCAGAAAAAAAATTTCAACCATTAGCTACCAAATATTTAATTTTATTTTCGGATAGAATTCAGGGAAATAAATTAAAAAACGTGTTTTTATCAAAAACAAATCCAGATAAAGATAACAGTATGTTTATAATTATTACTTCAGATCAAGGCAGTGTTTATAGAAATTCTGATGGTTCTCGATTAATTATTTTAGAAAAAGGCACATATTATGAAATTTATAATAAATGCGAGTTGCGCAAGGACGTGCTTATTACTAATTTTTCTCAGTATCAAATGCTAATCAATAATACTATTAAGACATTGTATGAAGAAAATGAGCCCGTTGATCATATGTTTATACATCAATTATGGTGTTCTAATAAATCAGAGATGCGTACAGAGTTACATTGGCGTTTAACTTTATTAGTATCTATTTTTCTGATGCCAATGATCACAACGTTATTAATCACTGTTGTTTCATATAATTATTTAATAAATTTGTTGATAACAGTTTTTTTATATATAATTTTTTTTATTTTTCATACGTTACTACGTTCCTGTGTTTTTTTAGATACCATAAATCCTATAGTATGGATGTGGGTTATAAATAGCATTTATCTATCGATAGTTTTATTGCTTAATTCATGGGATACTTCTTATATCAAAAAATTAGTTTTAACAATGTGTTATCGTCATAACATAAAAACATAGTGTATATGTACAGCATTTTGAATTATTACATTATAAAAACGGTAATATCAAATACAACAACGGTCTTTTTAGTGTTACTATCTTTATCTAGCGTAATTAAACTGATTGATGAACTGCGGAAGATAGGAGAAGGAAACCATTCTGTTTTTGATGTTATGATTTACATGATTTTAAGTTTGCCAAAAGATTTTGAATTATTTTTTCCCATAGCTACTTTATTAGGTGGGCTTTTGGGTTTATGCATACTTGAAGTACATAATGAATTTATAGCAATGCAGGTTTCTGGGTTTAGCAGGTTACAGATCATTTTATCAGTCATACAAGCTTCTATTCCTGTATTATTATGCAGTATCATTTCTAATGAATGGATAGTGCCTAATAGCGAAAAAATAATGTGCATGCATCGTAATCAATCACAACATGATGCTTCTTTACTTTCTATAAAGATTAAAAATCTGTGGTTCATAGATAATAATGATTTTGTTTGTGTTGAAAATGTAATAGCCTATAATGAATTGTTAGGAGTAAAACTATATAATTTTAATGAAGAAAGAAAGCTAAAAAAGATATATTATATCGAACGGGCAGTGTTTGTTAATAAAGTATGGCATTTGATTAATGTAAATGAATTGGATATTTCTCAAGAAATATCCGTTTCTAATAAAAACGTACCGCATTCTGAATGGAACACTAAATTAACTCCATATAGATTATCCATGATGATTACTCATCCAAATTTTTTATCTATCTCTAAATTATATCATTGCGCTAAATATTTTAATAGGATTGGTCAAAATTCTAAATATTATCAAGTGATTTTTTGGAAAAAAATATTATCCCCTATTTCTGGATCCGTTATGACGCTAATGGCATTAGCGTTTACTTTTGGACCATTATATAAAAAAAAGATAAGCATTAGATTATTCGTAGGAAGTATAGCGGGGTTTTTATTTTATATTTTAAATCAAATATTTGGAATATTAAGTGCTACACACAGTGTTTCTCCAATAATTGGATCAATATCGCCCAGTATAATATTTTTAGTAATTAGCGTTATTATTATGCGGATATATTCATAATGTTGTGAATATAAAAATTTTTAATAAATTTTTATTTTATACTAGTTAAAAATATTTTTTTAGTAAATTCTCGCAGCCATTTATGAGCGGAAGAGTGGTTGTGTTTAGAATGCCATGCTTGAATGATGCTTTTTTTTCCTAAGTTAAAATCAGTATTAAAGTGTGTTATTGGTATATTTAATTTTTGTATCATTGTTAATATAAATTCTGGTATTATCGCTAGTGCATCTGAATGAATTATAGCGTTTACAGTAGTGATATATTCTGGAGTAATACCAATGAAATTACGCTCTGACCAAAAATATTTGCTATGTTCATCGGAATTGGTTAAATGCTCATTTTTAGTTTTAATGAATTGATATTTTAATAAATTGTCCATATTTTTAGTTTGAGATAAAATAGGATGACGATTCCGAGATACTATACAACATTTGGATACGTAGATAGTTCGAATAGTTATTTCTGGGTTAAGTGCGCGTATTTCTCCTATATATAAATCTATGGTATGGTTTCTTAAGAAATTATCATCGTAGTCTGAATCATTTACTAAATGAATAAATGCGTTGGGAGCTGTATCTTTCATTTCTTGAAATAAGATGGTATTAAGGATAAAGAGAATAGCGTTGTTCGATGCAATAGTAAATGATATAGTAGTAATTTTAGGTTCAAATACTATGTTACTGTTGAATATTGATTCAACACGGTTTACTAATTCTTTAATATTTTCTTTTAGAGAGATTGCTTTAGGCGTCGGGATTAATTTAGTTCCACTGCGAACTAAAATTTGATCGTTAAATAGGATGCGTATTTTGTTGAGGGATTTACTAATAGCTGGAGCAGTAACATTTAATTTTTTTGCCGCTAAGTTTACGCTATACTCTTCGAGTAGTGCATTGAGAATCATTAGTAAATTGAAATCAAAATTATTCATATAATAAATTTTCATGTAATATTTATTTTACCCTGTATTATAATGTATAAATATACAAGAGTAAAATATATTAAATGTATTCAAGCATAATAGTATACTCAAGCACAGATATAATCGAGCACACAATATGATTGTGTTTTTGTAAGCATAAGCAAAGCAGTGTAAGCGACGGGCATGGTTGATATAAGTAAAAATTATTACTATTACTACAATGTAGCATATTAAATGTGTATTTAGCAATTGTTTATGTTGTCAATAATGGTGTCGTTATAGACGGTTTTGTGAATTTTTTAATATTTTTAAAATGATACTTTATTAAAAAATTATATTATATTTACAAATTTAATGTTTAAATTGAATGCTTGTGAAGAAATTGATTTTGTATATTGAATTCTCTTGCAAAATTTGATAAATTTTAGTGGCTGCATGGTTCTACATCAGATGGATTTGTTAGATATGTTCGTGTTTTGCCGAAGTGGCGAAATAGGTAGACGCAATTGACTCAAAATCAATCACCTTAATGGCGTGCCGGTTCGAGCCCGGCCTTCGGCAGTGTTGTATTGTTGTATCAGGTAATTATAAAAAATAATTTTAGATGAACAAGTATTGAATTTTATTTTTTATTTTGAAATTATTAGTAATAATGTCGCGTTGTGACAAAAAATTTCATATATTTATAAAGTAAGTTTTTATGTTAATTATAATCTACTAATTTTAGTAATAATGTAAGTATTAGCATGAAAAATCTAGCATGTTTATATGAATTCATTAAAGCTAAAGGGATTGTATGTTAATTTGTCTTTTTGTAGTGATAAAAATGGTCGGTGTGTTGTTTCATGAATGTTATGTTATAACATAACTAAATTATTAAGGAAATTTATCGTTGTCATATCACTCTAAACAACGTTTGTCTATTGGTATGAAATTGTTTCTTGCTTCAGGTTTGGTTCGTATGCTCATAGTACTGGTTGTATTGTTATGTTCGTGGGCTGCCATTCTTTGGTCTTCTTTGTTGCCATGAATAATGCATGTACAACTATGATGACATTATATAACTTAATAGCGGGTTACTGTGGTCGCAATGTTGGCCCATCCGTAAGCGGTCGAATTAAGTATGGTAGCATGATTGCTATCATAGGACCTAACGGAATAGGAAAATCTACTTTATTAAAAACATTAGCTGGTTTGTTGCCTCCAGTTTCCGGTCGTTTAGAATTTGGAAAAAAAGGTAGACCTCGTATGGGTTATTTACCTCAGAACAGCACTATAGATCCCCATTTTCCATTAACCGTATTCGACGTAGTATCTATGGGTTGTTGGCCAAGAATAAATTTATTAAAAAGACTGAATCAAAATCAAAGAGCAGTAATTTGGCGTTCTTTATGTCAGGTAAAATTATTAGATGTATTAAATCAATATATAGAAACTTTATCAGGAGGGCAAGTACAACGTATGTTATTTGCTAGAATATTGGCTCAGCAAGCATCATTAATTTTACTTGATGAACCATTTCAAGGAATTGATATAAATACTTGTAAAATAATGATACGTGCTGTAAATTTATTATGTAGACGTGGGTGTACTGTGATTGCTGCACTACATAATAATGAATTCGTAACTGAATATTTTCCTAATACATTGTTGTTAACTTGTTCTCGTAGTATTTGGAATCCATCCATATAAATGTATAAAATTAAATTTTATAGTATTGTGAAGTGATTATATACATCCCATGTATATATAAATATTTATTTTGGAGAAAGAAAAAGTTTTTATGATGATTCATATGTTATTTGATCCTTTTATTAACTGTGGATATATGCGAAGAGCTATAGTTGCTTGTTGTGTATTATCTATCAGCATAACACCAATAGGTAATTTTTTAATGTTGAGGCGTATGAGTTTAGTGGGAGATGTGTTATCTCATTCTATATTACCGGGCGTAGCGATAGGATATTTTTTTTCAGGAATGTCATTTATGATAATGAGTATAGGGGGATTTATTTCCGGTTTAATGGTCGCGATATTATCTACTTGGATTAGCGAAAAAACATTGTTGCAACAAGATGCTAGTTTTGCTGGACTCTATCTTGGGTCTTTGGCATTTGGAGTTGTATTAATGTCGTTACATGGTCCTAATGTAGATTTGTTGGATTTGTTATTTGGATCTATTTTATCTGTAAATTTATTAAATTTAGAATGTATTGGGATCATTAGTACTATAACTTTACTTACTATCGCATTATTTTATAGAGCTTTAATTATTGAAACATTTGATCCAGATTTTTTAAGAGACAATAATATTGAAGCATCGAGATGTATTCAAATATTTTTTTTATCAATAGTTATGTTAAATTTAGTAGCAAGTTTTCAAGTGACTGGTACTTTAATGTCTGTTGGTTTAATGATGTTACCTGGGTTATCAGCTCGGTGTTGGGTTAAAAGTTTAATACATATGCTGTTGTTATCGGTATTTATTGCTTTTTTTTGCTCGTGGATAGGGTTGATTGGATCATTTTATATGTTTTTGCCTGCAGGCCCGACTATAGTGTTATGTGGTAGTATAATTTTTTTAATTTCGGTGTTGTTTGGTAGAAATAAAGGTATTTTATTTTCTGTATATAACAGAAAATAAAATTTTTTCTGTTTATTTAATTAAATTCTTTCTTATACCTAATGAGGAATTGGGTGTGCTTTAAAGATATAATTTTAGATATAAATGATCGGGTTATATATATAATAATACCTGTAGAATATATATTAACATTAATCTATGCCATGTTATGTATAGATATCAATATGTCTTGATTGCCATTTAAATAGGTATTTGGAAGGTCTAAAGAAATTTAAATATTGATTTAAGAAGATTCAGGGCAATAATAACAATAATTAGTTTTGAGTGAAATTAGAATATTATCGGCTATATTTATAAACAAGATAAATATTCTAGTTAAATCGGTATTAATTTATTAAAAACATAAATACATTTCATATTTAAAACATTATCAATTTGTAATTGATTTGACTGATTACTACAAATTAGTATAATATTCCCGTTTAAAAGTTGCTTTTGAGTTCTAATCATCTAGTTGATAATACCCATATTTTTATTATATGACATATAAAGTATCTGTTATTAGTAATTTCATATTCACTTTGATGCAGAATGTTAGATTTGATTATTTATAGATTAATTTATATGCTATATATAATATATAAAAATTATTTTTTCAATTTTTCGGAATGGTTTTTGAGTTTTAAATTGTTAAAATTGTTTGGTCGATTATATTATATATAAATATGATTTTATATCATGTATTATAGCTTAAATATATCTCCTAAGTATACTTGTTGTACGTGTTTATTATTTAATATCTCATTAGGAGATCCATGAGCAATTGATTGTCCTTGATTAACTATATATGCTCGCTCACATATACGCAATGTTTCTCTTACATTATGATCGGTTATTAGTACTCCAAGTTTTCGGGATTTAAGTTGTTGAATAATTTTTTGTATATCTGTTATTGAAATTGGATCTACTCCAGAAAACGGCTCGTCAAGTAATATAAATTTAGGATTAGCAGCCAATGCTCGTGCAATTTCTACACGTTTTCGTTCTCCTCCAGACAACGTCTGTCCAATATTATTTTTTAAATGACTGATATGAAAATTATTCATTAATTCTATAATAAGTTTATTACGTTTTTTTGTATTAAGATTACGTCGAGTTTGCAATATAGCCATTAAATTATCAAATACAGTTAATCGACGAAAAATCGAGCTTTCTTGAGGCAAATAGCCTATTCCTAATCGAGCTCTACGATAAATTGGCAACATGCTAATATCTTTTTCACCAATTGAAATACTACCGGAATTGTGTTGAACAATTCCCAATATCATATAAAATGTTGTAGTTTTTCCCGATCCATTTGGGCCCAATAATCCAACAATTTCTCCAGAAGTTATGTATAAGCTTATATTGTTAACTACATACCGTCCCTTATAAATTTTGGATAGATTTTTTATAGTCAGTGTTGTCATGAAATTAAACTATAACTAATGATATAGTATATGTTAAATCTATTTTTTAGGTGGATTTTTTTGATAAAATTGTTATAACTTTATTTCCTTGGTTGGAAATGGCTTTTATTTGTTTATTTTTTATTGAGTAAATGATCTTATCACTTTTTATAGAATTTCCTGCTTGTTTTATATAAACATTACCAATCAGAGTAATAGTATCATCGCTGGTATTGTAATGTATTATTGATGATTGAGCAAATATCATATTACCCATTTTTTGTATTTGATTTAAAGTAACAGGATTTCCGTGCGCTTCTATCATGGACAGATGATGTGTATCTTCTGTATGAGAGATTAATATCTTATCTGCATAAAGATCAATGTTTTTATATTTAAGTATAACTCGATCTGTAAAAATTATTGTATTAGTCAACATATTAATTGATTGATATTCAGAATATACTTGAAGTATTTGTGATTTTTTATGCGCTAAAGTATGAGAGTATGTAAATGTTAAAAGTATATTGATATAAGTAAGCATTATTTTGTATTTACCACATGTGTTGGATTTCATAACAAGTTTGTGCGTTATCAAATAATTTTGCTGTTTGTGTATGTAAATTGGCATGCATTTTCATCCCAACAGAATAAAAATAATGACCATGTATAATTACTTTTTCGTTTGACATAATATCTTGAGTTATTAAGTTAATTGTCGCTTGGTTTGTAATAATGGATTGAAAGTATCCATCATGTACTAAATTATTGATATATACATATCCGTATAGGTGCAATGTTTCTTCGCAACTTAATTTGGCTTGATTTGCTATAATTTTCCATTTTGGGATATTTTTGTCGTCAAAAGCTATAATGCTAGGACATATGAACCAAGTAATTCTTTGATTTGAAAAATGTTGAATGCAGTGCGCTGTCAATTTAAATTTAAGTTGTCCTGTTTTACTATATACGTTAATTGTTACATCGTTTCCTTGATGAGTACATATATCATTTTGAGTTAATGGGTGTAATGATGTATTAAACATGATTAATGATTTTTTTATAATAAAAGATAGAAAAATTATTATCAATATTAATAAAATTGAAATAAAAGTGTATTTTTTATTTTTTTTCAGTGATTTTGAGACATAAAACATTATGGGGGATCTCATATTTAATGATTGTAATTTAATAATTTTTATTTTTAAACGACAAAAGATATTCTTGGAGAGATGGTTATGATTTAATATTATTGTAATGATTGTTAGTTTTAACTTTTTTTTGCGTGAAATATATATTAAAATAACCAGACATTTAAGATATATAATATATAAATATTTTTAGATTATCTTTGACAAGATAATGCATAAGAAAATTGTATTATGATATACATCATAATACGGTTGTTAATACTCCATATTAATATTGCTGGCATATAATATTATATAATTTTGTTTTCGTGATATACATATCTGAGGGACATTGTGTATTTTCAAGGCTTCATCTATAACAAGATCGTGCATGTTAAGTATCATTGCTAAGTTGCGTAAATAGTGTTCATTATATATGAATATATTTAATGTGAACAATTGCTAGTCAATTAATGAATTTTAATGTAAACAAATTACTGTCAATTTACATAAAATTATAATTATTTAATAAGCAATTAAATAAAAAACCGAATTTATTTTTAAATAGATTTATTAATGAAAATCATAATTCATATCATATATTATTTATACATAGAAAATAGATTCTCAATTTTTTGATACATACTTTTAATGAAGCATTATACATATAATATCATTTTCCATTAAAAAAATCAAAATATTTTTAATAGAAAATGATACAAAAAATAATTTGTATCATAAAAATAATTATTTTTATGTGAAAATATGAAGTAGCCAAGAGTATTTTACCACTAAAAACATACGATGTATAATCTTTATATAAGGTTAATTTATCATCATTTTTAATGATTATTTATGTTAAAGATTTGTTGTTATTTATTCATTAATGTGGTAGATACAGTATCAGTGATCACTTAATGAATTTTTGATATTTCAATAAAAATATTAAATAAATTATATATTATACCTTATCCCATTAAGTGGATGGGTATATTTTAATTTTTTGTTTTTATAGAAAAATATTATTTTTAAAATTAAATTATTGTTTATGATGATTGCATAGTTAAAATGTAGAGTATAAATTTTAAAAATAATAGATTATTAATAATAGATGAAATGATTGATAGTTGCATTATAAATAGAGATATAAGCGCTATGTGATTTGTTGAAAAATAAGTATTTATTTAGAGTGTATTTAAATAAAAATTATTATTATTATGATTTTTCAAAATTAAAAAAGAATTTGATCTTTAATAAAATTGAAAATTGAAAGGTATTTGAATTTTTTAAGAAAATTTTCATTTAAGGATATTTAATTATAGGCATAAAATTACATTTATGTTAGTAATTAGATTATCCAATGTTATTTGTTGATCGATAGTGATGATTAAAGAATTATTAAAATTTTTGTTTAATTATTATTATTTTCGATGATATTAATAATTAAAAATATGCATACCCTAAAATAATTAAAGATATTATCTATCATAGATAGATAATATGAGAAATTATTAATTATAGCTGTTGATTGATTGTATGTAGTGTATTGAAAAATATAAGCAAAGTGCTATTTATTCGAGGTTTATTGAATTGATTCATTACAACATTTAATGTTTATTAAGTATCAATATGTGAATATTATTTCATTTTCATTATTTAAAATTTATTAAGATATAGGCGACATCAGTTTAAATTAGCGACCAATAATATCAGTGTGAATTAAATAATAATTGATTGTACACTAAAGTAGTATGACTATCATAGTAAATGATATTAATCATAATTTTTATTATTTTTATTTTTGGTATTGAAATCATAAGAATACGTGTATTTGTATTGGGCAATTACAAATAGAACAGATCTCATATTTATTATAAATAAAAAATAATTTTTTAAGTTGTATAGATGCTGCTGATTATTAATGTCTTCTATTTAAGAGAAGTTGATACTTCCACACCGATATATTGTATAATAGATTATATAAATAATCAATTTTTTATTTTTATTGTAAATGAGTATAATTGTCCTGATTAAAAAGGATTATAATTGATTTTGATATATTTAAGTATATGTTTTCTTGAGATATGTTATTATGCTTTAATTAATAATTAAAATAAAACCTTTTCAGTATAGAACATTATAGCCAATAGATACAATAATATATATCTTAAAAAGAATAGTTATTTATAGTATTTATGCTAAAAAATAAAATTAGATCTTATTTATTTTTTATATTTAGATAAATATTTTAGCAGCAAATACTGATATTGAAGGAATGAGATATATAATCATTTTTATTTATAGCTGAAAGGAGATTGTTGTATGTTTCTATTTTTTAGAAATATACAGTTTTTCATATTTATGCATATATAGTCAATTATATAAAAATATTCTGTTTAATAACGGAAATTATTGATATTTTTTGGTTATTTTGTGAATATTTTATATTGTAATTTATTTCTCAGAAAAAGTGAGAACAGCAATTAATTAATTAATTAATTTATATTAGTTATTTTAGTTTAAATAATTTATTGTTTAAGTACAATATGAAATATAAATGATCGATGTTGTGCAATAAAAATAACAGTAGAATAATAATTCTATGGCATAAAAATATAAGAACATAATTCTGCGTTTCGCTGTTATTATAATTATTCAAATGGTGAAAATTATGAACGTGGATGAGATTAAAAGTATTTTATTAAAAGATTTGATATTAGATAAAGCATATGTCTCTTTGTGTGAGAATAATTATCAAATTATTGCTATAAGTCATATTTTTCATGATGGCATGACTGAATTAGAACGACATAAAATTATATATGCTCCTCTTATGAAGTATATATTAAATAATGAAATTCATTCAATATCTATTCAAGCATTTAATCCTAAGGAATGGAATAAAAAGTGTGGATTGTGCGGTGTATGAAGTAGTTTTTAATTAATATGAATTAATTATAATGATTAATATTAGGTCATGACAGTGGATAGATTTTATATTCATGGTCCTACTCCTTTAAGTGGTGAAGTGAGTATATCAGGTGCTAAAAATTCTGCATTACCAATTTTGTTTGCTACGTTATTAACGGAAGAACCGGTAGAAATTTTTAATGTGCCTAAATTAAAAGATATTGATGTTACCATAAAATTGTTAACACAACTTGGAGCAAAAGTGGATCATTGCGATGTAGTTTTTGTAGATACTAGCAGTGTCAACACGTGCTGTGCATCTTATGATCTAGTTAAATCCATGCGTGCTTCCATTTGGGCATTAGGACCATTAGTAGCACGGTTTGGAGAAGGTAAAATTTGGCTACCTGGAGGATGTTCAATTGGGAAAAGATCAGTAGATTTACATGTTAACGGTTTAGAGCAGTTGGGGGCAACAATTATCTTAGAAGAAGAGTATGTTACAGCTTCTGTGAATGGACGATTGCATGGTGCTCATATTATTATGGATAAAATTAGTGTTGGAGCTACGGTTACTATCATGAGTGCTGCTGCATTAGCAGAGGGAGTTACTATAATTGATAACGCTGCTCGCGAACCAGAGATTGTTGATACTGCTAATTTTCTTATTATGTTAGGGACTAACATTAATGGAGCTGGAAGTAATAGAATTACTATCGAAGGGGCTCAAAAATTAGGAGGGGGAAAGTATTCAATTATGCCAGATCGCATTGAAACTGGTACCTTTTTAGTTGCTGCCGCTGTTTCACGTACAAATGTAGTATGTTTGGGGTCTCGTCCGGATACGTTACGTTTTGTGATAAAAAAATTACGTGAATCTGGAGCTGATATTAATATGGGTAAAGATTGGATCGGTTTGAACATGCATGGGAAAAGACCTAAAGCTGTTACTGTATGTACTAATCCATATCCAGGGTTTCCTACTGATATGCAAGCACAGTTTACTTTATTAAATATAGTCTCCAAAGGAACGGGAAAAATTATAGAAACTATATTTGAAAATAGGTTTATGCACGTACCAGAACTTGTTCGTATGGGAGCTCGTATTAAAATATTAAACAATATGATTGTTTGTCATGGTGTTGACTCATTAACTGGCACTCAAGTCATGGCAACGGACTTGCGGGCTTCTGCAAGTCTAGTATTAGCTGGTTGTATTGCTGAAGGATTGACAATAGTGGATTGTGTATATCATATTGATCGAGGATATGATCATATTGAGAAAAAGTTAAAAAATATGGGAGCTCATATAAAACGAGTTACTAATAAATAACCTTGTTATCATGTATGTAATAATTTTTAATTGCGATGATTTCCAGTGATATTCTCAGAAGATATATTTCTTAGTTAATTAATTATACCAAATAATCATAATTTATTTTGATATGTATTAAAAATACGATTTATGATAATTTTTAAAATACTAACTAGAATTATTCATATATTTATGATATTTAATTTTTAATGTGTTGAAATATTAATTTTTCATTGAAATGATTTCATGAAGTATAAGTTTATTATTATTATTATTTTTTAGCTGTGTCGTGGTTTAAAATAGGGTAAAAATTAACGAAGTAGTAAGAATATATTTGTATCTCCACGCATAATATTAAGCGCTATAACTGATGGTTTTTCGTTTAAAATTTTACGTAATTGAGATAAATTGTGTACTTTCGTACGATTTAGTCCGACAATTATGTCGCCTTTTTGTAGACCAATAGAGTAAGCTGGAGAATCTTTTACTACGTCTTCAACCTGCACTCCTTTTGTTCCATCTTTTAAATATCCATTACTGAGAGAAGCTCCTTGTAATGCTGGAGTTAACATTTCCTCGCTGGTACTCACAGAGGTGCTATCATCTAATAGAACTGACACTGTTTGTATTTTTCCATCTCGTAATAATCCTAGTTTTATAATTTTACCTGGAGTAGTAGTACCTATTTTCACCCTTAATTCTGCAAAATTTTTTATTGGTTTTCCTTCTATGGATACAATAATATCCCCCGCTTTAATATTTGCTTTAGCGGCTGCAGTACCCGGTAGTACCTCGCTAACAAATGCACCGCGTTGCGCATCAATATTAAGTGCTTTAGCAATATCAGCGGTCAATTCTGTGCCTTTTATTCCTAATTGACCTCGTTTTACTTCTCCAAATTCAATTAATTGTTGGCTTAAATTTTTCACAATGTTGCTAGGAATAGCAAAACCAATACCAATATTTCCTCCTCCAGGCGCTAAAATAGCAGTATTAATTCCAATTAATTCTCCATGTAAGTTTACTAGAGCCCCTCCAGAATTTCCTCTATTTATGGAGGCATCAGTTTGTATAAAATTTTCTAATCCTTCAAGGTTTAAACCACTTCTTCCTAATGCTGATATAATACCAGAAGTTGCTGTTTGACCTAATCCAAAAGGATTGCCAATCGCAACAGCAAAATCACCAACTTTTAAAATATCAGAATCAGCCATTTTTATTTCAGAGAGATTTTTAAATTTTAATAATTGAAGTAATGCTAAGTCAGTTTGTTCATCATGTCCTACCAGTTTAGCGTTAAATTCGCGACCATCATTAAGTTGTATTTTAATTTTATCTGCACCATTGACAACATGGTTATTGGTAATAATGTAGCCTTTGTTAGCGTTAATAATCACTCCTGATCCTAGTCCTTCGAATGGTCTAGATCCAAAATTTCCTCCAGGGATATCTGGTCCAAAAAAATATTTAAATTCTTTAGGCAGTGTAAGTCTTCTCGCAGGTTGAATACCTTCAACATGCACGCTTACTACTGCTGGCAGTACTGTATCTAACATGGGCGCTAAACTCGGTAAGAGTCCCGACATTTCTGTAGAAAATGTTGTATGATTTATAGAAGATTCAGCATATGAAATTCCCAATGTGAATAATATACTTAATATTTTTAGGAAATGTGTTATCTTCATAGGTAATTAATTTAATTAGTTACATTATAATCAAGAATAATATTGTTTTTAAAAATGTTCATAGAGTCTTAATGACTAAAATTCGAATTTATATTGTATTTTTGATAACTTTTAATGTCCACAATAGATTTAGGCAGATGAATTGCCTATATTGCAGATTATTATACTATGCATAGTATAATAAGACGCTGAATAATTTATATAAACTAAAAAAGTTTCTATTATTTATTATCATGATTTTTTATTGTATTTTCCGTATTACTGGAGTAATCTAACGGCGCTTCTATTGGTAATTGTTCGTTTTGTATGGTTGTTTTTTTTGTATTAAATGTGTGTATGTTATCTTGCATATCTGTATTTGGTAAAAAAAAATTAGCGCTTCTTTTGACGTTATGATATAGGTGACGGTAATCATCTTCTATTTTGTTTAATAATTTTATAGTGTAAATAAAGTGATTACTTAATTCTTTTTGGTATTCATTTAGTTTAATTTTTTTGTTTTGTAATTCGTTATATAAAGTTTTTTGATCATGTAGTAAATAGCGTGCTTTATAATACATTATAAATGCTCCTATAATAATTCCAATTATTAAGCTTGCGAATATACATATCCATATCATGATAATACTCCTAAATTTATTTTATTTATGTGTTTATTTTTTGTATGTTGACTGATTGATATATAATTTTTTGCATATGTTTATATGTTATCGTATAATAGTTTAAGTGATCAGTATCCAATCACCGATTAGTTAAGATGCGCGTTATTCAGTACAATTTTATTCTACTTAATTTTCTTTATCAATAAGTATTTGTATAGAATGCTATGAAGTAAGTAAATAGATAGAGGTTTTAGTAATATTTTTAAAATAAATATTTGGTTAATTTTAAAAATGAAATAATGCTAAACCGTCTTTTAGTTATATCAATTATTTGTTTTGATTGATATCTATATATTATAGAATAAGAATATTGTATGAAGTAAATACTAACGTATACTTATTTTAGATTCGAAGATGTTAGAGAAATTTGATTTGAATAGCGGTACGCGCGCCTTACATCAATCAGATATCTTATTTTATATTTATTAATTACTTTATATTTAGTCAATATGATTAAATTTTTATATTGAGTTGGGTTTTATCTTTATGAAAACTTTTATGGCAAAATCACATGTAATTAGGAGAACATGGCATATTATTGATGCTAAGAATAAAATACTTGGTCGTTTATCTACCATGATTTCTAGATATTTAATTGGTAAGCATAAGATAGAATATACTCCTCATGTCGATATTGGAGATTATGTTATTGTTTTAAATGCAAAAGAGGTATCTGTAAGTGGCCATAAACGTGATGATAAAATATATTATCATCATACTGGATATATTGGAGGTATTAAGCAATTAAATTTTAAAAGGATGATAAATAGATATCCTGAAAAGGTGATTGAAATTGCAGTAAAGGGTATGTTACCTAAAGGCCCCTTAGGTAGGATAATGTACTCCAGACTTAGAGTGTATTCAGGAAATGTACATGCGCATGCTGCTCAAGAACCTCAATTTATAGATTGTTAATGAAGAAAAAGAGATGGAAAATAAAGTATGAATTTAAATCAATATTATGGCACTGGACGACGAAAAACTGCTTCTGCTCGAGTGTTTATTAAGTCTGGGATAAGTAATGGAAGAGTTATTATAAATAAACGTACATTAGATCAATATTTTCCTAGAAACAATACACAGTCAATTATTATTAGGCCTTTGAAAATTACTAATTTATTAGATAAATTAGATATATATATTACTGTAAAAGGAGGAGGTATATCTGGTCAGGCTGGCGCGATATGTCATGGCATGGCACGTGCATTATTGCGGTATGATGAGAAATTACGGGGTGTATTGCGATCAGTTGGGTTAGTTACTAGGGACTCTAGAGAAGTAGAAAGAAAAAAGGTGGGTTTACGTAAAGCACGAAGGCGTCCTCAGTTTTCTAAGCGTTAATATTTGCTTTATAACATATGTATTAGCTGGTATTAGCTCAACAATTATGTATAAAATTATTATCAAGAATAAAAAATTATAATAAGTATTAGATGTAATTAATTTACGGGTGTGATGTGGTTGATGATTAAAGTGGAGACATTATATTTTTATTGCGTTATATCAAAATTTGAGTGCATTGAACAAGTATTGGTTACAATTGGTAGATGCGTATTTCTTAGAGAAGATTAGTAGAAATCTATTTTTATTTTTTTATTCATTATTTTTAGGATTGTAGCTCAAATTTAAAGATAGGCATAATATTTACACTGATTTAACTAACTACTTTCATAATTAAACACGAAAAAAAGAATCTCGATCAAAAAAGTAGTTAGTTAAATCGCGGATACTATACTTTTTCGATGTTTATTTGAGAATAATTTAAAACGATTAGTAATAAGGATATGTTTATCACAGGATAATACATCCTTTATTATAATTGTTGTTTTATATGAAATTTTCATTATTTAGATATATTATATAATTTATAATGGTTTTTTAATAGGGGTTACATGGGTAATCATGTGATTTTACTTGATACAACAAGTAACTATTGTTTTGTTCATACAGACGAAATTATTTTTGATGCGACAATATACGATGTTTTTAGTGAAAATTAGAATTAGTTTAATTTAAATATAAGGAGAAGACACATTTTCATCATAAAAGATGTGATTTATATAATTTATAGAGAAGTCTCAACAATATCGCTTATATTTATTTAATTTGATGTATAGGGTGATATTATCAAAAATTTTTAATGGTATCTTTAATTTTTATTTAATTAATTAGACGAATTATATTCATTTAGTATGAATTTATGTATTTTGTTATCATTGATTATATGTAGTAACTGTATGTAATTATTGTATAAATTGGTATTTAGGAAGTGAGAGTTTATTCATAGTGTATCATTTTAACTATTATTAGTTTAATAAATTTAATAATTGTATTATTATTCCACAAGGACATTATTTTTTTAAATTAGATATTTTATTAGATTGTTAAAATATATTCTCAAGAATTGATTATGGGTGTAAATGAAATCACAATATAAAATTCAAAAGATTTGAAGTTTATTGATAAAAGTATAGTTATGTTGTATATTTGTAAGTGCATTTAAAATCAAGCAAACTTATAGATGTATAAGTTAAGTATATTTATTAATTTTTTGTGTAATATGTTCTTCAATTAAAGTCGTTTTATAATTTTATCTCTGAGTCTTAGCGAACAATAGCTATTATTAAATATAGTAGGGATTAAAATATTATTTTTGTATGTAGTATTGAATGGGAATAAAGTAAAAGGTGGCTAAACCTAATAATAATATTATGAGAGTAGATATTTACATATAATATTTGTAGGTGTTATCTACGTGTAGGCTCATGTAAAAAGTTTTAAGGATATGATAGTAGATAGTATAATGTACGATCTTATAATTACGCTAAATTTTAAGAAGTATAGGAAAAAGCGGTAAATACATTTTTTACTCCGGCTATTGCATGTGCTGTTTTTTCAGCGCATTTACTTTCTTCGTGAGTAACTTGTCCCAAAAGGAATACTTCTTTATTCTCTGTAATTATTTTAATATTGGAAGCATGTATATCGCTTTTTATGAAGAAGTTTAAGCGTATTTGAGTACTAATCCAAGTATCTGTAAGAATAGATTGTATGCATATTGGTTTATCTTGACGAATTGCGTTGTAAATATTCTTTGTTCCATTAATTTTCATTACTATTTTTATCGCTTCTTCAGCGAAAGACATAGAAGGAGTTTGTCCAGTCAATAACACATTACCTTGGTATACAGTGTTTTTTATTCTTGTTGATTGTTTAATATGTTTGTTTTTTTTAAGAGCATGAGCGATATGATTTTCTAAGATATTATCATCCAATTGCGTGCCTATAGTACGAGGATCGTTCCATGCTGTAGTTATAAATGCAGCAGTTCCAATAGTTAACATACCTGAACAACAAGCTTGCAACGCTAATATAGAAAATAAAATTAATAATATCTGCGATATATGACATGAAATATTCATGTGCACGCACTCATGTATTCGAAACCGAAAATATAATACTAATGTTAGTTTTTATCAGGTTTGTGAATAGATTTGTTTTAAATACACTGTTTTGAGATATAGAGCTAGTAATAGTAATTATGTCATAGACATAGTCTAATATAATCATTAAAGTATATGTAAAAGTTATAATATTTTTGAAAAATTCTTTTTAATGTTTAATCATATTTATAATTTGTTTTTAGAGTATACCATATTAATAGAGGATTTCGTTGAAAAATTGTGTTATTATTAAAAATAGTTGTCATTTAATGTTGTCAAATACATCAAAAATATATTTTGAAAGCTGCAAACTAGAAATATATTAGAATTTTTCAACAAAAATGAGATTAGTTCATTAAATTTAATACTATTTATCTGGTATATTTGTAGTGTAATTTAGTTACAACAGATAATGGGGTGAGTTATTTGTATTTTTATAAAAATTCCATATTAGAATGATAAATTAGTATGTTAAAGCTTTTAGTAAAGAATGTGGAGATATTTTTTGTTTATTTTATAAGTATGAGATCTATTGTAGTAGATGTTGATATGTGAAGAATATGCTGCCATCAATACCCAATTTTGTATCTGCATTGTATATAGTACCGACTCCTATTGGAAATTTACAAGACATTACGTGTCGAGCTTTATCAGTATTACGTCAAGTAGATTGTATTGCGGCAGAGGATACACGTCGTACTCGTATATTATTGGATTTTTTTTCTATTCATACATCTTTATATATATTACATCAATACAATGAATACAAAAGAATACCAATGTTAATCTCAAAGCTACAAGGAGGATTGAGTATTGCTTTGGTTTCTGATGCGGGTACTCCATTGATTAATGACCCAGGATATTGCTTAGTGAAATCTTGTCAGAAATTAAAAATTCGAGTTATTCCTTTGCCTGGACCATGTGCTGCTATTACTGCATTGTGTGGATCTGGTTTACCATCGGATCGTTTTTGTTTTGAAGGTTTTTTACCACATAAACATAAATTACGCGTAGATCGTTTACGAGATTTATCAGAAGAATCACGTACGTTAATTTTTTATGATGTAAAACATCGGATAATAGATACTTTGAAAGATATGGTTAGTGTTTTTGGGTTAGATCGTTATGTTGTGTTAGCTCGAGAATTAACTAAAATATGGGAATCTATTTATGGAGCTCCTGTTGGTCAATTATTATCTTGGGTACGAAAAGATCGTTCCCGGATTCAGGGAGAAATAGTTTTAGTTGTAGCAGGAAATTGTTTGAAAAAGAATGAATTGTCCCCAAAAATACTTCAGGTCATGCGATTATTAGCATCTGAATTACCTGTAAAAAGAGCTGCAATTTTAGCAGGATACATATATGGTGTGAAAAAGAATATTCTTTATAAGAAGTATCTAGATGAAAAATTAAATAAAATTAACGATGAGATGTCATTGATTGATGACATAGCATAGAAAAAATGGTTATAATACTTCGAGGAGTTAGCTAGACAATCGCTGCTTTTTTGTGTTTACAGCGATTATATAGTTTCTGTAATTACAAATGAAGGGGAGGAAAGTCCGGGCTCCATAGGGCAGAGTGCCAGGTAACACCTGGGGGATACAATCTACGACAAGTGCAACAGAAAGAAAACCGCCGATAATTATTTTTACAATGTGTTATAGAAAATAATATGGGTAAGGGTGAAAAGGCGTGGTAAGAGCACACCATCCGAATTGGTAACAGTTCGTGTTATGTAAACTCCACTCGGAGCAAGGCTAAATAGAAGTTCAACAGTATGGTCCGTACTGAACTTGGGTAAGCTGCTGAAACTAGTGTGTGAATGCTAGTTTAGATGAATGATTGTCCGAGACAGAACCCGGCTTATCGGCTGACTCCTTTTAAAATATTTTAAATATAATCAATCGTGTATGTTGTTGTTATTATGATTCATAATAATAGACATTTTTAATATTGTATATTTAAATAATGTTTCTGCAGAGAAGATTATCAAAAATTATATTTAGATGGTAATGTAAAATTACATGTAATAATTCATAAGTTGTTGATCTTAGTATATTTTATGAGAAATGGTTGTTGTTTTTTTTAGATAGATATGTTTTAAAACTAAATTTAATAAGAATATAATAATGTATTATGTATCATAATACATTATTATATAAAAAGATATAAATAAATATCAACATTATCTGTTGATATGCGCTATAAAAAATTATAGATTGGTTGTTTTATAACGATTTTTCCGAAAAAAATTAAGCATTATAGTAATTAATTAGAAATTATTCATTTTGAAATGGAATTAGAGTGTTCTTTTAGATTCTAATGAAATAGTATATTTAAACTGTTTAAGGAAAAGTCATTTAATTAGGGTAAATTTGTTTATATAAATTATATTTATTTGAAATAATTAGATATTTTGTGCGCTATGGAATTCAGTAGGTAATGAATATTTTAAAAGAATTACTAAACGTAGTTTTATGGCAAAACAATATTATGTTTTTTCCTAATGTGAGATTAGCATTAGCTATTTATTCGTTAGCATTTCTTATTCTTTTTTTGGAGAATGCTATTATTCCGGCTGTTTTTTTACCTGGAGATAGTTTGTTAGTGATATTAGGAGTATTGGTCGCAAAAGGTGTTTTAAACTTTACTATTACTTTAGGAATTTTAACAATAGCTGTAAGCTTAGGAAGTTGGATGAGTTATTTACAAGGTAAGTTTTTGGAGAATAACAAAATTTTAAAACGTTGGCTATCTCTGTTACCTAATAAATTTTATCAAAGAGCTAATTATATGATTCATAGGCATGGATTGTCCGCTCTTTTTATTGGTCGCTTTATAGCATTTGTGCGAACAGTTTTACCTATTATTGCAGGAATATCTGGATTAAGTTCCTTTCGTTTTCAATTATTCAATTGGATTAGTTCGTTTTTGTGGGTGTTTATATTTATTGTGTTAGGTTTTTTTTTAGAACGACTAGAATTTTTTCATATATATTATAATATGTAATAAAAAATTAATTATCATCAATAATAAGAGAAATGTAGATTTTATATTTTTGATAACAAGAATGCCCATGTGTATTATTGGGTACGTGTTTGTTTATTAATAATAAAACGTTAGATTTTTGACTGAAGAATAAATGATTCTTTTTAAAATACTTTAAAATATAAGGAATGGCCCCTGCTGGATTTGAACCAGCGACCAAGCGATTATGAGTCGCCTGCTCTAACCAATCTGAGCTAAGGGGCCTGGATGACTTTCATGATGACATAAAGAGCATTCACATTATATTGATAATCTCATCTCATGTACATAATAACTTGTTTCATTTATTAAATAAAATATTATGTATCAAAATACATAACATATATAATATAATATTTTTTATTAATTTTAATCTTTTTACATTATATGATTTTTATTTATTGATGTTTTTGATTATTATAATGTATATCATATTTTACAATAAAAAGAATTGTTATTTTTGATGTTATGTATTGAATAATGTATATATCAAACTATATATGGTATCATGATTATAAAGAAACGAGTAATCATGCTTTTAGATTATATTTACTTAATCATCTAAAAAGCTTCGCAATATTTCAGATCGACTAGGATGACGTAGTTTTCTTAAAGCTTTTGCCTCTATTTGACGAATACGTTCACGAGTTACATCAAATTGTTTACCCACTTCTTCTAGAGTATGATCAGTATTCATATCAATACCAAATCGCATACGCAATACTTTAGCTTCTCTTGGAGTCAATCCGGCAAGTATATCGTGAGTAGCAGTACGTAAATTATCTGAAGTTGCTGAATCTAAAGGTAAATCATGATTAGTATCTTCAATAAAATCCCCAAGATGAGAATCTTCATCATCTCCTACAGGAGTTTCCATAGAAATAGGTTCTTTAGCAATTTTTAACACTTTTCTAATTTTATCTTCTGACATAAGCATACGCTCTGCTAATTCTTCTGGTGTTGGTTCATGTCCTATTTCTTGTAGCATTTGTCGAGAAACTCGGTTAAGTTTATTAATAGTTTCTATCATATGAACTGGGATTCGGATAGTACGTGCTTGATCGGCTATCGATCTAGTAATTGCTTGACGAATCCACCAAGTAGCGTAAGTGGAAAATTTATAACCACGACGATACTCAAATTTATCTACGGCTTTCATTAAACCAATATTACCTTCTTGTATTAAATCTAAAAATTGTAATCCTCTATTTGTATATTTTTTGGCAATAGATATAACTAAACGAAGATTAGCTTCAACCATTTCTTTTTTAGCTCTTCGAGCTTTAGCTTCTCCAATAGACATACGACGATTAATATCTTTCACTTGTTCTATTGTTAGTCCTGTTTCTTTTTCAATTTGATGTAATTTTGATAAACTATTTTGTACATCTTCATCAACTTTATATAATTTTTCTGACCATGATGTGTGCATAGATAAAGCCGTATTAAACCATGTTTTATTGGTTTGGTTTCCTGAAAATAACGCTATGAAATTTTTTTTTGGCATTTTACTAATTTCGACACATAATTTCATAATTAATCGTTCTTGTTTACGTACTCGTTCCATCATAGAGCGCATATTGTTAACTAAATAATCAAATTGCTTTGGCACTAATCTAAATTGTTTAAATATTTCAGAGAGCTTCAAAATTTCTTTTGATGATTTAACGTGATTTCGTCCATTATATTTAATCGTTTTACGTGTTATTTCATACTGATCACGTAGTGCTGTAAATTTTATATAAGCTATTTCTGGATCAATGTTATTTTCATCATTATTTTCTTCTTCATCGTCATCAGATATTGATTCAGTCGTAACTTCAGCAGTTATGTGATTGATGTTTGTGTGTATTGATATATTTTCATGTATATCAGGATCTACAAAACCCGTAATTAAATCTGAAAGGCGTGTTTCACCAGTTTCTACGCGTTTGTATTGTTCTAAAAGATAAGTAATTGCTTCTGGATATTCAGAAACTGAACATTGTACTTGATTTATTCCGTCTTCAATTCTTTTAGCAATATCTATTTCACCTTCTCGTGTTAATAATTCTACAGTACCCATTTCTCGCATATACATTCGTACTGGATCAGTTGTCCTACCTAACTCTGAGTCAACGTTAGTCAATGCTTGCACAGCTGCTTCTGTTGCATCTTCTTCATCATTAGTAGAATTAGTGTGTTCGATTAATAAAAACTCGTCGGAATTAGGGGCTTCTTCCATGACTTGAATACCCATATCATTCATCATTTGGATTATATTTTCGATTTGTCCAGGATCCACGATGTCTTCTGGCAAATGATCATTAACTTCAGAAAAAGTTAAGTATCCTTGTTCTTTCCCGAGTGTGACGAGTAACTTAAGTTGTGATTGTGGGTTATGTTCCATAAAATACTCCCACGTTTCAAAATAATATTTATATTTAAAAGTTTAATAGTGGTGTAATGCCCCATCTATCGATGATATCTAGTAAATTGTTACAAAAATAATTTCATTCAGGAGGTATCTTCATGATTGTTTTCATTAGTGACATTAAATCCAAAGAGTTTGTAATTTTTATATTAATGTTTCGATAATGTTTGATTTAATAACCATAATTCTTGACGTTCTTGCGTTGTTAGACCAAATGTACGATCATGAGCAATAAGTAGCTCTTGGCGTTTTTCAAGAGTCAGATTATATAATCTGGTCAAAGCATCAATAAAAGTAATCTCTATCATATCATTTGTAATTAAATGATTCCAATATGCTAGTGATTCAAGTTTTGAAAAAAATTTATTTCCACGATAATGTTCTAATAATTGCGCAGAAGTTGATATTGGATATGTTTTGCATATTTGAATTAAATCAATAAACATTACAATATCATCCTGTTTCAATTGTTCCAATCCTTGTACACTTGGTACTAATTTAGAAAGTCGTGGATTTTGTATTAATAACCCTACCAATACACGCCCTATGTTGTTATTTATACAACATCTGTTTATTTTATTAGCATATGTAATAGGTTTTTTTGTGAGTAATTGACTTAATTTATTATCATCTAGAATCCCTATTTTGTTGCCTAATTGTTGCAGTAAACATAATTTCAGTGTTTGCCCTGGAATTTTTTTTAGTATAGGTAATATCAGACTACTTAATTTAACTCGACCTGATAATGTTTGTAAATTTGTTTTTTTTGATAATGTTTCAAATAAAAAATTTGATAAATCTTGTGTTTGAGTTAACTTTTTTAAAAAGTTGTCTTTTCCTATTTTACGTATTAATGTATCTGGATCTTCTCCATGAGGCAAAAATGCGAAATGTATTTGACGTTCATCAGTAAGATACGGTAGAGCGGTATTTAATGTACGCCAAGCAGCTTTTTTGCCAGCATAATCGCCATCATAACAACAAATGATTTGATCAGTAATACTATACAACAATCGAATATGATTATCAGTAGTAGAAGTTCCTAAAGCAGCAACTGCATAATTAATGCCAAATTGCGTTAACGTGATAACATCAATATAACCTTCTACTAAAAGTATGCAAGAGAGATTTTTGTGTTTCATACGCGCTTCGTATAAGCCGTATAAATGCTGACTTTTTTTGAAAATTTCGGTATCTGGTGAATTTAAATACTTGGGTATTTTTTTTTGAGTAATAACACGACCTCCGAACGCCACAATTCTTCCTGCTATATCTCGTATAGGAAACATCAATCGGTCACGAAAGCGATCATATTTATATTTTTTTGTATTATTACTAATTAACATGCCTGCTTGGTCAAGTAGTTTTTGATCGTATAATGTAAGACTAAATTTTTGTATTATATTATTCCATCTGGGCGGAGCAAATCCAATATTGAAATCATCAATGGTTTTGGTATTTAATCCGCGATTTTTCAAATATTTGTAAGCGTATAAATATTCTTTTTGGGTTAAAACACTTTTATAGTATGCGCATAATTTATTCATTAACTGATATAAGTTATTTTTTCGATAATTATTGTGCTCACAAACGTTTGGGTTTTTCTCTATTGAGATGCCGTGCATGATCGATAGTTCTTTGATAGCTTCAATAAATGTAAGTCGATCATAATGCATCAAAAAATCTATCACATTTCCATGTGATCCACAGCTGAAGCAATAATAGAACTGTTTTTCGATATTAACAGTAAATGATGGATGTTTTTCAGTATGAAATGGACAACAGGCTACAAAATTGTTTCCTTGTCTTTTCAAAGGAACGCGTTGATTAATTAAATCAACAATATTAGTACGTGATATCAATTCATTAATTACTGTATTTGAGATTCGGGTAATTGTCTCTCCTTAGCTCATGTTATTGAGAACAGATAACATAATTATTATCATCATGGATAATTAAATGTCATATATGTAACTAAATGCGCTTTGGTATTTTATAATTAGAAAAATAAGTTTTTATTGTTTAATTTCTGCACATGAAAAACCATAAGCTTATTTAATACAAGCGAATACGTCTTAAATTTTCTCGAGATAGTTTTTTTATATGACGTTTAATAGCCGATGCTTTGGCTCGTTTACGTTCTGTAGTTGGTTTTTCATAAAATTCTCTACGACGTACTTCAGATAAAATTCCTGATTTTTCACAAGATCTTTTAAAACGACGCAACGCTACATCAAATGATTCGTTTTCACGCACTTTAATTATTGGCATATATCTGTCTCTATTATTTAAATATTTTGATTGAGGATTATTGTTATTAATATTATATAAATAACTATATTTTTACTATTTTGTAATATAACATTAAATATTATGACGTGAAATATAAATAGTGTGAGTATTTTGTAATTGTCAATCGAATATGGAGTATTATATGCGTGTTTTAGGTATTGAAACTTCATGTGATGAAACAGGTGTAGCAATTTATGATCAACATAAAGGATTATTAGTTAATGAAATATACAGTCAAAATGATTTGCATGCTGATTATGGCGGGGTTGTTCCTGAATTAGCTGCGCGTGATCATGTACGAAAAATAGTTCCTTTAATTTTATGCACATTAGATCGAGCTCGTTTAAAGCCAAAAAATATCAATGGAATAGCATACACTGCTGGGCCTGGATTGATGGGTGCTTTATTGGTCGGAGCAACTGTTGCTAGAACACTTGCATATGCTTGGAAAATACCCGCTATTGATATTCATCATATGGAAGCGCATTTATTAGCACCAATGTTAGAAAAAAAAGTGCCTACTTTTCCATTTATAGCATTATTAGTATCTGGCGGACACACTCAACTTGTGTCTGCAAGCAATATAGGGGAATATAAAATATTAGGAGAATCTATTGATGATGCTGTTGGAGAAGTGTTTGATAAGATTGCTATATTATTAGGATTGAAATATCCTGGAGGAGCTTTATTATCAAAAATGGCTCAGCAGGGTATTTCGAAGCGTTATGTATTTCCTCGCCCTATGACTGATCGCCCCGGTTTGAATTTTAGTTTTTCTGGATTAAAAACTTTTACGGTAAATACTATTATGTCAAATTCTCATGATGCTCAAACTTATGCTGATATTGCACGTGCGTTTGAAGATGCAATTATTGAAACATTAGCAATCAAATGTCGCCGTGCCTTGAATCAAACTGGATTAAAATGTTTAGTGATATCCGGAGGTGTTAGTGCTAACCGTGCGTTAAGGTCGTATCTTTTGAAGATGATGTATACCTTACAAGGAAGCTTGTTTTACCCTAGATCGGAGTTTTGTACAGATAATGGTGCAATGGTGGCTTACGCTGGATTAATTAGACTAAAGGCTGGGTTATTTAGTGATTTACCAATTTTAGTAAGACCACGCTGGTCATTAGAAGATCTTCCACGAATAAAGAAATCATTATAATTTACGTATTAGTAATATTTTTATGTTAATTACGCCAAATACGGGTTTCTTTGTGATGCCATAATCGTTTAATATTAGCTCCATGCTTTATTACAACTAAAGAAGATATTATGATTGTTGGAAGTAAATATTGAGATTGAAAATACCAAGCATAACAAGGTATAATGAACGCAGTAACGATGGCTCCCAGTGAGGAATATCCAAAAGATAGCACAGTCAATGCCCAGGAACTGATCATGACTATGGAAAGATTAAGGTCTATGGTTGTAAGGACTCCAAATGCGGTAGCTACACCTTTTCCTCCATAAAATTTAAAAAATATGGGATACATGTGTCCCAGACAGGAAAAAACAGCCGTGGCTCCTAAAAAAATAGGTGAAATTTTTAAATGATATCCTAACCACATTGGAATTGCTCCTTTTAATATATCAAAACAAATTACACTAATTGCAATTTTAAGACCTGCGATGCGTAAAATATTAGTAGCACCGGGATTTTTAGAGCCAAAATTTCTTGGGTCTGGAAAACGTAATATTTTACATATTAAAATAGCGCTAGATACTGACCCTAAAAAATAAGCAAATATCGTTATTAGAATAGAAAAAAAAATCATAATAATTAATTCATTGAGATTAAATAACAATTATTACATATATTTTATATATATATGTGTGTATATTAAACAGTCAATATCATTTAAATAAATAATTTTTTATGTAATTGAATATAATATATGACGGATATCTTATTTATCGAGCGACTGACAGTCATGGCGTATATCGGTATAAATGATTGGGAAAAAAATTGTTTGCAAAAATTAATTTTTGATTTGCAATTATCATGTAATACTGAATTTTTTGCAGATCATCAAAGTATGGTGCCTTATATTGATTATACTCATGTAAATCAAGTCATACTTAGTTTAGTGAGCCAGAAACGTTTTTACTTAATAGAAGATGTTGCGAATTTAATAGCAAACACATTAATAAAAAAATTTTGTATTTACTGGGTTCGTGTAAAAGTGAATAAACCTGGTGCAATTCATAATGCTTTTAATGTTGGTATATGTGTTGAACGAAAGAATAAAATGCTTCTCAAGTATTTAAAAAAGAGTTAGTTTCTTGAGAAGTGTATGGATGTATTTGTAAAATAAGAAAAATTTTTAAATAAGTATAATTATTCCTACATATTATGAGTGAGTAACTTGGCAGTGCATATGTCAATGATTTATATTGCGTTAAATATTATAGTTTATGTTATTGATTTTGGATCATTAATATTAAATGTACGTAAATTAGCTGTTTCATTGATCTTGGGAATAGTAGAAGGTTTGACAGAATTTCTTCCTATTTCTTCAACCGGGCATATGATATTAGTAGAAAATGTTTTAAATTGCATGGATGATTCGGTCATAGCTTTTACTGTGATTATTCAATTAGGTGCTATTTTGTCTATAACAAAAATTTTTTGGAATCAATTATATGGTATGAGTATGATTTGTATAAAAAAAATGTTTTTTAAACAACATGATGATACCAATCATTTATGTATTAGGCATATATTTTTAGGAACGTTTCCTGGAATAATGTTAGGTATGATTTTTTATGAAAAAATTGGATTGATTTTTGAGTTAACATATATTATGTATGGATTGATAATTGGAGGAATTTTTTTATTAGTTGGAGAATTATGTGTATCCAAAGAACCACGTGTATCAGATATCAATAGTATAACTTATTTGCAAGCTTTTTTAATAGGGTGTTTTCAATGTTTAGCTTTTTGGCCGGGATTTTCTCGTGCTGGTGCTACTATCGGGGGCGGATTAGTAGTTGGGCTTAATCGGCGTATATCATCAGAGTTTTCATTTTTTTTAGCGGTGCCTATTATATTTGGTTCTGCGGTATTAACCTTATATCATAATAGATCTTGTATTGGTTTCATGGATGCTTTGTTATTGATAGTGGGTAGTGCCATAGCATTTTTTATAGCATTATTTACTGTAAGATATTTTTTGAAAATAGTTCAAAATGTTTCTTTAATTCCTTTTGCTATATATCGATTTTTATTAGCAGGGGGTATTTATTGGGGGTTAATGACATGATTTACATTAATGTGTTTGATCAAAATTTAAAATTATTAGATATTGGTATTGGTTAATGCGCTTTGTATTTGAGTATTAAATAGTAGAATTACTGTTATAAGGATAATGTATTGTTGTGATTCATATAAAAGCATTACTTTTTTGTATATAAATTTAATACCATTAAAAGTAGCCACTATATGTTTTTGTAGTTTGTTTTTAGTTGTGCGTGTTTGCTTTAAGTTATTTGATTGTTTATAGTGTTTTTGAAATTTTGTATATACATATTTTTATATTTGTTTATTTTTCCATGAATTTAAAGCATGTAAACGTCTGGCGTATAATTCCTTACTTATGTTTGATCCGGTGAATCCATCTTTAATAATGTCTGCAGTGGAAATTTTTTTAGTAACGGTAAAGGCTGTACGTAACAAATTTTCTTGGTTACGAGAATAATTGTTATAATTCTCCCATCTTATTGTATCGGATTGACCAACCAAAATAATTTGATCTATTCTTCTTGGGCGGCGCCAACAATCAAAAACATGAAATAAGGTCATTAGCATTTCAGGTTTCAATATTTTTACATTATATAAATAGTCGTGATATTCTAAAATAATTTTTGAAAAATTACGAATTTCATGTGGTATTTTGAATCTATTGCATAAATCGTGAATTAAAGTAATCCCTAATTTTCTATGATCATGATGTTTGATATCTTTGTTTTTTTTATTGAGAGGGATTCCTTTTCCTAAATCACGACATAGAACAGAAAAACGTACATTGATATCATCTGTTAAATAAGCAGCTTTGGAAAGTGTTGTCATGGTATAACAACCAGTGTTAATTTTTGTGCAATACTGGGTTGAAGTAGGTATATCAAATAATGCATCTAATTCAGGAAATAAAATTTTTAAGGCTCCGCAATGCCGTAAGACTGTAAAATATACTTGTGGATTATTTGTAATCAAAGCTTTTTTTGTTTCTGTCCATATACGTTCTGGAGATAGAGATAGTAATTCATGAATCATTTGTTTCATTAAAATTAGTGTTTCTGAAGCTATAGTAAAATTCATATGTGCGAATCGCGCAGCAAAGCGAGCGACTCTTAATACTCGTAGGGGGTCTTCATAAAATGTATGAGAAACATGCCGTAACAGTCGTAATTCTATATCTCGTTGTCCGTGATATGGATCTACAAGATTTCCGTGTGAGTCATAAGCCATAGCATTAATAGTTAAATCTCTACGATACAGATCTTCTTCAATAGTAATTGAAGGGGCTGTATGACAAGTAAACCCAGTATATCCTCGGCCAGATTTTCTTTCAGTACGTGCCAATGCATATTCTTCATGGCTTTCTGGGTGTAAGAATACCGGAAAATCTTTTCCGACTTGTTCATATCCTATATTTAACATTTCTTGAGGACTAGATCCTACTACTACCCAATCTTTTTCTTGAACTGGTAGTTTTAGTAATGTGTCTCGTACGGCGCCACCTACTAAATATGTTTCCATTGAGCAATTCTCAATCAAATGATTGTATATTAAAATGCTACTGATTAATTAAAAATAAAACTATTTTATATAGAATAAAATTTTAAAAATAAAATATAGTGATTTTTTTATTTTTATTAATTATATTAAATAAAAATTTTTAAACAATTATTTTGGTAGTAATAAATCAAGTCAATTAATTAAGATACATCAAGTTATATATAGTACAGATAATTTCACACATAGAGCATTAATATGGTCTGAACTCTAAGACAGAATATTATTCTTAATTTTTTGAAAATATAAATTAAGTTGTATTTTAAACAGCGTTATAAATGTACTAGGGTTGTTTGTATTATGATTTTGATTACTTACAAAATAATTTAATATGTTAATAATTTTAATTATTATTATAATAATATATAACTGATTATGTTTTTATTTGTTCAAGATGTTTATTGGGTAAATTATGACTGTTATTTTTCCAAATTTTTCTAAATCGAGTGTATTAATTGTAGGGGATGTTATGTTAGACCGATATTGGTATGGGTCTACCGATAAGATTTCCCCAGAAGCACCTGTTCCAATTGTTAAGATCGATAAAGTTATAGATCGACCAGGTGGAGCTGCCAATGTTGCAATGAATATTGCTTCTTTAGGTGCTCGATCGAGAGTATTAGGATTAACTGGAGTTGATGAAGCAGCTAAAATTCTAAAAAAGCAACTTAACGAATCAAATATAAAATGGAATTTTATCTCAGTTAGAACATGTCCTACTATAATTAAATTACGAGTAATGTCACGTAATCAACAAATTATTAGATTAGATTTTGAGCAATATTTTAATAATGTTGATACTACGAAATTACTTAAACAAGTTGAATTGTATTTACCAAAATATAAGGTATTAGTATTGTCTGATTATGCCAAGGGTTCTTTAAACTGCGTAGAAGAGATTATTAAATTGGCACGTTATATGAATGTACCGGTTATCGTAGACCCTAAAGGTATACAATTTTCTCGTTATAAAGGCGCTACTTTATTAACTCCTAATATATCAGAATTTGAATCGATAGTAGGATCTTGTCGTAATGAAAAAACTTTGATAAATCGAGCTCAAGAAATTATAATTGATTACGATTTATCGGCTTTATTGATTACACGCTCTGAAAGGGGTATGACTTTATGCACACGATATGCAGCCCCGTTATATTTTTCAACTCAGACAAAGGAAGTATACAATGTAACTGGTGCTGGGGATACAGTAGTTGGTGTGCTGTCAGCAGCATTGTCTTCTGGTAAAAGTTTGGAAAAAGCATGTTTTTTAGCTAATTTGGCCGCTAGCGCGGTAATAAAAAAATCTGGGACTTCTACTAGCAATGTAACTGAAATGAAAAATATCATGAATAGCCATCATATATGTACTACTTTGCCTGTCGGTATATTAGATGAGAAAACGTTAAAACAGATAATATCTGTAGTTCGTAATAGAGGCGAAAAAATAGTCATGACTAATGGTGTCTTCGATATATTGCATTCTGGCCATGTAAGTTATTTGACTAATGCTAAAAAACTTGGAGACAGATTAATTGTGGCCGTAAACAGTGATGGCTCAACGAGACGTTTAAAAGGTAAAACAAGACCTATAAATACTTTAAAACAACGTATGTTTATATTGGCTGCTCTAGCAGTCGTAGATTGGGTAGTGCCTTTTTATGAGGATACACCCTCAAGATTAGTTGCATACTTATCTCCAGATTTTTTGGTAAAAGGCGGTGATTATCATGTATGTGATATCGAGGGAAGCCAAGGAGTGCTGAATAGTGGAGGGACAGTGCGTGTATTAAATTTTCAAACTGGTTGTTCTAGCAGTAATATTATTAATGCTATTAAACGTAAAAATTAAAAAGAATGTAAGGTAATTTATTATGAATATGTATTTTTAGTATGATATTAAAATATAGTGAATATTTAAGGTAGAGGATGCGCGTACGAGTGTGACAATGCTCGTACATGGGTAAGCCGTAAATGTATTGATGTGATATAGAAGTCAATATAAGTATTCTATTTATGACAATGTAGTTAAAAGAGAATTGTTTTATCCATATTATTAATATGGCTGATGATTTTAATTTATGTTTATATTGGTTTGTAATATTTTATAATTTTTTATAATTGTTTCGTTTTTATTGTAGTTTGTAATAATATTATGTAGGTACATAAAATTATTTTGATTCTCCATAATTCGTATTTACACATCTAATATTATAATAATTTTGAGATATTTCTATGTAAATTATATGTAATATTTTAAATAATGTTTGGAATAAATGCATATGAATGACATCAAATTTTTTGATTTTTAAAATTAACATATCAATGTTATTAATTATTTTTAATATATGTAGTATATCTCATAATAAATAGTGTTTTTATATAAATTTTTGATTTATTAATACATATCAGGTGTGACATGTTTTGCATATATAGTGTCTATGTATACAGAGTAAAGATGGTTTAGTGCACACAAGACAAGCTATATTTAATTGTAAAAATATGAATTTGACAGCGGTTATCAGTATGATTTTATGAAGATGAATTGATAGTAATCTGAATACTAGTGGCAATAGTCTAAATGAGGGATGGAGATATAGATTTTAATCGAATATACGTATATTCGATTAATAAAATTGTACTTTTGTTTGTAGTTTGATCGCATTCTTATTGCAATAAATTATGGTATTTAGTGAGGATTTAGTTATCATGCAGCGGAGGAATGTTTTATCTGAATTTGGATCGCCTGTAGAGCGTGTCCAAAATGCGTTAAAAGCATTACGCAATGGACGGGGTATTTTGGTAATGGATGACGAAAATCGTGAGAATGAAGGTGATATGATATTTGCCGCGGAAAACATGACAGTTGAACAAATGGCATTAGCTATTCGTTATGGCAGTGGAATAGTGTGTTTATGCTTGACAGAGGATCGATGTAAACAATTAAATTTAACAATGATGGTGGAGAATAATAGTAATCGTTATAGAACTGCTTTTACTGTTACTATAGAAGCAGCAAAAGGTGTAACTACCGGGGTTTCGGCTGCAGATCGATTAACTACTATTAGAGCGTCTATAGAAGATAATGCAAAGCCTTCTGACTTAAATCGACCTGGGCATGTGTTTCCCTTACGCGCTCAAAATGGGGGAGTATTAGCTCGTTTTGGTCATACAGAAGCAGCTATTGATTTAACCTCATTAGCTGGATTAGGACCATTTGGGGTATTATGTGAAGTGACAAATGAAGATGGAAGTATGGCACGTATATTAGAAATAATTTCGTTTGCGCATAGACACAGAATGCCAGTTTTAACTATTTCAGATTTGATAACTTATCGTATTCATATGACTGAATGAAAATTATTGCCCATTAAGTAATAAAGTTTTAAGAATATTTTAAATATATTACATAAAGAAATTATTTAATTGATTACTATCAATAATCATTATGTTTCATGCTGTAGTTTTTGAATATATTTCAATAACATATTTACATGACAACATTTTATGTGAATAAAATTTAGTTATCTTAATCGGGACAGTGTTTTTGACTGAAATTATTATAATTTAATAATTGTTCTGACAATATTAACTATAAGAAATGATGTTGTCTGACTAAACATAAATACAATGATTACATAATTTTTATAATAACAAGTTCCTAGCGATATGTTCAAGGAGAAAATATGCTTGCCATTATACGTATTATTTTGGTCTTGGTATTGTCAATTAATATTTGTATATTTGGTATTATTTATTGTTTATTAAGACCGCGTCAGTCATACCACACTGCGCTTTTTGGTCGATTGTTTGGAAGTATGGCTCCTATCTTTGGTATTCAACTTAAAATACGAAATTTATCAAGTAATCAATTACCGAGACATTGTATATATATTGCGAATCATCAAAATAATTACGACATGATCACAGTATCTTGTGTTGTGAAGCCCCGTACAATAATAGTAGGTAAAAAAAATTTACTGTGGATTCCATTATTTGGGCAACTATATTGGTTATGTGGAAATATATTAATTAATCGTAATGAAAATACTCGGTCTCATAATATTTTAATACAAAAGGCTAAATCTGTTAAAACGCACGATATTTCTATTTGGGTTTTTCCTGAAGGCACACGTAGTGCCGGTAGGGGGTTGTTACCGTTTAAAATTGGTGCGTTTCATGCTGCAATTGCAGCTCAAATACCAATTGTACCTGTTTGTGTTTCTAATATTTCTAATAAAAAAATAAAATTAAATCGTTGGTCTAATGGTTTAGTGATTATTGAAGTTATGCCTCCTATAGAAACTCAAAAATACGAACCTAATAAAGTACGTGACATGACTAAATATTGTTACGAGGTTATGAAAGTGAAAATTGATTCATTAAATAAAGAAGTAATTGAATACGAAACACAGATATCTCGATCATTAAAAACACATGTATAAAATAATTTTTAACTGTATTGGAGTTGGATACGATTTTTAATTGTTTGTTAGTTTGCATGTGTAAAAATTACGGGTACGTGTACAAATATTATTGATTAAATATTTTTTTAATTAATGTATAAAGATAAAAACATTTTTGAATATCGAAGTTATTTATATCACTATACATTTATGCGGTTAAGAGCATCTGATAAATCATGAATCAAATCACTAGGGTGTTCTAATCCCACATGAATTCGTACTAATGTTCCTGTAAAATCTAATGTACCGGAGGGACGTATAGGGCGTAGTTCTTCTATTTGATTAACTAAAATCAAAGATTCAAATCCGCCCCAGGAATACGCAATTTTAAAGTATTTAAAATGATTAATAAAATTAGATAATTGTAAATCATTTAAACGTTTCTTTAGAATAAATGAAAATAATCCACTAGATCCACTAAAATCTCTTATAAAGTATTTATGTCCTTTGCATGCAGATAAAGCGGGATGATTGACTCGTTCTATTGCTGGGTGTTGAGCTAGCCAATGAGCAACATGTAGTCCATTCTCTTCATGTTGTTTTAATCTAACATATAAAGTTCGTAATCCACGTGATGCCATGTAAGCGGTATCAGCATCAACCATTTGCCCCATTAAATAAGATTGTTCTTGTAATTGATCCCAACAACGTGCATTAGAAACCGCAGTTCCTATCATTCCATCAGAATGGCCTATGATATATTTAGTACCTGATTGTAGAGAAACATCTACTCCGATATCTAATGCTTTAAAAAAGACTCCTGCTGACCAAGTATTGTCTAATAATATGATAATGTCTGATTTTTTTTTACGTACTGCTTGAACGATGCTAGGAACATTTTGTACCTCCATCGTTATTGACCCTGGTGATTCTAATATAACTAAGCGAGTATTATGTCGAATTAAATTAGAAATATTATTTCCAATTAATGGATCAAACCAGGTAGTGTCTATATTCATTCTTTTTAAAACATATCGACAGAATTTCTGAGTTGGTTCATATGCAGATCCTGTCATTAATATATGGTCTCCTGGTTGAACAAAAGAAAGGATCGTATGAGTAATTGCTGCTGTACCACATGGATATAGCACGCAACCAACACCATTTTCTAATTCAGTCATTGATTGGCGTAGGGAAAAATGGGTAATAGTTCCATATCGACCATAAAATAATTTATCAGTCGTACTATGATTGTTCACGGCTTGCTGTTTTTGCTGAATAGAATTGAATACTACTGAAGATGTTCGCTGGATGATAGGATTAATTGCGCCGTATGTATATTTCTGATCCCTTCCAGAAGTAATTAATGTAGTTTCAAATTTTCTCATGGTTATTGTATTGAATGGACTAATAATAAAAACTGAATGTATTTGATTATGTTATATAATAAACATTATATTTTTTGGTATTATTTTAGTATGTTCATATGGATTTTGTTGAATCAAAATTGAATATAATAATAACTTCATATTTCACTAATTCTAATGGATCTACATGGCGATGTCTAGTATTTAGTGCCTTACAGCATATGTTAATTTCAATTTTTAATTTTATAATAATGATAATCTATAGATAAGGGCCTATGCATGAAGATGTTTTAATACATGATGTGAATGGGTATTATTTTTTTGAAATTATTTAATTACCATACCTCTACTTGATATTAGAGGTATGGTAATTTTTTTAAAAGAAATTAAAAGGATTTAAAATGGTAAGTATGGAGTATAATTTTTTGTATTATAGAAAAGTTATTTTTTAAATAAAAATTATTTGTTTAACATCAGTGGTTATTCAATATTATATAATGCATTACATACAATGTCTAAATTTACTTAGATCGTCGTTACACCAATTTTATTTATTATAGTCCTTTAATGTACATTAAATTTAATGGGCATTGACTATGTTAGTTTTTGTAAGCAATGAAAATTGTTATGAGTATGTATCGGAATCGAATCATATATATAGCTACACGACATACAAGATTTAGTAAATCTAGACCAGTAAGTATTGGTTAACAACATAGATTACTATTTTTGCAATGAAGAAATTAATATGTTTGTTTGTTGTGATGATCAACGATTTGGCTGTATAGAAAAAAAAATGAAATGATCTCAATTGAATATTTTATAGAGAGCAAATGTTATTTATGAAAATAATATTTTTGAAAATAATCACAACAATTATTGTGATATATAAATAATATTAGTTTTCCTTAATGAAATTTAGGATATTAATGTTAATTTGTTACTTCATTGTTATTGAGTATAATTACAAATTATATTTTTAATGTGTTGTTTTTAACATTTACATGTTAGTTGTTAATTTTTTAATTATATAGTTATTAAGTAGAGATAATTTTTAGTAATCTTTAGTTAAAGTATGTGGTTATTCGAATGTATGATTGTAATTGCTTAGTATTCATATTTTGAGCAATTTTAATCAGTTAATACAAAACTATCTATTAAAATATTATTGGTTATTAGTCTTCTAATAACCCTAGTAACTTGGATTAATAAATGAGTTTGCATTGATTAAATGTAGTATTATATGCTAAGTTTGTAGAACAATTTAAAATTTATCTTTTTAGAATTTTAGATATTTTGTACTAGATGCGTTGTTTATTTTTAGTTTTATCATAAAGTAATAGTTTTTATTTGAGTAGCTTATGATTTTTATTAATTTTAATTTTTGTTTATTTACACAAACGATGATTTTCTACTAACACTTCATGATTGTTGAGTTTTTATTAATCTTGTTATTTTTGCTATAGAAGTATATTACAATGCTCAACAGAAGATGTCTGGAGTTGCTTTCAGTTTTATGGCAGATTGTATAGAAATGCAACAAAAATAATTATTAATTTATTTAAACGTCACATCAACTGGACAGGGTCTTTAAGATGTGCCCGGACTTGGAATTGAACCAAGGACACGAGGATCTTCAGTCCTCTGCTCTACCGACTGAGCTATCCGGGCTTATTAGTTGTGTTTATTATATGCATACAAAAGAAATCTAATTGTATTATCTTTATTCTTTTGAATTCGTCAATATATTTTATCTGTTGATGATTACATTTCTATCTAAAATTATTTTCTATTTAGAAATAATTTTAGATAAGATGCTTCATTGGAAGAAAGTTTTATATGTTCCTATTTGTATAGGAAGATTTGGAGAAATTTTAATATAAGATGGTATTTTCTTTTTTAATTTTTAAATATTACGATTGTAATAAAATTTAAAAATAAAGTTTATTTTATATAGTATATTCGGCGGTGATTATATTATTGGTGTTGCGTTATCAATGATTGCGCTGTGTTTTTTGTATTCATAGAATATTAGTTAGTGTTTTCGTAATACAGATTGCATCCATGATAAATAATTTGACTCCCCATCTATAATGGGGAGCACTAAAAATTCTGGAATTTTGTAGGGATGTAATTGTTGAATTGTGTTTAACACCGCTTCTTTTAAGGAACTTCGTGTCTTGATTAATAATTGTAATTCATCCTTTTCTTTCAAAGCGTTGTCCCAATAATAAAACGAGCGAACTTCATGTAATAAAGTTATGCATGCCGCTAATTTGTGATGCAATAAAGTTTTCGTTAAATTCAAAACAATGGACATATCGTTAGGTGTGGTACACAAAATTATTATCATTTTTCTCTGTAAACAATTTGGTTAGGTATTTTTTAGTTATATCTATATCGTTATGGTGAAATTTTCTAAACAACAGAAAAGAAACGGTTTACCTGATTATTTTAATTGTATATTCACTTTAATAAATGGCATAGTGTTTATATTATTGTTTGTTTATTATACTAGATAATGATTGTGTGTGAAGTATTAAGTAAATAAATATTAACTTTTCTTAATTAAAAGCAGATGTGCTTATGAAGGTACGAATATGGACACATATAAAAAATTTTCTTGCCCCCCCTTGAAGCAATCTTGAATGCCCCCATTTTAGGTATTGTCCTGAAGTGGTGAATATTAATAAAGTTTGCATATGATGTTTAATGTCATAATTTATTAATGTAGGATGCGAATAGTTAGATAACATAATTAGGGAGCATTAAATGAAAATTCGTCCATTGCATGATCGTGTAATTGTTAAACGTAAAGAGGTTGAATCGAAGTCTGCGGGAGGTATTGTGTTGACTGGATCTGCAGCAGGAAAATCTACTCGCGGAGAAGTATTGGCTGTTGGTCATGGCCGCGTTTTGGAAAACGGGGGGGTAAAAGCTTTAGATGTGCGTATTGGTGATACCGTAATTTTCAATGACGGGTATGGCGTAAAAGTGGAGAAAATTGATAATGAAGAAGTATTAATTATGTCAGAAAGCGATATCCTTGCTATCGTTGAGAAATAATTCGCGACTAACTTATTAATTGAACTTGGAAATCTTTAAGGAAAATGAAATGGCAGCTAAAGATGTGAAATTTGGTAATGATGCGCGTGTCAAAATGCTACGCGGAGTGAATGTGTTGGCTGACGCAGTGAAAGTTACTCTTGGTCCTAAAGGTAGAAATGTGGTATTAGATAAATCTTTTGGGGCTCCAGTTATAACTAAAGATGGGGTATCTGTGGCACGAGAAATTGAATTAGAAGACAAATTTGAAAATATGGGCGCTCAAATGGTGAAGGAGGTTGCTTCTAAAGCAAATGATTCTGCAGGTGATGGAACCACTACTGCAACTGTGTTAGCTCAATCTATAGTTAATGAAGGACTAAAAGCTGTAGCTGCTGGAATGAATCCCATGGATTTAAAACGTGGAATTGATAAGGCAGTAGTTGCAGCAGTAGAAGAATTGAAAAAACTGTCTGTGCCTTGTTCAGATCCTAAAGCTATTGCTCAAGTGGGTACTATTTCTGCAAATTCTGATGAAACTGTTGGTAAACTTATTGCGCAAGCAATGGATAAGGTGGGAAAAGAAGGAGTTATCACTGTAGAAGAAGGGTCGGGTTTACAGGATGAATTAGACGTAGTTGAAGGTATGCAATTTGACCGTGGTTATCTTTCTCCTTATTTTGTTAATAAACCTGAAAGCGGTACAGTGGAACTAGAACATCCTTTCATTTTATTAGCAGACAAAAAGATTTCTAATATTAGAGAAATGTTACCTATATTAGAATCTGTTGCAAAAGCAGGTAAGCCATTGCTTATTATTGCTGAAGATGTAGAAGGTGAAGCTTTAGCGACTTTGGTTGTAAATAATATGCGTGGTATAGTAAAAGTAACTGCTGTAAAGGCACCAGGTTTTGGTGATCGACGTAAAGCTATGTTACAAGATATAGCTGTATTGACTGCGGGAACTGTGATTTCTGAAGAAATTGGATTGGAATTGGAAAAAGCAACATTAGAAGATATGGGGCAAGCTAAACGTGTAGTTATTACTAAAGATGCTACTACTATTATTGACGGGATAGGTAATAAGTCTGCTATAAATAGTCGCGTAGCACAGATTAATCAACAACGTGATGAAGCTACTTCTGATTATGATCGTGAGAAGCTGCAAGAACGTGTTGCTAAATTAGCTGGTGGAGTTGCAGTAATTAAAGTTGGAGCAGCTACTGAAGTAGAAATGAAAGAAAAGAAAGCGCGTGTAGAGGATGCGCTACATGCAACTCGCGCTGCTGTTGAAGAAGGTGTAGTTGCGGGTGGTGGTGTTGCTTTAATTCGTGTAGCTAATGCTATTAGAAATCTATGTGGTGATAATGAAGATCAAAATGTTGGTATCAAGGTAGCTCGCCGTGCAATGGAAGCTCCTTTGCGTCAAATTATGGCGAATGCCGGAGAAGAACCATCAGTAATCGCTAATAATGTCAGATCAGGAGAAGGTAATACCGGTTATAATGCTGCTACTGAAAAATATGGTAATATGATCGAATTGGGGATTTTAGATCCTACTAAAGTAACTCGTTCTGCTTTGCAATATGCGGCATCTATTGCAGGTTTAATGATTACTACTGAATGTATGGTTACTGAATTACCTAAAGAAGATAAACCAGATTTAGGAAATGCAGGAGCTGGCGGTAACATGGGGGGCATGATGTAGTTGAGATCAATTTTACGATAATCACTGAAACAAACACCCCTGATCTAATTAGATCAGGGGTGTTTGTTTCAGTGATTATCGTAAAATGTTGATTAATTTTTTTACAGATTTCATTCATAATAATTTTTATGGTATTATACAGCATTAATGAATTTAGAACTGGACTTAAGATCATTCAAAATAGAGAACCGTGTGTTATCATTAGTCACGAGTCCATAAAACCTGGAAAAGGACAAGCTTTTAGTCGTGTAAGGCTTAGACAAATAATTTCTGGTAAAATCTTAGAGAAGACTTTCAAGTCTGGAGATTTTTTAGAATCAGCTAATATCACGGAGATCAGATTGGTTTATGTCTATCATGACAATGAATTTTGGTATTTCATGGATGAAAAAAATTTTGAAGAAATCGCAGTTGCTGCAAAAATAATAGGGACGAACATAAAATGGATTACAACTCAATTACATTACATAGTAACTCTATGGAACAAAGTACCAATTCTTGTAACTCCTCCTGATTGTATAGAATTAGAAATTATAAAAATTACTCCGATAAAAAAGAATAGCACTGGATCGTCTGGTGTTAAATTAGCTACCGTCAGCACTGGCGCTGTAGTTAAAGTCCCATTTTTTATTCAATTGGGAGAATTAATTAAAATTAATACTCGTTTAGGCACATATATGTCCCGAGCAAAGTAAAGCATTGATAATACTTATGTTATTGTGTAATAATTTGTGTTCGGGTAGTTAGAATCAAAATTATTAATAGACAGTTGATTATTATAAAGATAATTAGGTATGCATGGTAATTTTATTCCATTATTTTGATAATATTCTATAATTAACATATGCATTTGATGACATAGAGGCATACGCAGTTTTATATCTGATATATGTATTCGTATTTCAAACATAGGTAGTCCTTGTTGCAAATCTACTAAATATACTTCTGGAGGCGGGGTATTTAAGGAAAAAGAAGAATTTTTTGCTATTTGTAATAAAACTTTTACTATTTTTTTCATATCTGTTTGAAAAGGAGCAGGTACACGTAGTACTACTCGTGTTAATGTATCCGATAAAGACCAATTAATGAATTGTTTTGTAATAAATTCTTTATTTGGAATAATGATTTCTTTATGATTCCAATCAGTAATAATAGTTGCACGAGTGTTAATTCGAGTAATATTACCGGTAAGTTTGTTAATAGTTACAGTGTCACCAATACGAATTGGTTTTTCAAAAAGTATCATTAAACCAGATACAAGATTAGCAAATATTTCTTGCAATCCAAAACCTAATCCAACACCCAATGCTGCTATTAACCATTGTATTTTAGTCCATTCTATGCCTATCAAAGAACATCCTATTATTCCGCCAAGGAACATCAATATGTACTTAATTAATGTGGTAATAGCATATCCTGTACCTGGTGTGAGGTCTAAATGTTGTAAAACGGTAAGTTCTAAAAACGCTGGTAAGTTTTTCACTGTTTTTGTGGTAATAACAATTACTAGAATAGCAATAAGAAATGAATTTAATGTTATAGGTTGAATATTGTCTACCCCTTTTATAGTAGAAGTGACATCCCATAATGTAATATTTTCTAAAAAAGAAAATGAAGAATGTAATTCAGACCACAATAAAGTCATTAATAATAAGGCAATAATAGTAATAATAGATCGTATCAATTGTAATGATTGTGTGCTAATAGTATCTAAATCTAAAATCTTGCTATTTTTTTCATCATTAGATACCAATTTATTAGTTTGTAGTAGTTGAGAAGAATTAGATTCATTATGTGTTCTTAGAGTTAATTGTAGAATTCGTTTTTGTTTGGCGCGTTCGAAAGCAATACGACGTCGTTGGATCGATGTCCATCTACGAATTATATGGTATACGATTAATGATATAATCCAAATGAATAACGATGTTTCCAGTCGCGCTAATAGTTCTTGCGCGATAAATAAATAGCCTAATATACAAGAAATTGCTGCTATTACTGGTGCACATATTATTATATTCCATAAACCATGATTGATGATATTGTCAGAAGAATCGTGTTTGTTTAAATATAAAGGCAATCCAGAATGTTTTAGGTTATTGGTAATAAAAGTTAAATAAATACATAATAGAATAAAACATAAACGACCCAAAGTATTGGAAAACTCTCTATCGTTATAATTATTAAATATAGTTAGCATCATTATTAAAAAAACAATTGTTCCAACAGCCCAGGTATAATGATGCGAAAAAACTTTTTGAACTCTTTTTTTAGACCAACCAAAATGAACAATAAATAATCCTTTTGAAGACGAGAAATAAGCGCCTACTATGGATATCCATAATATGAAAGTTGTAACCTTAATTCCATCATTAATTGCAACAGAAACAGGATATAGCCAATCATGGTTCAAACTATACCCTACGAACGCCCATAATATCGGGATTGGTAAAGCTATCAACATTGAATACCATATATTATAAAAAGTGAGCAAGAAACTATCTTGATTTACTTTTCCTATTTTTTTACTAGATTGTTCTAAAAATGTTTGATAATGATAATGTATAGCACAATACAATCCAGTTGATATTATAATACACGATATTATTAGTATCAGTGTTTTGCGCATAGTACAGATCCTATTTAACAAAGATATTATTTGGTAATTAGACTCATCTGAAGTTAATAGTTTGTATAAATCTTGATAAACGTTTAAAGGATAAGATATAGTAATTGGATGAAAATCAGCAATCCAAAATAAATGGCGATGTGCAGTTTTTTGTACATCTTGTAGTGCTTCTTTAAGTTGTCTGTGAGCAATTTTTAATTTTGTTAATTCTAAAATTTGTGCATCAAAACTATTCAACAATGAAGTGATAAGGTTACGTTGTATGGTGAGTTGTGTCTCCAGAATATGTTTGTGGGGGGCTGTTAGTGGTGTGCCGTCGTCTTGTTTAATTTGTGATGATAGTGGTATTATTTTCTTCAATTGATTTTCATATTGTAGACGTTTAGTTCTTAGTTGCGCCATATCATGATCTAGTTGTCGAGATTTAGGTATTTCTGGCAACTTAGAGACTTGAGAACGCAGTGTTTCTTTAAGAACTGAAGATGCATCTAACCACTGTGCTTGTTCATTTAAGTTGTTGAAGGTCTGGCGTACTTGTAATATACATGACGCAACTTCTTGCTTGTTCGACTCGATACTGTTTATGCGATGTGTCTGTTGATTTAGAATAATTGAAAGATCACGATTGATTTGTAATTGTTTTTCGATGGATTTTGGCAATGTGTTATTATGTTCTGTTAATGTTTTTTTGATATAATCAATGGATTGGTTTTTTCCTTTTTGACATAAATAATTTAACTGGTGTCTTAGTGTGTGTGCTTCATTGTTTATATAATTGTATTTTTTTTTAAGCAATTCTATGCGTAGCCGGGATAATTCTTTACGATTGTTGATGCTTAGTTCAGCAAGCTTAAGCTCGGCCACTTTTAGCTGTCTAGCTGTTTGTTCTGATTGTAACACAGCAAATTTAGATTGTTCTATTAGAGTATTTGCATTTGTATATAATATTTGTCGTTGCTCTAAATTATTTAATATATTTTGAGCTGCAACTTGTTGTTGCGGTAGTAATATTAATAATTCATTGATAGAACGTACATGATTATGTTCTTGCTTTAATTGTTCTGACAAATCTGTTAATTGATTATCAATGCGAAATAATTTTTGTTTTAGTTCATTCTCAGAAAGATTTTTATCAATATCAATGATGGTATTGGATGTATTATTATACTCTTCATATAATTGAAGAGTTATGTATGAAAAGTCGTTTATGATTTTTTGGTATTCTTGAATTTTAATGTTAGAATGTTTTTGTTCAGAAATAAAATGCAACGCAGATTGTAGATTATCTATAATGGCTTTTTGATGAGCATTTATATGCTCTTTTTTCTGCGCATATTGTAAATATTTTTTTATTTCTTGTTCATTTAAGAAATTATAAGAAAATGTTACTAATGGAAGTAACCATGTTATTATGTATGTCAATAAAAAAAAATATTTAAAAAATATAGTTTTCTTTTGAATAGTAACCATATATACACAATATTATTGTGTGATTCTGAAAATATATAATGTAAATTACGTGTAATTATTATTTTTGACTATATCCTTGCGCTAAGGGCAAGCCAATACGAGCAATATCATACGGTTGTAGTAGATTGTTTAAAATAACTTTTTTATCACCGAACAAATTAATAACAGTAGATCCTAACTTGAATAAACCCATTTCATCTCCTTTTTGTAATATTATTGAATCATCGGTATTTGTATTATTTGATGAATAACGCCAATGTCTAACAATACCTTCGCGTGGCGGGGTAATGGTGCCTAGCCATGTAGTTTCAATACTCCCTACTATTATAGCACCAATTAAAATTTGAGCCATATAACCAAAATCTGTTTCAAATAAACAAATGATTCTTTCATTACGAGAAAATATATTAGGCATGTTTTTAGTAATTTTTGGATGTACTGAAAATAAATTACCCGGTATATATAGCACTTCACGGAGTGTGCCTGTGCAAGGCATGTAGATACGATGGCAGTTTTGTGGGGGTATATAAATAATAACGAAACTTCCATTAACAAAATACTTAATGATATTGTCATGACCTGCTAGTAACCCATCTAAATGATAAGGGGTATTTTTTACCTGAAAGATATTTTTTTGGCTTATTTTTCCTATTTGAGTGATGATCCCATCAGCTGGGATAATTAACGTAGATGGGTTGGCATCGATAGGTCGGGCATTTTTATGTAGCTTTCGAGTAAAAAATGCATTAAATGTTGTATAATCGGTTAAATTAGGTTTATCGGATTCTTTCATGTCTATTTTATAAATATGGATGAATAGCGCAATAGCATAACGTGTTATCCATCCACCTTTCCATGAGGCTCCAAGTCCTACCAAATAAGTAATCCAGTACTTTGGTAGTAAATATTGCAATAAAATCTGTATTTTTTCTAACATAATGTATACCTAATTTGGAGATTAATTTGTAATTATGAGATAATGATTAGATTATGTATTTCGCTGTTAGATTGCGTTGGAAATTCATATTTCTTCTAAAAATGAGTATAACATATAGTATGTTATTAATCGCATAAAAGTTGTAAAAGTTGTCTACAGTTTCACTGTAGAAATAAAGTGAATTGTATTGTCGATAAAAATCGATGAAGTCATATTGATTATTAATGACATAGTTTTTATTGATTTTTTTAAGGATGTATGTAGTTATACATTTTATAAATGTAGTTACGCGAAATCTTTATGATCATGAATTTATTTTAAATTTGAGATAAAAAGTAATTATTCACGTTTGTAGTATTATTTAAAATTTATAGCTGAAATTGTTTGTGGTTTGTTGGTAATCAATTTTATTTTTTCTGAAATATTGTAAAAATGAAATTTGTAAATAATAAATCTGTAATTTTATTTAAATAATGCGATGATTTATTTTTAATATTTGATGTGTGTTTACAGAATATGTTAATATCAATCTACACTTTTAAAAATGTAGATTGATATTTGTTAGCATCATATATAAACAGTATTAGATAAATTTCATAAATATTTAGTATAGATTAAGAATAATGTGAGTAATATGAATTAAATAAGTTTAGCACTGTAGTGATGTCATTTATTTGAAGCAGAGATTCAGTATATAAGTGTAAGCGGGGTTTTATGCGTGATGATAATTTGATATGGATTGATCTAGAGATGACTGGACTAAATCCAGAATGGGATCGTATTTTAGAAATAGCTACTTTAGTTACCGATAGTAAATTGAATATTTTATCGGAGGGTCCTGTTATATCAATACATCAATCTGAATCTCAACTGTTATTAATGGATGATTGGAACACACGCGTTCATAGTGCTACTGGATTAGTAAAAAAGGTGAGATGTAGTACATTGGATGAGATTAGTGCATCTAATTTGACAATAAAGTTTTTAAGAAATTGGGTCGGTTTTAAAAAATCACCGATATGTGGAAATAGTATAGCTCAGGATCGTCTATTTTTATTCCGATATATGCCAGAGTTAGAATCATATTTTAATCATCGTTATTTAGATGTGAGCACGATTAAAGAATTAATGATTCGTTGGAGACCAGATTTGATATCTGGATTACGGTTACAGAAAACCCATTGTGCATTGGATGACATTCGCGAATCTGTTTCAGAATTAATGTATTATCGCAAGCATTTTATCCAATTATAAGGCGCCATAAAATTAATAATATAGATATTATTTGAAAGCGTAAGAAAAATCAATTAATAAAATGGTTAGTTGGTGTAGTTTGTAACTGTTGCTAAATCTACGATGTAGATTCATTGAAATATAATTATTATATTTTTATTTTTTATTTAAAGTAAGCGGGAATAGCTCAGCTGGGAGAGCACAACCTTGCCAAGGTTGGGGTCGCGAGTTCAAATCTCGTTTCCCGCTCCATTTTAGTATTTGCTTTTATATCATTGATACTGTCATATATTTTAGTCCTAAATGAAGTTTAAAATAAGCGTATTATTAATACATTTTAAAGTGGTTAATTATATATAAATCAGGAATTATTTGTTGTTTAAAAATAAATTGAGCATCAATATTTATTGATACGGTAATGAGTTGGCAAATCAATGGATAGCGAATATGACAACATTATTTGCGGTCTTACGAGAAAAGATATAGTGTATGATTTTTTTCAATATATTTGATTAGACATTTATTTGCTTTACTCTTTATATCAAATTACAACATTGATATAAAGAGTAAACCTTTTCTGGTATAATCTATAGTAATTTAAATTAATTTTAAATGTGCTCAGATTATTATTTTTAATTTTAACTAAAAATTTTATTTAATGTAGAGTGATGTAATTAGTATTTTTTTATAATTTTGGATTTGTTATATAAGTTTTATATATATTGTTATGTGCCTACAAAAATTAATTGAATAATAAATGATTATGTTAAGATTTCTTATATTATTTTACTTATAAAAATACTTTGGTGTATAAGATCTTAAATTTATATTAATGATGAAGAAATATGTATTGGTGTTATCTGACGAATTAAAAACTCTGTCATTAGGTGCTACTTTGGCTTCTGTTTGTGTTCAAGGTTGTGTAATTTATTTAAATGGCTATGTAGGATCAGGAAAATCTGTTTTTTGTAAGGGATTTTTACATGCATTAGGACATAATGGACATATACATAGCCCTACTTACACTTTAATTGAATCTTATATTTTGACACATTGGCGTGTGTGTCATTTTGATTTTTATCGGTTAATTTCTTCAGAAGAACTGGAGTACATGGGAATTAGAGATTATTTTGATGGGCGTACTGTATGTTTAATAGAGTGGCCAAAACAAGGAATGGGAATTTTACCGAAAGAAGATATTGCAATCACTATAAATTATTATAATCGTAAAGAATCTAGGCAAGTTATTATAGAATCTTTTAGTAATTTAGGTCACAAAATGTTAGATGCTTTGTTAGCATGTTGGAAGCTAGACACATGAAGTTAAAATACGAAATAATTTTCGTAATGACAATATTTTCAAGATATTTATGTGTTGAACCAGTTATAGCATCAACTCTTAGTTCAATTTCTGTTACCAATAATGCAAATCAAGCTATAGTAACATTAGACAGCTCTGTTGTTCCCGTGTATATGATATTTTCCTTACATAACCCGGAAAGAATTGTAATAGATCTTTTAAAAATATCTAAAGTTCAAAAAAATATATTTCCAATAAATTTTAATGGTACTAATTTAGTTAAATGCATTCGAACAAATACATCTCTTAATCACCAGAGTATACGTATAGTATTAGATCTAACCTTTCCTTCAGATATAGGAACAGTAACACAAAAACAAATAAAAGAACATTATCGTATTATATTAACAATTTTGAAAAAAAAATTTACTATTCCTGAGGTAAATACTCGCAAAACATCACCCATTATACATCGTAAAGTTCATGTTAATCCCGGTCAAGTGATAAATAATCAAAAGAGAATAATAGATACGCAATTTAGAAAAAATCAGAATCACAATAAGATATTATCTCCTATTATTGTAGCTATCGATGCTGGACATGGAGGGCAGGACCCAGGAGCTACAGGTCACCATGGAATATATGAAAAAAATATCACAATTAACATAGCTAAAAAACTAAAAATATTATTGGATTTAGACCCGAGTTTTAAAGCTGTTATGATTCGGGATGGAGACTATTTTCTATCGGTCATGGAACGCTCTAATTTGGCTCGAAAAAGAGAAGCGAATGTATTGGTGTCTATTCATGCAGATTCTGCTTCAAACACTAATGTTAGAGGGGCGTCAGTTTGGGTGTTATCTAATCGTCGTGCTAAAAGTGAAATGATACATTGGCTACAACGCAGTGAGAAACACGCAGAGTTATTAGGAGGATTGGGAGATATACTGACCAGCTATCATAGTGATCCGTATTTTAATCATTTAGTTTTAGATTTGCAATTTGGTTATGCTCAACGAGCAGGGTATGATATTGCAGCACATGTTTTACATCAATTAAAAAATATTACTCCTTTACATAAGGATATACCTGAGTATTCTAGTTTTGGTATATTACGATCCCCTGATATTCCGTCTATTTTAGTAGAGACCGGATTTATTAGTAATGTAAAAGATGAATTTCTGTTGGTTAGTAGTGGATATCAAGAAAAAATAGCTAATGCTTTGTACAAAGGCTTACGTTCTTATTTCATAATGTCACAACAAAAATTATTGGATCATTCATAATCTTAAAAAAATGTATTTACTGTAAATTAATAAATGAAAAAGCAACAATTATTATATTAAATAAGTTATTATACATGCAGTTTTTCCAGAAATAATTATTAATGTTTTTTGCATATACTTATATATAAGAGTTAACATGCGTCTCTAAATAATTGAATTTTTTGATAAATTATAGAAATGATTTCAGGTAATAACATTTTTGATTTTATATAATTAAGGAAGAATTTTATTAAACATCGACCATTAGTTATATTTTTAATGGGTCCTACGGCTTCTGGAAAAACAAGTTTAGCTGTAGCTTTAAAAAAAAGAAAAGAAAAAGTAGATATTATCAGCGTTGATTCGGCTTCGATATATCGTGATATGGATATCGGTACAGCTAAACCTGTTGCTGAAGAATTAAAATTAGCCCCGCATAAATTGATAGATATTCGTGATCCAGTTGAATGTTATTCAGCGGCAGATTTTTATCATGATGCGAATAATGAAATGGAAAACATTATACAGTCTGAACATACACCTTTGTTGGTAGGTGGAACGATGTTATATTTTAAAACTCTGCTAGAGGGGTTGTTTTTTTTACCAGCACCTAACCAAAAAATTCGTGATGATCTGAAATATGAAGCAAAAAGAACGGGATGGATAAATATACACGGTTTATTAAAACATATTGATCCGATTTCGGCCAACAAAATTCATTTAAATGATCATAAGAGAATAATCCGAGCATTAGAAATTTTTTTTATTTCTGGAAAAACATGGACAGAATTAAAACTAATTAATAGTCAAAAACTGAAATATCGATTTCACCAATTTGCTATTGTTCCATCAAGTCGTGATTTATTACATAAACGAATTGAGAAACGTTTCCATAGAATGTTAGATATCGGATTTGAAGATGAAGTTATCAGATTATTTAATCGAGCTGATTTACATACAAAAGAAGTAAAATCGTCCATTTCTTGTGTAGGTTATCGTCAAATGTGGGAGTATTTATCTGGTGATATTAACTATAATCAGATGATAATTAAAGGAATTTGTGCTACTCGGCAACTTGCGAAACGACAATTAACCTGGTTACGTAGATGGCCGAATTTATGTTGGTTAAATAGTGATAATTTATCTGATGCAACTGATAGTATATTGAAGATATTAATTAAAAAATCCATTTAATATATAAAATTTAAAAAAAATTAAATTTGACAGTTATCTGCTTTATTTAGACCGTTTAGAATAATATAAAATTAATTTTTAAGGAAATTGAAAATGCACAAAGTTCAATCATTACAAGATCCATTTTTGAACGTATTACGTCGCGAGCGCATTCCGGTTTTTATTTATTTGGTAAACGGTATTAAATTACAAGGAGAAATTGAGTCTTTTGATAAATTTGTTATTTTGTTAAGAAATACAGTGAATCAAATGATTTATAAGCACGCTATATCTACTATTGTTCCTTCCCGTGTTGTTTCATATTATGTTGGTCGTGCTGGCAATCACACTACATTCTGATCGTTTGTTTTAGAGACTTTTTAATCTTTTAAAGTATGATTATGCATTAAACGTAGTATTATCGAATACTATTAAGTATGATATACTATACGCGTGATAACTTTATCATATGTGATTATATATGTATAACTTATTTATGGAGTAGCTTTTATTGTGTGATTCAGGTTATTCGGCTAATCAATCTATTTTAGTCCATACTTTTTTTGCTAAAAAAAAACAAAATGAAAATTTCAATTTACAGGAATTTTTATCTTTGGCATCTACGGCAGGCATGGAGGTATTGGATATTCTTACTAGTAATTGTAAGACTTGTCACGCTAAATATTTTATCGGGATCGGAAAAACATTAGAACTTGAACGAATGATTCGAAATCATTCTGTATCTATTGTGTTGTTTAATTGCATTTTATCTCCTCATCAAGAACGGAATCTTATGTGTTTATTGAAATGCAAGATAATTGATAGAAATCAACTGATTCTCAACATTTTTGCGCAACGTGCACGTACGTACGAAGGTAAATTGCAGGTGAAATTAGCTCAACTGAGGTATTTAAATTCTCGTTTAGTACATGAATGGAGTCATCTTGAGCGCCAAAAAGGAGGTATTGGTTTACGAGGGGGAGCAGGAGAGATGCAATTAGAAAGTGATCGCCGTTTATTACGTAAGGAGATGAACCAGATTTTATTGCGTCTAAAAAAAATAGAAAATCAACGGGAACAGGGCAGGCGACATCGTGTTAGAATTGGAGTACCTACTGTTTCTTTAGTAGGATATACAAATGCTGGAAAATCTACTTTATTTAACACAATGACCGCATCGCATGTGTATACATCATCGAAACTGTTTGCCACTCTTGATCCTACAAGTAGACGTATTGTATACAAAGGTGTACATGACGTTATATTAACAGACACGGTAGGTTTTATTCAAAATTTGCCACGCGGTTTAATATCTTCTTTTAAGGCGACTCTACAAGAAACAGTACAAGCAACTTTATTATTACACGTTGTAGACGTTGCTGATGAAAGATTTGAACAAAATATTAACACAGTACATTGTGTTTTAAGTAATTTGAGTGTTCATAATGTTCCAAGGATTTTGGTGATGAACAAGATAGATCAATTAAAAAAAATAGTGCCACGTATTGACCGAGATAATCATGGTTGTCCAATACGGGTCTGGATATCAGCTCAAAATAATTTAGGTCTTTCTTTATTGGTACAAGCTATTAATGAATTGCTATCAAATTATATGATTTCTTATGAATTACGAATGCCTATAAGTAACGGTTTATGCGAGAAGTTATATAAACTACAAGTTGTTAAACAATATTGGGTTGAAGATCATAATTATATTAGGTTAAAAATATATTTATCTTCTGTAAATTGGGGTCGTTTATTAAAAAATAATAAATTATTGATAGATTATATTGTTTAATATTTTTAAAATAAAGGAAATATATAGATCACTCATATAATGTGTGAGGAAAAATATGATTTGTAATCATCTTAATAACTATAAATATATTCATGATCCATGGGGACATCATGATAAGAATGATGTAGATCGTTCTTCTATCGAAGGTAAGAAGAAATCTGAATTTAATATATTAGATTCGGATAAATATTTGGATAAAATAACTGACAAATTCAATATATTTAGCAAGAAAAATAAAGATTCAGAAAAATTTCCTAAAAATAGAAATTTTTTTATAATGTTAATGTTAATTATTGTTGTTTTTGCGTGGATTATTAGTGGTTTGTACACGATTAAAGAAGCAGAACGAGGGGTAGTTTTAAGATTTGGAAAATATCATCATTTAGTACAACCAGGTTTAAATTGGAAACCTACTTTTTTTGATGTTGTAATTCCAGTAAATGTAGAATCAGTACGTGAATTAGCAGCTTCTGGTATGATGTTGACTTCAGATGAAAATGTAGTCCGAGTAGAGATGAATGTACAGTATCGTGTAACTGATCCAAAAAACTATTTATTTAACGTTATTGATGCTGACGATAGCTTGCGTCAAGCTACTGATAGTGCTTTGCGTGGAGTTATTGGGAAATATAATATGGATCGTATTTTAACAGAAGGACGCACGGTGGTACGTAGCGATACTCGAAGAGTGTTAGAGAAAACGATATATCCTTATAATATGGGTATTACTTTATTAGATGTAAACTTTCAAACAGCTCGCCCCCCAGAAGAGGTAAAAGCAGCATTTGATGATGCTATTGCCGCCCGAGAAAATGAACAACAATATATTCGTGAGGCTGAAGCTTATGCCAATGAAGTACAACCACGCGCCAATGGACACGCGCAACGTATTTTAGAGGAAGGTCGTGCGTATAAAGCACGCACTATCTTGGAAGCACAAGGTGAAGTACAAAGATTTACTAAAATTTTGCCAGAATATAAAGCAGCTCCTGAAATTACTCGTGAGCGATTATATATTAATTCTATGGAGCGTGTGCTAAGCAATACTAGAAAAATATTTGTAAATTCAAAAGATACACGGAATGTACTATTACTACCTTCAGGTCAATTAAAACAGATCAAAGATAACAATGATATTGTATATTCTGATAGTATTGATAATACTGATGACGCTTTGAATTTAAATCAAATATGTGCTACTAGTGATGCCAACATGAATAATGCGCAGTTAATATCAAAAAGTAACCATCTGTCTCGTCATACAAATGCTATACCTAAAGAAAAAGCATTAGACCAAAGACAGGCTAATATACAACGTGTTGATATTGCACGCAAAGGGAGAGAGTCGTAGATGATACGAAATTTTTTTTCATTTGTTATATGTGTAATAATAGTATTATTTTTCTCTTTATTTACAATAGAAGAGGGGCATAAGGGTATTATATTGCGTTTTGGTAAAGTATTACGCGATGCAGATAACAATTCATTAATTTATAATCCAGGATTGCATATAAAAATTCCATTTATTGAAACAATAAAAATTTTAGATTCACGTATTCAGACTATGGACAATCAAGCAGATCGCTTTGTTACTATGGAAAAAAAGGATTTGATTATTGACTCTTATGTAAAATGGCGTATTAGCGATTTGAGTCGATATTATTTAGCAACAGGAGGAGGGGATATTTGCCAAGCAGAAGTACTGATAAAACGAAAATTTTCCGACCGTTTACGTTCAGAATTAGGGAGATTGAATGTTCAAGGTATTGTGACAGATTCTCGAAATAAATTAATGACTGATGTACGTGCATCGTTAAATCATGGAACTTCAGGAGAGGAAGCGCCAGAATTTCATTTTAATAATAACATTAAACAGTTTAATTTTCATGCGAAAAATTATGATTCGTCAATGCAAGAACAATATCGTGTTTCTGATTTGGTTAATCCAAACAGTATGGCTGCGTTGGGCATTGAGATAGTGGATGTACGAATTAAGCAAATTAATTTGCCAACAGAAGTGTCTGATGCAATTTATCAACGTATGCGTGCAGAACGCGATGCTGTTGCTAGACGTCATAGATCACAGGGACGAGAAGAAGCGGAAAAATTACGTGCTACAGCAGATTATGAAGTAACACGTACTTTAGCTGAGGCTAAACGTCAGTCATTAATCATTCGGGGTGAAGCTGACGCAGAAACTGCTAAACTATATGCTACTACTTTTAATGAAGATCCTTCATTTTATGCTTTAGTACGTACCTTACGTGCATATGAAAATAGTTTTAAGAAAAACAATAATGATCTTATGGTGTTAAGCGCAGAAACTGATTTTTTTCGTTTTATGAAATCACCAAAAAGTACTACCGGGATTAACAATTAATTATGTAGTTAAAGAGTTCGTATATTCTTGGATAGTTATTATTCGTTATATTTGATATATAGAGTATATATTATATATGGTGTATGTCATAGAAACTATATATTTAATTTTATCACAAATAGTTAATTTGAATTAATAGGCGACTTTAAGAAATGGTTAGAAGTATTGTTGTGTTAGGAGCTCAATGGGGTGATGAAGGTAAAGGGAAAATAGTTGATTGGTTAACTTCCCGAGCTCAATATGTAGTACGTTATCAAGGAGGACACAATGCTGGACATACTATTATAGTAGACCAGAAAAAAATAACTTTACATTTAATTCCTTCTGGAATTTTGCATAATCATGTTACTACTGTTATTGCTAATGGTGTTGTGTTATCGCCAGTTTCTTTAATAAAAGAAATGAAAATGTTACTAAAATTAGGTGTATCAACGTGTAAACGCATATTTATTTCTGCATCTTGCCCACTGCTGCTACCTTATCATGTAGCAATGGATTTGGCTAGAGAAAACAATCACATCTCTAAAGCTATTGGTACCACGGGGTGTGGTATTGGGCCGTCATATGAGGATAAAGTTGCGCGACGTGCTTTACGAGTCAGCGATTTGTATAATCTAAAAATTTTTCAAAATAAGTTGAAAGATGTAGTCGATTATTATAATTTTCAATTAATTCATTATTATAAAACACAGCCTATCAATTATCAGATTGTTTTAGATGAAGTTATGTCGATATCTGACATACTGATAGATATGGTTGTCGATGTGCCTGAGTTATTAGATGATGCTGCAAAACGGGGTGATTCAGTGATATTTGAGGGAGCGCAGGGTAGTTTATTAGATATTGATCATGGAACATATCCTTATGTTACTTCCTCTCATACTATTGCTGGGAGTGTAAGTGTTGGCGCGGGAGTTGGTCTTAATTATATTGATTATGTTTTAGGTATTGTAAAAGCGTATTCTACTCGTGTTGGATTTGGTCCCTTTCCTACAGAATTGTCAAATGATACAGGTAATTGGTTATGTATGAATGGAAATGAATTTGGTTCTACTACCGGACGTCGTCGTCGTACTGGTTGGTTCGATGCGGTATCAGTACGATATTCTGTAAAAATTAATTCTTTTTTTTCGTGTTGTTTAACAAAACTTGATGTTTTGGATGGCTTAAAAGAGCTAAAAATTTGTATTGCATATCGCAAGAAAAATGGACAAGTAGTACACAATTTTCCATGTTCTTTGGAAGAACTGGAAAATTGTGTACCTATATACGAAACATTACCTGGGTGGATGATAAGTACCGTAGGTATCACGGAATTCCATCAGCTTCCTAAGGAGTCACAGCTTTATGTAAAACGTATAGAAGAACTTATTGGGGTTCCTATACATATTGTTTCTACCGGTTCAGATCGTTCTGCAATAATAATATTACGTAATCCATTTGATTCTTGATTAATATGAAGAAATTGATACACTTATTTTGAATAGAAGATTATTTGTGTGGTAAATAAATATTAAACTATATTTCTAATTATATTAGACATACGGTTACGATAAATAAAATATTTAAATAAATCATCTTAATTATTATTTAAATTGATGACTCTCATAATAATGGTATATGAAATACTTTAAAAATTTATTGTAATACTGTGTGTTGAAGTAATTATTTTAATAAATGAAATGAGTGAATTAGTATACGGCATACATGCAGTAAAATCAGTTTTAGATAATTATTCACATCGAATTTTGTCTGTATGTATTATGCAGAAATCTAAAGATTTGCGTTTGAAATTGTTAATTGATCAAATAAAACAACGCCGAATTAGCATTCGAGAATGTAGTCGTCGACAGTTAGATATTCAAACGCAAGGTGCGCTGCATCAAGGTATTATTGTTAAAATAGTTCCAAACGATTGTATGAAAGAAAATGATTTACCGAATTTTTTAATGCAATGTAAAACTACACCATTATTAGTGATATTAGATGGAGTGACTGATCCACATAATTTGGGTGCATGTTTGAGATCTGCAGATGCAGCTGGGGCACATATAGTTATTGCACCACGTAATCGTTCAGCATGTTTAAATGGAACGGTTAGAAAGGTGGCCAGTGGATCTGTAGATAATATACCTTTTATGCAAGTAACTAATTTAATTAGAACGTTACAATTACTTCAAAAATATAATATCTGGATTATTGGCACTGTAATGCAATCACAACGTCTAATTTTTAACAGCAAATTAATTAGGCCGTTAGCTTTTGTAATGGGTTCCGAGGGGAATGGTATTCGTTATCTGACTCAGAAAAAATGCGACGAACTAGTTACTATCCCAATGTTAGGAGCTGCGACATCGCTTAATGTATCAGTAGCTACAGGAATATGTTTGTTTGAAGCATTAAGACAGCGTTGGCAATATAAATAATGATGCTTGATATTATGTATGGTATGGTCTTTTTCATAGAAGATGAAGTTTGAGAACTTATATAAAAAATTATTTAATAAGGATAAACACGTAAAAATATATATCTATAATTTTTTAAGAATGTTGTTACTTTCAATAAAAGCGGAAGATTTATAATGAAAGGAAAATAATATATGCGTTATTATGAAATAGTTTTGATGGTACATCCTGATTTTAGCGAACAAATATCTAGTATAATCAATCGCTATACAACAATTGTTACTAATGCTCAAGGTAAAGTTCATCGCATAGAAAATTGGGGACGTCGCCAATTAGCATATCCAGTTAATAAGCTTTATAAAGCTTATTATGTTCTGTTAAACATAGAAGTATCTCAAGATACTGTTAAAGAACTAAATGATGATTTTCATTTTAATAAAAATATTATACGTAGCATGATTGTACGAACTAAATATGCGGTAGTTGAACCATCTCCTATGATGAAAAAAAGAGAAGAAAAGCAAGAGCATTATGCACCTAATACATAGTATAATGAAATACACATGGCCTCAAGTACGAAATAAATAAGTTGATAGTTTTATTGAAATAAATTTAGTATTGTGTTGGTCTAATGTATTTTTGTAAATTTTTTGTAATAAAAACAATAATTGCAAGTATAGAAATACATTGATTAGATTTTTAATTTGAAGGAAGATAACAATTTTAATTGTAAAAAAGTTGATAGCACTTATATGTATTTTTATAATGAAGTATGGAGTTAATTATGGCACGTTTTGTACGTCATCGCAAATTTTGTAGGTTTACAGCGGAAAAATGCGTTAATATTGATTATAAAGATCTTGTCACAATACAGCATTCTATTATAGAAAGTGGAAAGATCATTCCAAGTAGAATCACTGGAACACGAGCAAGATATCAACGGCAGTTAGCGCGTGCCATTAAGAGAGCACGTTATCTGTCTTTACTACCGTATACTGATCATCATCAGTAAAGTGTAATTCTTTGTGAATGAATATGATTTGTATATTTTATAATGGAAGTAACAATGAAGATTATTTTGCTGGATAATATTGATAAACTTGGAAATATGGGATCAGAAGTTATTGTGTGTTCAGGTTATGCCCGTAATTTTTTAATACCAAAATCTAAAGCAATGCCAGCTACAAAAAAAAATATTGAAATATTTAAAGCACAACAACTTGAATTACAATCTAAAGCTATAGAGGCGCAAACTCAGGCTGAATTTTGCGCAAAAACCATTAATAGATTAGGTAGTATTATTATTAAAGCTAAATCGGGTGTTGAAGGAAAATTGTTTGGTTCCATCGGTTCTCGTGATATAGCTACTGCAATTACAGAAGCTTCTGGTTTTAGTATTTCTAAATCTCAGATTAGATTACCTAATAATGATGTATTAAGAACTATTGGTACATATAGCATAAATATTCATATTTATAATGATATTTTTTCTAAAATAAACGTCATTATTATTGATGAAATACTTAAGAGTAAATAATTATAAGTAATACAATAATTTTTATCATTATTTATCGTAATAAAAAGTTTAATAAACTTTTTTATTTATTAAAACACAAGAATATATAAAGTATATATGTTTTGTTGAAAGAGATATAAACACGAATCTGCATATCTTTTATTTCAATTAATAATTATAATATATGATTGGTTAAAGCTAAGTATATATTTTATAAATCTCTTGTTACTATATTGTGTTTTCGAATTTATGCTATAGAGTGAGCAAAAATTTATTAAGGTATACATGATGATTTTTTGTTATAAAATGGTTGAAAAAATAAGTTGTATTGCTCGTAAAGCTGGAATAGAAATTATGAGGATTTATAATGGAGGTTTAAATTTAAACGCGTATAAAAAGTTGGATACATCTCCTGTAACTAATGCTGATTTATTCTCTCACAAGGTGATCGTGTACTATTTAAAAAATTTGACACCTGAAATCCCAATTTTATCTGAAGAAGATATTACTACATGGCAGAAATGTAGAGATAGAAGTTGTTTTTGGCTAATAGATCCTTTAGATGGAACGAAAGAGTTTTTATTACGCAATGGCGAATTTACTGTTAATATTGCTTTCGTTGAGTACGGTCAACCTATTATGGGAGTAGTGTATGTTCCTGTGTATAATGTGTTATATGCTGCAGATAATGGACGAGTATGGAAGATTAATGCTAGAGGAGAACGTATAAATATTGCAGTACGTATGTCTCGTTATCCAATTATAGTGATGAGTCGTAGTAATTTTTGTTGTGATCAATATAAGTTATACAATTTTTTAAACAGGTTGAAAAACTATAAAATTGTTAATATTGGATCTTCATTTAAATTTTGTTTAATAGCAGAAGGTAGTGCTCAATTTTATCCAAGATTTTCTTGTACTAAAATTTGGGATACGGCTGCTGGGCATGTAATAGCTAGAACAGCTGGCGCCGTTGTTAATGATTGGAATGGTAATCCCTTGCATTATAAAAATATCAATCAGTCTTTTTTAAATCCTGGTTTTCAAGTTTCATCGCATTGATTGATTATAAACATTGATAGTGATCATTTATATTGGTTAAATAAATGATCACTATCAATGTTTAGATTTTTTAATTTATTAATATGTTTTGTCAAATGGGTGTTATGTTTTAAAATTATAAAACATGTTTATATCACATTTAATAATGTAAATTATATACTATGTTTTTACTAGGGTTATATATAAATATGGTGTATTAATAGAATATGAAAATTACTTCATTTAAAGCTTGGATATAGTCAAGGATTCGATATATGTTTAAGGATCTTAAAAAGTATATGACAATACGATTGTATTTAATAATATATTTTTTTATGCCACTAATATGTAATAGTAGCATCAATTTAAAAGTAGAAGGATTAAATAGTGAATTAGATTATAATGTACGTCAAAAATTATTGCATATACATACTAATGTAAAGTATGTAGATTCAGATTTAAAAAAAAAATAGACAATGCAATTAGAACTGGACTACGCCCCCTAGGTTATTACGCCCCTACATTGATTTTTTTTCCACTTAAGTCTTTGAATAAAAACTCCGATCTATTAGTTATTAAAGTTGAACCTGGGGATCCAGTTGTAGTTACTGAAGTAAATGTCGTTATACGAGGAGATGGTATAAAGGATGTTGATTACCAGAAACTAATAAAAGATAGCAAATCTTTTATTGGGAAAAGATTGAATCACAACGATTATGAACAGTTTAAAAATAAACTATATGACTTAGCTTTATTTAAAGGATATTTTGATGCCAAGTTCCAAAATAGTCAACTTATTGTCATGCCTTCTCGTTGTCAGAGTGTTTGGAACATAGATTTTTATAGTGGTCAGCGTTATGTTTTTGAAAGAATTAAGTTTCATGGTAGTCAAATTAAGGAAGATTATTTAAAAAATATATCTAATATACGATCGGAAGAATATTACAGTGCTGCATCCGTTATGGAATTAAATCGCCGATTTTCTTACACTAATTGGTTTGAATCAGTATCGATTTCTTCAGATTATATGCGTTTTCAACAAAAAAAAAAAATAATGTTAGATATTTTTCTCTATCCTTGTGCAAAAAATAATTTTGCAACCGGATTTGGTTATACTATCGATACAGGCCCTAGAACTAAAATCATTTGGAAAAAACCGTGGATTAATGCACATGGACATAGTTTAGAAACTAATTTTAGTTTATCTAAGCCAGAACAATTTTTTGACTTAAGTTATAAAATTCCACTGTTTTCCAATCCATCAGAAAAATATTATTTATTACAGGGAGGGTTGATACATGAAGATACACATAATGGTCAGTCTAGTGTCACGACTATAAATATAGCTCGTTATTGGAATTATTCCCATAAATGGCAACGTTCAATTAATGTGCATTGGCACTTTAATAATCATTGTTCTAATAATTATACCATTAAAAATGTAATGTTAATTTATCCAGGGATAAATGTATCTCGTATTCGAAAACGTGGAGAAATAATACCGTATTGGGGAGATAGTCAGCGTTACTCAATCAATATATCTAATAATTGTTGGAAATCGGATGTTAATTTTATTGCTGTGCAAGTTCAAAATATTTGGGTTCGGACATTATTAAAAAAACATCGTATTTTGGCTCGTGGAAACTTAATTTGGATAGATACCAACAATGTTTCATCTGTTGATTTAATGTTGCGATTTTTTTCCAATGTAAATAATGGTATCCGTGGATATAAATATAAATCTTTATATCCTTATGGTAATGCTGCATCTTTTATAGGTATCGCTACTAAACTGATTACTACTACATTTGAATATCAGTATAATGTAATTAATAAATGGTGGGGAGCTATTTTTATAGACGCAGGAGAGATTACTAATGATATCAAATGGAATAGTTTTAAATCTGGTATAGGTATTGGAGTGCGCTGGCAATTACCAATAGGTCCTATAAAGTTGGATGTAGCAACACCATTGATTCATAAAGGCAAGATAAATCATCAGTTTTTATATTTATACGTCAGTTTAGGACCAGATTTATGATTTTTATAAAAAAAATCTGTGTTATTTTTTTATTATGGATATCAATAGTATGCGGATTTTTTGTGTTTTTATTCGGTACTAATATAGGAACATATTTAACTTTTACAGGTATTACGTATTGTATTCCTGGTTTGAAATTTGATTCTGTTTCTGGCAGTTGGGGTAATTTTAATATAACTCATGTGGTATATGAAACCTCGATAGGTGTAATTAATGTTGATAAATGTGATGTTTTTTTTAATCTAAAAGACATATGGAATAAAAAAATATATATTAATCATCTTTTTTTGGAAGATGTTTGTATAAAAATAAAAAAAAACGATGCGACGAATAAATCACATAAAAAATACGAAAGAATAAAAATAAACAATATTCTTTCTATCCCATTTGTCATAATATTAAAGAATATAGTATTGAATAATACTTGTATTTATTTAAATAATATTACGTTTGAAGTAACAAAATTAGATACTGAATTAACATTTCAAGATAATTTATTGACAGTTTCACCTGTAAATATTGAAGGGGCAGTTTTAAATATTCCTGATGCAAATGCATTAAATATAACAACCAATGCGATAGATATATATAAGTATAGTAATCAACGGAATATAAAGTGTTTATTAAAATTATTGTCTAGTAAATTTTTAATAAAATTACCTTCTTTTAATCTTCCTATAAATATAATTCTCAAGGATATAATAGGAGAGAATTTTTATATTTTTGATAATAATACTTCTTATATTATTAATTATTTTTATTTACAGACATATTTATATAATCAGACTGCAAATATTAAGTTGAATCTTAAATGTCCATATGGACAGCTTAATGCAATAGGTAGCATAATATTTAAAGAGTATTACCCAATAAATATAACCCTCAATTATACGAAATATCATTTTAATACTGGTAGTAATTCTACCAATATAAAGAAAAAGGACGTAAGTAAAATAAAATTAGTTATCGTAGGAGAATTATATAACGAAATACGCCTTTGTTGTGATTTTTTAGGTGTTATTTCTACAGTACATGTATTATTAAAAACTAAGATAATACAATTTGGCACGCCCATCACTATATCTATAGTTGGTAGAAAAATACCCCTTTCTTTTTTAGGAAAGAATGATTCTTTAATAGAAGAGCTTGATGTATCTGTTAATGGTGAAATAAAAAATTATTCCATTCAAATAACATCTCAATTAAGTAGCGCTCAATTTTCATCATTAGTACATATAGTTATGAGCGCTCAGGGAGATGTTAATAGTTGTTCTATTTCTAAATTAAAAGTGACTGCATTAGAAGAATGTCTTGATATACAAGGAATGGTTAATTGGGGGGGTGATACGATTAGTTGGGACAGCATATGTGTGTTAAACAAAATAAATATTTTTCAAAAGTGGTTAAAATATCCTATAAATTTGTCAGGTAACATCAATATGCAAGGACATGTATGTTCTGATGCTTGGGACATAACAATATCTGATTTAAATCTCAATGGGAGTATAGAAAATAATAGCATTTCATGCATAGGCGTATTATATAACAATTCGACTGGTACATGGAAAATACCCGCATTACTAATTAAATGGGGTCCTAATGTGTTAAAAATACAAGAAGACTTGAAAAGAGATGCTATTTTTAACATTGTGTTTGCGGCGCCAGATTGCAACGTGCTTATACCTGGATTAAATGGTAGCGTATATGGGAAATTTAAATTATATAGTCCCGCTAAATATTCTCCTAGATTGTTGTTAAATATTGATGCATGTTCCTTGTATTGGCACGATAAAAACCTTTTTTTTGACAAAATAATGATAAACGGAGATATTTGTTACGATACTGTCATACAAAGCAAAATTTTTTTTCAAGCAAATCAGATAAAGTGTGGAATTTTATCGTTACGTAAATTAATTATGCAAGGACAAGGTAATATTAAAGAACATTATTTAGATTTAGTTGCTTATGGAGATATGTTATCTGGTCAAGTAAAACTTTTTGGAAATTTAGATCTTTTTCATAAAACTTGGCATAGTAAGATTAACAAAACAAACCTTGTTACTTCAACAGGAACATGGAAATTAATGCAAGATATTGTCCTTACTTATCAATATTTAACTCGAAAAGTTATCCTTAATTCACATCACTGGGAAATTGTTGATTGCACAATCCCTATTTCTCATGTTTTAAAGGAGAACATATTGAATAAAGTGAATGATGTGTTTAAAAATTTTAATGTAGTTTCTTTAAAAATTTTATTACCAAGATTAATGAACATGCATACTGTTCGTATATATTGTACAGATTGTTATTGGATATTAGGAACCTTATTACCTAAGGGTATAATTTCATTTTCAGTAAAACAATTTAACATTAAATCTGTTATTGAAGAGCCTGAAAGTTTTCCGATTACAATAAATAACATAACTGCAAAAATCGTATTGACACAAACTACTTCGTATTGCAAGTGGTTCATGAACATTGGAGATGATGATCAAATCCATGGATTATTTAAAATAACTAAGTTAGATAATACATCTAAATTAGTAGGAAATATACATGTTAAAAATGCTTCGTTAGTATCTTTTTGTAATTCATTGATTTCGTTACAAGAACCTATAAATGGATTGTTAAATTTAAATATTGATTTTTATGGATATAAACGTCACCTAAAAATTTTTGGTACAGCTCAATTAAAAAATTTTAATGTTAATAAACCTGATACGCTATTTTTTGTGAAAAATGGTCAATTATTTATAAAATTCTTTGGAGATCATGCTGTATTAAATGGAACAATAGATACGGATTACGGATACAGATTGCATGTAAATGGAAATATTATGAACTTTGATTCTATTAGTAATATACGTGCATTTTTTAAAATACGAGGCAACCAAATTAATTTTTGTATGTCTCCAGAAATCAAAATGAAGATATCTCCTGATTTTAATTGCACAATTACTTCAGAAAAAATTCATATAGAAGGCAACATTGAAATCCCTTGGGCTCATATTGAAGTGAAGGAGTATTCAAAAAATATAACAAATATTTCTTCAGAGGAAATTTTGCTAGATGATAATTGTCAACTTATTTTAAATAATTCTAAAAATTTATTTATTTCTTTTTCTGCTAATATTAACGTGTGCCTTGGTAATGATGTTAATTTTAACGGATTGGGTTTTCGTACAAAATTAAGAGGTAATTTAGAAATTGAATACAATAAAAATCACTTGGCATTAACAGGCCATATTGATATACCTTCTGGTTGTTTTCAAGCATATGGACAAAATTTGATAATACGAAAAGGACAATTATTGTTTTCTGGAGCGATACACCAACCATATATCGATATTGAAGCAATTTGTGACCCTGCTAGTATTAAAGAAGGGAGTATAGTTGGTATACGGATTACTGGTACTTTTAGTCAACCAAAAATAGAAATTTTCTCTGATTCATTATCCCTTTCTCCGCAAGAGATAACATCTTATTTATTGGGCGGCAGTAAAAATGTAATTCCTTTGAATACAGATACGAACATAGTAACATCGCTGTTAATCGGAGCAACTGTTAGGAATAGCGAGAAGTTTATTAACAAAATAGGGAAGATATTTGGTGTTCAAGATTTAACATTAAATACTCAAGATATTGGTAGTGCACCGTTGGTTGCGTTAAGTGGATATATTGCTCCTGGTCTACAAATTAAATATGGAATTGGCATTTTTGATTTATTGACAACAATAACGGTACGTTATTGTTTATGTCCGCAACTATATTTAGAAGTTACGTCCGGCAGTAATCAACAAGCGGTTGATATATTGTATAAGCTTGATTTTTAGTTTCTTTATATTTACATACACTCAACATATTTTAAATATGTTGAGATTTAATATAAAATGAAAGTGTGATATTACATTTTTTTTTCAAAACGTTTAAAGGAGTTTAAAATTTCCGTTTTAGCAGCGTTAATATTGCTCCAGCCTTTTATTTTTACCCACTTTTTGGAATCTAATTCTTTGTAATTTTTAAAAAAATGACTAATTTGATTGCGTAATAAAATTGAAAAATCATTTATATCTTTTACTAGTGAGTATTGTTCTGATATTTTCTCATGGGGCACTGCAATTATTTTTGCATCTTCTCCAGATTCATCTATCATATTAAGCATGCCTATAGGGCGACAATGTATTACACAACCTGATCGTAAAGGGTATGGGGTAGGTACTAAGACATCTACTGGATCTCCGTCCAGCGATAAAGTATTATTAATATAGCCATAATTGCAAGGGTAAAACATAGGTGTTAATAAAAAACGATCAACGAATATTATTCCTGTTTTTTTATCAATTTCATATTTAATTGGGTCAGAATTAGCTGGAATTTCAATAATCACATATATATCTTCTGGAATATTTTTTCCCGCTGGTACTTGATTAAAATACATTTATATTTCCTATATATGCAAATAATAAATTTAAAAAACAATCATATGTTATATATGTTTTATTATCAATATGTTTGTTAACATAACATGATTGCGTTTATTATAATTAATAAAAATATTTACATACTTTTTTAAAAAAAGTATTTATATGTTTATAAGCATCATAATTTTATATTTTATATATAATTTTAAGTGTCAAATGTATTTGTGATTTTAAAGATGAAAATCTAATAAATTCTTTGAATCGTATAAGCTGCTAAACTTGCTAATGCTTGTCGATAAGGAGAAGGAGGTAAAATATCAAGACAAGAAATAGCTTTTTTGATTTCTGTTTCAGCGCATTGTCGAGTGTATTCTAATGATCCATGTTGATGCATTGTATCTAAAATTATATTTAACAAGTGACGATGGTTACCTTTTTTAATAGATTGAATTATAAGTGATGCTTGTTTTGAGGTGCTATGATGAATAGCGTGTAGCAAAGGAAGAGTGAGCTTTCCTTCATTTAAATCGTTTCCGACATTTTTCCCAAATATTGTTTCTGAGGCAGAATAATCTAATATATCATCAACTAGTTGAAAGGCTATTCCCATATATCGCCCATAATTACGCAATGCTTTTTCTTGACATGCATTGGCATCAGCTAAAATAGCAGATGATTGAGAAGCTACTTCAAATAAACGAGCGGTTTTACTATAAATAATTTTCATGTAACTATCGATAGTAATAGTGGGGTCATTACAATGTGTTAATTGCAATATTTCACCTGCTGCAATTATATTGACCGCATCTGCCATCAAAGATAATATTCGCAAGGATTCTAATTCAGTCATCATTTGAAAGGCTCGTGTATATATAAAATCCCCCACCAATACACTAGCAGCATTACCAAAAATTATATTAGTAGTTCTCCTACCGCGTCTCATGTGTGATTTATCCACTACGTCATCATGCAACAAAGTAGCAGTATGAATAAACTCTATTAATGTAGCAATGGTAACATGTTGTGTTTTTTTATAGCATAACGCCCTTGCGGTCAACAAGGTAATCATGGGTCTAATTCGTTTTCCTCCACTATCTACAATGTATTGAACAAGTTTGTTAATTAAAGTAATTTCAGATGCTAATCGCGTGCGAATTTCTGCATTCACATCTTCCATATCTTGTTCAGTTAGTTCGGAGATTTGATCAATATTCATTAATATTATTATAAATATAAAATGTTGATGTATTTATATATTACTTACGTACGTAATTTGGTTTTTGTTAAGTTAAACTACACTTGTGAGTATGCAGTAAAATTTTATTATTGTGTTGAGAAACATTTTTTTTTAATGTATAAGAATATGTATAGAAATAATATCAGATTATAAACAAGAGATGGATTATTATTTATGTATGCAGTTTTTCAAACTGGTAGTAAACAGTATCGTGTTGTTGAAGGCCAAGTGATTCATATAGAACGGATTGATATTGACGTTGGTAATCAAGTTGAATTTAATCAAATATTACTCATTGAGTCTAATGAATGTCTTCACATAGGGGGTCCTTTTATAAAAAAGGGGCAGATTATAGCGGAAATTATAGCTCAGAGTCTTAATAAGAAGATAAAGATTATTAAATTTAGACGTCGTAAACATTTTCGTAAATTTCAAGGACATCGTCAGTGTTTTACAACAATAAAAATAATAAGCATAAGCAATTGCAATCCAAATCATTAAGAAATAAGGAATAAAAATGGCACATAAAAAAGCTGGAGGCTCTACTCGTAATGGTCGAGATTCACATAGTAAGCGTTTAGGAGTTAAATGTTTTGGAGGTGAATGTGTATCGTCAGGCACTATTATTGTGCGCCAACGAGGTAATACATTTCATCCAGGAAAATACGTAGGTTGTGGGAGGGATTATACTCTTTTTGCTTTAAAATCTGGGAAAGTTTTATTTGAAAAAAGGGGAGCATTGCGCCGCAAGTTTATTAGTATCGTTTCTCAGAAATAGAAACGTAATTTGTTAATGTTACTTAATAATTAAAATTTTTAATTTTATGAATAAAAAATTAATCGCGCCTAGGTATTTTGGAGTTGTACAGTTATGAGCGATGATTGTATTAGTATTTTAAAAATGACATATGTGTTTTTTACAAGGTTCAAGAATCATTAAAAATGTTCATGTGTTTATACATGATTTGAAAGGTAAATAACTGTGCATATTGATAACGACAGAAGTAACAAAAATACTAAAAACGTTATTTAACAATATAGAATAAATTTTATCATTACAAATTTACACTAATTTATTAAATGATAAGATGTATATACTATCAATACAGACGATATCTTAGAGATATGTTATGAAATTTGTCGACATGACCAATATTACGGTTATTGCTGGTAACGGAGGGAATGGATGTATCAGTTTTCAAAAATCGGGAAGAAGAGCTTCTTTTTTGAAAAAACCTAATGGTAGTAATGGAGGAAATGGTGGGGATGTTTGGTTATTGGCAGATCCTAATATTAATACTTTAAATTATTTTCATTCTAATTGTGTTTTTAGAGCTGGGCATGGACAATGCGGGCGTAGTCGTGGTTGTACTGGTAAAAGAGGCAAAGATGTTATTGTGAAAGTCCCGTGGGGAACTAGAGTAAGCTATAAAAAAACAAATAAATTATTGGGAGACATGGGTATTCATCACAAGCGGTTGATGGTAGCTAAAGGAGGGCGCCATGGTTTGGGAAATGGACATTTTAAATCTTCTTTACATCGTAAGGCACTTAATACGCATGGGTCAACGGGAGAATTCCAACATTTGCTATTAGAATTACTTCTAATAGCAAATGTTGGAATATTTGGATTACCTAATTCTGGAAAGTCTAGTTTTATTCGTATAATATCGTCAGCGAAACCAAAAGTAGCAGATTATCCATTTACTACATTAGTACCGTATTTAGGTGTAGTACAAATTAATAACTATGACAGATTTGTTATTGCGGATATTCCTGGTATTATTAAAGGTGCTTCTCATGGTTTGGGATTAGGAATGCGATTTTTGAAGCATTTAGAACACTGTCAAATTTTACTGCATTTTATTGATATTGCGCCTGTGGATAATTCTGATCCATTAGAAAATATTATTACTATTCAGAATGAATTAAGTAATTATAATGAAAATTTAGTTAGAAAACCTTGTTGGTTAATATTCAATAAAATAGACTTATTGGAACGACAAGTGGCGGAAAAAAGGATTAACCATGTTATTAGTTCTTTACAATGGAAAGGGCGCTATTACCCTATATCTTCTATGCATAATACTAATGTATTATCGCTATGTAACAGTATTATGAAGTTTATTATTCATCATACTCAAAGTCAAGAATCAACTCTTATGTATGCACAAGACAATGAGTAGGAATCAAGATTAGCTAATTCTATTGTCATTTTAAAACAATACACATAATATACCGTTAAGTTTAAAAAAATTTTAATATGATGATATCATAATTCATGATGTTTTATAAACATAGCTATTTATAAAATAGTCTATATACATATTAAGAGAGATGTTTTTTTTGATAAAGTTTTTAAAAGCTAGGTAATAACAATTTTTGTTTTTTAAAAAGATAAAAATATATAATGTTTCATTAAATCATGCTTTTGTATGTAGTGTGATTGTTTATTGTTTAAATGTATGCAATATAATAAAGGTACAACATGAAGCGCATACCAATGACTTTACGTGGAGCTGAAAAGTTGAGAGAGGAACTGGATTATTTAAAAAATGTTCGTCGCCCAGAAATTATAAAAAATATTTCTGAAGCGCGGGAGTATGGCGACTTAAAAGAAAATGCTGAATATCATGCTGCTCGAGAACAACAAGGATTTTGTGAGGGTCGTATTCAAGAAATAGAATCTAAGCTTTTTAATGCACATATTATAGATATTGCCAAACTAACTACTGACGATAAAGTAGTTTTTGGTGCTACGGTTGGTGTTGAAAATTTGGATACAACATATAGACAAACGTATAGTATTGTAGGAGATGATGAGGCAAATCTTAAAGAACATATGATTTCTATCAATTCTCCTATTGCTAGAGGTTTGATTGGTCATAAAGAAGGAGATATTGTTCGAATTAATACTCCAAAAGGGAAAGTAAGATATAAAATACTCCAGGTTAAATATTGTTAAACATGTTTTTATTTTATTGTTTATTTTAAATTTTTTACAAGATGATGATTATGAAAGTAAAAAAAAATGAAATGTTACTTGTAGTCGCTATATTAATTACTGTTAATAACACAAATATATGATGCTATTAACATTATTACTAATAAGTTTATATTTTTACTTTCATTTGTTTTGAAATATTTATTATTTACAATTAGATATATTTTTTATGCACACTATTTGTAATAGTTGGAAAAATATATAAAAATTGGATATACACAAAAATTTATTTATTTTTATGGAATTTTTATTTTTTGTTTAAGTAAGATTGAAAGAAATACAAGTTATCGTCATTTTATCAATGTTGTTTATTCAAAAAAATATTTGAGAAGTAACCTGATATGGTACATAGCAAACGTTCTATGCGTTCTTCAGGATGGTTACAAAAACATTTCAAAGACCAGTATGTGAAAGCAGCACAAAGACAGAAACTGCGGTCACGGTCTTGGTTTAAGCTTGATGCAATAAATCGCATGGATGCATTGTTTTCTACTGGTATGACAGTAATAGATTTGGGATCAGCGCCTGGTGGGTGGGCGCTTTATGTAAAAAATAAAATAGGAAAGACAGGGTGTATTGTAGCGTGCGACATATTGTCTATGCGTAATATTTCTGGAGTGAATTTTTTAAAAGGAGATTGTTCTAATCCTAATATTTTCAAAATATTATGTAAATGGGTAGAACAAAAACAGGTTAATGTGGTTTTATCTGATATGTCTCCTAATACAACCGGTATATCAACAATCGATGTAAGTCGGTCTATACATCTTGGGAATTTAGCGTTAAATATATGTCGTAGCGTATTAATGCGTAGAGGCGCTTTTTTAGTGAAAGTTTTTCAGGGAAAGGGTTTGGATAAATACTTGTGTGATGTGCATTCCTTATTTAACATAGTAAGGATCCGCAAACCAGATGCCTCTAGGTCTCATTCTCGTGAGGTTTATATTGTAGCGAAAGAACGTAAGTAAGCATAATTTATTGTAGATATGTTAAAATTATTTAAATTTTGTTGTAATGCGAGGTAATCTTTTGAGTGACATGGCGAAAAATCTGGGTATCTGGTTAGTCATTGCAGTAGTCTTGATGTCTTTATTCCAGAATTTTGGGCCTAGCGACTCAAGCAGTCGCAAATTGGATTATTCCACTTTTATGTATGATTTAAACCAAGATCAAGTTAAAGAAGCTCGCATTAACGGTCGTGAAATTGTGGTTATTAAAAAGGATAGTAATCGTTATATTACTTATATTCCAGTAAATGATCCGAAATTACTTGACATTCTTTTAACTAAAAAAGTTAAGGTTGTTGGGGAGCCCCCAGAAGAACCTAGTTTAATTACATCTATTTTTATTTCTTGGTTTCCGATGTTATTATTGATTGGGGTTTGGGTTTTTTTTATGCGTCAAATGCAAGGAGGCGGCAAGGGAGCTATGTCTTTTGGTAAAAGTAAAGCACGTATGCTAACTGAAGATCAAATAAAAACTACTTTTGCAGATGTGGCAGGATGTGATGAAGCAAAAGAAGAAGTGAAAGAATTAGTAGATTATTTACGTGAACCCAGCAGATTTCAAAAACTAGGGGGAAAAATCCCAAAAGGAGTCTTAATGGTAGGACCTCCTGGAACTGGAAAAACACTTTTAGCCAAAGCTATTGCGGGAGAAGCAAAAGTTCCATTTTTTACTATTTCGGGTTCTGACTTTGTAGAGATGTTTGTCGGTGTCGGAGCATCTCGCGTTCGGGATATGTTTGAACAAGCTAAGAAAGCTGCCCCATGTATTATTTTCATTGATGAAATTGATGCGGTTGGTCGTCAGAGAGGTGCAGGTTTAGGAGGGGGACATGATGAACGTGAACAAACTCTAAATCAAATGTTAGTAGAAATGGATGGGTTTGAAGGAAAAGAAGGTATTATTGTCATAGCTGCTACTAATCGTCCAGATGTATTGGATCCAGCTTTATTAAGACCAGGACGATTTGACCGTCAAGTAGTTGTAGGATTACCGGATATTCGGGGGCGAGAACAAATATTAAAAGTACACATCAGGCATGTACCGTTGTCATCAGATGTAGATATATTAGTAATTGCTCGAGGTACACCAGGATTTTCAGGAGCGGATTTAGCTAATCTCGTGAATGAAGCGGCATTATTTGCTGCTCGTGATAGCAAACATATGGTATCGATGGTAGAGTTTGAAAAAGCTAAAGATAAGATTGTAATGGGTGCAGAGCGTCGTTCCATGGTGATGACAGAAGCTCAAAAAGAATCCACAGCTTATCATGAAGCTGGTCATGCTATAATTGGTAGATTAGTCCCTGAGCATGATCCGGTTCATAAAGTGACTATAATCCCTAGGGGACGCGCTTTAGGTGTAACGTTTTTTTTACCAGAAGGTGATGCAATTAGCACTAGTCGACAGAAATTAGAGAGTCAAATTTCTACATTATACGGGGGTAGGCTTGCTGAAGAAATAATTTATGGTCCTAATAAAGTATCCACTGGCGCTTCTAACGATATTAAAGTAGCTACTTCTATTGCTCGAAACATGGTAACTCAATGGGGATTCTCTGAAAAACTTGGTCCGTTATTATATGCAGAAGAAGAAGGAGAAATATTTCTTGGGCGTTCAGTGGCGAAAGCAAAGCATATGTCTGATGAAACTGCTCGTATTATTGATCAGGAAATTAAATTTCTGATTGAAAGAAATTATATACGTGCTCGTGAGCTTTTGATAAAAAATGTGGATATTCTTCATTCTATGAAAGATGCGTTAATAAAATACGAGACGATTAATGCATCTCAGATAAATGATTTGATGGATCGAAAATCAATTAAGCCCCCATCTGGATGGGAAAATAGCTTGTCTGATACTAACGATAGTAATAAGGAGGCTTGTGTTTCTTCTATAAAAGGGCCAAAATCGGTAGACAGCGAATCTTACAATGACAATCCTGATGCTGCATCACAATAATATGTAATAATTTTCATATAAAAAATTGACTCATTGTCAGTTTTAAATAGTATTTTACATTTTATATGAATTAGATCACCTAAATTAATTTTTAAATAATGCTTGGAGATGTCTTTAAATTTATGACATTGAGTACAAATAAACGTATTTTAGATTTTTCTGAAATTCAAATTATGGGGATTTTAAATGTTACTCCTGATTCCTTTTTTGATGGAGGTAATTATTGCACCCTTCCTAAAGCAATTGATCATGTATTTAATATGATTACTTATGGCGCTACTTGTATTGATGTTGGCGGAGAATCAACACGACCTGGATCCGACGCTGTCAGCGATGAAGAAGAAGCGGATCGGGTTATACCTGTAGTACGTGCTATAGCACAGCGTTTTGATACTTATATTTCAATAAATACATCATCAGCATTAATAATACGTGAGAGCGCAGCTATCGGTGCTCATATGATTAATGACATCCGCTCTCTTACTGCTACAGGAGCGCTGAAAGCTGCGTTATATTGTAAACTTCCGGTGTGTTTAGTACATATGCAAGGAGAACCCAATACAATGCAAAATTCTCCCATATATTCTAATGTTACACATGCAGTAAACGAGTATTTTACTAAACAAATCACTCGTTTTGAATCAGCGGGTATTAGCAGAAATAAATTATTACTTGATCCTGGTTTTGGTTTTGGGAAAAGTTTATCACATAATTATCAGCTATTAGCTAATTTGAAATATTTTCATCATTTTGGTTTGCCTTTGTTAGTAGGTATATCACGCAAGTCAATGCTTAGTCTTAGTTTTAATTCATATAATCCTAAACAAAGATTAATAGGTAGCATTGCTTGCGCAGTGATTGCAGCTACACAAGGCGTACAAATTATTCGCGTGCATGATGTTAAGGAAACAGCAGAAGCATTAAAAGTGGTGCGCATGATGTTGAAACAGCAAGCACAGTAAGGATAAAAATTAATATGAAGCGCCGCAAATACTTTGGTACTGATGGAATTAGAGGTAAAGTTGGGAGCATTCCTATTACTCCAGATTTTATTCTGAAGCTTGGTTGGGCTGCAGGAAAAGTATTAAGTCGTTTTAGTGGTGGTAGGTCTAATTACATTATTATTGGAAAAGATACTCGCATTTCTGGGTATATGTTAGAATCGGCATTAGAGTCGGGATTAGCTGCCGCTGGTTTGTCTGCTGCATTAACTGGTCCTATGCCTACTCCAGCGATTGCGTATTTAACTCGTACTTTTAGAGCCGAAGCTGGCATTGTAATTTCTGCTTCACATAATCCCTTTTATGATAATGGTATTAAGTTTTTTTCTATTAAGGGTACTAAATTAGACGATGAAGTAGAGCATTCTATAGAAATAGAATTAGATAAATGTTTAACGTGTGTTGACCCAAAAGAGTTAGGAAAAGCTAGTCGTATTGTTGATGCAGCTGGTCGTTATATAGAATTTTGCAAAGGAACTTTCCCTGCTCATCTCAGTTTAAGAAAATTAAAAATAATTGTAGATTGTGCTAATGGAGCTACTTATCATATAGCTCCAAGTGTATTTCGTGAATTGGGCGCTAATGTGGCCACTCTTGCGTGTCGTCCAAATGGAGTTAATATTAATAAAGAATGTGGTACTACAGATATTCGGCAATTACGTGCCCATGTATTAGCAAAAAAAGCAGATTTAGGTATTGCTTATGATGGGGATGGAGATAGGGTCATTATGGTCGATCATTTTGGAAACAAAGTAGATGGTGATCAAATGTTGTACATTATTGCTCGAGAAAAATTACATTGCAAGCAATTAACAGGTGGTATTGTAGGGACTCTTATGAGTAATATGGGACTTGTATTAGCATTAAAACAGTTAAATATTCCTTTTATACGTTCTAATGTCGGCGATCGATGTGTACTTGCAATGTTAAAAAAACAGGGTTGGAACATTGGAGGTGAAAATTCTGGGCATATTGTACTTTTAGATAAAACTACCACGGGAGATGGTATTATTGTTGCTCTTCAAATATTATCCGCAATGGTAAATAATTGCGTAAGTTTACATGAATTATGCAATGATGTGTCTTTATTGCCTCAAATTTTAGTTAATGTATATTGTTCTAGCATTAAAAGCCCTTTAGAATCTGATTTGGTTAGAAAAGAAACTAAAGCAGTAGAACAGGAGTTATCTGAACAAGGACGCGTGTTATTGCGTCAGTCTGGCACTGAACCATATATTCGTATTATGGTGGAGGGAAAATGTTATGGTAAAATATTATATTTAGCAAATAGGATTGCTTCTGTAATAAAATCGGAAATAAAATCAATAAAATAGTAATTTACTTCAAATATTATGCGTATATCGCATAATTATAATATAAGTGAGTTATATAGTATTTTTGTATAAAAAGAAATATTAGTAGTTGTAGAAATGATTTATTTTTTTTAGACATAAAATGTTTATATAAGGCGATATAATGTTATGTATCAATTTTTTTTGGTTATATTTTTAATTATAGCAATATCTCTAATCACATTGATTATGTTACAACAAAACAAAAGTAATGATTCAGGAGGAATGTTTAGTAGTCGTTCTTTAGGAGATATGTTAGGTTCAGGAGGTATCAATGATGGTATAACGTGTTTAATAGTAATTTTAGCTATATTATTTTTTTTATTTAGTTTGTTACTGGGAAATATAAATAGCAAACAAAATCAAAAGTATATTCAAAACAATATGCAAAATAGTCAATTGCAAGATCAATAAAATTATATAAATTTTAAGCGTAATTTTTTCAACAACAAATTAATTAAAGATATCTTTTTTATATGTAATAAAAAGACATAAAATATATGTAAAACTAGCAATGTATATATACATTAAAGTATTGCTACATTTGGTATCGTATTATCGATGATTGTTAATAACCGAGGTGGTGGAATTGGTAGACACGCTACTTTGAGGGGGTAGTTCTCTTATTTGAGATTACGGGTTCAAGTCCCGTCCTCGGTATTGTTTCGTAATATAAATAATTTGCTTTTTCGGAGTTATATGGTATACAATTCCTATTGTTTTAGTACAGGCGCGGGGTGGAGCAGTATGGCAGCTCGTCGGGCTCATAACCCGAAGGTCGTTGGTTCAAATCCGACCCCCGCAACCGTATCAAGTAGGTTGCTTTATTTATACTGTAGGAAATACAACGTGTTGTGTGTTATACTGAGTGAGCCTGACCGAGCCTGGTGTTGTAGTTTAAGAATAATGGAAAATATGTTGATATTAAAGGCTACATAAATAATATCGATTTATTAAATTAGTTATGGTTAAATGTTTAATTAATATTCAGAGAATATTAATAGATTTCTTTTCATGTTGATAACATACCTATCAAATAAGTAGATCACTGATTATTTTCTATGGAAATTTCTCAAGGTTTATTAATTTCATAATATCGAATAGAATTCTGTTATATGTTACAAGGTTGTCTGATATGAATAGGACGATTAAATTAATTTGTATCAATTATAATCATAGTTTTTGTAATTGAATCAATAAATTGTAATACGTCATATTTTCAATACGATGTAGGGTGAATTATTTCTTGAAGTTTAATTACACAATGATATGCACATAGCTATTAAGGAAATAGCATTTTGAGAAACTGGGATGAATAAAGAGATTTTGGCTGTTATAGAAGCAGTTTCTAATGAAAAAGCTGTACCTCAAGAAAAAATTTTTGAAGCATTAGAAACAGCATTGGCTGCTGCTACAAAAAAGAAATATGAACAAGATGTTGAAGTTCGTGTTGTAATTGATCGTAAATCAGGTCAGATTAATACATTTCGGAGGTGGGTTGTAGTGGAACAAGTAACTCAACCTACTAAAGAAATTACATTAGATGCAGCTCGATTTGAGAATCCAAAAGTTCAAATTTATGATTACGTTGAAGATATAATTGAATCTATTAGTTTCGATCGTATTACAACTCAAACTGCAAAACAAGTTATTGTTCAAAAGGTACGTGAAGCTGAACGTGCAATTATTATAGAACAGTTTTTAAATCGACAGGGTGATATTGTTACAGGTATAGTAAAGAAAATTAATAGAGATAGCATAAGTATAGATTTAGGAAATAATGCTGAAGGTATTATTAATAGAGAAGAAATGTTACCACGTGAAAATTTTAGATTGGGAGATAGAATTCGTGGTATTCTTTATTTGGTGCGACCGGATTTTAAAGGTCCTCAATTACTTATCAGTCGTACTAGGACGGAAATGTTGATTGAATTATTTCGTATCGAGGTACCTGAAATTGGAGAAGAATTAATCACAATTAAAGCTGCAGCGCGAGATCCTGGTTTACGGGCAAAAATTGCCGTTAAAACGAATGATAAGCGTATTGATCCAGTAGGAGCGTGTGTAGGAATGAGAGGAGCACGTGTTCAGGCTGTGTCTGGTGAGTTAGGAGGAGAACGAGTAGATGTTATATTATGGGATGATAATCCTGTTCAATTTGTTATCAATGCTATGTCTCCTGCTGATGTTGCTTCTATTGTGATAGATGAAGATAAGCATACAATGGATATTTCAGTAGAAGAATCTAATTTACCTCAAGCTATTGGAAGAAATGGACAAAACATTCGTCTAGTATCTCAATTAAGCGGATGGGAACTTAATATTATGACTGTAGATGAGTTGGAAAAGAAACGTCAAGTTGAAATATGTGCTATCAAAAATGTTTTTGTTCATTCCTTAAATATCAGTGAGCAATTTGCTAAAATTTTAATTGATTCAGGGTTTTCTTCTCTTGAGGAATTAGCTTATGTACCTATGACAGAATTATTATCAATAAAAGAATTTGATAGAAAAACAGTAGAAATAATTAGGGACCGTGCAAAAAGTGCTTTAAAGAATTTTTCTGTGACTCATAATGAAAAAGATATCAAGGAAGATAATTATACTGCGGCGGTTATTCATCCCATTACAGGATTATTGAGATTGCCTAATATTGAATATAAGTTAGCACTAACATTAGTTGAACGTGGTATTTCCACATTAGAAGAGTTAGCTGAACAAGATATTTCGGATCTTTCCGATATTGAAGGATTAACTAAAGAAAAAATTGGAGAATTAATTATGGAAGCCCGCAATATTTGTTGGTTTAATAATGATAACAAACATTAATATTATTATTAGTAATAATTAAGGAAAACCATGACAGATACCACCATACAATCGTTTGCTGCGGAAATGAAAATGTCAGTAGATCAATTAATACAATGGTTTTCATATATTGGCATTTTAAAAACAGAAATAGGTATTGTAACTCAAAGAGAAAAAGAAATTTTATTTAAGTATATGAATGACAATAAAAGCGACATATCTAATAAATTAATACTACAAAGAAAAACACGTAGTATTTTAAGTGTATCTAGTGTCGGCGGTAAAAATAAAAAAGTACAAATAGAGATACGGAAGAAACTTACATATGTACAATCTACCTTACAAGAGACAGAGTTTATTGATGTAAAAAACAAAATGGTTTTTGATGCTAATCGTGAAGCATCTAATCTAACTGTAAAGAATAGATTGGTTAATAAAAAAATAAGTAATGCTCTCAGTCCGTTATCATTAACACAAATTTCCAAAAAGAATCATCGTTATTCTGAATTAACAGAATACAAAGAGAAAGTCATAGAAAAAATCTCCCATAAATTTGAAGATAAGTCTTTACAAGTGTCAGATGAAACGCAGTTGCTTAAAAAAAAGACTAAAAACTGTTGGGACATTGAATTAAATAATACAAATACAATTCGTTCTAATTTAGGAGATAGTCCCAATAATAGTAAATTATATTGTATGCCTGAATTGCTAGAGAAGAATAATAATCAAAAATTAGAAAATGAAAGAAGAAATCGCTCTCGTGTGCGTACGCGATATCGAAATGGCGGAAAATTAACTAAACAACATAAAAGGAGTAATCATCATCGTTTATATGAAGCAACATCTGATGAATTTGGTATAGAAGAAGAGCTATATATTTCGAATCGTGTTAATAAAAATAAGCGCAAACAAAGCGCATTAGTACAAGTTTTTAATAAACCTGTTCAAACCATTACTCGTGATATTATTATTGGACAAACTATAAGTGTAGCTGAATTAGCCAATAAGATGTCAATAAAAAGTTCTCGTGTCATTAAAACGATGATGCAATTGGGTATAATAGCAACGATTAATCAAATTATCGATCAAGATACTGCTCAACTGGTGGCGGAAGAAATGGGCCATAATGTTGTTTTACGTCGTGAAAACGAACTAGAAGAGTTAATTATACATGATCGTGATATTGATATAACAAATTCTGGTGCTACTATCGAAAATAGAGCGCCAATAGTTACTATTATGGGTCATGTAGATCACGGAAAAACATCCCTTCTTGACAGAATTCGTTCAACTAAAATAGCCTCTTCTGAGGTAGGAGGTATTACTCAAAGTATAGGTGCATATCATGTGAGTACTAATAATGGTATGATTACTTTTCTTGATACTCCAGGACATGCAGCATTTACTGCTATGCGCGCTCGTGGGGTTCAGATAACGGATATCGTTGTGTTAGTAGTAGCCGCTGATGATGGAGTTATGCCTCAGACTATTGAAGCAATAGAGCATATTAAGGCTGCCAATGTTCCCGTGGTTGTAGCAATAAACAAAATTGATAAATCAGAAGCCAATCCTGAACGGATAAAAAACGATCTTAATAACCATGGTCTTATTCCAGAAGAATGGGGTGGCGATACACAATTTATACATGTTTCTGCTACTTCAGGAAATGGAATAGACAATTTGTTAGATGCTATTTTATTGCAATCAGATATGTTGGATTTGAAAGTTCTGCATCATGGCATGGCAAGGGCCATAGTCATTGAATCTTTTTTAGATAAAGGACGTGGTCCTGTAGTTGCTGTTCTGGTGCGCGAAGGTACACTAAAATGTGGTGATATAATTTTATGCGGAACAGAATATGGACGCATTCGCGCTATGCGTAATGAATTCGGGAATGAGATTACTTCAGCTGGGCCGTCAATCCCGGTTGAATTATTGGGTTTATCGGGATCACCTGCTTCTGGAGAGAGCGTAATTGTAGTTCGTAACGAAAAAAAAGCTCGGGAGGTAGCTTTGTATCGTCAAGAAAAGTCTCGTGAAATAAAATTGGCTCGCCAAAAAGAACCCAATATAGAAAATATATTTTCCAGTATCAAGAATACTAGTCTGGTTTCTGAATTAAATTTAGTTGTCAAATCTGACACACAAGGTTCTTCTGAAGCTATTCGTGAATCCTTAGAAAATTTATCAACTGGTGGTGATGTAACAATAAAAATTTTGTCTTCGTCTATTGGTGGTATTACTGAAACTGATGTTGCATTAGCAGCAGCTTCTAATGCGGTTATTTTAGGATTTAATGTTAGAGCAGATCCTACTGCTCGGCGTATAATTGAGTTGGATCAGTTAGATGTGCGCTATTATTCAGTAATTTATGATTTGATAGATGAAGTAAAACAAGCAGTGCATGGTATGTTAGTGCCACGATATAAACATGAAATTATTGGTTTAGCAAAAGTACGCGATGTATTTCGTTCTCCAAAATATGGAAACGTTGCTGGTTGCATAGTTGTTGAGGGCATGATAAAACGCCATAAAAAAATTAGAGTTATACGAGATAATATAGTAGTGTATGAAGGTGAGTTAGAGTCGCTTCGGCGTTTTAAAGATGATGTTGATGAAGTACGCAGTGGAATAGAATGCGGTATTGGTATAAAAAATTATAAGAATATTCATTCTGGAGATATGATTGAAGTGTTTGATATGGTAAAAATATCTCATGTATAACTGAGATTCAGTGTGTTCATTATTAGATTATTCAATTGGGTGTTTATTTGCACGTAATATATATATATATGTTTATTTTTTTTTACGGAAGGTAGACAGATGTACTTTCAACACAGTTATCGTACTCAGCGTATTGCTCAGGAAATACATAAAAAAATTTCTATTATTTTGCAACATAGGATCGATGATATTCGTATAGGTATACCTACTATTTCAGGAGTTCAAGTATCTAAAGATTTAAAAAATGCTAATATTTTTGTGACTTTTATTGATAAAGAAGGTCCGGAGGAAATAGATACTGCTGTTATGATATTACAACGTGCTTCACGGTTTATTCGTTTTTTATTAGCTAATACTATGTGTTTACGTGTAGCGCCTTTATTATTCTTTAAATATGATTCTTCACTAATTGAAGGAGCAAAAGTATATAGTTTAATTTCTGTTACAGAAAAATTATGATATACAAGTTAAATTAATTAATGCATTAAGGTTTCTAGTGAAGCGGTATAAGAATGTAGGAAATCGAGATATTAATGGCATTCTATTATTAGACAAGCCGAAAGGAATATCTTCTGGTTTATTCTTAAATAAGATTAAAAAATTATTTAATGCTAAAAAAATAGGACATACTGGCACTTTGGATCCGTTGGCCACCGGAATGCTGCCTGTTTGTTTTGGTAAAGCGACTAAGTTTGCTAAATACTTGCTACATTCTGATAAACGATATAAAGTTAGCGCTCAGTTGGGGGTAAGCACTGATACTTTCGATTCAGATGGGACGATTACTAGTGTGTCGCCTGTACAGTCAAATGATTATATATTAGAACAATGTTTGGAATCATTTAGAGGAATAAGAAATCAAATTCCTCCTATGTTTTCATCATTAAAATATCGTGGATTACCTTTATATAAATACGCCAGAAAAGGAATACATTTTCCTAGAAAACCCAGGTCGATTCATATATATGATCTGAGTCTTATTAAAAAAACAGAAAATATTATCGAATTAGATGTCCATTGTTCTACAGGCACTTATATTCGTAGTATGGTGAATGATATTGGAGAGTATTTAGGTTGCGGAGCACATGTCATAGAATTACGTCGTTTATCAGTAGGACAGTACATTTCTTCTTCTATGATAAATTTAGCAACTTTAGAAGCTATTTTCTATAATGATTCTTTTGATGATGTACAAGTGTTTTGTAAATTAGATGCATTCTTGACACCAATGAATATGATCATGCTTGAGTTTGCGAATGTATCTAATGAAAAATGTTGATGTTATCTGTATATGTTATTCTTGCATCAAGAATATAAAATGGACACATTTTGATAATTGATCAAGTCAAATTGTGTGAACGTATGAGTGTTGATTCATATGTGTTATTTGTGGCGTTTATAAGGGTTAGACAATTTTGATTGTATGTTTCTGATAGATACAGATAATGTATAAAATAAAGAAATATATTTTCTATTTTTATCTAATCTATTTTTTAATTAAATAGAGAATACAATCAAAAATTGAATATTGATTTCAATTTTATTTAGTTTAATTTTCAAATATAATTTACCTTCAAAATTAAATATAGTTTTTAAATAAAAGGTGTTGTCCATGTCTTGGAGTGCTAAAAAAAAAAGAGAAATAATTTTTACATTTGGTCGTAACGTTAAAGATACTGGTTCTACTGAGGTACAAGTTGCTCTGTTAACTGAACGTATTGATCATTTGAAACGTCATTTTTTAAAACACAAAAAAGATCATCATAGTCGCCGCGGATTACTTAAGATGGTCGCTCATCGGAGAAGATTATTGAAATATTTAAAAGAAAATAACATGTTACATTATACTAATTTAATACAAAATTTAGGATTACGTCATTAATATAATTTAGTTTGTGAAGAATATAAATATTTTGACTATATTTTTTATTTATTGAGGAGTTTTTAAAAATAAATTAGAAAATGAATTTTGTTAATTTTATACTTAAGGTCATGATGTTCTTATGATTATTTAGACATATTAAAAAATTATATATTAAATTATAAAAAGGATATTATTTTGTTAGATCCGATTATTCATAAATTCAAATACGGACAGCATACTGTAATTTTAGACATTGGAACAATAGCTCGTCAAGCAAATGCTGCAGTCATGGTGAGTATGAGTGATACTACAGTACTAGTCACAGTAGTTAGTTCTAATCAAGTAAAATTAGAACAAGATTTTTTTCCTCTTGTTGTAAATTATCAAGAACGCACTTATGCTGCTGGAAAATTTCCAGGAGGTTTTTTTCGTCGAGAAGGTCGACCAAGTGAAAACGAAACGTTAACGTCTCGCTTGATTGATCGCCCTATTCGGCCGTTATTCCCTAAAGGATTTATTAATGATGTACAAGTAGTTGCTACAGTAGTATCAGTAAATCCACAAGTAAATCCAGATATTGTAGCAATAATAGGAGTATCTGCTGCATTGAGTTTGTCTGATATTCCATTTTTTGGACCCATTGGAGCAGCTAGAGTTGGTTATATTAAAAATCAATATGTATTAAATCCAACAACGACAGAGCTATCTAATAGTACGTTAGATTTGGTGATTTCAGGGACTGAATTCAATATCTTGATGGTGGAATCAGAATCGTGTTTGCTAAGTGAAAAAGAAATTTTAGATGCTATTATATTTGGTCACGAACAACAACAAATAGTGATTCATAATATTAATAAATTAGTTAAAAAAGTTGGAAAAACTAAGTATTCTTGGAATGAAAAGGAAGTTAATATATCTTTAAAAACGTATTTATCTGAATTGTATGAGTCTCGTTTGCAAGATACATATTGTTTTTTTGATAAGAAGGAGCGTCATGCTCAAATTGATAGTATTAAGAAAGATATAGTGAAAACCGTTCTTAATAGCTACCAGCATGCTGCTGTAGATGAAAAAGAAATAATGTATCTTTTAAATCACTTAGAAGCACAATCAATTCGTTATCGTATTTTAACGAACAAATTACGTGTTGATGGACGTTCACAAGATACAATTCGGAAAATAGATATAAAAACAGGCATATTACCACGTACTCATGGATCGGCATTATTTACTAGAGGCGATACTCAAGCGTTGGTTGCTGTTACGCTTGGAACAGAACGTGATGCACAGAATATTGATGGATTAACTGGTATCCGTGCGGATAGATTTTTATTACACTATAATTTTCCACCATATTGTGTGGGTGAAATAGGTGTCATAGGAGCTCCAAAAAGAAGAGAAATAGGACATGGACGTTTAGCCAAACGAGGTATGTTAGCAGTTATGCCTAATGCTAATGAGTTTCCGTATACAATACGTGTGGTTTCAGAAATCACTGAATCTAATGGATCGTCCTCTATGGCATCTATTTGTGGTACATCGTTGGCGTTGATGGATGCTGGAGTGCCGATTAAAGCAGCAGTTGCTGGTGTTGCTATGGGTCTGATTAAGGAAGGAAATGATTTCGTGGTATTATCTGATATTGTTAGCGATGAAGATTATATTGGAGATATGGATTTTAAAGTATCTGGTAGTCGTCAAGGTATAACGGCATTGCAAATGGATATCAAAACGGATGGAATTACTTATGATATAATAAATATTGCGTTAAAAAAAGCAAAAAATGCTCGAATGCAAATATTAGATATTATGGAACAGATTATTAAGTCTCCTAAGCAGGAAATTTCTAAATTTGCTCCCAGGATATATAGCATTAAAGTTAATCCAGATAAAATTAAAGATGTTATAGGAAAGGGAGGGTCAGTTATTCGCTCATTAACTGAAGAAACTAATACTATTATTGATATTGAAGATAATGGTATTATAAAAATAGTTGCTTTAGATTATGATAAAGCAAAACAAGCTATTCGTAGAATTAACGATATCACTGCAAACGTTGAAATAGGAACCATTTATACCGGAAAAGTTAGTCACATTGTGGAATTTGGAGCATTCGTTACTATCCTTTCTGGAAAAGAAGGATTAGTTCATATTTCTCAGATTTCTGAAAGAAGAATAAATAAAGTAACTGATTATTTGAAATTAGGACAAGAAGTATTAGTAAAAGTGTTGGAAATAGATCGTCAGGGACGAATTCGTTTGAGTATGAAAGGAATACATCAAGTGAGCGCATAATTTTACTGTGATAAAATTTTATATGTTTATGTATGTGAGATAATTGTAGTTGCGTGGTTGATTACATAGAAAAGATTGGTGATGATCCATGTAGCTAGGTTGGGTGTGGAAATTTATAACAATAAAATCATATACAATATTAAGATATATATAAGGTAATAATACAATTATGTAAGATACTCTATATTATAATTTAGAAATAAAACAAATCAAACATTTGATGCTTAATGGAATAAATTATAATACAAGATAAATGTGGTACTAAGGAAATAAATCAATTGAATTAGTGATACACTATTACATAACTTATATAAGCATATATATGGTTAATATTTCATAGCATTTCAAGAATTAATGTTTTTCTTCTTTATGAAATGGAATTTATACTCGTATTCATGAAGTTATAATCAATATTGTTAATTTTATTTTAATTGTAGTTATTGCAAGAGCAGGATATGTATGACGAGAACGTTGTTATTGAAATAACTTTAATCCGTCTGTATGTGTGTTTTTTGTATTTTTTAAAAGGGTTTTAATATGTATTTTATACAGTTAATTGTTTATTAAAATGAGGTAATCACAGATGTCGAAAACTGCAGACTCTTTTATAGATTTAGGATTAAATCGTTATATTGTCAATGTTTTACATGATGTTGGGTATGAAAAACCTCTACCTATTCAAATACAATGCATTCCATATTTATTAGCTGGATATGATGTGTTAGGAATGGCGCATACAGGTAGCGGAAAAACTGCGGCATTTGTTTTACCATTGTTACATAATGTTGATATTAACAATTCTTGTTCTCAAGGTTTAATTGTAACGCCTACTCGAGAGTTAGCGATACAAATTGGGAAAGTGTGTTCTAATTTTGCAAGATATATGAAAAAAATAAATGTTGTTACTTTATATGGAGGGCAAAGTTATGGTATTCAATTAAGTGCTTTAAATAAGAGACCTCATATTATAGTAAGTACTCCCGGTAGACTAATAGATCATTTAAACCGTGGCACTGCTAATTTATCTCAATTAAAAACTTTAGTGATAGATGAAGCTGATGAAATGTTGCGTATGGGATTTATTGAAGATGTAGAGTGTATCATTAAAAATATTCCAGTTAAACGTCAAACAGCATTATTTTCTGCTACTTTACCTATGGGTATTCGTCGTATAGGTCATCGATTTATGAATAATCCAAAAGAAGTATTTATTCATTCTAATACTAGCATGTGTGCCAATATTATACAAAGTTATTGGTTAGTGCATTCAGGAATTGCTAAACATGACGCTTTAATGCGTTTTTTAGAAACAGAAGATTTTGATGCAGCTATTGTTTTTGTTCGTACTAAATGTGCAACGTTAGAGATTTCCGAAATATTAGAAAGGTTTGGTTATAATAGTGCAGCTTTGAATGGAGATATGAATCAAACAGCACGACACCAGACATTAGATCGATTAAGGCATGGCAAATTAGATATTCTTATAGCTACTGATGTTGCTGCGCGTGGATTAGATGTTCATCGTATTAGTTTAGTAATAAATTATGATATACCAATAAATTCTGATGCTTATATACATCGTATAGGTAGAACTGGTAGAGCAGGACGCATGGGAAAATCTTTATTATTTGTAGAGCATAAAGAATATCGTTTATTGCGTCATATCGAACGCAAAATAAACTTAAAAATTCCAGAGGTTCAGTATCCTACCTCTAAAACTTTATTTGATTGTCGATTATCGAGATTTACGAATAAAGTAGAATATCAATTAAGTATCGAGAATGATGATTTGGATATATATCGATCTCTATTGTCCCAAATAAAACCCAGACGAGACTTGACAACGGAAAATTTAGCAGCAGTTTTGCTGAAAATAGCGCAAGGAAATCGTCCATTGGTATTACCTCCAGATCCGATTATTAAAAATAAATCAGTTTCTAAAATGCGTATAAATAGTAATCGTCAAAATTATTTTCGTGTCGATAATAGAGTTATTAAAACTAGGTTGCAATCTAAAATTTCTGATAATATGGATGCTTATCACATATCAGTAGGGCGTAATGATGGAGTTAAAATACGTCATATTATTAGAGTACTTTCGAATAATATTGTTAATATTCGTTATCACGAAATAGGTAATATTAAATTATTTTCTTTTCATGCTATTATTGAGTTAGACAAAGGGTTATCTAGCAATAAAATATTAACGCAGTTGTCTCATGCACGTATTTTAAATAAACCAATAAATATGAAATTTTTAGGTAGTATGTCTTCATGTAATGAAGTACATTGACAACAAAACGTTTAATTGGAAATATATATGATTCAGATAAAATAACATCATGCTAAATTAATTGTTTTTAGTACATATGTTAAATGTATAAACATTATTGTCAGAATAAATTATTTATATATTTATTTAGTAAATAATGATTGTTAAATATGGATGGCTATGTTTACTAATAATAGAAATAAACCATGTACGTTTATTTTTCAGGAATTAGGTATTACGCTTTGGAAGTTACGATATCCTGTAGTTTTAGACAACATAAATCCGATTAAGTTGTGGCCATGTCTTCGTTTAATATTAATATCATCGGATTTTCCGATATCATTAGATGATCCTTTTGTTCAAGATGTTATACGTGCCATGCAGATTAACCCTAAAGAAGTATACGCGTTGACTACTAACCAAATTAAAATTTTAATTATTCCATCAGAATTTTCTTGTTATTGTTGGTGGATTGGTACTGAAGTATCAAATAATTTGAATAGTATATGTCTAACCACTCCGTCGTTGCCAATATTAAAATGTGATATTCGCGCAAAGCGTGATTTATGGCGACAAATTAGTGATATTAGATTGAATACTTAAATTATTTAATCAATATTTAATATTTTATCGGTAATAAAAAATGTATTAAAAATAATACAGTGATATTGTCTTGATTTTTTAATTTTTTAAAATTACATGTACACAATCTATCTTACAACATACTGATAATTTGACGTAATGTAAATAAAATTTATTAGATAAATAGAATTTATATCCTGATTCTATTGAATTATATTAATTTTCAAATTAACGATAATTATTAATTGCTAAAGTATTTATAATATGAATGCAAACTATATGCGTGGTTTTTATTAAAAACGTCGCAAATTATTTCCAATAAAAAAATTAATGTTAAATGTGGTTCAACAAACCAACACGATGTTTAAACGTGAATTATAAAATATATTATTTTCATTAATCTATTTAGTCCTACTTTAATTTTTGATTTTATCAATATCAAATATTTTTATATCGAAGAATGTAAGAATATCTTTTTTATAGAATATAAATATTTCATTGAGAATGAGTAATTTTATTTTTTATCGCTATTTTTCATTAAAATAAATTGGTGTATTTTATATGCAAATATAAGAATATTTAAGTATATAAATACAGTAATATTACTTAAACCGCCCTATTATAAATAGATGATCTATTTTTAATTAAATGCATGTGTATTGTGTGTATATATAAAAAAATTTGCGTATACGCAGGTAAATATACATTTTGATAATTTTTGTCAAAACAGATATTACTACATTAGTAAAACTTTAATATACTTAAACAATAATTGATTATTTTTAAAAAGTTTTTATTGTAGATAGTATTACATTAATTAATATAATGATATACTTCGATATAATGTGTGTTTGTTCTACTTTTAAACTATTTATAATAATTATTTATCTAATAAAACATAGTAGCAATATGGATAAATATTACGTGATCTTTGCTGTTTATTTTTATTAATGAAAATTCAGGATATTAGAGTCATATTTAGGAGATAAAACATGCGAGTATTGAAATTTGGTGGCACTGCACTTTCTAATGCAAATCAGTTTATCCATGTCGCCAATATTCTTGAAAAAAACGCTCAAGAAGAACAAATAGCAGCGGTGTTATCGGCACCTGCAATGGTTACTAATTATCTAGTATCAGTTATTGATCACACATTAAATGGTAATTCCGTATTCGAACATATTCACAATATAGAAACTATTTTTAATACTTTATTGGAAGATATAGCACAGATTCAACCAGGATTTAATCATGTAACTTTGCGTCTTGTCTTAGAACAAGAGTTTATTCATTTAAAAAATTTACTACATGGAATTTCATTGTTGAAATTTTGTCCAGATAATATAAATGCTAATATTATTTGTTTGGGGGAAAAGTTGTCCATTATTTTAATGGAAGGGCTTTTAAATGCGAGGAATCTCCAAATAATTGTTATTAATCCAGTGGATAATCTTATAGCACAAGGAAGAGAATATCTGACCTCTATGGTAAATATTGAAGAATCTGCGCGGCGTATTAAAAATATACCTATTTCTCATTTAGATATTATGTTAATGGCTGGATTTACTGCGGGAAATGAGCAGGGTGAATTAGTTGCTTTAGGTCGAAATGGTTCTGATTATTCAGCTGCGATTTTAGCGGCTTGTTTAGGTGCTAGTTGTTGTGAAATTTGGACAGATGTAGACGGTATTTATACGTGTGATCCACATCAAGTACCTAATGCAAAATTATTAAATTCATTATCTTATCAAGAGGCTATGGAGCTTTCTTATTTTGGAGCTAAAATTTTACATCCACGCACTATTGTGCCGATTGCTCAATTTCATATACCTTGTTTAATAAAAAATGTTTTCAAACCTAATGCTCCTGGCACATTAATTGGATCAATTAATAATGATGCGACTAATATAGTTAAAGGAATTACATATTTAAATGATATGATAATGTTAAACATTTCTGGACCAGGAATGAAAGGAATGATTGGCATGGCCGCTCGTGTGTTTTCTGCAATGTCTAAGGCCATATGTTCAGTAGTGTTAATCACTCAATCATCTTCTGAGTATAGCATAAGCTTTTGCGTGCCTTATCAAGAATTGTCAAAAGCTTGCACTGCATTAAATGAAGAATTTAATTTAGAATTAAAAAATGGACTTTTGGAGCCAATAGATGTGATACGAGATCTCGCAATTATTTCAGTTGTGGGCGATGGCATGCGCACTCAACTTGGTTTGTCTAACAAATTGTTCGAGGCATTAGCTCGCGCTAATATTAATATTATTGCAATTGCTCAAGGATCTTCAGAGCGTTCTATTTCGGTGGTGGTAAAAAACAATGTTACTGCTATTGGAATTAGAGTAGCTCATCAAATGTTATTTAGTACTGATCAATTAATAGAAGTATTTATTATTGGGTCTGGAGGCGTTGGTACTGCCTTAATAGAACAAATTCGACGTCAAAGACATTGGTTAAAAAATAAACATATCGATTTACGAGTATGTGGTATTATTAATTCTCGAATGATGTGTATCGATGTGAATGGGATTGATTTGAATAACTGGGAATCATCTCTAAAGAAAACTCATGAATCTTGTAATTTAAAAAAATTAATGGAAATTATACAAGAAAATCATTTATTAAATCCAGTTGTTGCTGATTGCACTAGTAGCATTGACGTAGTTAATTATTATGTGGATTTTTTGTTAAATGGTTGTCATGTGATTACACCAAACAAAAAAGCTAATACAGGATCTATGGAGCAATATAGAAAACTTAGGGATATTGTGATAAAATCACGAAGGAAATTTTTATATGATACTAATGTCGGAGCTGGATTGCCAGTTATAGAAAATTTACAAAATTTGTTAAATGCTGGAGATGAATTAATCAGTTTTTCAGGTATTTTATCTGGATCTTTATCATTTATTTTTGGAAAATTAGATGAAGGATTATCATTATCTGCTGCAACTTTATTGGCTCAGAAGAAAGGTTATACTGAACCAGATCCTAGAGATGATCTTTCTGGTATAGACGTAGCTAGAAAATTGTTAATTTTAGCACGAGAAGTTGGGTATGAATTAGAATTGAATGATATTCAAGTCGATCCAGTAATACCACATAATTTTATAAGTAAAAATGATACGGATAGTTTTTTTAAAAAATTGTCTTTACTAGATGACATTATTTCTGATAAAGCTCAAAGGGCGTATAAATTAGGACATGTATTGCGTTATGTTGGGAATATACAGGAAGGACAGTGTCGCGTGCAAATCGAATCTATAAATAATAATCATCCATTATTTAAAGTAAAAGATGGAGAGAATGCTCTTGCATTTTTTACTCGGTATTATCAACCATTACCATTGGTATTACGTGGTTATGGCGCAGGTAATGATGTTACAGCAGCCGGAGTATTTGCAGATTTATTACGTACTTTATCATAATAAAAATAAGGATGTGTGTGGATATGATCAGAGTTTATGCGCCAGCGTCTATTGCTAATATTGGAGTGGGGTTTGATACGTTAGGCATGGCAATTGCTCCAATAAATGGTAGCTTACTTGGAGATTGCATTAGCATTGAAAATGCTAATGCATTTAGTTTAAGAAGTACAGGATTTTTTCATAGTCAATTACCAATACAATTAGAAGAAAATATCGTATTCCAATGTTGGAGAAAGTTTTGTGACATTTTAGGACAAACATATTTTTTAAGTATTAAATTGGAAAAAAATATTCCTGTTTCTTCTGGTCTGGGTTCTAGCGCTTGTTCCATAGTAGCTGCATTGGTAGCAATGAATTATCATTGCGGATGTCCACTTAATACAAATCAATTGCTCATGCTAATGGGGGAAATGGAAGGTAAAATTTCTGGTTCAATTCATTTTGATAATGTGTCGCCTTGTTTTTTAGGAGGTATGCGTTTAATATTACAGAATTGCAATATTGTTGACCAGGTAATACCTGGCTTTGATGGTTGGTTGTGGGTTGTAGCGTATCCAGGCATTAAAATATCTACAGCAGCATCTCGATCAGTATTACCAAATAAATATGATCGTGAAGTTTGTATCAATCATAGTCAATATTTATCCGGATTTGTACATGCTTGCCATACTAAACAAGAATATTTAGCAATTAGATGTATGAAGGACATCATTGCAGAGCCTTATCGATCACGATTGTTTCCGATTGAATTATCTTGTATACGCCATAATATTATGAAAAGAGGTGCTATATCTTGTGGTATTTCAGGATCTGGTCCAACAGTTTTTGTATTATGTAATAATCACGATGTAATAGAGGATATTTCTGATTGGTTATCACGTTTTTATTTACAAAATAATTCAGGTTTTGTTCGAATTTGTTCTCTAGATAATCTTGGAGCGCGTATTATGGTGAATAATTAATGAAACTATATAATATTCAGCAACATAGTGAACAAGTCACGTTTACTCAAGCTCTCTTGCAAGGATTAGGAAAAAATCAGGGGTTATTTTTCCCAGCAGATCTTCCAAAATTCTCTATATTTGAAATAAATTCTCTCTTAGAAATGAGTTTTATAGAACGTAGTACGCATATTTTATCTACATATATTGGCTCTGAATTGTCAAAAAATAGTATATTAACTTGTGTTAAAAATGCTTTTAATTTTCCAGTTCCGTTGGTGTATATAAATAACAATGTTGCAGTTTTAGAGCTTTTTCATGGTCCAACTTTGGCTTTTAAAGATTTTGGAAGCCGATTAATGGCGCAAATGTTAAATCAGACTAACCATCGGTTTGATAAACCGATGGTTATTTTGACTGCTACTTCTGGAGATACAGGTGCTGCTGTAGCCCATGCTTTTTTTAATTTAAGTAATATACATGTTATAATTCTTTACCCTAGAGGTAAGATTAGCGCATTACAAGAAAAATTATTTTGTACTTTAGGAGGCAATATTTCTACAATATCAGTAAATGGAGATTTTGATTCATGCCAACGTTTAGTTAAGCAAGCTTTTGATGACAACGTACTGCGACAGAAATTAGATTTAAATTCTGCGAATTCCATTAACATTGGGCGATTATTAGCTCAAATTTGTTACTATTTTGAGGGGGTATCACAATTACCGCATCAAATGCGTAATAAATTAGTTATTGCGGTTCCTAGCGGTAATTTTGGAAATTTAACAGCAGGATTGTTAGCTCAATCTTGTGGATTACCAGTGAAGAAGTTTATTGCTGCTACTAATATTAATGATACTGTGCCTAGATTTTTAGAGTATGGTTATTGGGAACCTCGTCCTACTGTTTCAACGTTTTCTAATGCTATGGATGTAAGCTCTCCAAATAATTGGTCTAGAATAGAAGAATTGTTTCGTCGAGAAAATAAATCCATTAAAGAATTGGAATATGGTTGTGTTAATGATTCTCTCACCGAGAAAACAGTCCAAGAAATTGCAGATTTAGGATATCTTTCCGAACCTCATACCGCTGTAGCATATCGATCATTATGCGATAAATTACATTCTGATGAATTTGGTATATGTCTTGGTACTGCTCACCCTGTTAAATTTAAAGAGTTAGTAGAAGATTTTTTAAAAAAAAAGATACAAGTAATATTACCGGTTGTATTAAAAGAACGTATGAAATTACCTATTTTATCGTATGAAATATCTAAATGTTTTTCTTCGTTGCGTAACTTAATTTTAAGAATAACGTCTTAAAATATTATGTATATGCTACAAACATATATGTGTTATATTAAAATCTAGTATTTTTTACATTTTTGCGTTCATTAATGCATTTAATAAGATTACAAATAATTATATAGAATATATAAACATATTTATACATCTGTATCAATATTCATATTGATACAGATGTATAACAAGGTGATGTTTTCTGAAGAGTAGTGATGAATAAAATTAAATAATTATATGAATAATCTATTTGCTATGTATGGATATTTTGTAATTTTATTAGTGATTTTTACAAAATAATTAATTATCTTAAATTCATATAATGTTTTTTGAAAAGTTTTGAAAACAAATTTGTTTTAAGGTTGAAAAGTACAGTTTCGACCGCATATCAGGTGCATGGTGTGGTTAAATTGATTTTTCAGTGGAGATGTATAGATGGGAAAAATTATTGGCATAGATTTGGGGACAACCAATTCTTGTGTAGCAATTATTGAAGGGAATAAACCTCGTGTATTAGAAAATAGTGAAGGCGATCGTACAACTCCTTCTATTATTGCTTATACACAAGATGGAGAGATTTTAGTTGGTCAACCAGCTAAGCGGCAGTCTGTTACTAATCCTAAAAATACTTTATTTGCTATTAAGCGATTGATTGGTCGTCGGTTCCAAGATACAGAAGTGCAGCGTGATGTGAATATCATGCCGTATAAAATAATTTCTGCTGATAACGGAGATGCTTGGTTAGATGTTAAAGGTCAAAAGATGGCGCCTCCTCAGGTTTCCGCTGAAATTTTAAAAAAAATGAAGAAGACCGCAGAAGATTATCTTGGAGAACAAATTTCTGAAGCAGTTATTACGGTTCCGGCTTATTTTAATGATGCTCAACGTCAAGCTACTAAAGATTCTGGACGTATTGCTGGTTTAGAGGTTAAAAGAATTATAAATGAACCGACTGCTGCAGCATTAGCTTATGGTTTAGATAAAGAAACTAGAGGAAATCGCACAATTGCAGTATATGATTTAGGCGGGGGAACTTTTGATATTTCAATTATTGAAATTGATGATGTTGATGGAGAAAAAACTTTTGAAGTACTGTCTACTAATGGAGATACTCATTTAGGGGGAGAAGATTTTGATAGCCTTTTAATAAATTATTTAGCAGATGAATTTAAAAAAGATCAACGTATTAATTTATATAATGATCCATTAGCAATGCAACGACTAAAAGAAGCAGCGGAGAAAGCAAAAATAGAATTATCTGCTTCGCATCAAACTGATGTGAATTTACCGTATATTACAGCAGATAACACTGGACCAAAGCATATGAACATTAGAGTAACTCGTGCTAAATTAGAATCCTTAGTAGAAGATTTAGTTAATCGTACTATGGAGCCTCTGAAAGTAGCGCTCAAAGATGCTAACTTGTCTGTGTCCAATATAAATGATGTTATTTTAGTAGGCGGGCAGACCCGCATGCCTCTTGTTCAAAAAAAAGTATCTGAATTTTTTCAAAAAGAGCCACGCAGAGATGTCAATCCTGATGAAGCTGTTGCTATCGGAGCGGCAGTACAAGGAGGGGTATTGTCTGGAGATGTAAAAGATGTGTTGTTGTTGGATGTGACTCCATTATCTTTAGGGATTGAAACGATGGGGGGTGTTATGACTTCATTAATCGCTAAAAATACTACTATCCCTACTAAACATAGTCAAATTTTCTCTACCGCTGAAGATAATCAATCTGCTGTCACTATTCATGTCTTACAAGGAGAAAGAAAGAGAGCCAGTGATAATAAATCGTTGGGACAATTTAATTTAGATGGAATAGCAGCGGCGATGCGTGGTATACCTCAGATTGAAGTGACTTTTGATATTGATGCTGATGGTATTTTACATGTATCTGCTAAAGATAAAAATAGTGGACGTGAACAAAAAATTACTATTAAAGCTTCTTCTGGTTTAAATGAAGAGGAAATTAATAAAATGGTTCAAGAAGCAGAGGCTAATGCTGAATCAGATCGTAAATTTGAAGAGTTGGTGCAAATTCGAAATCAAGCTGATCATTTGTTACATAGTACCAAGAAACAATTAACGGAAGTTGGTGATAATATATCATTAGATGATAAATCTGCTATAGAAGATGCATTAAAAGAATTGGAATCAGTCATAAAAAATGAAGACAAAAATGAAATTGAATCCAAAATTCAGTCTGTAATTAAAGTTTCTGGAAAATTATTAGAAGCCAGTCAAAAACATCAAGAACAATCTAAGTCTCAGTCTTCTAATAGTACTCCTGATCCAAATGGAGAAGTAGTAGACGCGGAATTTGAAGAAATAAAGAACAAAAAATAATATTTTTTAAAAAATACATTTAGAGTAGGAGAAGAGTAATTATTAAAATTATAAATAAAAAATGTTGAATCTATAAATGTATTACTAAATTAATAAGTATGCAAAGGGACGTAAAGAAAACCATGGCTAAATCAGACTATTATGAGATTTTGGGCATTTCCAAAAATGCGGATGAGCGTGAAATCAAAAAGTCCTATAAACGCCTGGCAATGAAATTTCATCCAGATCGTAATCCAGGGAATACTACAGCTGAAACAAAATTTAAAGAAATTAAAGAAGCATATGAAGTGTTAAGTAATTCAGAAAAACGTGCAGCTTATGATCAGTATGGTCATGCAGCGTTTGAATCAGGAAGTATGGGGTCAACAGCAAATTCAGGAGGAGCGGATTTTAGCGATATTTTTGGTGATGTGTTCGGAGATATATTTGGAGGAAATAGAAGAAATCGTGCAGGTAGAGGATCGGATTTACGTTATAATATAGAGTTAAGTTTAGAGGATGCAGTTCGTGGGATTATTAAAGAAATATGCATACCAACTTTATCGACCTGTGAAAAATGTCGTGGAAGTGGCGCGAGATCAAATTCAGCTATAATTACTTGTATGACATGTCATGGTCAAGGGCAAGTTCAAATACGCCAAGGTTTTTTTTCTGTACAGCAATCTTGTCCCGCATGCCATGGACATGGTAAAATTATTAAAGAAGTTTGTAATAGGTGTCGTGGAAATGGACGAGTAGAACGATCTAAGACTCTCTCTGTTAAAATTCCAGCTGGTGTAAACACAGGAGATCGTATACGTTTATCGGGTGAAGGCGAATCTGGAAAAAACGGTGCACCTTCAGGAGATTTATACGTTCAAGTTCAAATTAGAAAACATCCAATTTTTGATAGAGAAGAAAAAAATCTTTATTGTGAAGTACCAATTAGTTTTTCTATGGCAGCCTTGGGAGGAGAAATTGAGGTACCAACCTTAGATGGGAGGGTAAAATTAAAAATTCCTCCTGAAACCCAAACTGGCAAACTATTTCGTATGAGAGGAAAAGGAGTAAAATCGGTTCGAAGCGGGGGTAATGGTGATTTGTTATGTAGAGTAGTAGTAGAAACTCCGGTGAAGTTAAATGATATACAAAAACGATTACTTCAAGATTTGTCAGATAGTTTTGAGGGACCTCATGGAAACCGAAACAGCCCTAGATCTAAAAGTTTTTTTGATGGTGTAAAAAAATTCTTCGATGATCTCACTCGTTAATTGCTTACAGTGATGTTGTCAAAATTATATGATTTTTTTAAATGTTGTTATATTTCTCTTTTACTTCAGTTCAGTCAAAACTCCATGGATTTGATACGTGCGTATGCTCTAGATTTACATCTAGCGGCTTTATTTTTATGAATTAAACCTTTACAAGCCTGATGATCTATTTTTTTCTGCATAAAAACGAATGCAGTTATTGCAGCTGACTTATCTTTACTTTCAATTGCTGTATATACCTTTTTTATAAAGGTACGCAACATAGATCTCCGGCTTGCATTACACTTGCGTTGCTGCTTTGATTTTATGAGAGATTTTCGAGCTGATTTAGTGTTAGCCAATATGGAGTACCCCTTAAAATATTAAAATTTTAATTACACGCATACCCTATTTTATATTTTTACATTATATATTACAATTAATATTTATTATTTTCAATACGATTGCCATCACGTTTGTAAATATTTTTATAAATCTATTTTAATAATTATATTATTTGTATGCTTTTTGAATTAATTTTATAAAATAAGTTAGTACTTTTTAAAAATATATGAATAAATATAAATATCTTTTAAGAATTGATTTGAATTTAACATGGAATTTGTTAGAGGGTTACATAATATAAAATCCCATCATAAAGGTTGCATACTTACTATCGGTAATTTTGATGGATTTCATCGTGGGCATCAGGCATTACTTGAAAAGTTACAAAAAAAACGAAATATTTTGAAATTACCTGTTGTAGTTATGATCTTCGAGCCACAACCTAAAGAATATCTATCTAATATAATAGCAATACGATTAACTAGATTGAGAGATAAAGTGAATTATTTATGTACAGCAGGAGTAGATGTTATTCTATGTATTACTTTTAACAAAAAATTTGCTGCTATTGAAGCATACAATTTTATTAAAAATATATTAATATCTAAATTAGACGTTCGGTTTGTTTATATCGGAGATGATTTTAGGTTTGGTGCTTTTAGAAAAGGGGATTTTATTTTATTGAAAAAAATAGGTAAAAATGAAGGTTTTAAAGTAATACGCATCGCCACTTATTTTGATGAAAACAATCGCAGAATAAGTAGTACTGCGATACGTGTCGCTTTAGTAGAAAATAGAATATTGGATGCTGAATTATTACTTGGACATTCTTATTGTATTTCTGGCCGTGTAGTGCACGGAGATGAATTAGGTCGTAGGATTGGGTTTCCTACGGCTAACGTATCGTTACAGGGAAAACGATTACCCATACATGGTGTATACGCAGTGGAAGTGTATGGTATTTCTAATCATCCATTGCAGGGTATAGCCAATGTGGGAATTCGCCCAACAGTTACTGGAAAAAATCAACAAAAATTAGAAGTACATTTGTTAAATGTATCTACAAATTTATATACTTATCACATTAAAGTAGTTTTTTTAGCTAAAATACGTGATGAACAATATTTCAGTTCCGTGAAAATATTACAACGACAAATTAAAAGCGATATAATAAAAGTACGTAGTTATTTTAATAAAATTAATAATATCAACAAAATTTATAAAAACGGAATAATTTATAAATGATTAACTATAAAAATACTTTGAATTTACCACACACATTATTTCCAATGCGTGCTAATTTACCTGTATGTGAGCCTACTATTTTAGAGCGTTGGTATAAAGATAATTTATACGAAGCAATTCGTCATAAAAAAAGTAAAAAAAAATTATTTGTATTACATGATGGCCCACCTTATGTAAATGGTAGTATTCATTTAGGTCATGCAGTAAATAAAGTACTTAAAGATATTATTCTGAAATATAAAACCTTAATGGGGTATAATGCTCCTTATATTCCCGGTTGGGATTGTCATGGGTTGCCTATTGAACTACAAGTGGAACGATTAATAGGGCAACTAGGAATTAATGTTGATCCAAATGAATTTCGAAGTATTTGTCGTAATTATGTTTTAGATCAAATAGAAATGCAAAAAAAGGATTTCGTAAGATTAGGTGTCTTAGGAGACTGGTCACGACCTTATTTGACAATGGATTTTAAGACTGAAGCAAATATTATTCGCACCTTAAGTAAAGTTATATCTAACGGTTATTTCTATAAAGGAACGAAACCTGTACATTGGTGTTTTCAATGTTGTTCTGTATTAGCTGAATCAGAAGTGGAATATAATAATCATTGTTCTCCGGCTATTGATGTTGCTTTTGTTGCAGTAGATAATATTCGTATTTCTAAAATATTCAATATTGATTTATGTCAACGTATTATTGAATTAGTAATTTGGACTACTACTCCTTGGACATTACCTGCCAATCAAGCTATTTCTGTGCATCCAGATTACAGTTATCAATTAATTGCGGTGAATAATAATAAATATATAATTATTGCAGCTAATTTAGTGAATGTTGTAATGCAACGCATACAATGTTTTTCTTGGAAAATTTTAGGTGAAACTTCAGGTAATTCCTTAGAATCGTTAAAATTTCGGCATCCGTTTATGTCGTTTGATGTCCCTGTTGTCTTGAGCGGTCATGTAACACTAGATTCTGGAACAGGAGTAGTACATATCGCTCCAAATCATGGCGTTGATGATTATATTGTAGCTCGAAAATATAATTTTAAAATTGTTAATATAATCAATGAAACAGGTCATTACGTGTCTAATGTGCACCCTATGTTAGATGGCGTACAAATATTTCAATCCAATGACATAATAATAAACTTATTAAATCAATCAGGTTCTTTATTACACGTAAATCATAACTATAAACATAATTATCCATATTGTTGGCGTCATGCAGTTCCAGTCATTTTCAAAGCTACTGCACAGTGGTTTTTAAGTATGGATAAATATAATTTAAGAAATAAATTGTTGCAAACAATACACCAAGTAGATTGGATTCCAAATAAAGGAGAATATAGTATTGAAAAAATGATTGTTAATAGACCTGATTGGTGTCTTTCAAGGCAACGTGTTTGGGGTGTACCAATACCTCTTTTCATTCATAAAAAAACTTCAATTTTACATCCGCGTACGATTGAATTAATGGAAGTAATTGCCCAACATGTAGAACAACACGGAATACAGGCGTGGTGGGATTTAAAAACTGAAGATATCATAAGCAATGAAGAAGCAGATCAATATGAAAAAGTGCTAGATACGCTGGATGTATGGTTTGACTCTGGTTCTACTCATTATTCAGTGATACCAGAAAGATCAGAATATCGAAAGCAGTCACCAGATTTATATTTAGAAGGTTCAGATCAATACCGAGGTTGGTTTATGTCGTCTTTAATTATATCAACTGCAATTACAAGTAAAGCACCTTATAGAGAAGTATTGACTCATGGATTTACTGTAGATTCTCAGGGGCGTAAGATGTCTAAATCTCTTGGTAATGTCATTAGCCCTCAGGAGATAATAAAAGATTTCGGAGCGGATATCTTGCGATTATGGATAGCTTCTTCTGATTATTCTAAAGAAATGGCAATTTCAAATGCTATTTTAAAGCATACAACTGATGTGTATCGACGTATTCGAAATACCGCTCGGTTTTGTTTAGCTAATATTAGTGATTTTGACCCAGAACAAGATTCTGTACATCCAGAAAATATGATTGAATTGGATTGTTGGGCAATAGATCGCGCTTTATCTGTACAGTTAGAAGTAATATCAGATTACAATAAATATAATTTTCATAACGTAATACAACGGATCATGCAGTTTTGTTCGGTAGAAATGGGTTCTTTTTATTTGGATGTTATTAAAGATCGACAATATACCACAAAAAAAAATAGCAAAGAACGCCGTAGCTGTCAGACTGCATTGTATCATATTATTGAATCTATGGTGCGTTGGATTGCTCCAGTTTTATCTTTTACTGCTGATGAAATTTGGAGGTATATTCCAGGAAATAGATCAAAATATGTATTTACTGAAGAATGGTATAATGGCTTATTTAGTATAAGTTCAAAACAAATTATGAATAGTCATGATTGGAATACTTTTTTAAATGTTAGAAGTGAAGTAAATAAAATAGTTGAACAAACTCGCCTTAATGGCATTATTGGTGGATCCTTAGATGCAAGTGTAGTTTTGTATGCTACTCCAGAACTGGCAAATACATTACGTATCTTAGGCAATGAACTTTCTTTTGGATTAATAACATCGTCCGCTATAGTTTCAGATTATTGCAATGGATTTAATGTCACTCAATATGCACAAGAGGGGATGCCCGGACTGAAAATCTTTTTAGAAAAAGCTAAGGGCAAGAAGTGTTTGCGTTGTTGGCATTATAGATTAGATATTGATCAATATAAAAATTATTCAAATATTTGTGCGCGTTGTGTTAACAACATAGTTGGACCAGGAGAAAAACGTAGGTTTTTTTAATGAATAAAAAATATAATTATAAAAATTTAAAATGGTTATGGTTATCTATATTAATAATGTTATTAGACATAGGAACAAAGTATTGGGTAAAGACTCATTTTTGGATTGGGGAGGTATTATCAGTATTACCTGGAATTAATTGTTATTATGTTTGTAATTCAGGATTAGCTTTTGGGTTATTTACCAATGCTAATTTGTATTATCGTTGGATATTTGTGTGGATAATAACATTAGTAATTGTAGTGTTTATCATAGCTTTATATACATTGATTGAACGTCCTAAATGTTATAGTATATCCTACTCTATGGTTATTGGAGGAGCCTTAGGGAATTTATTGGATCGAATATTATACGGAACAGTAGTTGATTTTATTGATGTTCACATTAAAAGTTGGCATTGGCCAACTTTTAATGTTGCAGATATAGCAATTTGTATAGGAATTACCATTGTAACGATAAGATACTATTATGATTTTATTAAAAATAATTTATATTAAAATTGTGATATTAATGATGATTGTTATCAATACAATATGCATTATTATGTTTATTAATCTAATTACAAAATTACTAAAAATTAATTGTCACATTTTATGTGAGCAATAAATGTAGCAATTTTTTATTATGAAAATACAAGAGGGTTTAAATAATTAAAGTTATATTAGCTAATCCGCGTGGGTTCTGTGCAGGGGTAAATCGAGCGATTAATATTGTAGAGAAAACGATACAGGTATATGGTACTCCAATTTATGTGCGCCATGAGTTAGTGCATAATGATTACGTGGTAACTCAATTATCTAAGAAAGGTGTTATTTTTATTGAGCAACTAGATGAAGTACCAAATGAATCGGTTCTCATTTTTTCTGCTCACGGAGTGTCAAAAAAGATGCGGGAGCAATCAAAAATTAAAAATTTAATAATAATTGATGCTACTTGTCCATTGGTAACTAAAGTACATAAGGAAGTCTCCCGAGCTAATCGTAATAACATGGAAGTAATTTTAATAGGCCATTCTGGTCATCCAGAAGTAGAAGGAACTATGGGGCAATATATTTCTATGAATTCTAGGCAAAAAATATATTTAGTTGAGTCGCAATCAGACGCTTGGTCCATTCAGGTTAATCACCCAAATCATTTATTTTTTGTAACACAAACAACTTTATCTATAGATGATACTGCAGAGATTATAGCAATTTTGAATAAAAGATTTCCTAGCATTATGGGCCCTAGAAAACATGATATTTGTTACGCAACATTTAACAGACAAAATGCTCTGAAAAATTTAGCTTCGAAGGCAGAGATGATATTTGTTGTAGGGTCAATAACATCGTCTAATTCTGTAAGATTAATGGAGCTAGCACGTCGTATTGGGAAAATTACATATTTAATTAGTCACGCTAATGATATTCAAAAAAATTGGTTGCGTGGGGTAAATAACATTGGTATTACTGCTGGGGCATCAGCCCCAGACATTTTAGTACTTCAGGTTATTGAAAAATTACGTGTATTAAGTACAGATCATTTTGTGGTTGAAGAAATGATTGGAGAGGAAGAGAATATATTTTTTGATACACCTAAAATTTAGCATATTTATAATAATGGATTTGTTGATTTTATTGTAACAGTAAAATTATGTATTAAATGTAAAAACTGACTATAAAAAATTACAACGATATGTAACATTATTTATTATATTTTATTGCACTTAGTATTGTATATAGGAACAAATCAGAATCATAAATTTTCTGTATGTAAAGAATAAACATTATTAATAAGGTTATAAAATTATGAGTGATGCACTTCTCCGTATTGCCGTTACGGGAGTAACTGGTCGCATGGGTAAAGAAATAGTAACGTGTGTTGTTGAAGGAGAAAAACAATTTAGTCAAGAAATTGTTTTAGGAGCTGCTATAACACGTTTAAATGCTAAAATTTGCGGAATGGATGTTGGAGTATTAATAAACAATGATACTTTAGGTATAGAAATTACTGATAATTTGGAATCAATTAAAGATAATTTTGATGTTTTGGTTGATTTTACTGCCCCTGATATATCTATAGAATATTTAAAATTTTGTGTTAATAACAATAAAAATATAGTTATTGGTACTACTGGATTTAATCAGATACATAAGAATCTTATTCTAAATGCGTCTCATAAAATAGGAATTGTTTTTTCCTCCAATTTTAGTATAGGTGTAGCGTTAATATCTAAATTATTGCATAAGATTACACAAATTATAGGTAGTACTTCAGATATCAGTATTATTGAAACTCATCATAACAGGAAACGTGACATACCGTCTGGCACTTCTTTAACAATGCAAAATATTATTGCAAATGCATTGCGATCTATTCATTCTAATAAAATTATGGACTCTAATCTTGATTCTACAACGTATTCATCAGCGTCTTCTTATAATGATATATTAATTCATTCGATACGTGCTGGAGATGTCGTTGGAGAACATACTGTTTTATTTGCAGGACCAGGAGAACGTTTAGAAATCACACATAAAGCATCGGACCGTTTAATATTTGCTCATGGAGCATTACGTGCTGCTTTTTGGATAGGGCGTGATAAAATAGGCTTATTTGATATAAGCGATATCTTAGAAATGGATACGTTATTATGATAGCTAGATGCAAGTAAATAATTATATGATCATATATCATATATATAATATGATGATATATGATTGATGTTATTAAAAGAATTCTAAGACTAATAATCAATAAAACATGTATAAATTTTATTTACACATGTTTTATTTTAATCTAAAATAATAGTATTATTAATTTAATATTTAACTTATCAATTTCCTCTAATAAATTAAATGTAAGTTATATACTTAATGATTTATTTATCTATTAAGATAGAGTTATTTTAATGAAATCAGCACTGTTAGTACTAGAAGATGGTAATAAATTTTATGGTTATGCAATAGGCGCAGAAGGAGAAACGGTAGGAGAAGTAGTGTTCAACACATCAATGACTGGATATCAAGAAATAATTACTGACCCTTCTTATGCTTATCAAATAGTCATATTAACTTGCCCTCATATTGGAAACGTAGGTACTAATGAATTTGATAATGAATCTTCTTGTATTCAGGTAAGAGGGCTGATTATTCGTGACTTATCAATGGTTGTTAGTAATTTTCGTTATACATTGAGTCTCTCAGATTATTTAGTGCAACAAAATATTGTTGGAATTGCTGGAGTAGATACTCGTAAGTTAACTCGTTTAATACGAGAAAAGGGAATACAACACGGCTGCATCATTGCTTGCGACATGCCTGATGCCACATTAGCATTGCGTAAGGCTCGCGAATTTCATGGATTGAATGGACTTAATCTTGTTCATGAAGTAAGTACTTCTCGACAGTATATCTGGAATCAAGGCACCTGGAATATTAAATCTGGAGTATTTTGCGCTCCATTACACCTACCTTATCGTGTTGTAGTATATGATTTTGGTGTTAAACGAAATATCATGCGTATATTAGTAGATTATGGTTGTTTATTAACTGTGGTTCCAGCGCATACTACAGCGCAAGAAATAATTGATATGCAACCAGATGGTGTCTTTCTAGCCAATGGGCCTGGAGATCCAAATGTATATGAATACGCAATTAATGCTATACAAACTTTTTTAAATACAACTACAATCCCGTTGTTTGGGATTTGTTTAGGACATCAGTTACTTGCGTTAGCCAGCGGAGCTAAAACGATAAAAATGAAATTTGGACACCATGGCTCTAATCATCCAGTTAAAGATATAGAAACAAACAAGGTTATAATTACTGCTCAAAATCATAATTTTGTAGTAGACAAACAAACTTTACCTGATACGTTAAAAATAACGCATATTTCATTATTTGATGGTACTCTCCAAGGTCTTCACCATATTAATAAACCTGCTTTTAGTTTTCAAGGGCATCCAGAGGCTAGTCCTGGTCCTCATGATGCTGCATCATCGTTATTTGGTCATTTCATTAAATTAATTAAAAATTACCGTAATAAATAATAAGTTTGAGAGTATAATATGCCAAAAAGAACCGATATACACAGCATCTTACTATTAGGAGCTGGACCAATAGTTATCGGTCAAGCCTGTGAATTTGATTACTCTGGCGCACAAGCTTGTAAAGCGTTACGTGAAGAGGGATATCGTATTATTTTAGTAAATTCTAATCCTGCTACAATTATGACGGATCCTGATATGGCTGATGTCACTTATATTGAAGCGATTCAATGGAAAATAATACATAAGATCATTGAAAAAGAACATCCGGATGCACTGCTCTCAACTATGGGTGGACAAACTGCTTTGAATTGTACTTTAGATTTAGAACGTCACGGAATTTTAAGAAAATTTAATATAATAACAATTGGAGCAACGATAGATTCTATTTGTAAGGCAGAAGATCGTCAAAAATTTCGAGAATCTATGAAAAAAATTAGCTTAGAAACAGCACGATCTGGTGTTGCACGCGATATAGATGAAGCTATGATGGTTTTAGAAAAAATCGGGCTACCCTGCATTATTCGTCCTTCTTTTACTTTAGGAGGAAGCGGAGGTGGCGTTGCTTGTACTCAAAAAGAATTTGAAAAACTTTGCAGATATGGATTAGATGCATATCCTCATCATGAACTTTTAATTGATGAATCTTTAATTGGTTGGAAGGAGTATGAAATGGAAGTAATACGTGATATTAAAGACAATTGTATAATTGTGTGTTCTATAGAAAACGTTGATCCCATGGGTATTCATACTGGTGATTCCATTACTGTGGCGCCAGCTCAAACTTTGACCGATAAGGAATATCAAATCATGAGAAATGCTTCAATGATGGTATTACGTGAAATTGGAGTAGAGACTGGAGGAGCTAATGTACAGTTTGCGGTCAATCCAAATAATGGAAGACTTATCGTTGTTGAAATGAATCCGAGAGTATCGCGATCATCAGCATTAGCTTCGAAAGCAACTGGATTTCCTATAGCAAAAATAGCTTCTAAGTTAGCAGTGGGATATACTCTGGATGAATTATCAAATGATATTACCAATGGTAATATTCCCGCATCTTTTGAACCATCAATCGATTATGTAGTAACTAAAATTCCGCGTTTTAATTTTGAAAAATTTCCAGAGCAACACAATAAACTGACAACTCAAATGAAATCAGTGGGTGAAGTGATGGCAATTGGTCGTAGTCAGCAAGAATCTTTACAGAAAGCAATACGCGGATTAGAAATAGGAGTAATGGGACTAGATTCTAAAATTGATTTAGATCACCCTAAAGCGTTTAGTATTATTGTATATGAATTAAAAAATGCTAGTAGTAATCGAATATGGTATATTGCCGATGCTTTTCGCTACGGTATATCTTTAGAACAAGTTTTTCATTTAACTAATATCGATCGTTGGTTTTTAGTTCAAATTCAAGAATTAGTACAATTAGAGAATGATGTAATATCGGAAGGTATATCATGTCTTGATAAGAATCGGTTATATTGTCTTAAAAAGAAAGGGTTTTCTGATGCAAGATTGGGGCAATTGACAGGAGTATCAGAAAATAAAATTCGTACATTAAGATTTATATATGATATACATCCTGTGTATAAACATGTAGATGCATGCGCGGCAGAATTTTCTACTAATACTTCTTATATGTATTCTACTTACGATGGTGAATGTGAATTTCAATTTAATCACACAAATAAAACTATAATGATATTAGGAGGGGGACCTAATCGTATTGGTCAGGGTATTGAATTTGATTATTGTTGTGTTCATGCAGCAATAACATTACGTGAAAGCGGATATCATGTAATTATGGTGAATTGCAATCCTGAAACTGTATCTACTGATTATGATATATCGGATATTCTTTATTTTGAACCAATTACATTAGAAGATATCTTAGAAATTATACGTATAAACAAACCAACAGGTGTGATTGTTCAATATGGAGGTCAAACTCCATTAAAATTGGTTAAAGAAATGGAAGCAGCTGGGATATCTATTATAGGCACGAGTCCGGATGCAATTGACCAAGCTGAAAATAGAGAACGATTTCAACGATCAATCAAATGTTTAGGTTTACAACAACCAGATAACGCTACTGTTATATCTATACAATCAGCTTTAAAAAAAGCTAAAAATATAGGGTATCCCATAGTAGTTAGGCCTTCTTATGTTTTGGGAGGTAGGGCTATGGAAATAGTATATAATGAAAAAGAATTATTATTCTATTTTAAAAATGCTATATCAGTATCTAATAATGCACCAGTTTTGTTAGATAGTTTTTTAGAAAATGCGATAGAAGTAGATGTAGATGCAATTTGTGATGGAAAACAGGTGTTTATCGGGGGAATTATGGAGCATATCGAATACGCAGGAATACATTCCGGGGACTCAGCGTGTTCTTTGCCAGCTCATACGTTAAGCAAAAATATTCAGGACAGAATACGTTATCAAGTAAAAGAACTAGCATTTAAATTTAATATAAAAGGTTTGGTAAATATACAATTTGCAATACAAAAAGATGAAATTTATATAATTGAGATTAATCCAAGAGCATCACGTACAGTTCCTTTTGTATCTAAAGCCACTGGCATGGCGTTAGCAAAAATTGGAACCCGAGTAATGATTGGGCAATCTTTGTTGGATCAAGGTATTTTAAAAGAAGTAATTCCTCCTTATTTTTCAGTGAAGGAGGTAGTATTGCCGTTTAACAAATTTATTAACATGAATCCAAGGTTAGGCCCAGAAATGAGATCTACAGGAGAAGTAATGGGTATTGGACGTACTTTTGAAGAAGCATTTGCTAAAGCAACATTAAGTAGTCAGTTTTATATGAGAAAACATGGCGATGTATTATTATCTTTATCTGATAAAGATACGGATAAAGCAGTGGATTTAGTTACTAAATTTATTAAAAATGGTTTTATGTTGGATGTTACAAGTGAAACAGCGAAAATACTAAAAAGTGTTGGTCTTGTTTCTCAAATGATTAGACCAGTGCATGTAACTCATGCATATATTCACAAAAAAATTAAGAATGGTGGATATAGTTATATTGTTGATACCACCTTAGCAGATAATATTAGTAATGATTATGCGGCATTATTGTGCCGAATCGCATTGCAACATAACGTCTATTATATTACTACAATAAATGGAAGTTTTGCTGCAGCTATGTCGTTATCTGTTGATACTACAGAACATGTGGTATCACTTCAAGATATGCATTCTAAAATAGTACATTAAAACTATAATTGGTATATATTGCAGAATTACATTTTGTATGTTTCTGTAATTACAGATTTTATTAAAAAGTATTTTGTAATTTGATATACATATTGAATATTGTGTCATAATGATTATTAGCTTAATTGCTGCGTTGACTACCAATCATATAATTGGGAAAAAAAATGTTATTCCTTGGTATTTACCTATGGATGTTAAATGGTTTAAATATCATACTTTATATAAGCCAATTATTATGGGACGCAAAACATTTGAGTCTATAGGCAAGAAACCATTATTAAATAGATTGAATATTGTTTTAAGTCGTAATTTATTAAATAATTATAATGGTGTTTTTGTAGTAGATAATATAGATGAAGCTTTATCTTTAATACAGGACGAACATGAAGTCATGGTAATTGGAGGAAGTGAAATATACAATGTTTTTTTACCTCGTGCGCAACGCTTATATTTAACATATATTCATAACATGGTTGAAATTGATGGCGACACTTTGTTTCCTGATTATAATATAAGAGAATGGAAATCTATTTTTAATAGTTTTTATAAATTTAGAGAGGACTGTTTTTGTTATTTGCATTTTTCTATTTTAGAACGTTGCTAATAAAAACTATTATGGTTAATAATGAAAATAATTTATTAATATGAAATCAATATTTCATATTAATAAATTATTTTTAAAGAGTGATAATTAAAATATGGTACTAATTTATTTTAATTTGTATAGAATATGTACAAATAATCATCAAATTTGATTATATGTTTTATTAAGTTAATGTAAGTTAAGTAGATGGGTGGTCACAAGGTATGGATACAATTTTTTTGTCTTCCCATCGCAATAAGGTCAGTGCCCCTCCCCAACAACAACCAGAATCTAATCCATACATACCAGATGGTATTTTTATTTCTCCTAATGATGCCCAATGACCAAAAATTATATTATACGCGGGATCAACTAATTTGTTTAAAGAAAACCACGGATATATATTTTTTGGGGCATCATTAGGAGCTCCTTTGTATTTTAAATCTAATTGACCATTTAAATAAATATAACGCATTCGTGTGAATACATTAATATTTTCTTGTATTTGTTGTAATTTACTATTATGTATCTGATGCATATCAGATACATTGTCATGCATGTCTTTTTTAAAAAGTAGAAAATAATGGTCGCTAACCAAAATTTCTTCTATTTCTTGGGCATATTCTTTAGTATTGTTAATATTCCAATTAGGATGAATTCCTGCATGGGTCATTAATATCTTTTTATTTTCATCTATATATAACATAGGTTGATGACGCAACCAATTAATTAATTCTTCTAAATCTGGAGCATTGAATATAGCATCAAAATAATCTTTACGTTTTCTATCATTTATTCCAAAATATGTTTTTAACAAATGTAACTCATGATTACCTAATACTATGGAAGCACTTGTTTTAAATGCATAGACTAAACGCAATACCTCTAATGAATTTGGTCCTCTGGCGATTAAATCTCCGGTAAAATGTAGAGTGTCAACATTAGGATTAAAGCATACATGATCTAGTATAGTTTGTAAGTGTCTGTAACATCCGTGGACATCTCCGATAAAATAAGTAGACATTTGGGTTATTATAGATTTTTTTACAATAAAAATTAATCAAATACATATATCATAATATTTTTAATATTTTGTATTAAGTATAAATTTTCCTTTTTAGAAAAGGACTATTTGTATAATAAAAATATATTTTATAAGATATGAAAATATGCTTACTTTTAGTAAGAAATTTTTTCCATTACAATAGAAACTGATTTGTTTTAAACATTTTGTTTGTGTTAAACAAAGAGTTTTTATACCATTGTGGTATTGATTTATAGTATTATTTAAACAAGCATATCATATTCAATAGTATATTGATAATTTAATAAAAAATAGATGTATAACATTTTTCAGTTGAAATACCATTATAACTGATGATATCAGTTATAGGTTATAATAACAACATCATATCAGTAAGTTTATTCGTTATTTAACATATTTGCTAATGTACAGTATTGATTAATAGTAATGTTTTCTGCTCGCAGTGCCGGATTTATTCCTTTTTGTGTTATTTCTGTTTCGTTAAAAAATGTAGATAAGCTGTTACGAAGAGTTTTTCGTCTTTGGCTAAAAGCTAATTTTGTCAGCGAAGATAGCTGACCAATATTAACTATTGGATAAGGAGTGTTTGTGTGGGGAAGTAGACGCATTACCATAGATTCTACTTTTGGGATAGGAAAGAAAGAAGTTGCTGGTATCTTTAACAACGGAACAACTTTACAATGATATTGTGTTATTATGCTTAGTCTGCCATATTCTTTTTTATTAGGATTTGCGTAAAGTCGTGTAGCTACTTCTTTCTGAAACATGAAATGCATATCGTAAATTACATTAGTGTATTGGAATAAATACACGATTAATTCTGTGGCTATATTATAGGGTAAATTTCCTATTAATCGTAGTTTTTGCCCAACTTTATGTGATAATTCAAAAAAATTTGTTGTCATTATATCTTGATGAAGAATATAAATTTTTTTGTTAAACATTTGAACTAATCGATTGACTAAGTTTGAATCACGTTCTATTAATATTAAAGAATCGAGATCTGTAGTATTTAGAATTTGTTTAGTTAGCGCGCCTAATCCGGGTCCAATTTCTAGTATTTTTTGATGTTTTTTAGGATTAATAGTTTTAACAATAGTATCAATAACATTTTGGTCTTTAAGGAATACTTGGCTCAATTTTTTTTTTATAAGATGATTTTTATAGTATATTTTTTTCATAAGGATGACTTAGTTAGCATTTTAATTGCAACTGTAATAGCCATAATCATACTATCGGGTAGTGCTGTTCCTTTTCCAGATAGTTCAAGAGCAGTGCCGTGATCTACAGAGGTTCTAATAAAAGGCAATCCTAAAGTAATATTTACTGATTGACCAAATCCAGAATATTTTAAAACAGGTAAACCTTGATCATGATACATAGCTAATATTACGTCTGCATGTTGAATATATTTTTTCTGAAATATTGTATCAGCTGACAAAGGACCTATTAGTTCACAATTAATGTTTTTCTTTAAAATATTTAAAGCAGGTATAATGATATTAATCTCTTCTTGTCCTATATAGCCGGATTCTCCAGAATGTGGGTTTAAACCACATATATAAATTTTAGGGTGTGAAACACCAAAGTATTTTTTTAATCCTTGTGCGAGAATGGAAATAGTATCGCAAAGAGATTTTTGAGTAATCATTTTTGGCACAGATAATATAGGGATATGGGTAGTAGCTAAAGCAACACGTAATTTTCTATTACTTAGCATCATTACAGTTGTTTCGCATTTGTTGATTTGAGATAAAAATTCAGTGTGCCCACTGAATGCTATGTTTCCTCTATTAAGAATAGCTTTATGTATAGGGCCGGTCACTAATGCTGAAAATTCCCCATTTAAACATCCCTGTGATGCTCTTGTTAAAGTATTAATAACATAATTATTGTTATTAACATTTAATTGACCAGGTATAGTTTTTTGTGGAAGTAACATTTTTAATATAGATAATTCTCCGGGCATACAAGGAGATGCTATTTTTTTAGAATGGTAAGAACGTAATTTTAGAGGCAGATTTATTTGCTGCGCTCTATCTAATAGCAAATTAGGATCTGCACACACAACCAACTCTACAGGCCATTTCTTTTGTGCGCTCATAATAACTATGTCAGGACCGATTCCAGACGGCTCTCCCGTAGTAATCACAATGCGTCGAAATTGTTTATTTTTTTTTATCATTTTAGTTAATGATCTTAATATATGATTCGGATCGTAATTCTTGAATCCAATTTTTCATAATTTCATCAAATTTGTTATTTAATAAATATAAATAAGCACGTTCATACATTATTTCATTATATTCTAATATAGATATATCTATTAACTGAATTAAACGCCATCCGTAAGAGGTGTATACTGGTATGCTAATTTCATTGCTTTTTAAAGAACTCAAAACTTTTCGGATTGATGGCTCGAAATCATCTAAATCCTTGCATATTGTATTTTCTTCGTAATGACTAAAACATATGTCTTTTGATTTTTCTTTCATCATCATTCCAAAAGCAGTATTACTTTTTTCCATGTGTTCTTTAGTTTGCAATAGTTGTTCCACTATGCTTACATTTTCACACGAATTTTTTATACCAAATATTTTTGCTGTAACTTTAGTTACAGGCAGCATAATTTGTTTATAACGTATATCTTGTACTTCTAGAATATGTATTCCATCGCAAGATGTAATTGGACCGATAACATCACCTTTTTTTATTGTTTGTAAATATTTATCAAAAATAATTGGTATGTCTTTCCATGAAATCCATTCTGTTTCGTGTACTTTAATTATTTGAATAATATTTTTATTAGAATATGTGCGTATGAGTTCTTTAATATCTTTGTTAAATTCTTTTTTTTTAATTAATAATCTTGCAAAATATTCTATTCTATCTATTTGGCATTGAGTAGGTTGTATTGGTAATGAAAATATAACGTGCTTTAATTTAAATTGTTTATTAATATCAATAATATTTGATTTTTTGGCAATTTTATTTATTTCATTTGTCAATATATGAGTACGATTGCGCATAACATGATCACATATTTGCTTTTTAAGCATATTTTGATATTGTTGGAAATAAAATTTTTCGTAATTTAAGCCAATATCATATAGGTATGAACGAAACTGATCGAATGTCATATCATATAAATTTAAAATACAGTTAATCATTTGATTAAGTTGATTGTGGTCAATGTTGATTTTTTGTTGATCAGAAATTTGGAAAATGAGGTTATCTATGATTAATTGGTCTAATATTTTTTGATAATATGAAATATCTTGTAATATATTGTCATTGCCATTAGAGATGTTATCTCGAATCATATAAATATTATTTCTGATATCACTATCTAATATAATATTATGATTCACTAATGCTACAATTTTATTTACCGTTTTAAATGCCCCAAGAACAATATTTGTTTTTAACGTAAATATTAGAATTAATATTTTCCAAAATTTCATATAATTAACAATATTATAAGCACGAATCCGACTTCATGTGATATGTAAGGTTACAGTGCATGTTGATATGGAAAAACGCCTATGTCCAACATCTTATATGGGTTTGCTTTAAAATCTGATGCGGAGTTATATATTTTAATATCTAATCGTATTTTATTATCATATGTATTACGGTTCAACTGTTTGTTCCAATCAATCATTTTTCGCTCACAAGATATATTAACCCCCCAACATGGTGTATAATACTGTATTCCTATTGTTTGATCAATGAGTTGATTAGTTTTTATGTTATGGTAATAAGAGCAACTTATTTTCCAATTATCAATTAAAGGATAACAAGCGAGTACTCCTAATTGAGCAATTGTGTTGTGGTATATTGATTCTTTAATATCTGGTAGTATTTTTTCAAGATATTGTTTGTTGGCATATCTATAATGTGTTTGTAAAACTTGATTGTCTTTACCTGTATATTCTAATATTATAGTCCCAAATGATAATGCATCATACTGCATATCATATTGCATTTCAGTGTTCATATGCCAGTGATCGTTAATGTTCCAATGACTTATTCCTGAAAATAATAGGATATTAGGAGTTTTTTGTGTGCATTTAGATATTTTTATATATTCGGAATTAAGTTGTCTTAAATTAAAAATTTGACCTATAGATGCATAAAATAATTCGTTTTTTTTCTTAAAGCATCGTATGGTTATATCTCCAGTAATTTGATTAACAGGTAAAATACGATCCAATCCACTATATGTAGTGTCACGAAATAAATTTTTATGATCTATATGAATCATATCAGTATCATAGATGCCAATGTTTTCTTGAAAACGATATGGTACATATAAATATTGTAATTTTGGTTCTAAGAAACGTTTATATTTTTTTGAAATATGCGTATTTTTTTTAAAAATCATCTTTCCGTTGATTTTTAATTGCGGGGTGATACGATTAACTATATTTTGTAAATGATAGCCCGGATATTGTGTTCTGTTATAATGATCTATATTTTTTTGTCGATAATGTGTTATTTTTAATTTGGCTTCAGTATTAAAATGTCCATAATAATTATTTATTGAGAAATCTAAAGTTGGTTCCGTGTGTATCCTGATTGTTTTTGGATAATGGTAATTTACAGGTATAAATTGGGTTATTTGACTAAATAACTTTAAATTCAATGGTTTATGCTTGATGTTATCATAATATGAATTTAATTCTAGCTGGAACGATTCGTTGTAATTATAATAGTCTTTAATTGTTGTAATATTAATATTCGTGACACCAAAATAAGATAAATTAGCGTTCCAATTTTTATCAGTATAATTGCACAGTATTTTTTTGTTCATACAATTATTATTAGAGTGTGTATATGTTGGTATATTGACGTTTTCGATATAATTATTGGAACCTGTAGTTGAGATATAATTAGAATTAAAATGCCATTTTTTATTCATAATACCATTATGTTTCCAATATAATTGCCAATATCTGTTATGGTAATTGCTGGAAAATTTTTTATTGCACATTTTATTATTTTCTACGAGATCTAAAATGAATAATCCAGTTCCTGGTTTAATTGAATAACGTATTTCTGTTTCTAATTTTGTTCCTAGGTTAGATGTATAACATGGAGAGATGCTGCCTGAGTAGTGTTTTGAGAAATTAATAGGGCAAGGTATTTTAAAGATTAATCCACTTTTGCTACTGTATTTAATATTAGGTATGTAGTATCCTAAGACATTATTTTGATGTAAAGATAGTGATAAATAAGGGCTATAGAATATTGGTATTTTTTTTATTTTAAGACAAGCATTCCACACATCTATCTTATGTTTATGATGATCATAAAGCATTTCTGATCCTGTTATGTTCCAATAATTTTTGTTTTCAATACAAGAAGTACACTTTCCTTGTTTAACAATAGTATAACGATTTTTCCCCCTCTGCATTATAGAATTTGCTGTTCCATGAATAGGAGGAGGTTCTGAGAAATGATATGTGGCTTCATGAATATCTATATTTTTATTATAAAAATTAATCCAAGCATGGGATCCAGTTAATATAATATAGTTGTTGTTATAGCTAACATGGCCACAAGCATACAGTGTATTGTATAATACCTCGTTTTTTTCGTTAAGTGATATTATTAATTTGTCGGACATGAAAACGTTATTATCTTGTTTCATATTGACATCCCCAGAAAACTGAATTTTATTAGGATAATAAATATCTAGTTCATCGGATGACACATAGATGGGTTGATCAATAGAAAAGAGATTGTTGATTACAGGAATTTGCAGACAATTAGATGCATGAGCCAAAAAATAAAATTGAGTACAAAATATTATAAAAATTGCATTAATGATAGTGTTTTTAAAAAAAAACTTAATAATCATTGATTAAACTATTTTGACACATGTTGCTCAAAAAAGAATGTGAACTTTTTATGCTTGAATAAATAAGTATATTATATAGTATATTTATTACTGTATTATCTTATTAATTAATTATCATGATTTTTTAAATATTTTTTATAAATTAATGAGTAGTGATTTTTTATGTTTTGTATCTATGTAGGTATTGGTTCATTTAGATGTGAAAAAATATACTAACATGTATTTCTTAGAGTAACATTAAATTCGAATTATTTGTAATTTTTACTGGTTTACATACGCCATTTTTTTAGTATTTAATATTAATTTCCAATAATAGACTTCATTTATTGAAATATTTACATGAATTATTTTTTAATTAAGTGATTTAAGAATAAAAGCAGATAATAATCAATGTTTATCATTTTAGGTTATGTTTATATTCTTGCATTTATATATAATATAAAGAGTACAGCAATATTTGATTCGTATTATTTTATAATATATTTTCTGGTAATTTTGATACAAATTTTTTAATTATTTTAATTCACAATATTATTGTGAAATTTTTCATACACATGTATGCCAATACGTTTATATTTTTTATTATTGCAATTTATTTTAAATATGATGGTTGGTTATTTTCATATTTTTTAATAGCAGCATCGTATTGTAAAGTTAAGCTAATATTGTCTATTTTATTAAGCATACAACGTCTATGGAAATCATTTATTTCAAAAAAATACTTTTTTTTGTTATGTACGTAAATCATTTGTTCATGTAAATTCACAGTAAAAGATATACCTTTTTTTTGTGTTGAAATTTCTTTAAATAAATCATTTATTTTTAATTCTGATAAAGTTATAAGCAACAAGCGATTATTAAAACTATTTTTATGAAAAATATCTGCAAAACTTGGAGCTATGATAACTTTGAATCCATAATCCATGAGTGCCCATACCGCATGTTCGCGAGATGATCCACATCCAAAATTTCTTCGGGTTAGCAAAATGGTAGCATGTTTATAATGCGGATCATTTAATACAAAATTTGGATTTAAGATTTGAGGTGTATTTTCAAGAAATCGCCAATTAAAAAACAAGTATAATCCAAAATCAGAGCGAGTAGTAGCTTGTAAAAATTGTTTAGGGATTATAGTGTCAGTATCGATATCAGAAATATCAAGCGGCAAAACTATACCAGTATGTTGAGTAAATTGAATCATATGTACGCATACGTCCTATATATATCATTTAAATTTTCGAATATCTACAAAGCGTCCAGCAATGGCGGCAGCTGCCGCCATTGCTGGACTGACTAAATGAGTGCGACTCCCACGCCCTTGACGACCTTCAAAGTTCCGGTTGCTAGTAGAAGCACATCGTTCACCTGCTTCGAGTCTATCATTATTCATAGCTAGACACATAGAACAACCAGGTAAACGCCACTCGAATCCTGCTTGTATGAAGATCTTATTTAATCCTTCTTTTTCTGCTTGATTTTTTACTAACTTAGATCCGGGTACTACAATTGCTTGTGTATTTTTGGAAATATGATGTCCTTTAATTGTTTGTGCTGCTACACGTAAATCTTCAATACGTGAGTTAGTGCATGACCCTATGAATACTTTATCAATAGAAACATCTGTTAAATAAGTATTGGATTGAAGTTTCATGTAAATTAAAGCACGTTCAGCAGAATTGCGTTCTATAGGATCTATAAAAGACTCTATAGATGGGATCGGTTGGTCAATAGAGATAACTTGACTAGGATTAGTTCCCCAGGTTACTTGTGGATTAACATTAGATACGTCAAAATCAAATTTTTTATCGAAGTGAGCATCGTGGTCGGAATATAAAGTTTTCCAATATAGTAACGCTTGTTTCCAATCCTTTCCGGTTGGAGAAAATTTACGATTTTTTAAATAATCGTAAGTAGTTCTATCTGGTGCTATTAAAGCAGAAGTTGCTCCCATTTCAATAGCCATATTACAAAGGGTCATGCGTTCTTCCATGCTTAAGAGAGTGATAATAGGTCCACAAAACTCTACTACATGCCCGGATCCTCCTCCATGCCCAATTTTTCCAATAATTGCTAAAATTATATCTTTGGCTGTAATTTGAGGAGCGATAATACCTGAAAGGTTAATTTGCATTGATTTATATCGAATTTGTTGTAAAGTTTGTGTTGCTAATACATGTTCTATCTCTGATGTTCCTATCCCAAAAGCTAAAGCACCGAAAGCTCCATGAGTAGCAGTATGAGAATCTCCGCATACGATAGTCATACCGGGTAATGTTATGCCTTGCTCTGGTGCTAAAACATGAACTATTCCTTGATAAGGATGATTTAAACCAAATAACGTAATTCCAAAATCTTTACAATTTTTTGTTAATCTATCTAATTGCTCTTTAGCCATACTTCCAGAATGATTAATATTTGTTGTTGTAGTGGGGACATTATGATCCATAGTGGCAAATGTTTTATTTGGTTGTCTAACTATACGTTTTTTTAGACGTAGTGCTTCAAAAGCCTGGGGTGATGTAACTTCATGCAATAAATGTCTATCAATATATAATATTGGAACATCGTCTTTATTTTCATAAACTATATGTGCATCGTATAACTTCTGGTATAAGGATTTTCCCATATTATTTTTCTCTTTCGTTTTTAATTAACGCAGCTATAATATCACCCATTTCGTTAGTGCTTATACTTTTTTCATGTTTTTTTGCTATATCAATAGTTCGATATCCTAACATTAATGCCTGAGCAACTGCTTTTTCAATTTCAATTGCAATATAATCTAATTTTAAACTATGTCTAAATAATAACGCAACAGAGAGAATATGTGCGATAGGATTAGCAATATTTTTTCCTGCAATATCCGGAGCTGACCCTCCAGAAGGTTCATACAAACCAAAATTATCTTCATTAATACTAGCAGAAGGTAGCATACCAATGGATCCGCTTATCATAGCACATTCATCAGATAGAATGTCTCCAAATAAATTTGGACATAGAATAATATCAAATTTAGAAGGATTGCTTATTAATTGCATGCTAGCATTGTCAATGTATAAGTGTTCTAATTCAACATCTGGATAATTTTTTGCAAGATGTGATACCACTTCTCTCCATAACATAGAAGTATGCAGCACGTTAGCTTTGTCTATAGAAGCTACACGTTTACGTCTTTTTTGAGCTAATTTAAAAGCAATATTGGCAATACGTTCTATTTCAAAGCGATGATAAACTGCAGTATCAAAAGCATATTCATTTAATCCTGTGCCCGAACGTCCTTGTGGTTTACCAAAATAAATACCTCCGGTTAACTCACGTACGAATATAATATCAATTCCATTTGGAATCATGTTTATATTTAAAGGAGATAATTCTTTTAATGCGCCAGAAAGATATATAGGTCTTAAATTAGCGAATAAATTAAAGTGTTTGCGTAAAGCTAATAAAGCTCCCTGTTCTGGTCTTGCTGATCCTTTTAAATGCGTCCACTGTGGTCCTCCTACTGCTCCAAATAATATAGCATCTGATTGTTCGCAATATTTTAAAGTACTATTTGGAAAAGGAGTGCCTTCGCTATTAATTGCATCTCCTCCTATTTTATGTTCTGTGGTGACAATATTGATTTGAAATTGTTTTTTTATTACATTTAAAATTTTATAAACTTGTCTTGTAGTTTCCGGTCCGATACCATCTCCTGGTAATACTGCAATATGATAATTATCATTCATAAGTATTTAGATTTTCCAAATTACTGGTTATTATTTTTTATATATTTGCGTTGAATTATCACTTGTTTCGCGCGCCAAATATTATTTAAAACATGAATCATGGCTTTTACTGAAGATTCTATTACATCTGTATCTAATCCAACTCCATGAAAATTGCGTCCTTTATACGATACAACAATATCGACTTGTCCTAACGCGTTACGACCATGTCCTTTTGCATTCAGTTGATATCTCTCTAAATTTATAGACAACTTAGAAATGTGAGTTAATGCTTCATAAATTGCATCTATTGGCCCATTACCGCTTGCCGAATGAGTGCATGTGTTGTTTCCGCAATATAATTTTACTGAAGCGTGAGCAATTCCAGAAGAGCTAGAATCTACATGAAAACATTTTAATCTGAAGAATTCTGATTGTTCTTGTTGATTATTAATGAATGCTAATGCTTCTAGATCATAATCAAATACTTGTCCTTTTTTATCTGCTAATTCTAAAAAAACATCATATAATTTATCCATGTCATAATCACTTTCTTGATAACCCATTGTTTTCATATGATGTTTTACTGCTGCTCTTCCAGATCGAGATGTAAGATTTAATTTAACATCTTTTAAGCCAATAGTTTCAGGGGTCATAATTTCATAATTTTTTCTATTTTTTAATATACCATCTTGATGAATACCTGCAGAATGAGAGAAAGCATTGGAGCCAACTATTGCTTTATTAGCTGGGATAGGGATATTACACAATTGACTAACTACTTGACTAGCTCTATAAATTTCTTGACAACGAACATTAGTATGTACCTTCAGTAAATTTTCTCGTACCTTGATGGCCATAATTATTTCTTCTAGGGCAGTATTTCCTGCTCGTTCACCAATACCATTTATAGTACCTTCAATTTGACGAGCTCCTGCCTGTATAGCTGAAATAGAATTACCAACTGCCATTCCTAAATCATCATGACAATGCACAGAAATAATAGCTTTATCAATATTGGGGACACGATTATATAAAGAAGTAATAATTTGTCCAAACTGATATGGGGTGGTGTAGCCCACTGTATCAGGAATATTAATTGTGCTTGCTCCGGATTGAATAGCAATTTCAACAATACGACATAAATTATCTATATTGGTGCGTCCAGCATCTTCGCAAGAAAACTCTATGTCATCAGTGTATTTTCTCGCATAACGTATCGCATGAACGGCCATGTCTATAATCTGATCAAAGTTTTTTTTCAATTTAGATTGAATATGTACGTTTGAAGTGGGTAAGAATATATGAATACGAAAATTTTTTGCAACTTTTAACGCTTCAGCTGCAATATCAATATCGTTATCAATACATCTAGCCAAGGCGCATACTAAACTATTTTTTATTTGTTGAGCTATTGTATGAACCGATTCAAAATCTCCTGGAGAAGATATCGGAAATCCAACTTCCATAATATCTACCCCTAATCGTTCTAAAGCAAAAGCAATTTGCAATTTTTCCTTTACGTTTAAACTCGCTTGTAGAGCCTGTTCACCGTCCCGTAAAGTTGTATCGAAAATAATGACTTGTTGACTCATGATCATCTACATCTCATGAATGTTAAGATGGATATGTATATAATATTTTAATTTAATGGCATACTAATTGTGAACCAATAATATCAGATTTTAAATAATAATTTATTACATTAAATTTATTTTAAGTCTATTAAATATCGTTTGTCAACTATTAATACTATTGGAAGTAAAATGTTAATATAATAGAGTTATAATATTTAAGATTTATTTTTTGTGTTATCATTATCGACGATGACAAAATTTTTTATGAATTTTTAGATTGTAAACGTGCAAATTCTATATTTTGAATATAAGATATGAAATATATTCCAATTGCAGTTCATATAAACACTGAGTAGTATGAAACATAGAAAATTGTATGTCTAATAGTTTTTTATTATTAAGTATTTTTGTTCATGAAATACACTATATGTGTGCACCTGTATTTTTTTTATTATTATATATATGTTCTATATTCACTACAGTCATAAAAGCGTATTGCTAAATGAAGCGATTCAATCATTGAATATTAAAGCAAAAGGAATATATATTGACGGAACGTTTGGTTCAGGAGGTCATTCTAAATTAATTTTATCTCAATTAAATAAACGAGGTCGTTTGTTAGCAATAGATAAAGATTTATTGGCTGTAAAAATTGGAAAGTGCATTGCTGAACAAGATGATAGATTTACTATAATACATAGTTCATTTTCCAAAATGATCAAACATGTTAAAAATATAGGATTAATTGGATCAGTGGATGGTATTTTACTAGATTTAGGGATCAGTACATTTCAGATAAATGATTGTAGTAGAGGATTTTCGTTCATGCAAGATGGTCTACTGGATATGCGGATGGATATTAGTAGTGGAATATCTGCTGCTGAATGGTTATCGAAGGCGTCTCAAGAAAATATTACTTGGGTTTTAAAAACTTTTGGAGAAGAACGATTCGCAAAAAATATCGCTAAAGTTATAGTATCTAAAAGACGATACACGCCTATTATACGCTCGATTGTTTTATCTAAATTAATCTGCGATGCTATTCCGCATCGCAATATGAATAAGCATCCTGCAACTAAAAGTTTTCTAGCAATCAGAATGTTCATTAATAACGAACTAGAAGAAATAATGCAAGTATTAAAAGATGCATTGGTCATATTGTCTCCACGAGGCAGATTGGTAGTAATTAGTTTTAATTCTCTAGAAGATCGATTGGTAAAATACTTCATTCGTGAACATAGTTGTATTTTATCTATTCCTCCCAAGCTTCCATTAACAAATAATCAAATATTTAGTAAATATCAAAATAAGTGTCAATTAAAAAATATAGGAAAATTAACACCTTCGAAACAAGAAATTAAAAGAAATATACGTGCTCGTAGTGCGATATTACGTTGCGCGGAAAAATTGGTTATCTAAATATGACGGAAAAGAAACAATATAACCTTGTTAACATTATTTATGATGATTTATACTTATATAGTAAGTGGCAATTGCTTTTATTATTGTTAGTATTAATATCAGCAATGTTGGTTGTTTTAGTAACTTATCAAACTAGATCTATGATTATAGATCGCGAAAAACTTGTGTTGGAAAAAAATAATTTGGATACTGAATGGAGAAGTTTAATTCTTGAAGAAAAAATATTATCTCACCATAATCGTATTGAACGTATCGCAATGGATAAATTACAAATGCATTACGCGGAACTAACTCAAGATAATATATTGTACTAATCTATAAAAATTTGTCTATGTGATAAATAACAAAACATTATTTAAAAATGGTTGTAGCTCATCATGTGATGATACAATTTATGTTATATGAAGTGTAGACCTTACAATTTTAAAATAATCTTAAATAGCAAACGTTTTAATTTATTGTATAGTTGTATTTTTTTTGTATTAATTATTTTGCTGTTAAGATTATCTTTTTTGCAAATTATTTATTCTGATCAGCTAATTAATGAAGGTAACATGCGTTCGTTACGCGTGCAAAGCACACTCTCTACTCGTGGTATTATTACTGATAGAATGGGTCAACTATTGGCAATTAGTATACCGGCTGATTCGGTTTGGATTGATCCTCAAGAAATTAGTAAGAATGGCGGTATTACTGCTGATATACGTCGTTGGACGGAATTATCTGAGGTATTATCCATATCATCAGATAAACTATCATCGCTCATTAATAATCATACTACAGATCATTTTTTGTATTTAGCACGACAGATTGATCCCGCTATTTCTAAATACATTAGTCAACTTAAATTACCAGGAGTATATTTGCAACAAGGATCAAAAAGATATTACCCTGCTGGGTGTGCAACTGCACATTTGGTAGGAGTAACAGATATAGATAGCCAAGGGATTGAAGGCATAGAAAAAAGTTTTGATGCTTGCTTGACTGGTCAACCCGAAACAAGAGCAATACGAAAAGATAGATTTGGTCGATCAATTGAAGAAATTACTTTGAATAACGGTCAAGCTTCTCAAAATATTATTCTCAGTATCGACGAACGTCTGCAACATTTAGCATACCGTGAATTAAATAATGCTGTACATATAAATAAAGCAGAATCCGGAAGTATAGTTTTGATAGATATCAATACCGGAGAAATTCTAGCTATGACAAACAGTCCGTCATATAATCCAAACAATTTTTTGTCCATTGTTAATAAGTCTGTTATGCGTAACCGTGCTATTACTGATGCATTTGAACCAGGTTCTACAGTGAAACCTATTGTAATTATGGCTGCATTAAAACATAAGATAATCACAAAAGACACTATTATGAATACATCACCTTATATAGTGAATGGGCATCAAATTAAGGATGTATTATATCGTAGAACATTGACTATTAGAGAGATATTACAAAAGTCTAGTAATGTTGGTGTTTCTAAATTAGCATTAGCTATGCCTGCAGCAGTTTTAGTCAACACATATTCAAATTTTGGAATGGGTAAATCAACAAATATAGGTTTAGTGGGAGAAAGTAACGGGATATATCCATATAATAGATGTTGGTCAGATATAGAACGCGCCACCTTTTCTTATGGATATGGTTTAATGATTACTCCGTTACAATTAGCTAAAGTTTATGCTACTATTGGTGGAATGGGAATATCTCGACCACTTTCTATTATACGAGTTGATTCTTCTTCGGTATTAGGAAATCAAGTTTTTCCAAGATCTTTAGTGCGAACTGTTTTAGACATGATGGAAAATGTGTCATTGCCAAGTGGTGGTTGTCAATCCGCAATTAAAGGATATAAGGTTGCTGTAAAAACCGGGACTGTTAAGATAGTTGGATCACATGGAAAATATATTAATAAGTATATTGCATGTACTGCTGGAGTAGCTCCAGCGAGTAATCCCAGATTTGCTTTAGCAGTAGTAATAAATGATCCTAAAAATGGTCATTATTATGGAAGTATGGTATCTGCACCAGTTTTTAGTGCAGTGATGGGTCATGCATTAAAAATCATGAACGTAATGCCAGATTTTTTGCAGTAATTTTATAAGCAATCAGGTCTCTTTGAGAAAATTATATGTGTGATTCACGTAATTTATATAAATTATTTATTCCATATGTTTTTAATAATCCTACTAGTCCTGCATTGACGGGGATGGAATTGGATAGTCGTAACATTGTATTGGGAAATTTATTTGTAGCAGTTAAAGGTTCTAAGACTGATGGGAGATCATATATTGACTATGCGATCAAAAAGGGAGCTTCGGCAGTTTTATTAGAATCTTGGAATGATATGACAATATCTAAAAAATATAGTTATCATTTAAAAAAAATACCTGTGGTCTATGTTAATCATTTGCCACGGTATTTGTCCGATATAGCAGGTAGTTTTTATAATCATCCGTCACGTTTTTTGGATTTAATTGGTGTTACTGGCACCAATGGGAAAACTACTATAACGCATTTGTTAGCTCGTTGGGCCCAATTATTAGGGGAAAAAAGTGCTGTGATGGGTACTTTAGGTAACGGAATGTTAAATAATATGTTTTTGTCTTATAATACAACATGCTCTTCCATTGATGCTCAAAAAATATTAGCTCAGTTTGTTAAAGATAAGATTACGTTTGTTGCTATGGAGGTGTCATCACATGGATTAAATCAATATCGTGTGGATGCTTTATATTTTAAAGCAGCTATATTTACTAATTTAAGCCATGATCACTTAGATTATCATGGTAACGTTATGCAATACTCTATGTCTAAATGGCGATTATTTGATGAATTATGTGTAGAAAAATATATAATTAATGCTGATGATCCCATTGGTTGTCGATGGTTATATTATTTGCCTCAAGCGATCGCAGTGACAATAACAAGCAATTTACCATGTTTTTGGAAAGGTAAATGGATACGTGTGGTTAAGGTCAATTATCATATTCATGGCACGGATATAATTTTTGATTCAAGTTGGGGGCATGGAGTAATTTATAGTCAATTATTAGGAGAATTCAACGTTAGCAATTTATTATTAGCCTTAGGTACGTTATTAGTATTAGGGTATCCTCTGTCATTATTGGTACATACTTCATCTCAATTACAAGCGGTAGCTGGTAGAATGGAAGTATTTCGTTCTCATGGATACCCGACGGTTATAGTAGATTATGCGCATACTCCGGATGCGTTAGAAAAAGTTCTAATTTCAATTAGACGATTTTATTATTATGGCCAACTGTGGTGTGTTTTTGGTTGCGGAGGCGATAGAGATCGAAGTAAACGTGCTTTAATGGGTTGTATTGTAAGCCGATATGCTGATCATATAATTATTACCAATGATAATCCGCGCACGGAAGAACCACAATCGATTATAAATGATATTGCTCGTGGCATAACACACCCAAAAAAAATCATCAAAATTATTGAAAATCGTTACTGTGCGATACAGACTGCTATTTTCAAGGCATCTTTAGAAGATGTAATATTAATTTCTGGAAAAGGTCATGAAAAATACCAAATTATCGGAAATAATCGCATATATCATTCTGATCAAGACATAGTAGAAAATTTTTTAAAGAACGATGTTATTTTATGATTCCATTTAGTTTGCATGAAATAGCGCCAGTTTTAAACGCTAAATATATTGGTATGGATTTGATTATTCATGCGATTACTATTAATTCAAATATTATTTATAAACAATGTATGTTTATAGCATTAATAGGTAAACGTTTTGATGGTCATGATTTTACAAGTCAAGCAATTGCTGCTGGCGCTCAAGCATTGCTAGTAAATCATCATGTATTATTAGATGTTCCTCAATTAATAGTTCCTGATACTCGTTGTGCTTTAATAATGTTAGCGCACTGGGTGCGCCAAAAAGTATCAGCAAAAGTTATTGCTATAACTGGATCAAGCGGTAAAACATCAGTAAAAGAAATGACCACGTCTATATTAAAAGAGTGTGGGCATACAATAGCAACACAAGGTAACTTTAATAATATGGTTGGAGTGCCGATTACTTTATTACGTTTAACAAAACAAAACAATTTTGCAATTATCGAATTAGGATCAAGTTGCCCTGGAGAACTTGCTCAACTAAGTAAGATAGTTGCTGCTAATGTAGCTTTAGTAAATAATGTTTACCCTGCACATTTATCAGGTTTCAAATCATTATCTAAAATAGGAAAAGAGAAAGGGAAAATTTTTTCTGAATTAGATTTAAATGGAACAGGTATTATAAATGCTGACAGTCATGCTTTGTCTGTATGGCGCAAACCATTGAAGGGAAAATCTATGTGGTTTTTTTCTTTACGTACTAGCGTAGGCATAGATTTTTTTGCAAGTAATATTATTGCTGAAAAAAATAGAACACGGTTTATTTTACATACTCCATATGGGACTGCTCCAGTGGTTTTATCAATGTTAGGTACACATAATGTGGCTAATGCTTTAGCTGCTAGCGCTCTTGCATTTTCTGTAGGAGCAAATTTATCAGAAGTAGTTTATGGATTAAAAAATATAAAAACGTTACCTGGTAGATTATTTCCAATTGTTTTAGGTGAAGGTAAATTATTATTAGATGATACTTATAATTCAAACGTTGGTTCTATGATATCTGCTATTCATGTACTAACTACAATGCCAGGTTATCGTATATTGGTGGTCAGTGATATGTTAGAATTAGGAAAACATAAATCAATTAAATATCATTGTTATATTGGAAAATTAATCGCAACGACAAATATCAATAAAATTCTTACCATAGGTAGCGTTAGTTGTTGCATTTCTAAAATATGTGGAAAAGGAAAACATTTTCGAAGTAAAAATAAATTAATTCTTTATATCAAGAAAATGTTATCTATCCATAATTCAATTAGTGTGTTAGTGAAAGGATCGCGCGGTTTTAAAATGGAGCAAATAATAGATGCTATTCGAGATGGATCAAAATGTTATTTTGGCTAACAGAGAATGTATTAGCACTATATTCATCCAGATTTAATATTGTTTATCATTTAAATTTCAGAGCTATTATTAGTTTTTTATCAGCATTGTTTATTTCTTTAGGGATCGGTCATTATGTAATTACATGGTTTCATAATTTGTGTTTTTTTCAAATAGTGCGTTATGATGGACCAAAATCACATACTCAAAAGCAAAGTACACCTACTATGGGTGGCATTGTAATGATTCTTTCGATCGCCATATCAGTAATGATGTGCGCTGATTTATCAAATATATATGTTTGGTATGTATCATTTATACTAATAACATACGGAATATTAGGTTTAATTGACGACCTGTTAAAAATTAAAAGGAAAAGTTCTGCGGGCTTGAGTGTGTTACATAAATATTTTTGGCAATCATTAATTGCTTTAACGTTAGTCATTATTATATTTATGTCAGATCGTAGTCCTACATCTACACAATTAATAGTGCCATTTTTTAAAAATTTTATGCCGCAATTGGGTATCTGGTATATTTTTCTAGCATATTTTGTTGTTGTTGGGACAAGTAATTCCGTGAATTTATCTGATGGCTTAGATGGGTTAGCGATTATGCCTATAATATTCATTGCAGCTGGATTAGCTGTAGTTGCGTGGATAAGCAATGATATTCACTTTGCTAGTCACCTAAATATTCCTTATATTTATTTTTCTGGAGAATTAATAATTATATGTTCTGCTATTATTGGAGCTGGTCTTGGGTTTTTATGGTTTAACACTTATCCGGCTCAGATATTTATGGGTGATGTAGGTTCCTTATCACTTGGAGGTACACTTGGGATAATTGCGGTATTGTTACGTCAAGAATGTTTATTATTAATTATGGGCGGTATGTTTGTAATAGAAACTTTATCTGTGATCTTACAAATAATTTATTTTAAATTATTTGGACAACGGATATTTAAAATGGCACCAATTCATCATCATTTTGAACTAAAAGGTTGTCCAGAACCTCGTATTATAGTGCGATTTTGGATCATATCTTTAATGTTAGTTGTTGTGGGATTAATTACTTTAAAGATACGGCAATAAAAATATGCGTAATTACCGAGGATCGCAAGTTGTAATTATTGGTTTGGGGATTACGGGTTTATCTTGTGTTAATTTTTTTTTAGATCGCGGTGTAATACCAAAAATAATAGATACTCGTATATATCCTCCGGGAATAAAAAAATTACCTAATATTGTACAGTGTTATTTGGGCGCATTTAATGATATATGGTTGTTGAGTGCTACGTTGATTGTAGTTAGTCCTGGAGTACGGTTAGATCATCCAGTTTTAATTGAAGCTTTAAAATTAGGAATAGAAATTATTGGTGATATTGAATTATTTGCTCGTGAAGCAACTGCACCGATAATAGCTATTACTGGATCTAATGGAAAAAGTACAGTAACCCAATTGGTTTCCAGAATGGCTAGGGGTGTTGGATGGTGTGTTGGTGTAGCAGGCAATATAGGTGTACCTGTACTTTCTTTACTAAATAAATCGTATCAACTATATATACTGGAGATTTCAAGTTTTCAGTTAGATACAACCTATAGTTTACGTGCGATAGCAGCTGTAATTTTAAATGTTAGTGAAGATCATATGGATCATTATCCTGGTGGATTAAAGCAATATTGGTTTTCTAAGCAAAGGATTTATAAAAATGCTAAAATTTGTGTGATGAACGCTTTAGATCCTTTAACGACACCTATATATAATGACTATGATTGTTGTATAAGTTTTGGTGAAAACGAAGGTTCTGCAGATTATTATCTGAAATATTATAAAGGACATACCTGGATAGTTGCATACAATGAATATGTGCTTAATTGTTCTAAAATGAGAATTAATAATCGTATTAACTATATAAATGCATTATCTGCTTTAGCATTATCGGATATCGTCAATATTCCTCGCTCTGTTTCTTTAAAAGTATTGTGTCGCTTTTCTGGTTTAACGCATCGTTGTCAATTGATTTATAAAAATCATGGAGTGAGTTGGATTAATGATTCCAAAGCTACTAATGTCAATGCTACCAAAGAAGCGATCAACAATTTAAAGTTATCCGGTAGGTTACATTTAATATTAGGGGGTGATGGTAAATTAGCTGATTTTTCTTCTTTAAAACATTTGATTAAACAACATGAGATACATCTTTATTGTTTTGGAAAAGATGGATTATTATTGACGACATTAGGATTTAGTGATGTTATTTTAACAAATACAATGATTCAAGCAATGCGTATTATTAATCGTCGTATAAAAGCGAAGGATATAGTTTTATTATCTCCGGCTTGTTCTAGTTTAGATCAATTTAAATCATTTGAAATGCGTGGACTGATATTTACTTGTTTTACGCGAGAATTTAGATAATGAGGATCTTTAAAACAAAAATTATTAATCATCCATTAAAATTGAGTAAAAAAAAATCATCAAACATTAATGTATTATATGATCGTATATTTTTTTGGTTACTGTTAGGATTAATTGGCATTGGGTTTGTTATTATTAGTTCAGGATCAATCCCTACTGGTATGCGATTAGCGAATGATCCATTTTATTTTATAAAACGTGTCATTATTTATTACAGTGTGACATTTTTATTATCTGTAATTATTTTAAAGATACCCATGATAGTTTGGCAGAATTATAGTGTTATCATGTTGCTATGTAGCTATATAATGTTGATAGCCGCATTGATCTTAAATAATTCTACTAATGGAGCATCGCGTTGGATAATGTGGGGTACCTTGTGTATTCAGCCTGCGGAATTATCAAAATTATCTTTTATTTGCTATCTTGCTAACTATTTAGAACGTAAATCAAAAGAAGTGCGCACCAAATTTTGGAGTATATGTAAACCTATAGTAATAATGATTATATTAGCTGTATTATTACTAGCGCAACCTGATTTTGGTAGCATTATTATTCTTTTTATTACTACTCTGTCTATATTATTTCTTTTTGGAGCTAAGTTATGTCAGTTAATATTGATTTTTGTATTCAATATATTTTTGATTATACCTTTAATTGTGATTAAACCTTATCGCATACAACGTATACTTACTTTTTGGGATCCATGGAAAGATCCATTTGGCAATGGTTATCAATTAACTCAATCATTGATAGCTTTTGGTCGTGGAAAATGTTTTGGAGAGGGACTAGGAAATTCTGTGCTGAAATTAGAATATTTACCTGAAGCGCATACTGATTTTATTTTTTCTATTCTTGCGGAAGAATTAGGATATTTTGGAGCGATTTTAGTGTTATTTATGTTATTTGTAATTGTGCTTCGCGCCATGATTATTGGTCATCGCGCTTTGAATATTAATCACAGATTTTCTGGTATTTTAGCCTGTTCTATTAGCATGTGGTTTGGATTGCAAATTTTTATTAATGTGGGCACTGTTAGCGGAATATTACCCACAAAAGGATTAACATTGCCATTTATTAGTTATGGGGGATCTAGCTTTTTGATTACAGTAATGGCAAGCATGCAGTTGTTAAGAATAGATTTTGAGACACGTTTATCTAAAAATCAAGCTTTTTTGAAGTGCACGAAAACATGAATCAAAAAAAGAAAATTATGATTGTAGCGGGTGGAAGTGGGGGACATGTGTTTCCAGGGTTGTCGGTGGCTCATTATTTAATTAATCATGGGTATCAAGTTGTTTGGTTAGGCACTGCAGATCGCATTGAATCGAAGTTAGTTCCTCAATACGGAATTGATATTAAATTTATTCATATTAACAGGTGGAATGGTGAAAAATTACATATTAAGTGTATTATGCCATTGTTTATTTGTTTAGCAATATATCAAGCACGAAAAATTATAAAATATTGGAAACCTGATATAATATTAGGTATGGGTGGATATGTTTCCGGACCTGGTGGATTAGCAGCATGGACATGCGGTATTCCATTAATAATACACGAACAAAATAGAATTATCGGTTTAACTAATCGGTATTTATCAATTTTTTCTAAAAAAGTATTGCAAGGATTTCCTGGTACTTTTCCTAATGCTAAAATGGTAGGAAATCCAATACGACGCGCAATATTAGCTGTGCCAAATCCATCTAGAAGATGGAAAGGTCGTGTTGGTCCTATTCGCGTTTTAGTGATTGGAGGCAGCCAAGGTGCGCATATATTAAACAAAACTATCCCAAATATGGCTGAGAAATTATCTAATAAATTGATCATATGGCATCAAGTTGGAGAACAAGATTTCAAAAAAGTAATATGGGCTTATCAAAAAATAAAACAAAGCTATCATAGAATTGTAAAATTTATTGATGATATAGCCCAAGCATATGCTTGGGCAGATATATTGATATCTCGTGCTGGAGCATTAACAGTAAGCGAAGTATCTGTTGTAGGGTTACCAGCAATATTCGTACCTTTTATACATCATAAAGATCGTCAGCAATATTGGAATGCTGTGCCGTTAGTGCAAGCAGGAGCAGCAAAAATTATTGAACAACAAAATTTTACAAGTGATGTTGTTAGTGCAATATTAGAATCTTGGGATCGAAAAACATTATGTAGTATGGCTCAACGTGCTAGAAGTATAGCTGTACCTAATGCAACTCAACAAGTTTCTCAAGTAATAATTGAATACTTAAAAAAATAAATATATTAATAAATTCCATCTTTATAAATAGAAAAATATTTAAAGTATATTGAATAGATATGTCAAATATACTATTATCTAACCCGATCAATGCTATACCAATGATGAATCGTGTTAGGCAAATACATTTTGTTGGTATAGGCGGAACTGGAATGTGTGGAATTGCAGAAATATTGGCACATGAAGGTTATTGTATTACTGGGTCTGATATTATATATAATAGCACGATACGGCACTTATTTGAATTAGGAGTGAAAGTCTTTATTGGGCATAAATATAGTAATATAAACAATGCTAATGTTGTTGTTGTATCCAGCGCTATTCATCCAAATAATCCTGAAATTTTAGCTGCTAAACAAGCTCGTATTCCCGTTATTAAGCGTGCGGAAATGTTATCCGAACTAATGAGATTTAGATACGGAATAGCTATTTCTGGAACGCATGGGAAAACTACTACTACTACAATGATAGCTAATATTTATACTGCAGCAGGATTAGATCCAACGTTTATAAATGGAGGCATAGTCAAATCAGCAGGTGTGTATGCTCGACTTGGATATAGTCGTTATTTAATCGTAGAAGCAGATGAAAGTGATAATTCATTTTTGTATTTGCATCCTATGGTGGAGGTGATTACCAATATTGATACTGACCATATACATGAGTATCAAGGAAATTTTGAATATCTTAAAAAAGCATTTATTGATTTTTTACACAATCTACCATTTTATGGGTATGCTATAGTGTGTATTGATGATCCAGTAATTTGTGAGATTTTACCAAAAATTAACAGGAAGATAATCACTTATGGTTTTAATGAAAATGCTAATTTGCATATTTTTAATTACCATCAACATATAGAAAAAAGTAGTTTTACCATATTGCGTCCAAATCAAACAAAACTACAGGTTACTTTAAATGCCCCTGGTTGTCATAATGCACTGAATGCTACAGCTGCTATTGCAGTAGCAACTGAAGAAGGAATCAGTGATAAAATTATTCTCAAAACTATGTTGGATTTTCAAGGAACACATCGCCGTTTTGAAAATTTAGGTCATTATTCTTTAAATAAAATAAATGGTCAACCAGGAGAAATTCTGTTGATAGATGATTATGGACATCATCCGGCTGAGTTACATGCTACTATTGCAACGATCCGGACCGGATGGCCTGATAGACGATTAATTATGGTATTTCAACCTCATCGATATACGCGTATAAAAGAATTATATTATGATTTTGTTGATGTACTTTCTAATGTAGATATTCTTTTGATATTACATGTTTATTCTGCCGGGGAATCACCTATTTTAGGAGCAGATAGTCAATCTTTATGTCATGCAATTCGTGAATTTGGTAAGATTAATCCAACATTTATATCAAATACGCAAATATTATCAGGAGCATTATCCCGATTCTTAAGAAATAACGATTTGCTCTTAATTCAAGGAGCTGGTACAATAGGAGAGGTTGTGCGTAGATTAATCGTTAAAAACGATTAATCATAAATAAATACATGATAATTATGATTCTTAATGGTACGAAATGATAAAATGTGAACATGAAAACACAATAATAAATTTTTATGAAAATAAGAATACGCAAAGAATGGGTTTACTAATACACCTCAATTAGGATTAAGCACGCATAACCGAGTGATAATTAAATATGTTTTAAAAAAAGGATATAAATTGCAGCATCAATTATTAGATTGGATACTAATAATTGTTACTACAATCAGTATTGTTTGGGGTGTTTATAAAATAAGAGAATGGATTCATAATGCTTGTTGTAGTCCTGTATCTTACATGATAGTAACTGGAGAACGGAATTATACTACTGACACTGATATCGATCAACTTATAGTAAAACTAGGAGTATTAGGTACGTTTATAACACAGGATGTTAACATTATTCAAAAACAAATTGAAAGTTTGCCATGGATTCAGCAAGTTAGTGTTAGGAAACAATGGCCAGACACATTAAAAATTCATATAATAGAATATATTCCTTTAACATACTGGAATGATTTTTACATAATTAGTACAAAAGGAATTATATTTAGAGTACCTAAAGAATATCGAGATAACGACCAAAAAGTAATGCCATCTTTGTATGGACCAGAGGGTAGCGAACGGGTTGTATTAGCTAATTATTATGCGTTTAATGAGATATTAAAATCTAGCAAATTTCACATAAAATCAGTACACATGGATACACGCTACTCATGGCAACTGATTTTACAAGATAATATCCATCTAAAATTAGGTAGAAATAATATAATCGAACGATTATATTATTTCATTAAAATTTATCCTATTCTTATTCAGAAAATTAACGACAATAATACGTGTATTGATTATATAGATTTACGTTATCGTTCAGGATTTGCTGTAAGATGGGGCTCAAACTTCGATCACTCCTGTACTTTGTGGTAAATAGAAGAAAAAATAAATAAAGGCAATCACAAATATGATCAAAGCTTCAGATAAAAAATTATTAGTAGGATTAGAAATTGGAACATCTAAAGTTGCTACGATGGTAGGTGAAATTTTGCCTGATGGAATAGTAAATGTTATTGGGTTGGGATATTGCCCGTCACGAGGTATGGACAAGGGAGGAGTAAACAATTTAGAATCAGTAATAAAATGTGTACAATACTCTATTAATCAAGCAGAGCTCATGGCAGGTTGTCAAATTTCATCTGTTTACCTTTCTTTATCTGGAAAACATATTAGTTGTAAAAATGAAATAGGCATGGTACCTATTTCAGAAGAAGAAGTGACACAATCAGATGTGGATAATGTAGTACACATAGCTAAATCAGTTAGAGTACGTGATGAACATCGAATATTACATGTGATTCCACAGGATTATGCTATTGATTATCAAGAGGGTATTAAAAATCCAGTTGGGTTATCTGGAGTTAGAATGCAAGCCAAAGTCCATTTAATTACTTGCCATAATGATATGGCTAAAAATATCGTCAAGGCAGTGGAGCGATGTGGATTACAAGTAGATCAATTGATATTTTCTGGATTAGCTTCAAGCCATGCTGTGTTAACAGAAGATGAACGTGAATTGGGTGTCTGTGTGGTAGATCTTGGTGGTGGTACAATGGATATAGCAATATATACTGCTGGAGCTTTACGTCACACCAAAGTTATTCCATATGCTGGAAATGTAGTCACTAGTGATATTGCCTATGCTTTTGGAACACCATTATCGGATGCAGAAATAATTAAAGTTCGTTATGGTTGTGCTTTAGAATCATTAATTAGTAAAGGAGAAAATATTGAAGTTCCAAGCGTTGGAGGCAGACCACCTCGTATTTTGCAACGTCATATGTTGGCAGAAATAATTGAGCCTCGATATATTGAATTAATGATGTTGGTTAATAAAGAAATATTACAGTTACAATCACAACTTCGTCAACTTAATATTAAACATCATCTTGCAGCAGGGATTGTGTTAACAGGAGGTGCATCTCTTATAGATGGATTATCAGCTTGTGCGCAAAAAGTGTTTCATACACAAGTTCGTATCGCATCTTCTATAAATACAAACGGGATAACAGATGATATAAAAAGGCCTCATTATTCTACTGTTATTGGATTATTACATTATGGGAAAGAATCTCATTTGAATAATGAGGTAGATATAGAAAGAGGCATAACAATTAAAAGTTGGATAAGAAAAGTAAACAATTGGTTAAAAAAAGAATTTTAATTGTTATGAGTACAAAATATGCTGAATCCGTTAAAATTAATTTTTCAAAATAACTGAAGTAGTATGGAGAAAACTATGTTTGAACCAATGGAATTAACTAGTGATGCAGTAATTAAAGTTGTTGGTATTGGCGGAGGCGGTAGTAATGCAGTGGAACATATGTTACGTGAGCGTATCGAAGGTGTAGATTTTTTTGCTGTTAATACTGATGCCCAAGCTTTAAGAAAAATGACAGTAGGTCAAACTATTCAAATTGGTAGTTCTATTACTAAAGGATTAGGAGCGGGTGCTAATCCAGAAATTGGCCGTAATTCTGCAGAAGAAGATCGTGATGTATTGAGGGCTACTATAGAAGGCGCAGATATGGTATTTATTGCTGCAGGTATGGGCGGAGGCACTGGAACAGGTGCTGCCCCGATAATAGCAGAGGTGGCCAAGGATTTAGGTATTTTGACTGTAGCTGTAGTTACTAAACCTTTTAATTTTGAAGGGAAAAAACGTATGACATTTGCTGAACAAGGAATTTCTGAATTGTCTAAATATGTAGATTCATTAATAACAATTCCAAATGATAAGTTATTAAAAGTTTTAGGGCGTGGCGTATCATTATTAGATGCTTTTAGCGCTGCTAATGACGTGTTAAAAGGCGCCGTTCAAGGTATTGCGGAATTAATTACTCGACCGGGTTTAATGAATGTAGATTTTGCGGACGTACGCACAGTAATGTCAGAAATGGGATATGCTATGATGGGAGCTGGAATAGGATGTGGTGATGATAGAGCAGAGGAAGCATCAGAGCTAGCTATCGCGAGCCCTTTATTAGAAGACATTGATTTATCTGGAGCTCGCGGTGTTTTAGTAAATATCACTTCTGGTTTAGATTTACGATTAGATGAATTTGAAACTGTAGGCAATACTATACGTTCTTTTGCTTCTGACAACGCTACAGTAGTAATCGGGACTGCTTTAGATCCAGACATAAACAATGAACTACGTGTTACTGTAGTAGCAACAGGAATTGGTATCGATAAACGTTCAGATGTTATCTTATCTAATACTAAAGAAGAAAAAAAGGTAGTACGAGATAATCATTATCATAATCATGCTCCCCAAAGAGCATCTACATTTTTTAAAGAATCAAGACATACATCATCTAATACAGTAGATCATCAAAGTACAACTCTTGATAAAGATGTAGATTATTTAGATATTCCTGCTTTTCTAAGAAAACAAGCAGACTAACTAGAAATAATAGTGTAAATGAGTAATTTTTATAAAAAATGCAATATATATAGTGATTTACTAATAAAGTAAAGAATACAATAATTGCATGAGATGATATAATGATAAAGCAACGAACATTGAAACGCGTTGTGCAAACTACTGGCGTAGGTTTACACACCGGTAAAAAAGTTACGTTAACTTTACGTCCTACTTCAGCAAATACTGGAATTATTTATCGTCGTACTGACTTACATCCTCCTGTAGATCTTCAAGTTAATGTTAAATCGGTAGGAAACACTGTATTATGTACATGTTTGATTAATGAATATGGTGTTCAGATTTTTACTGTTGAACATTTAAGTGCTGCTCAAGCAGGATTGGGTATTGATAATATTATTATAGAACTCAATGCTCCTGAAGTTCCAATAATGGATGGTAGCGCTAGTCCTTTTGTGTGTTTATTATTAGATGCTGGTATAGAAGAACTTAATAGTGCAAAAAAATTTCTTCGATTAAAACAAACAGTACGTGTTGAAGATGGAGAAAAATGGGCTGAATTAAGGCCGTTTAATGGTTTTACGCTTGATTTTACTATTGATTTCAATCATCCAGCTATCAATGTGGATACACAGCATTGTTTTTTTAATTTTTCTTCAGCATCTTTTGTTCATAATATTAGTCGAGCACGTACTTTTGGTTTTATGCGTGATATTAAAGATTTACAATCTCGTGGATTTGCTTTAGGAGGAAGTTTTAATTCTGCTATAATAATTGATGATTATCGTGTACTTAATGAAGATGGTTTACGTTTTGATGATGAATTTGTTCGTCATAAAATGCTTGATGCTATTGGGGATTTATTTATGTGTGGACATAATCTTATTGGTTCTTTTATTGCTTTTAAATCGGGACATACTCTAAATAATAAATTATTAAAAACTGTTTTGTCATGCCAAGAAGCATGGGAACTTGCTACTTTTTCTAACGCATCTGATTTACCTTTAGTATTTTAAGATTTAATTGCATTTTTGAATATAGAATATAATAATAATTATTCTAAATTTTAGTATACAAATTTACCTAGATTTGTTTATACAAATCATGTATTTCGATCGATGTTCCTTGTAAATAAATATACGCAACTGTATGTTTATTCACATATTTTATCTATAGTTTTTTAGATTAAAAATATTGAAGATTACTTAGATATATATACAATGAATACTGTAGTAAAGAATTTAGATTATAATGTGTTTTCAATTTTATTGAGTTTATTAATCATTTAATACATCATATGTTGTTACGATTACAATAAGTGATACATGCATATAACACTTATTATAAAAATCAGAAAACTAATATCTTTGATATTGTAATTTCCTTTATTTGTATTCATACCAATTTTTGGTATCGTCAGATTAAGATATTTTCTTGATGCCCATCATATATTTTATATATCTGTACGATACAATAACAATTGTGATAATTAATTAGTAATTGTTTTAAAATTTTTTAAATTTGTATAATATATTTTACTCTTAGAATGTTGGAGCTATTCTAATCAACAATTAATGATAATATCATGTTTATGATATGTTTAAGGAAAGATATGCACATGGATTTTACATAAATATGCACTTAAATATTTATCATGCATTTTATTACAATTTATTAACATCTATTTTGATAAATTGTAAATTAGTAGTATTTTACAATTTTTATTAAAATTTTCTTTGTAGTCGCAAGGATTATGCACGGAAAATATGTAATTGTTACATGTTATTCAAATAACGTGCTGCCATTGTAATGAGATATAAGTTGTCATGTTAACACCATTTAAATTATTTACTAAAATTTTTAAAAATAGAAATGATCGCGTGTTACTTCGTATGAAGAAAGTGGTGGATATGATAAATTATATAGAAAAAGATATACAAAAGTTAAATGATAGTCAACTTGCTTCTAAAACGAATGAATTTCGCGCATCTATTGAATCAGGTGTAAACCTCGAGAATTTATTACCACAAGCATTTGCTGTAGTACGAGAAGCTATTAAGAGAATATTTAATATACGTCTTTTTGATGTCCAATTATTAGGAGGAATAGTTCTTAACAATCGATGTATTGCAGAAATGAAAACCGGAGAAGGAAAAACTTTAACTGCTACTTTACCTGCTTATTTGAATGCATTAAGTGGTCAAGGTGTACATATCGTTACAGTTAATAATTATTTAGCACATAGAGATGCAATAAATAATAAACCGTTATTTGAATTTTTAGGATTGACTGTTGGAATTAATTTACCGGGACTATCAGCATCTATGAAACGTGCAGCGTATACAGCAGATATTACCTACGGTACAAACAATGAATATGGTTTCGATTATTTACGTGATAATATGGTTTTTGTCCCAGAAGAACGGGTACAACGAGGATTACATTATGCGTTAATAGATGAGGTAGATTCTATTTTGATTGACGAAGCTCGTACCCCGTTAGTTATTTCTGGACCATCAGATGATACTTCTTTATTGTATTTAAAAATCAACGAATTAGTTTTTAGCATAATTCAAAAAAATAAAAAAAATATAGATAATTTGCAAAAAGAAGAATATTTCGCAGTTGATGAAAAATCCAGACAAGTTATTCTTACTGAGAATGGATTAGTATTAATAGAACAATTATTAATTAAATCTGGAATCATGAACCAAGGGGAATCGTTGTATTCATCAGATAATATTATATTGATGCATCATGTTAATGCAGCATTTCGTGCTCACATTTTATTTGCGTGTGAAGTGGATTATCTTGTTAAAAATGGTGAAGTACTTATTATTGATGAACACACAGGACGAGTTATGCCTGGTCGTCGATGGTCAGATGGATTACACCAAGCAATAGAAGCTAAGGAACATGTAACTATTCAAAATGAAAATCAAACATTAGCTTCAATTACATTTCAAAATTATTTTCGTTTATATGAAAAATTATCTGGTATGACCGGTACCGCTAATACTGAAGCATTTGAATTTCAATCTATCTATAAATTAGATACTATTGTTATACCGACTAATCGGCCTATGATTCGTAATGATTTTCCAGATATAATTTATATGACAGAACATGAAAAAATTGAAGCTATCATTAATGATGTCAAAGATTGTGTTAAGAGAAAGCAGCCAGTATTAGTGGGAACTATATCAATCGACAAATCTGAGATTATTTCTCATGCTTTAAGTCAGATCGGAATTATACATAAAGTTTTGAATGCGAAATTTCATGCTGCAGAAGCAGATATTATAGCACAAGCAGGATATCCGGGTGCGGTAACTATTGCTACGAATATGGCTGGGCGTGGCACTGATATTATATTAGGAGGAAATTGGCGAGCAGAAATTACTGCGTTGCATAAAGCAAATACATGTAAAATTTTAAAAATTAAATCTGATTGGAAAAAACGTCATCATGCAGTATTAAAATCTGGAGGGTTACATGTCATTGGTACTGAACGGCATGAATCTCGCCGTATCGATAATCAATTGCGTGGACGATCTGGACGACAAGGAGATATAGGTTCGTCTAGATTTTATTTATCAATGGAAGATTCATTAATACGTATTTTTGCTTCTAACAGATTAGTGAACATGATGAAAAAATTAGGAATGAAATCAGGAGAATCCATTGAACATCCATGGATTACTAAAGCTATTGCTCATGCTCAAAAAAAAGTAGAAAATCGTAATTTTGATATCAGAAAACAATTATTAGAATATGATGATGTAGCTAATGATCAGCGTCGTGTTATTTATGAACAACGTGATAAATTATTAAATATATCAGATATCAGTGACGTTATTAAAAATATTCGTTGTGATGTTGTTGAAAAATTATTTAATATTTACGTTCCTCTAGAAATTATAGAGAGTAAAAGGGATGTAATAAAATTAGAAGAATGTTTGAAGAAAGATTTTTGTTTAGAGTTACCTCTTCTAAAATGGATAGAAGTAGAGCCCAGATTATATGAGGAAAAAGAAATATTACGTCAACGTATATTGGAAAATATGACACAGAAATATGAACATACTAGAAAAATAATTGGAATAGATATTATGCGTTCTTTTGAAAAAGAAATTATGTTGAGAACGTTTGATGTACTGTGGAAAGAGCACTTAGCTGCAATGGATTACTTGCGTCAAGGAATTCATTTGAGGGGATATGCACAAAAAGATCCGAAGCAGGAATACAAAAGAGAATCATTCTCTATGTTTACTAAAATGTTAGATCATTTAAAATATGAAGTAATAAGCGAAGTGAGTAAATTAGTAATAGAATTATTCAATAAAAAAGAATTTATTTTAAATTCAACTAATAAATATAATGATTTTCAATCCATAAATACGCAAGTAATGAATACTAAATTGTTATCAATAGATAATTTTTTAAGTCAACATACATTAACGAAGAATAAAATAGTGAGTCGTAATGATACTTGTCCTTGTGGATCTAATAAGAAATTTAAAGAATGTCATGGTAAAATTGTAAATCAACATCATTAATATATACAAAATGTTTTGATTTAACATTATTTTAGTCAGTTTGTAGCGAATTATAAGTTGATATTGTTTTTTAAATCATCATATTTAACTCGAATCTATAAGTAATAAATTTTTGTAAAATATAAATGTATGTATATGCATGATTATGATGTTTATAACCATAATATATGTGAACGTTGTTGTGTTATTTATGACAAACAATTTTGTATGTTGTTTGCTACAATATAAATATAGTAATAATCTTTAGTGTTATTTTATTTACTAAAAATAGTGTTTTTTAGTAATTATTTTTCTGCCTTAAGATAATCTCGATGGAGATCATAAATATATTGTGTCATTTCATCAATACTTTTGTTATTTTCAATAACGTTATCAGCATAGTCTAATCTATGCTGGCGGGATACTTGCGATAATAAAATATTTTCAGCATATTGTTTGTGTATTTTATCTCTACTGATAATTCTATTTAACTGAATATCAACGTGTACATCTATCATTAGTATGTGATCTGCATATTTTTGTAAATTATTTTCTATTAGCAATGGAACAACCCATAAAATATAAGATGATTGACTGGATAATATATTTATTGTTTTCTGCGTTTCTTGCCTAATAAGTGGATGTAACAATTGTTCAAGCCACTCTTTGTCTTTAGGATTGAAAAAAATAATTTTTTTTAACATGGATCTATTTAATGATCCATTAGAAAATAAAATGTGGGGTCCAAAATGTTTGGTTATCATACGTAAAGCAATGCTACCAGGTTGTGTGATGTTTTTAGAAATCACATCAGCATCTATTACAGATACTTTCTTGGATAAATTAGAAAATTTTTTAGCAACAACACTTTTTCCAGAACAAATACCACCGGTAAGCGCAACGATATAAGACATAATTTGATGTGTGTTATTAAATAAAAAAATGTTTTTATGAAATGTTTTCTCTAAAAATTATGAAATTAAATCAATGTTAAAAATATTTAGAACGATATTTAGCAAAATTATACAACGACACCTTATTTTATATAGTAATAAAATAGTTTTATTTTTAAATATCTAAATAACGCTGTTTATTTTTTCAATATTTTAAGCCTCAATAAAATTTATTGATGATTTTATTACGCAATTAAAAAATTTTCTATAATTAATGATAATTCTTTATTTGAATTATTTTAATAATGTAAAAGTTGTTTATAAACCTGTAAATAACATATATATCAATAATTATTACACATAAATAATTATATAACCAATTCGGGTTAATTTGTGAGCTTACATATATATCGCATTTAGATATAATATAATTATTATTTTTTTTCAATAATAATTATAATTCATCGTGTGTTTAACGATATTAGAGGAATTATATAAAAATAATGAAATTTAAAGAAAATATTGATATGAATTGCTTTTAATATATATAAACAGGAGCAAATATATGTCAACAAAATCACCGAGCAGTCGTAGACGTTCTTCTTTGAATGTATTAATAATTGCTGGAGTTACACCATATCAACGACAACCTAATGAAGAGTATATGAGTTCTAATCAACTTTTACATTTTAAACGTATCCTTAAAACATGGAAAAATCAACTCAAAAAAGATTTAGAATATTCTGCGTTATGTGCGCAAGATCAGGCATCTATCAATTTTCCAGATCCAGTAGATAGAGCGGTGCAAGAAGAAGAATTCAATATTAAATTACGTAATCGGGATAGAGAATACAAACTTGTTGAAAAAATTGAAAAAACCTTAAAAAAAATAGATACAAATGAATTTGGATTTTGTGCTTCATGTGATGTAGAAATCGGCATCCGAAGATTAGAGGCTCGTCCAACAGCTGATTTATGTATTGATTGTAAAACTTTAGAAGAAATTAAAGAAAAACAAATGACCGGATAGATTGTTAATAAAACTAAATTTATATGCGTGTTATAGGATATAATCCTATCAAATCGTTTTTAAATACTGTAGATGTATTTTTATTATGGCCATTGATTTAGTTTCTATTTTTTTTCTGATCTATTTTGTATTATAGATACTATTTATCTAAATGTTTATGTAATGTTTTAAATTTTAACATTATTTAAGATTTTTTCATGAAAACGAAAGGGTCGGTAATTTAATAATTGATTGGGATATATAATAAAATGGAACGAGTTTGGGTGAGCATTGGTAGTAATATGTTAAATCCAAAACAACAAGCGGATCGTGCTATCTGGTCTCTTTCTAAGCTTCCAATGACTAGACTTATAGATTTTTCTTCCTATTATCGTAGTCTGCCATTAGGAGATAAAAATCAGCCTGATTTTCTAAATGCAATAATAATTTTAGATACTAATTTATCTCCAAAAGCATTATTAAGCCATATGCAATATATCGAACGAAAACAAGGACGTATACGACGATCACGTGATTCTCTTATATGGCAGCCACGTACGTTAGATTTAGATATTTTACTATTTGGAAAATATTTTATATATAGTCCTGAATTGACAGTACCGCATCATGGTATACTTAATCGAGAGTTCGTGCTTTACCCATTGATGGAATTAGATAATAACTTAATTTTTCCTAATGGGAGAATTATAACAGATATCGTTAAAACTGTACCTAAAAATGGTTTAGATTTTTGGAAGGAATAATAAAAATTGAAAATATGTATTAACTATACATAGATTGCTGTATGTGTTGTTTTTGTTTTAAAAATAAATTAGACGATATATATTTAAATAAAGATTTAATGGTATTGAAGCATTGATATATGTGTATTGTTCGTTTAATGTGGTAGATATATTGATGTAATTGTTAACAATTTAATTGTATAACACATTTTTATTATTGTTTTTGTACTGTAATTTGTAAAAATTACGTAGCTTTAGAAAAATTTTGTTGTTATTGTTTAGAATAATTAATGAAAATTTTATAGTTAATACATATAATAAAATTTTTTTGATATCACGTGTAGTATACTTAATTTGCTATATTGTATATAACAAGTGTACTTTTGTATATACACAAGTGTTGTATTTAGAAAACGTATTAAAATGTTTTATTTTTTAATTAGAATATATTTAACAAAAATTTTATGATTACAAAAAAATATTTGATATTTAGTTGTCATATATTCAAGTATATAAATATTGTAAATATTATGATACATGAATTTATTAATAATAATAATAAAAATGTATACTTATCGATATCATTTGGTATATAGATAATTTATGATTTTTCAAAATTAATTAATGTTTATTATCCTAATAAGTGTGGTGTTTTCATTATTTCTTGATGAATGCAAATATCTGTTGATATGATAGTCTATCAATAGTTGCAGTGAAATATATTGGGCATTAGTAATTAGTTAAAAAAAGGTGTTTATCTTCATATATTTTTTTTAATATTATTAATTAAAAAATTAAAATTTATTTAATTGTATTAATTACATAATATTACTATCGAATTTGAAAGTTATTCTGATTATATTCGGTAATTTAAATGTTTGTTATATTTTTAATTTGATAATTTTTCTATTTTAAGTGCTAATAAAGAAAAATTTAATTTTAAACATTTATAAAAATCTATTTTAATTATACCCTGAATACAGTATCATCATATGACGCGTGGTAGTCAAAGTATCATTATTTAATTTATATAAATTTAGTAATTTTATATAAGTTTTTCTGTTAAAAAGATCTTATTAAGCAAGAGCAAAAAATGTCATCAATGTCTTTTTTGAGTTGTAATAAAAGAATAAGAAATATGAAGATAAGAATTATCGATTAGTTCATACAGCACCTACAATATTTTCTCTGCAGAACTACAGATAAAATATTGTATTTATATAATTATAAGACCATGTACTTTCTACATCCCAAATGAATACAAATAGATATTATCTATTTGTATTCATTTGGGATGTAGAATATGTTTAAAATATATTGATTAGATATGTATATTTCATCGTAAATATTTAAAATCGTATACGTTACTTTTTCTGTCAGTATCTTAATACTGTTTATTGTTCATCAAAAAATAGAGTTTTATTAATTTAAATCCCATATATATTTTCATTATGTTTAATTAGATCATAAAAATATTATTTTAACTTTATATATCAACACTTGACGATATTCTTTAAATTATGAATACTTTTCTTGTTTGTTAATTGTGTTTGTATTAATAATAGTAAAAAATTTTATGATCATGTATATGTTTTGTAGATAAATACTTGTATTCCGAGCGTATACATATATAGTTATAAGTAATATATTTATTTATTAATTGTATGTTTTTAATAGAAATTGACTTCATTATATATCTTATAAGTTGCGATAAACTATACAATAATAAAGTATTCTTTGTAAAATAATTTATTTATTTAAAATTTTAAAGAGTTATGTGAAATTTATTATATTTATTTTTTTATATTAGGCAAATCAGTAATTGATCCATTATGAATAGATGCTGCTAATGCTATTGATTCATATAAAGTTGGATGAGCATGAATAGTTAGAGTAATATCTTCTACATCGCATCCCATTTCAATGGCTAATGCGATTTCTCCTAATATTTCACTAGCATTCGTGCCTAATATTGATCCCCCAATAATTCTGTTCGTTTTTTTATTAAAAATTAATTTGGTCATACCTTCTTTACAATCTTCAGTAATCGCTCGACCTGAAGCCATCCATGGGAAAAGTGCAACTTCATAATCTATATTTTTTTCTTGAGCATCTTTTTCAGTATATCCAACCCACGCTATTTCTGGGTCAGTATATATAATGGATGGAATGATTATTGGATCAAAACAACGCCTTTTACCAGAAATAACTTCTGCAGCTACATGGCCTTCATGAATACTTTTATGCGCTAGCATTGGATATCCAATAATATCTCCAATAGCAAAAATGTGTTGCACATTAGTACGCATCTGTTTATCTACAGGAATGAAACCATATTTATTTACATTTACGCCCGCACGTTCGATATTCAACATGTTACCATTTGGAGCGCGCCCAATTGCTACTAATAATGCATCATAACGTTGAGTATTTTTTAATAAAGTTTGTTTATTTTCCATAGTTACATAAATACCATCTTTCTTTGCTTCTACTATGTTAACTTTAGTGTTTAAAATTAAATTAATATTTTTACTAATTATTTTAGTAAAAATATTAGTAATATCTTCATCTAAGATTGGCATAATTCGATTACACATTTCTACTATATCTATTTCTGATCCAAAAGCATGATATATTGTTGCCATTTCTAACCCTATAGCTCCTGAACCTATAATTAGTAAACGTTCGGGTATTGATTGTAAAGATAGAGCATCAGTTGAATTCCAAATTCGCTGATCATTAGGAATACATGGTAACGACACAGTATGTGATCCTGCTGCTATAATAGCGTAATTGAATGCTATTTCTAAGGTCATTTCATTGTTTTCAACTTGAATAGTATGACTATCAATAAATTTACCAACTCCATCAATTACTTTAACGTTCCGCGTTTTTGCCATAGCACTTAAACTATTTGACAATTGATCAATAATTTTATCTTTCCAAGAGCGCGTCTTATCAAGATCAATATGTGTTTCTCCTGACAAGATACCATATTTATTGAATTTCTTTTTTGTTTCAATTAATTTGGCAATATATAACAATGTTTTAGAAGGAATACAACCAACGTTAAGACACACTCCACCTAAATCAGGATAACGTTCTACTATTGTAGTATCCATACCTAAATCAGCGCAACGAAAAGCCGCAGAATAACCTCCTGGTCCTGCGCCTAAAACAAGAATTTGGGTTTTTATTTTTATATGCATAATACGGTGCCCTCAGTTTTCGATTAAAACTATTGATTATTGTATCTAATTTGATAGAAATATGTATTTTTATAGTATAGAATTTATTATGGTATGGATATTATCATATCATACCTCAATTTAAACGAGATTATCTTTAACCATAAAGGCACGGAAAGACACTTTTTAAAAAAGTGAAATCTTTAAATCTATTTTTATATGATTAGTCAATTTACATAGATAATAGTCTTGTATCAGCAATTATTTTATTAATAAGTGTCATAAATCGAGCACCATCAGCTCCATCAATAACACGATGATCATATGATAATGACAAAGGCAGCATTAAACGCGGAGTAAATTTTTTTCCGGTCCACACTGGTTTTATAAAAGATTTAGACATGCCTAAAATAGCTACTTCTGGAACATTAACAATTGGAGTAAAAGCTGTACCTCCTATACCCCCCAAATTGGATATAGTAAAACTTCCTCCTTGCATATTAGTAGGAGTCAATTGATTCCCAGTACGAGCTTTCTTTGAAAGCTCTTCCAACTCTTGTGATAATAAAATAATACCTTTCATATTTACATCATGGAGAACGGGCACCAATAAACCTTTAGGAGTGTCCACTGCTATGCCAATATTAATATATTTTTTTAAAATTAGTGTTTCACCGTCTTGAGATAAAGAACTATTGAATCGTGGCAACTCTTCTAATGCTTTTGCAACTGCTTTCATAACAAAAACTAAAAGCGTAATTTTGCAATTTATTTTTTTCTTTTCAATGTCAATGTTTTGTTGTTTTCTAAAACTCTCTAAATCGGTAATATCAGCTTCATCAAATTGCGTTACATGCGGAAGCATAATCCAATTTCTTTGTAAATTTGCACCAGAAGTTTTTTGTATTTTGCTTAGCATTACGGTTGTAATATCGCCAAATTTACTGAAGTCTATTTTCGGCCAAGATAATATGGGTAGTAATTGATTAGATTGAATAGATGACATACGGTTTGTATAATACATTGAGATATCGTTTATATGATTTTGAATATCTTCTTTTAAGATACGTCCCTTACGACCGCTACCTTTTACTTTTGACAAATCTATTCCGAATGTACGAGCCATATGACGCACTAATGGTGTAGCATGTATCGCAACATCATGATGTACATCATTGCATATCACTTCTTTTCTTTTGTCATTGTTTGTTACAACATCAGGAGAAGGAACAACATTTTTTTTATCATTAATAGTAAAAGTATTAGTATTATTTTGCACATCAAGTAGTAAAATCGAAGATCCTGTACGCACTTTATCTCCAACATGGGCATAAATTTTAGTAACAATACCAGAGCAGGAAGATGGTATTTCCATAGATGATTTATCACCTTCAATTACAATAAGTGGCTGATTAGCATTAATATTATCTCCTATTTTTACCATTACTTCTGTAACTTCTAATTCATCCTCTCCAATATTTGGTATATTAATTTCAATTGTCATCGTGTTACCTCTTATATTAGGCGTGGATTAATTTTGTCAGGGTCAATATCAAATATTTTGATAGCGTTTAGAACAACATCAGCGCGAATATGGCCTTTTTTTACTAATTGGGCTAATGCGGCAGTAACCACATAACCTGTATTTACTTCAAAATGATGTCGTAAATTTTTTCGACTATCGGAACGACCAAATCCATCTGTGCCTAATACAAAAAAATGATGACCTGGAATAAAACATCTAATTTGTTCTGCAAACAATTTCATATAATCAGTGGCAGCTATAGTGGGAAAATCATTCAATATGGTAGTAATGTACGGTATTTTGGGTATATCCATGGGATGTAACATATTCCAGCGTTCGCAGTCTTGCCCATTCCTTGCTAATTCAGTAAACGAGGTAACACTATATACATCAGAACTTACGTCATATTCTTGAGATAAGATTTTAGCTGCTTCACGAACAAGACGTAAAATAGCACCAGACCCCATCAATTGAATTTTTCCATTTTTTCCCGATAAAGATTCTAACTTATAAATTCCTTTTCTAATACCTTCTTCAACTCCTATTGGCATGGCTGGCATATGATATTTTTCATTTAATGTAGTTATGTAATAATATACATTTTCTGGATTACTTCCGTACATACGCATGAGGCCATCTTGTATAATAACAGCAATTTCATATGCATATGCTGGATCATAAGAAATGCAATTAGGAATTGTTAATGACTGAATGTGACTGTGACCATCAGCATGTTGCAATCCTTCGCCATTTAAAGTAGTTCGACCAGATGTCCCTCCGATCAAAAATCCTCGAGCTTGTTGATCAGCAGCAGCCCAAAAAAAATCTCCGATTCTTTGAAAACCAAACATTGAATAATATACATAAAATGGTATCATGGGGAAGTCGTTAGTACTGTATGAGGTAGCGGCTGCTAACCACGACGCTGCTGCGCCTAATTCGCTGATACCTTCTTGTAAAATTTGACCTTGTTTATCTTCACGATAATATGCAAGTAAATCATGATCCTGAGGAGTGTATTGTTGTCCCATAGAGCTATAAATACCGATTTGACGAAACAGCCCTTCCATCCCAAATGTTCGGCCTTCATCAGCAATTATAGGTACTAGTCTATTTTTAATTGGGGTGTATTTTAGTAATATGTTTAGAACACGTATAAATGCAAGAGTAGTAGAAATATCTTTATTTTGTTGTATTAGCAAAGGATGAAAATGTTCTAATGTTGGTAGTTCTAGAGAATTAGTTGCATGTTGCAACCTATTTGGAATGTATCCAAATAATGTTTTACGTCGCTCATGTAAGTATATGTGTTCCTGAGAACCTTCTTTAAATTTTAAATAAGGTAAAGATTCAATTTGGTCATCTTTGACGAGATTTAAGTTAAATCTATCCCTAAAATAACGTATCCCTTCTATGTTAATTTTTTTTATTTGATGCGCAACGTTCATTCCTTCTGCACTAGAACCCATACCATAACCTTTAACAGTATGTGCCAATATTACAACAGGTTTTCCAGAACTATTTTTAGCTTTTTCTAAAGCAGCAAATACTTTTTTAGGATCATGTCCACCGCGATCTAATGCCCAAATTTCAGAGTCACTCATATCGTCTACCAACGTGCTAGTTTCTGGATATTTACCAAAAAAGTGTTCACGTACATAAGCACCATTTTTAGATTTAAACGTTTGATAGTCTCCATCAACCGTTTCATTCATAAGTTGAATGAGCTTGCCGCTAGTATCCTTGTGTAATAATGCATCCCATTTACTTCCCCAAATAACTTTAATTACTTCCCACCCTGACCCTTTAAATATATTTTCTAAGTCATTAATAATTTTTCCATTTCCTATTACTGGACCATCTAATCGTTGTAGATTACAATTAATAATAAAAATTAAATTATCCAATTTTTCTCTAGCAGCAATATTAAGCGCTCCTTTAGATTCAGGTTCATCCATCTCTCCGTCTCCTAAAAAAGTGTATACTGTTTGCAAAGTGGTGTCTTTTAGATTTCTATTATTCAAGTATTTTAAAAATTTTGCTTGATAAATTGCACTAATTGAAGCAAGACCCATAGAAACTGTAGGAAATTGCCAAAAATCTGGCATTAATTTTGGATGAGGATATGAAGGAAGTCCTAAATTTTTTACTTCTTGGCGAAAATGATTTATTTGGTCCTCATGCAATCGTCCTTCAAGAAAAGCACGGGCATATATACCAGGTGAAATATGGCCTTGAAAATATACTAAGTCACCTCCATCGTGCTTATTACGCGCACGAAAAAAATGGTTAAAACACACTTCATATAATGTAGCGGAAGATTGGAATGAGGCGATATGACCTCCTAAATCCAAGTTTTTTTTTGATGCATGCAATACCATCATGATGGCATTCCAACGCACAGCAGCACATATGCGCTCTTCTATTTCTAAATTTCCGGGATATTCTGGTTCATCTTTAACTGGAATAGTATTTATATAATCATTTGTTATTTTATTATTAGAAATAATAACGCCATTATTACAGGCTTCATGTATAATTTGATTCATTAAAAATTGAGCTCGCTCAACACCTTCTCTTTGAATAACTGAAGAAATAGATTTTAACCAATCTTGTGTTTCTATGGGATCCACATCATCAGATAAACGTTCTAACATTGTAGCATTTCCTTAATGTATTTAAAGTATGTTCATGTTTATGTTGATTTTATAAATATTGTAATCAAATATTTATGTGCGTTTGTATGTATAATGAATAAAATGATTTTAAAAAACATATTGGTGTCGTTGTTTTTAACAAATCAAAATATTTGCTACGGAAAAACAATATTCAGCAATTCAATGAATGTATGATGGCTCTATGACATTCTATGATCTTTTCTCTAAGAGAAAGTAATAATGAAATGAAGAATTAAAAAAATAATATTCAAAAAAATATTATTTATAGATTTTTGTACCAATTCTTTATAAAATATCATTGATTTAAGTGATCGCATTAAAATGTATAAGAGACTTATTTTGTATACCAATACTCATTGGTGCATATATATTATATAATTTAAATTAATAATGTTATCATCGCAAAATGGCTTCGTACATATCATCATAAAATTGAATTATATTTCAGATCCTTTATACTAATATAGTATAAAATACATGTTAATTTTTATTGTGTTTAATCGTGATGTGTATTTTATATACAGTATCGATATTTTGATTATATATTTAAATATGACAAACAAAAATAATACCTGAATATTTGATAACGATAAGTAAGATGGTGTTAAGATTCATGATGTATATATTATTAACTAATTTTCAGATAGTATCACGGGTAATAATAGGGTAAAATGGTAATTGTATTGAACAATCTTCTATTATACATGCAATGAAATGTATAATATTCAATGTTGTACTGCATCCAATCTTGTTAAGTTGTACATGTGATGGATTTTTAGTTTTCGTTACAATCTAAATACTAGTATGAACGCTAAGTACATTTGAGAATTTATATATAATAAAATATGATTATGGATATGGTAAGTTTATTATATAACGTTAAACATTTCTGCATTCAGAGAAAAATTAGATTAATAATTATTTCTGGAATTTATGATAATAGTATTATAATAATATTACAAGAATTTCCTCTTCATATCAGAAATAACCTATAATAATAACATCTATGTTATAGATACACAATATAGAAATGTTTGTATCATATTCTTATTCAGTTATAATTATAAAAATTTAAAATTTCAGATATTGAAATTATTTGATCATCAAACATCAATTTTAGAAATTTTATGTATGATTGAGTTATTTTCATTTTATTTGTATCTATTTTTTATAGCATAAGAAAAATTCGTAAATTTTTTTAAAAATAAAATACCAACATGGTGACATACATAACAGTATGTTATTAACGATGTTTTATAAATTTTTAAAAAATATATTTATTTTAGTAGCTTAAATATCAAAAAATACTCAAAACCCTAAATGCTAATAGCAATAGTCACATTAGTATAAACTGGATTTTTTTTACTACATATTATGGATATTTTGGTATATACAAAATATTTCTTACAAATCTTCTCCATTAAGAACAGCTACATATTATTAGGAAATTGTTTGATATTTTTAATCAAAATGCTATTAGATATCAGAATGTTGTTAGATTATATTTATAATTAAAAATTATAAAACATTTTAATTGATATTAAATTTAAATAAGTGACGCAGTTTAATACTGTATTAGAGCTGATTCAATAAAAACCTAGTCGTATTTATTGTATAAAGAAAGATATCTATATTCATAGAAACATAAGTATGAATATTGTTGTACCTTGGTAAGTTATAATTGTGATAATACCGGTATTGATATTGATTAATATTTAAAACATGAAAACATTAATAATATCTTATGGTGTGATTCCTTTTATTTATTCAATAATTAATTATTAGTTAATATAACTTATTTGTAGGAAACATATATGTGGCCCACGTATTTATTTGTTTTAAATTAATTATTTAACACTAATCATAATATTTTATCTAAAAAGATAGAATTGTTTATTTAAAATAGACATAAATTGTTGTAGATTTGTGTGATTCATTATGTGACTTATTATCACGTATAATCAAAGGAGAATAAATTATAACCGATTGTCAATCTACCTGAGTATTGTAACGTATGTCAATAATATAATTTTTATGAATCAATTATCATATAAGTATCATTCTGTCATTGTGCAACGAGCTTTATTTTTTTTATACACTGTAATGTGCTTTTTTTTGTTTATTATCATTTTAATTGTAGTGTATGGAATATTTTTAGATAAGAAGGTTCAAAGTCGTATTGATGGAAAGGTTTGGAGACTACCTACTATTATTTATAGCCGTATGATTAATGTAGAACCTAATATGTCGTATCATAAAAATGATATAATTCATTTATTGGAAGCGTTACAGTATCGCCAAGTCTCTAAAATTACTCATTCAGGAGAATTTGTTGTACATAATAATGACATTGAATTATTTCGTAGGTCTTTTAATTTTCCAAGTGGAGAAGAAGGAGAGATACATGTATCCTTTTTTTTTAATCAAGAAAAATTACTTCGCATTTACAATCAAGACACAAAGAATAATTTTGGTTTATTTCGATTTGATCCTAAGATCATGTCTATTTTATATGCTCCCAATAAGCAACAAAGATTATTTATACCAAGATCAGGATTTCCAGATATATTAATAGATATGTTGTTAGCTGTTGAAGATCGTTATTTTTATCGGCATGATGGTATTCAGATATCTTCTATTGGTCGCGCTTTTTTAGCAAATGTTTTTTCCGGTCGTACTGTACAAGGCGGAAGTACTTTAACGCAACAATTGGTAAAAAATTTATTTTTAAATAATACACGATCGTTGTGGCGTAAATTTAATGAAGCCTATATGGCTTTAATTTTTGATCATCGATATAGTAAGGACCGTATTCTTGAATTATATTTGAATGAAATATATTTTGGTCAAAACGGAAATGATCAAATTCATGGATTTCCTTTAGCTAGTTTTTATTATTTTGGTCGACCGATCAATGAATTAAGTATAGATCAACAGGCAATGTTAGTGGGGATGATAAAAGGCGCGTCTTTATATAATCCCTGGAAAAATCCACACATAACACTGGAACGTCGCAATTTAATACTCAAATTATTAGAACATAGAAATATTATTGATAAAAAAATATGTGCTATTCTTAGTGCGCGACCTTTAGGAACTCAGCCAAAGGATGAGATATTAATCTTACAACCTGCTTTTACACAAATGGTAAATGAAGAAATACAAAATATTGATCAAATTCATGATTTTTCTGGAATAAAAATATTTACTACGTTAGATCCTATTTCCCAAAAAGCAGCAGAACAGGCAATGGAATTGGGTATTCATAAATTAAGACATTATTATAATGTAAAAGATTTAGAAGGAGCCATAGTTGTAGTAGATCGATTTAGTGGAAAAATACGAGCTATGGTAGGAGGATCTGATCCCCATTTTTCTGGATTTAATCGTGCGATGCATGCTCGTCGTTCTATAGGTTCATTAGCAAAGCCAGCAGTGTATTTAGCAGCTCTAAGTCATCCTGATAAATATCACCTCAATACATGGATTGCTGATGAGCCTATTCATTTACAACAACCAAATGGAGTAATTTGGTCCCCTAAAAATTATGACCGAAAATTTCGAGGTAAGGTCACTCTTATTGATGCTTTTATTAAATCTCTTAATGTACCTACTGTTAATTTAGGCATGACAATAGGATTAGACGCTATTTCTGATGTTTTAAAAAAATTGGGCATTTCGCCTGATTTTATTTCTTCCTTTCCATCTATCCTTTTAGGATCCATTAGTTTGACACCTATAGAAGTCGCTCAAGAATTTCAAACTATTGCTAGCGGCGGGCAATATTCTGCCTTATCATCTGTTTGTTATATTATGAACGAAGAAGATATGGTATTATATCAACATTTTACTAAGACAGAGCGTGTTATTTTCCCTCAAGCAGCTTATTTAACGTTATATGCAATGCAACAAGTAGTAACACGAGGAACGTCTTGTATTTTATCTTTAAAATTTCCTTGTTCTCAGTTAGCCGCAAAAACCGGAACTACTAATGATCTTCGTGATAGTTGGTTTGTTGGAATTGATGACACAGAAGTAACTGTGATTTGGATAGGACGTGACAATAATGGAAGAACTAAGTTAACAGGTACTAATGGCGCATTAACTCTATATAATTTGTATTTAGATCATAAAAATCCTACTCCTTTACATTTAGAACTACCTAGTGGTATTAAGAACATACCTATAGATAATTGTGGTAATTTTACATTAAATGATAGCAAAAATACTGATTGTCAGGTCTTGCCAGTGTGGGTGAATGATTGGCAATTATTATTTCAGTCACTTAAAGAATCAAAAATAATCTCGTATAATCAACAATCGATAAATACCGTAGAAGAAAAAGGTACTCACAATACCAAATGAATAGATAAATAATTTTACTATAAATAATTGTTAATTGTTTGGTAAAATAGAAGTACGATTTATACAATAATATCCAATGATACTTTACGTCACTTTCATTCTATTTTAATATCGTTAATTGATAGCATTATATTTAAATATTTCCTAATAAAATAAAATTTATTTATATAGTATATGTTTATAAATTGTAAATAATGTCACTGTATATAACATATATTTGATAATTATATAAATTTTTTTAATGGATTAATTTTTTTATAAAGTTAAATATGCTCAAATTATAAATTGATTAATTAATTATTATAAAACGAATTATAATGTTTTATATTCAATATAAAAGGTTAATAATTATGAATAATGATGCAAAATTTCCTATACAATTGACTGATTTTGCGGCCAGCAAAGTAAAGTTTTTTACTGAAAATGAAATAATTAATAGTAATTTACATTTAAAATTGCGCGTATATATTGTAGGAGGAGGTTGCAGTGGGTTTCAATATGGTTTTATCTTAGATGATAAAATTTCTAGCGATGATTGTATTATAAAAAATAACGGTGCCACTTTAGTAATAGACCCTATGAGCCTGCAATATTTATTTGGAGGTATTATAGATTATTACGAAGGATTAGAAGGATCTCGATTTGTTGTAATCAATCCAAATGCCAAGAATACTTGTAGTTGTGGTTCTTCTTTCAGTGTATAAATATTTGTTGTGTACAACAAATATTTATACCAAATAATCAAACATCTTATATTTTACTATAATTATGTTCATCAAATATTATTATGTTAAAGTTTATATCATATATACATCGTGTTTTGTATAGTATACACTTCAAGTATTGAAAGTTGTTACTGCGACTACTCTATATAGTGAGTGAATATTGCGTTTTGTTGCAAAAGATTGTGTAATGTCATGATACTCAATGATGGTACTGTTATTTATTTTTTATAGCCAAATTATGTAATTTTTAGACGTTTTATTTGCAATCGAATAAATCATTTATTAATTATCAAGATTTGCAGAACATCTGGGAATAATAAGAATTTTATTCTAAAGATAAAGATAAGCATATAATAATTACTTATTTAACTAATAATCCGCTATGATCATAGAAAAATTTGAAACCGTGAAAAAATTAAATGTATAATTTGGGTTGATATGTGAGAGTGAATTATATTTTTGTAACTGGTGGCGTGGTATCATCTTTGGGTAAGGGCATTGCTACAGCATCTTTGGCTGCAGTTTTAGAGGCTCGTGGTCTCAGTGTAACTATAATAAAGTTAGATCCTTATATCAATATGGACCCTGGTACAATTAGCCCCGTACAACATGGAGAAGTGTTTATTACTGAAGATGGAGCAGAGACCGATTTAGATTTAGGGCATTATGAACGTTTCATTCGTACTAAAATGAGACATCATAATAACTTTACTGCTGGTAAAATTTATGCTGATGTTTTGCGGAAAGAGCGTCGTGGAGATTATTTAGGCGCTACGATACAGATTATTCCTCATGTTACTGACACTATAAAGAAATGGCTTATAGCAGGTGCTTCTGGTCACGATGTGTTGTTAGTAGAAATAGGTGGCACAGTGGGTGATATTGAATCATTACCCTTTTTAGAAGCTATTAGGCAAATGGTAATGGAAGTAAATAGAGAACAAACTTTATACATACATCTGACATTAGTGCCTTTTATCGCAGTATCTGGAGAACTAAAAACTAAGCCAACACAACATTCAGTAAAAGAATTGCTTTCTATTGGTATTCAACCTGACATTTTAATTTGTAGATCTGATCGAGTAATCAGTAATAGTGAACGAAAAAAAATTTCTTTGTTTTGCAATGTACCTAAGCAAGCGATAATTGCTCTGCAAGATGTAGATTCAATTTATAAAATACCTGCTTTACTTAAAGATCAAGGATTAGATAATTATATTTGCAAACGTTTTAATTTAAATTGTCCTGAGGCAAATCTATCAGATTGGGAGGAAGTAATTTATTATCAAGAACATCCGATAGGAGAAGTGACTGTTGGTATGGTAGGTAAATATATTGAATTGATAGATGCTTACAAATCAGTGACAGAAGCATTAAAGCATGCTGGAATAAAAAACCGTTTTATTGTTAATATTCGTCTTATTAACTCCCAAGATGTGGAAAAATTGGGTATAGAAAAAACACTGAAGGATTTAGATGCTATTTTAGTACCTGGAGGATTTGGTTATCGCGGAGTGGAAGGAAAAATTTTATCCGCACAATATGCTCGAGAAAACAATATACCGTATTTTGGAATTTGCTTGGGCATGCAAGTAGCATTGATCGAATTCGCTCGCCATGTTGCTGGAATGCCAGAAGCCAATTCTACAGAATTTGTAACTAATTGTAAATGTCCAGTAATAGCTTTAATAACTGAGTGTAAAGATGAGAATGGTATTTTTATAACACACAATAATAATGCTAATTTGGGTGGTACTATGCGCTTAGGTAATCAAGCGTGTTATTTAATTAAGGGAAGTTTAACGCATCAAATATATGGCAAAAGCACTATATTAGAACGTCATCGACATCGTTATGAAGTAAACAATATGTTGTTAAAACATATAACACGTGCTGGATTAAGTTGTGTTGGCTTTTCTGAAAAAAATAATTTAGTAGAAGTAATTGAATATCCAAATCATCCATGGTTTATAGGTAGTCAGTTCCACCCCGAATTTAATTCTACACCTCGTGAAGGTCATCCTTTATTTATAGGTTTTATAAAAGCCGCAATAGAATACCAACATCGTCATAATAAATTAATTTAGTACATACGAGTGAGAATGTTTATGATATTATTTTTTGGTTCGTATGAAAATCAAGATTAATTCACAAAGGAAATAAAAATGCCTAAGATTTTAAATATTGTTGGACGCGAGGTCATTGATTCTCGTGGTAATCCAACAGTAGAGACTGAAGTATATATTAAAGGTGGTTCTAGATTCGCATCTGTTCCGTCTGGAGCATCTGTTGGTTCTCAAGAAGCTTTAGAGTTAAGAGATAATAATAATAATCGGTTTTTTGGAAAAGGAGTAACAAAAGCGGTCAGCGCTGTAAATGGACCCATTCGCAAAGCATTAATAGGAATGGATGTAACGCAACAACGTGTTATTGATACGATTATGATTGATTTGGATGGAACCAGTAATAAGTCAAAATTTGGTGCTAACGCTATCTTGAGTGTTTCTTTAGCAGTTGCAAAAGCAGCTTCGGCATTTAAAAATGTTCCATTATATCAACATATTTCTGATTTGTATGATGCACCAACAAATACATTTGTTATACCACTCCCTATGATGAATATTATTAATGGCGGTAAGCATGCTGATAATAATTTAGATATTCAGGAATTTATGATTATCCCGATTGGGGCAAAAACCATCAAAGAAGCAATTCAGATGGGATCTGAAATATCACATAATTTAAGAGTAATCTTAAATAATAAAGGAATATCCACGCAATTAGGCGACGAAGGTGGATATGCTCCTAATCTTAATTCTCATGCCACTGCATTAGAATTAATAAAAGAATCTATAGAACAGTCCGATTATATTTTAAAAGAAGATGTTGTCCTAGCAATAGATTGTGCTGCATCTGAATTGTTTGATACATCTACCAATAGGTATAACATAAAAAGTGAAAAAAAGTTTTTTACTTCTGAGGAATTTACTTATTATTTGTCATCATTAGCACAAAAATACTCGATAGTTTCTATTGAAGATGGACAAAGTGAATATGATTGGGATGGATTTTCTTACCAAACCAAAGTTCTTGGTAATAAAATTCAACTAATAGGAGATGACTTGTTTGTAACTAACATAAATCTGTTACAAATAGGTATTAATCGAAATATTGCAAATTCTATTTTAATTAAATGCAATCAGATAGGGTCTTTAACTGAAACACTAGAAACGATTAGAATGGCTAAAAATGCAGGTTACGGTACAATTATTTCACATCGTTCCGGAGAAACTGAAGATACAAGCATTGCTGACATCGCCGTGGGTACCTCTGCGGGTCAAATAAAAACTGGACCTGTGCGTTGTTCTGAACGAGTAGCTAAATACAATCAACTAATTCGTATAGAAGAAATGTTAGGAAAAAAGGGAGTGTTTTATAGATTCAACAGTAAACTTATGTCATAGTTGATGCCGTAATTCAGTATATATAAATATATACAAAATTAGATAAAAGAATATTTTTTATAGAAAAATTAAAAGATGAGGCAGTTTGTATGCTCTATATGATAATAGAGCATTAATTAATAAGTAATTAATTTGCGTTTTTTTTGATATAAAAAATATATATGTAATTATTGCTGTGAGCTAAACAATAGTATATATAAATATATATACTAGTAATATAGTTAATTCTTAATGTGTCTTTTTATATTGTGTTGTAAACTGTTTCTTATTAATTTCAAAAAATTGAATAATTGATTCTACCGCATATATTTTATATTGCTACTATAATAACATACCTGTTGAAGTATGTGCGTTTTATGTTTTATTGCAGTTTATGTTGTTTTCAAATAACAAGAAATAATTCTCAAAAAGTATTTTTTAATGAGATCTAATAAATTTTCAAATTAAGTTTATTTATATACGTTAGTAATCCATATTGTTTAATATCCAGATAAATTGGATTACATGGGTATGTCAATATTTTAAAAAGATACACATCCTTACCAATTTGTAAGATTTTTTATTTATGCAACAAATTAAGTAGTTTAATTTAATGATAAAAAACACAGCACATAACGAAATAACACCGTTAACTTCGGAGCAGTTAGATTATATTCGATCATTTTTAGTTACTTTGTCCAGTTCTCAACTGATTTGGATATCCGGATACCTATGGGGATTGGCAAGTGTTGCAGAAACTAATAAAATAACTGATATTTCTAAAAACACTAAAATCGAAGGTGTTTGTCTTAATAAAACAATTACTTTAATATCTGCTTCTCAAACTGGAAATGCACGTCAATTAGCTGAGAAATTACGCGATGATATTCATGCAATTAATATGGATGTCATGTTGTTCAATGCTGGAGATTACAGATTTAAGAAAATTTCTAAAGAAACATTATTAATTATTATTACTTCCACCTATGGAGAGGGAGAACCTCCAGAAGAAGCAATTGCGTTATACAGGTATTTATTTTCCAATAAAGCAGTTAAAATGCCAAATACTCATTTTGCGGTATTTAGTTTTGGAGATCGTTCATATGAACATTTTGCTAAAGCTGGGAAAGATTTTGATCAGCGATTAGAGGAGCTTGGAGCGCATCGATTATGCGATCGAGTCGATGTTGATATCGATTTTAAAGAAGAAGCTAATGTGTGGAGAAAAAAAATAGTTCTTTTATTAAAAAATAAAAGAATATCTACTTCCATATTTAATCAAAATAATGAAAGTTGCAGTCTTGAGCAAGTAAATCACATTGTATATAACAAAGAATATCCATTAATTGCTTGTTTATCAAACCGATACAAAATTACTAGTCGTGATTCACTTAAAGATGTGCATCATTTAGAGATAAATATTGCTGATTCTGGTTTACATTATCAACCAGGAGATGCGTTAGGAGTGTGGTATGAAAATGATCCTAATCTTATTAATGAGTTATTAGAATTATTAAGATTGAAAGGAACTGAACAAGTACGAGTTAAAGAAGAGCCAATGTTTCTTAGTGAAGCATTACAGAAACATTATGAATTAACTCATAATACTTCTGTTGTTGTAAAAAATATAGCTACTATTACTCAAAATAAAATGTTGTTGGATTTATTCGGTAATTCAGAAAAATTAAATAAATTTATTTTAACTACGCCTATTATTGAAATGATGCATCGTGTATCAATTGCAATAACTCCGCAAGAGTTATTGCAAATATTACGCCCTATGAAACCCCGATTTTATTCCATTTCTTCCGCTCAATCAGAGGTAGGAGATGAAATACATATTACTGTAAGCGTAGTACGTTATAAGACAAATGAACGCTTTAGAACAGGTGGTGCTAGTGGTTATTTAGTAGATCGCATAAAAGAAAATGAAAAAATACGTATTTTTATTGAGCCTAATAATAATTTTAGACTACCAAAAAATTCTAATGTTCCAGTAATTATGATTGGAGCCGGAACAGGTATTGCTCCGTTTCGTGCTTTTATGCAACAAAGAGCTGCAGATAGTGCATCAGGAAAAAACTGGTTATTTTTTGGGAATTTAAGATTCATAGATGATTTTCTTTATCAAATTGAATGGCAACGTTATTTCAGAGATGGTTTATTAACCAAAATTGATACAGCTTGGTCCAGAGATCAAAATGATAAGATTTATGTACAAAACAAATTATTAAAGAACAGCGTAGAGCTTTGGTCATGGATTCAAGAAGGAGCTCATATTTATGTATGTGGCGATGCTAAACATATGGCTCAAGATGTAAATAAGGCTTTAGTTATGTTAGCATCTAAACATGGGAGTATGGGTTTAGATGAAGCGAATGAATTTTGGCATAACATGCGGATACAACATCGTTATCAGAGAGATATTTACTAATGAACAGCAAATATAATCATAACAATGATAAAAATATACCGTTATTATCCGATAATGAGCGAATTAAACAGGAAAGCAACTTTCTAAGAGGCACTATTGCTCAAAATTTAGACAATAACTTAACCGGTGGATTTAGTACAGAAGATGCTCAATTAATCAGATTCCATGGCATGTATCAACAGGATGATCGCGATGTACGTGTAGAACGAGCAAATCAAAAATTAGAACCACTAATCAATATGATGTTGCGCTGTCGTTTACCGGGCGGCGTGATTATGCCGGCCCAATGGTTGGCTATCGATGATTTTTCAGAAAAATATACTTTATATGGCACGATACGTCTTACTACTCGACAAACCTTTCAACTACATGGTTTATTAAAACCTAACTTGAAAAATGTGCATCGTTTATTGAATAAATTGGGATTAGATTCTATAGCTACTGCTGGAGATGTAAATCGTAATGTAATATGCACAGCTAATCCCATGGAATCAACATTACATTATCAGGTATGGGAATTGGCGAAAAGTATTTCTTCATATTTACTGCCGAAATCTAATGCATATGCAGAAATTTGGTTAGATTCAAAAAAAACAGAATCTACAGATTCTGAGCCAATTTTAAGCGCTACTTATTTACCTCGTAAATTTAAAATAGCAATTGCGATACCGCCTATAAATGATGTAGATGTTCATGCTAACGATCTTAGTTTTATTGCTATCAGAAGCGAGAACACTGATCAAATAATTGGTTTTAATGTATTAGTAGGTGGAGGATTAGCAATGACTTACGGAGATATTACCACATATCCTCGTACAGCTAGCGCATTTGGATATATTTCTACACAAGATGTTTTAAAAATTGCAGAAACAGTAGTTACAATACAAAGAGATTGGGGAAATAGATCTGATCGTAGACATGCTAAAACAAAGTATACTTTGACTCGAGTTGGAGTGACAACATTTAAATCAGAAGTTGAACGTCGTTCTGGAGTAAAATTTCATCCAATTCATCCTTATGTATTCACGGATAGAGGAGATCGATTTGGATGGGTACAGGGTATTGATGATTATTGGCATCTTACTTTATTTATAGAAAACGGAAGAATATCAAATAATGATCCCCGTAAGCTGTTAAAACGTGGAATTGCAGAAGTTGCGCAAATACATTCAGGTTCTTTTAGATTGACTGCAAATCAAAATTTAATTATTTCTGGAGTATCTAAGGACAATAAATTAATGGTTGAAAGTACATTAAGAAAATATGGTGTAATCAATGATGATATTACGCCGCAACGAAAAGCATCTATGGCATGTGTAGCGTTTCCTACTTGTCCATTAGCGATGGCAGAAGCAGAACGATTTTTACCAAAATTTGTTACTAAGATAGAAAATATCATGTCAAAATATAGATTAGAAAAAGATGCTATTATTTTACGAGTAACAGGTTGTCCTAACAGTTGTGCTCGCTCGATGTTATCAGAAATTGGATTAACAGGAAGATCAATTGGGCGTTATAATCTTTATTTAGGAGGCAATAATATCGGTACGCGTATTCCTCGATTGTACAAAGAAAATATCACGGAAAATGATATTTTAAATATTCTTGATATGACTATTAGTCGTTGGGCACAAGAGAGAAATAATCAAGAATCTTATGGAGATTATGTAGTAAGATCTGGGATAGTTAATGCTGTTATAAATTCTGAAAAAGATTTTTATGAATAAACTATTAAATGTTATTAATCATTGCTGGACTTTTACAGAACTCAATGCACTAGATGTTAATGAACAAAAATTGATTTTAGTTAAAATAAATCGATATTTAGAATCTTTAAATACGGTAGATAGGTTCACATGGGCTATAGAATATTTACCTAAACAAGCAATATTGTCTTCGAGTTTTGGTATTCAATCATCAGTCAGTTTACATTTAACCACTCATTATTATCCTAATATTCCGATTATTTTAATTGATACTGGTTATTTATTTCCAGAAACATATCGATTTATCGATCGATTGACAGAAAAAATGCAATTAAATTTACATGTATTTTCTCCGAATCAATCTGCAGCATGGCAAGAAGCACGATATGGTAAATTATGGACACAAGGCGTAAAAGGAATCCAACAATACAATGCTATTAACAAAGTTGAACCTATGCGTCGTGCTCTAAGGACGCTGAAAGTGGAAACATGGTTTGCAGGCTTAAGGAGAAATCAGTCAGATAGTCGTAAAAAATTGCCAATAATAACCATTCAAAATGGAATTTTCAAATTCCTACCTATCGTTGATTGGAATTCTCTTCAGATTCATAGATACATTGAAAAACATTCTTTGGAATATCATCCATTGTGGCAACAAGGTTATGTATCAATAGGAGATGTACATACTAGCAGAAAATGGGAACCTGGTATGAAAGAAGAAGATACACGTTTTTTTGGACTACAACGTGAATGTGGTTTACATATTATTGAGTGAATTTATTATTTATATGAAATATTTGTGTGATTATACTTTATTTGTATTACTATATAATAATTACCTCCAGGATACTATGGGTAGTTGTCAATAGTATCCTGTTTGATAGTGTGTGTTCTCATATTTTAGTCATTATTAGAATATTTTAGTATATATGTTTCTAATTGTAGAGAATACAATTTAAAAACCTGAAAAATATGAACTGTTATTCATAATTATAATTTTGTGATTGCATAATTATATTATTATTTATTATTGCTTAAGTATTAACGTAATACCGTGGAATATTTACCGATATTTATTGATCTCAAAAATAGGCCAGTGTTAGTAGTTGGGGGAGGTATTGTTGCTGCACGAAAAATACAAATGCTACAAAGGGCGGGAGCTACTATTACGATAGTAGCTCCCGCCCTTTGTACAGAATTAAAAAAAGTTTTAATTACACAAAATATCAGTTGGATTAGTAAAAATTTTCAACCTATTATGTTAAATAAAGTAATTTTAGTGATTGTAGCAACCAATGATCCTAAATTAAATACTTTAATATACCAAAATGCTGAAAAACACAATATATTAATAAATACTGTGGATGACAAGAATAAATGTTCATTTATTTTCCCTGCTATTGTCGATCGTAATCCCGTTTTAATAGGAATTTCTTCTTGCGGAAAAGCACCTATTTTAGTACGTATTTTACGTGAAAAACTTGAATTGTTATTACCAAAGTCTCTGGGATTTGTAGCAAAATTGGCGGGAGCATGGCGTGATCAAGTAAAACAGCATATTGTAGATACAGTACTCAGGCGTCAGTTTTGGGAGAAAATATTTTATAATGGGCACGTTGCTACCTTAATGGAACAAGGTCGCCCTAAAGAAGCTAATAAAGTTTTTAACTATACGCTTAACCATTCTATAAAAAATAAGAATAATAAAAAAGGTCATGTCACGTTAGTAGGGGCGGGGCCCGGAGATATAGGATTGTTAACTATCAAAGGATTGCAAGTAATACAACAAGCAGATATCATACTGTATGATTACTTAGTAAATTCAGATATTTTAGATTTAGCCCGGCGCGATGCCGATAAAATTTGTGTTGGAAAACGTGTTGGAAATCATTTAATTTCTCAAAAAAAACTCAATCAATTTATAGTACAATTAGCACAGAAAGGAAATAAAGTCGTTAGACTGAAAGGAGGAGATCCATTTATTTTTGGGCGGGGCGGAGAGGAATTACAAGCAATAGCAGAGGCAGGTATTGCTTTTCAAGTAGTTCCTGGTATTACAGCAGGAATCGGTGTTGCGGCTTATTCTGGTATTCCTTTAACTCATAGAAAATATGCTCATAGCGTTGTTTTTATTACAGGGCATCATAATACAAATGGCGATAATCAATTTAACTGGAACAGTTTATCAAACAATCAACAGACATTAGTAATTTACATGGGTAAGATTAATGCTATAAGTATTAAGAATAATCTAATCATTCATGGGCGAAATATGCAAACTCCCGTAGCCGTAATTAGCCGAGGGACATATCAAGATCAAAAAATTTTAATTGGGACCTTAATTGAATTAGAAAAATTGGCACACATGGCTGATTATCCCGCTTTGTTAGTTATTGGCGATGTCGTGTCATTGCATAGTAAAATCAATTGGTTTGGTCAAAAAGCATTGAATTACTATCCTATTAATTCAATTATTAATTTGATATAAGTTAAAAGGACAATGTATGATCCACAATAGAAAGCATATTACTTATTTTCATAGATTAGAGTCAGAAAGTATCTATATTATTCGTGAAGTAGTTGCTGAGTTTCAAAAACCAGTCATGCTATATTCTATTGGTAAAGATTCTTCAGTAATGTTACATTTAGCTCGAAAAGCATTTTATCCTAGCGCATTACCTTTCCCCTTATTACATATAGATACTGGTTGGAAATTTCATGAAATGTATGTATTTCGAGACAATACCGCTAAATCTTATGATTTAGAGTTATTAGTGCATAAAAATCCAGAAGGAATATCTATGGGAATCAACCCATTTATTCATGGTAGCGCTAAACATACAGATATTATGAAAACAGAAGGATTGAAACAAGCATTACATCAATATAGCTTCGATGCAGCTTTCGGAGGCGCTCGCCGTGATGAAGAAAAAGTTAGGTCTAAAGAACGGATTTATTCGTTTCGAGATAAATTTCATTGTTGGAATCCTAGAAAACAACGTCCGGAATTATGGAATAATTATAATGGAAAAATTAATAAAGGAGAAAGTATTCGTGTATTTCCTTTATCCAATTGGACAGAGTTAGATATTTGGCAGTATATTTTTTTTGAAAAAATTGATATAGTATCATTATACTTAGCTAAAAATCGACCTGTGATTTGTAGAAATGGTAATTTGATTATGGTAGACGACGATCGAATCAATCTTACATTTGAAGAATCTGTAGAAACACGTATGGTACGATTTCGTACGTTGGGATGTTGGCCATTAACCGGAGCGATTGAATCTCAAGCAGAGACATTACCTGCAATAATTGAGGAAATGTTAATATCTAAGAAAAGTGAACGTCAAGGTCGAATCATTGATTTTGATCAATCCGGATCTATGGAAAGCAAAAAACGTCAAGGTTATTTCTAAAGGATCATTATGATTAGCACCATAGAGCAGGAAATTATCAATCATGGAGGAATTGAAAATTATCTATATGCGCAACAACATAAAATGTTGTTGCGCTTTCTTACATGTGGTAGTGTAGACGATGGTAAAAGTACCTTGATAGGACGATTGTTACATGATTCTTATCAAATTTATGATGATCAGTTATCTATTCTTTATACGGATAGTAAAAAAATTGGTACTCAAAAAAATAAATTAGACCTAGCATTGCTGGTAGATGGATTACAATCGGAACGTGCCCAAGGCATTACTATAGATGTTGCTTATCGTTATTTTTTTACTAAAAAACGTAAATTTATCATTGCTGATACTCCAGGGCATATAGAATATACAAAAAATATGGTTACCGGTGCTTCTACTAGCGAATTGGCTATTTTATTAGTTGATGCGCGCAAAGGAATACAGAGTCAAACTAAAAGGCATTGGTTTATCACTGTACTTCTGGGTATTCAGTATATTATAGTGGCAATTAATAAAATGGATTTAATAAATTATAATCAAAAAATATTTCAAAAAATTAGCAAAGAATATTTAGAATTTACTAAGAAACATTTATCGACTGAGATACATACAACATTTATTCCAATATCCGCTGTAGACGGAGATAATGTTACGACATTATCAACAAATATGCAGTGGTACAACGGACCCACATTGTTGGAAATGTTAGAAGATATTCAGATTAATGATTCCTTACATTTTGAGCAGCAAGAATTACGTTTTCCAGTACAGTATGTAATTCGTCATAATTTAGATTTCAGAGGTTATGTTGGCACTATTGCTTCTGGTAGTATGTATGTTGGACAACGTATTAATATTTTTCCTTCAAATACTACTTCTGCTATTAAACGTATTATTAAATTTAATGCGGATCAAACACATGCTGGGGTTAGAGAGGCAATCGCTATAACTTTAGAAGATGATCTTGACGTTAGTCGCGGAGATATAATAATTGATTCTCATGCCACTATTACACCGGTTCAGAACGCGTTGGTAGATGTGGTATGGATGAAAAAAGAAGCATTAAAAAAAAATCAATATTTTAATGTCAAGATTGCTACTAAAGTTATAAGAGCACAAGTAAAAAATATAGAATACCAAATAGATGTTAATACTTTGGAATCTAAAAAGACAAACATAATTTCACTCAATGGAATTGGACTAGTAAGGTTGTTATTCGATGAGCCACTGATACTAGATCCATATCCTCATTACCCAACAACTGGTAGTATGATATTTATTGATTTATTAACCAATGAAACTGTAGGAGCTGGAATGGTTCGTACTCCTATCGCGCGTCATAAATCTAAGAATAATAAAAATTATAGTGAATTTGAATTGGCATTACATGAATTTATTCGTTTTCATTTTCCTCATTGGAATATCCCAGACTTATTATGATGACAATTATATTATGATTCATAAAAATATCAATCGTATATCTAACAAAAATATTTTTTGGAACACTTGTTATATAACACAACAAGATCGTGAGCTTCTACATAAACATCGGGCTATATTATTATGGTTTACAGGGCTATCAGGATCTGGTAAGTCAATTTTAGCTAATGTTTTAGAAACAAAACTACATCATAGAAATATCAGCACATATATGTTAGATGGAGATAATGTCCGACATGGATTGTGTCAGGATTTAGGATTTAGTGATCATGATCGACATGAAAATATACGTCGAGTAGGAGAAACAGCGCGATTGATGGTTGATGCTGGTGTAGTGGTGTTAGCTACTTTTATTTCTCCTTATCATCGTGATCGTCAAATGGTACGTAATATGTTTCCTATCAATCATTTTATTGAAATATTTGTTGATACACCCTTTCATGTGTGTGAACAACGCGATTCAAAAGGTTTGTATAAAAGAGCTAGATCAGGTGAAATAGAAAATTTTACCGGTATCAGCTCTCCTTACGAACAACCAAAAAAACCAGATATATATTTAGATGGTCAAAAATCGATCGTAGAGTTAATCAATCAAATATTGCGATCATCATGTATTGAGTATTTGTTTAAAATAGACTTATCTATCTAATAGATAAGTAATATAAATTTATATAATTAATAATTTGTATGATTAATTATATCATCTATGATGATTAGATGCTGTTTTTAATAAAGACTATTTTTTAATAGAAACAGTTTTATATTTTATAATTAAAATAAATCTTTTAAAAAAGAAATACTCTTTTATAATAAAATTATAATAATTTATGATGATTTTTAAATCAATTGTTCTAACATGCATTATAAGTTTATATCAATAACTACAATTATATATTTAATGACCATAATTACCTATTTAATAGATATTTATTCGTTATCAGTAACAGCGAGTTGACTATATGGTGAATATAATCGATTTATTAATATAAAATATAATGAATTGGCGAAAAAATGAACAAGTTAAATTGTATATTGTTAGCATTGTTGATTTGGTTGCAATATTCACTTTGGTTAGGAAAAAATGGTATTTGTGATTTAATAAATATTCATAATACAATTACATTATATAAAAATATTAATAATATTGATCAACTGAAGGTTCGTAATAATCAATTATTGTATGAAATTTATGATTTACTTCATGGATATGAAGCAATTGAGGAGCGATCAAGGTATGACCTTGGTATGATTAAACTCGGTGAAACTTTTTATCTAATAACATTGTGATAGCAACATTAATTAAATAAAAAGGTCAACGATGGTTTGATTATTTTGATATACGTGGGTGTTTATACTAAATATGTTGAAAAAAAAAATTCCATATATTACTGCTATCCTTCCAGCAGCAGGCACTGGAAAACGCATGAAAAGTTTATTGCCGAAACAATACTGCACCATAGGTGACAAAACTTTGATTGAACATTCCATGAACGCTCTGTTATGTCAATCATGCATTCGTCATTGCATCGTAGTAATTAATGCGCGTGATCGTTGGTTTCGTCAATTATCTATCTCTTACGATCCTAGAGTTAGTGTAGTTGTTGGAGGACACACGCGAGCTGATTCAGTTATGGCTGGATTGCAGCATGTAAAAAAATCAGTTTGGGTTATTGTGCATGACGCGGTGCGTCCTTGTTTACATCATGAAGATTTATTACGGCTTTTTGAGATCACAAAATTTTCTCAAGTAGGTGGAATTTTAGCAATACCAATTTGTAATACTATTAAACGGACTTACTGTGGGACTAATTTTATAAGATATACTGTAGATCGTGAGAATTTATGGCATGCTTTAACTCCACAGTTATTTAATTATGATCTTTTAAAATATTGTCTTAAAAAAGCTTTGAAAAATAGAGTGATTGTTACTGATGAAGCATCGGCTGTAGAATATTGTGGGTATAAATCCATTGTGATACACGGTCGTTCTGATAATATAAAAGTTACTCATCAAAATGATTTAAAATTAGCTAACTTTTATTTATCTAAATTATATAAAAAAAATTAACAAGGATTGTAAGTATGTTACGTATTGGTTATGGGTTTGATGTGCATCAATTTGGAGGATGTAGACCGCTTATCATTGGGGGGGTGAATATCCCCTGTATGAAAGGAATTAAAGCGCATTCTGATGGCGATGTGATGATGCATTCACTAATTGATGCTTTATTAGGAGCTGCTTGTTATGGTGATATTGGGTCGATGTTTCCGGATACTGATGCTAAATATAATAATATAGATAGTCGAAAATTGTTACGAATTGCCTGGGAAAAAATTACCATGCAAAGATTTTTATTAGAAAATATAGATATTACTGTAATCCTACAAGTCCCAAGGATAAACACATATATTTATCAGATGAAACATCATTTATCTCAAGACTTAAATTGTTCAGTAACTAGTATTAATATAAAAGCCACTACGACTGATACACTGGGATATATCGGCCGATCTGAAGGTATTGCGTGTATAGCAGTCGTGTTATTAACACGTTAAATATTTATTAAAATAATAAAAATACATATATTTTTATTTCATAATTCTTAGATAAATCTATCGTATTGATAGATTTATCTAAGAATTATTTTAATTATTGTTACGGTTATTATGATATGTGACTCATTCTAGCTAAATTGATACACAAAATATATGTGATATTCTGATATCTATTAGTAAATTACTACAACCAGTATCATCAGACGTATATAAAGATAGGATGCGCATTATTGTATGCGCATTTATATTTGACATGTATATTAAATATATACATTTATGATTTATAAAAAATACGAAATTATTCAAATTTTATAAAATACTTATATATTTTTATATATAACTATATATTAGTGATTTTTTCTATAAAACAAAAAATGTGTAGATGTTAAAAACATATAAGAATGATTCTCAAAAATTCCTAAAAATAATTCTATTGTTGTATGCATTAAGTAAATATTATATACTGGTTATTAATACGCAATGTTGGAATGTATATTAAATTTATGAGTTATTTATTTGATTATATAAAATGTATTTAATATCAGTGACGAATGCATATGTGTTATTTGTATATTGTATGATTCTGAAACAAATAAATTATCAATAGAAAATAAGCAGGGAGCAGAGGAGTGTAGCGCATCTATTATGCTAGTAAATAGCAGATCGATAATTTATATAATAGTAGTTCTTGTATTTCTAGAGGGATGTTCTAGTGATAATATCCATAGATACCATAGTAAATGCGCGTCACAATCCCTTAATTCTGATGTTACTATCTATATGTCTCAAGATAAAAAGACAAAT